>JACTUB010000026.1 GCA_015660885.1 Methanoregulaceae archaeon | reverse complement strand
CGGGAATGCCATCACTGGCATGTCTCCATGAAAATGCGGTGGTGAATAATCCGCCAGCAGAGGATCAGCTGGGCAAGATCTCCTGCGGGCACGTAGTCCCGGTGTTTAAAGAGTGAGATGGGGTGGACCCGTGTCTGGTTCTCGATGCTGTGCTCAAGTTTTTCCACGACATGCTGACGGAGTTCGCCATCCATGACCAGCTGACCCATCCGGTGGTCATGCTGCTCACTGGTCAGAAATTTGAGAGAGAAATTCCGCTGGGAAAGGGAGAGGATGGAATAGAGATCAAGGGAGAGATCGATATTTTCCATGGTGTGGTGCATCTTCTTCTGTGAGAGGGTAATCCGGTAGACATTGCGCTCCAGACCCAGATCCTGTCCAAACTCCGAATAGTCGATCCCGATCACCGCGTCCGCGAATTCTTTCTGCGGGGCAATGTAGCGTTCATAATCCGGTTCACGCCCGGTAATTTCTTTCATGACGGCGTCACGGGAATATCCCCGGTTTTTCATATCGCGGCGGATCTTCCAGTCATATTTCACCTGCTTTACCGGATCCACAAAGAGCGTGAAATCAAGGTATTTTCGCAGTGCCGGCGTGAACAGCGTATGCAGCCCTTCAAGAATGAGGATTTTCTTTGGCTGGAAGAGGACGGGTGGATCAAATGTTCCGGTCGTATGGTTGTAGACCGGTTTTTCAATCGCCACCCCCTGTTTGAGCTTGACGAGGTCTTGTTCGAACTGTTCAATACGGTTTGCCCTGGGGTCCAGCGCCGTTATTCCCCGCTCAACGCGCCCGGCCCGGTCAAGGCTGTGGTAATCGTCAAGCGTGATGGTTGACACGAGATCCTTGCCAAAGATGCTCCGTATACCCTCGGTGAACGTGGTCTTCCCCGACCCGCTGTCCCCGGCAACACCAAGGGTAAAGATACAGGACGATGCTGCAATGGTATCCTTAAAGTTCTTGTGATGCATGCGATATTCCTGCAAGGTCATGGATCAGGTAAAAACCATCATAGGTCCCCGTTCCGTTATCAGTCATACACCGGCCCTCTGCGATGGAAATACGGGGCCGATAAAAGACAATACCGGTGTTCGGGCCCCCTTAAAAAAAGGAAGGGACATTTCAACGACATACATAATGTTCATGAAACCGTACGGGCATAGGTATTTGTCAGCCCTCTGACAATCGGACCCCAGAGGAAGAGGCGGTCCACTTTGATCCTGCCCCGTTTTCCCAGGGCTCCTGCGTTCTCTGGTTCGTCCACCATCATGTTGATGCCCCATGCGAGGGATCCGGGGTCGACATCCACTTTGATACCATTTTCAAATGCGTCAATGTTCTCAGAGAGTCCGCCGACATTGGACGCAACTACACATTTTTCGGCACTCCATGCCTCCAGGAGCACAAGCCCAAAGGGTTCATTCCGGCTGGGAATGACGACGATATCAGCGGCGTTTAATAACCGGACATATTCAGAATCCGGGATGTACCCGACAAAGTTGACCGGCAGATCTTTTGCCCGCTCCTCCAGGAACTGCCGCATGCCCCCTTCCCCGGCAACAACGACCTGTGCGTCCCCGCGGTGCTGGCAGACTTTCCGTATCGCCTCGATGAGCAGGTCCGGGCCTTTCTGGTAGACAAGCCTGCCGATAAACAGGATGAGCGGTGCGTAGGGGTGGATACCATACGATCTCTTCACTTCCCCCGGATCGACCGCTGCCCGGAACTCGCGGGGGACCACGCCGTTGGGAACCACATCGCATTTCTCATCAGGGACATTATATAACCACATCAGTTCTTTTTTCAGGGTCGCGGAAACTGCGGTTACCCTTTTGGCAATAAGCCCGCCATACCATTCTTTCCCGGAAATCTCCTTAAATTCCCACCAGTCGCCGAACTGGTTGCCATATCTCCCGTATTCTGTTGAATGAAAGGTAAGGATGGTATTCCTGTCCTTCAGGTGATGGAGAGCCTGGACCGGGTGCCAGTCATGGAAATGGAGAAAATCAAACCGGCGGGGTGTATCATAGCAGTTAAACTGGTCGACCATCGAGGCGCTCATACTGTCGCAATATTCGACTATGTTATTTCCGGAGGGCTGGCAATAGTGATAGCTGACCCCTTTGACCGTCTGGTCGGGAATATTCCCCCGCGTAAAGAAATGCACTTCATGTCCCTGGTTTACCAGTGTTTCTGCAAGATGTGTCGCAGCCCTGGCAAGCCCGCCGACGCGTTCGGCGTACATCGATTCCCAGCAGAAAAAGGCTATTTTAAGTGGCTCCACAGCAGTTCTCTCCGTTCTTTTATAACACTCAGAAGGTCGTGACGTTCAGTGAGCCCGCTGATACTCTCTGCGAGCTGGGGGTCATCGAGCACATCGGTAATCCATCGGGCAAAATCACCCCGTTCCTGGTGGTAGTTGAGAGAATCCTGGGGCACGAAATAGAGGAGCTCTTCAAACTGGTCAAGGTTGTAGGCAGTATGGCCGATGAACCCGGACGGACATGCAAAATGGAATGCCTGCTCAGGGGACAGGGTCCGGAGTATTTTTGCGGATTTCCGGTTTTTCATCATCCGGATATTCCGTGACTCATAGTCAGCGATGACCCTCATATAGGTCAGGAACGCATCCTCCGCTTCATGGTGGCTGAAATAGATGTGGACTTCCCCGCACGTGCCGTATTTGGATGCCATATAATAGAAATGGTCACTGGTCTGGAGGTACCGCCATAGTGGCTTATTGAGAGCGTATGCCCGTGCCGACTGCACAGCGTGAAACGCGGTCTGCTGGCGATCATTTCCCATCCATGCGGACGTATCCTTCTCGAGATCCGCCCATGAAATGGTCTCGTGAACATCAATGTCTCCAACAGGGGAATACCGGGAAACAACCTGCGATGGCAGGATTGTTCCAACGTCCCGTTTGCTGAGTTCATCGGGCAGGGCGCGTAAAAAGTCAAATATGCCGGTCTCCCGCCAGAAATGTTCACCAAATGTCTCGTAGTCAAGGAATACGTTAATGATATCTCCGGAAGATGAGGCAATCCAGTCAGCATAGGTGTCAGCAGTCAGCGGGTACATGTCCCAGGTGCGGTTGGCAAACCGGAAGGCAATGTCATCGGACAACTTCGTATTCCGGAGAAGTACCGGTATGTCCCTGCAGGTATACAGGTAATTAGGGCTCCTCCAGCCCAGGATGCGGTCTACCCCTTCAGTAAAAATCCCGGCAAATCCCATATCCTTGATGGTGGCAGCAACTTCGTTATTAAACGTAAATTCGGTATTTTCAAAGATGGCCGGGCGGACATGGAACAGGTCATGCATCAGATCTGAATGCATTTTAACCTGGTCCCTGAATTCTGATTTATCGGAGAAACAACTGGCAATGCTGTGGTAGTAGGTCTGCCCGATCAGTTCTGTGTTTTTGTGGCGTGCCACTCCCTCAAAAAGCGAGAGAGTATCCTTGCTCCACTTCTCCAGTTGTTCTATGAGAATGCCCGACATTGAAAATGAGCATGCAAACCCTTCATCGAGTTTTTCAAGGATCAGTTTTGTAGCCGGATCATAACACTTATCCACGACACGTTCCAGGATTTCCTTGTTCAGGCTGTCGAAATAGAGATCAAACAGATCTTTTTTCTTAATCTTCGGATTGGGTGTGAACGTCCGGTTCAGCCGGAAAGGCTGGTGGACTTCAAACCCTATACAGATGTGTGGCATACTTTCATTCACTCCCCATTGACTACCGACTTAAAGAGCCTTCCCAGAACCTGAAACCGTCCTCTGCGCCTGTTTGTAACCACCATCAGGATAAAAAATCACCCGAAAGATTCCGGACGGGGTTCCGGGGAATACGAATGCCGTTCCTCAGTCATAGTGAAGATACCAGAGAGAGGATATAAAATCTTTCTTTGTTTACAATTTTTGAAGAGAGAAATTTTCTTAATTTTGAATAAGAGTAAAAATCGGGCGAATATTTCGATCAGAACCGGTCTGCAACGAACGCAGTGGATGAAAGAATGTCGCCAAGCCCGGTTGTCTTTTGAATATTTTGTGATATGTACGTGGGGATGAGCACCACCGCCCGTTTATCATCCCTGAAAATCCCCGGCGTCTCATCCGGACCAAACACCTCGCGGACAGCAGCGTACGCCAGAAGACCGTCCCGTGAGAGGACCTGTTCATCCCCTCCCGCTGTATCGGCAGTCACCCGTGCAGCAAGGAGGAGGGCATTCCGGGATACTTCCGGCTTTGTGGTTCCGGATTTCAGGATAAGGACATAATACCCGAAGGTATGGAGATGAATCCTGCTCACACCCGTGGCATCTGCAAGGGCGACAGCATCACGCACACAGGCAACAGGAGAAGAGGGCGGGAAAGACGCTGACGCCGGATCAGGTGCCCGCAACGCATGCATGAACAACCCCAGTTCCCGTTCATTGAGCCCGATGCTGTCAGTATCCGGGATGATATGGCGAAGCATCATCGTCATCACCTTCCGGTCTGCACCGGAGACGCATTCTACATGTGTCCGCATACGGGGATGGACACTGCGGATCAGTCGGATCTGCCGTGCTGCAGTCACAAATTCCTGTTCCGTCCGGAGATACTGGTAGCCTGAGAGGAATGCACGCCGGCAGGAGGCAATCTGTTCCAGAAATGAATTCTCAGACGCCTCGGGGATGATTACCGTGGATGAATCATGGACAGGAGACACGATGAACCGGTTGCTCCGGGGCACAATACCATCAGCCACCGGCACCAGGCCGGGGGGGTATTCGAAAACCAGATGGATTATGTCAGGACGATCGCCCGCTCCTGATTCAAAGGTGAGGGGATTGACACCAGCATTCCGCAGGAGAGCGGAGGTCCCTGGCCCGGCAGCGGGTACAGCACAGGTAACAGACGGGATGCCGAGTCTCCGCAGATGGACTGCAGCAATTCCTGCCTGGCCCCCGACCGTGAGTGTCCCGGAACGGGAAAACGATGCTGAAAGGTCACGGTAACGTGATGGTCCGCGGACGAATACCTCATCAGCAGAACAGTACCGCATGGATTGTTTCAGCCGGTCGAGCAGTGCATCAAATCCCTGCACGGCATGGTGTTCAAAGGATCCCAGGAGTCCGGGGGTCACCGGGATAACCCGGTCGATATTGGCATTGAACCCGGTAAGTACCGGATCCAGCTGCGGTTTTTGCAGGGACTGATACATCTTCTCCCAGGCACCGGCGTTCACACAACCGTCACCTTCCCGCACGCCGGACAGGACGTCACCGGATGATAAGGCAATTTTGCGGTTCCCGCTTTTCCTGCTCATTTGTCATCCCAATAGTATTAATCATGACATTACCCACATTAAAAGCAGGAAGGTAAACGCACATGGCCGACCATGATGACCGACTCGCGAAGAAATTCCCCCGTGTTCCGGAACGGCTGTCTGGTCTCGTCGATCTGGCATACAATCTCTGGTGGAGCTGGCACCCGGAGGCGAGGGTACTCTTTAAACAGATCAACCAGCAGGCATGGAAAAAAAGTGTCCATAACCCCGTTAAAATGCTCCAGGATATTCCCGCTGAATTTTTTGACAGTCTTCTTTCAAATCCGGAATACCTGCACCGTTATGACATCATTATGAACCGTTTCCAGCAGTACATAACCAACCGGAATGGCTGGTTTTCTGAACATTACCCAAAACCAAGATCTCTTACCATTGCCTATTTTTCTGCAGAGTACGGGCTCCACCACTCACTTCCCTTTTATGCCGGGGGGCTCGGGTTCCTGGCCGGTGACCACATAAAGGAATGCAGCGATCTGGGTGTGCCGCTGGTGGCCGTGGGATTTATGTACTCGGAAGGATACCTCCACCAGCATATCCGCCCCGATGGCTGGCAGGATAATATCACGGAAGTTCTGGATCGCGATGCAGCACCTATTTTAAGGGTCCTGAACGGTTCCGGGGACCAGATGGTGATACAGGTCCCCTTTATTGAACCCCCACTGTATGTGGCCGTGTGGAAGGTGAATGTGGGCAAGATACCTCTCTACCTGCTTGATACGGATATCCCTTCAAACATTCCTGAAAACAGGACCATCTCCCACCGCCTGTACACAGAACAGCCTGAACAACGTCTGCGGCAGGAGATAGTACTCGGGATCGGGGGGCGGAAAGTACTCAAGGATCTGGGGATAGAGTTTTCAGCCGTGCATCTCAATGAAGGACATTCGGCGTTTGCCCAGCTGGAGCGGATCAGGGAACGCGTTGAAAAAGGGATGACATTCAGGGATGCTCTCGATCAGGTACAAGGGACTTCGGTCTTTACTCTCCATACTCCGGTCCCGGCCGGGAATGATATTTTCCCTTTTGATCTCATGAGCAAATATTTCTCCCATTACTATCACCAGCTTGGCATCGACCAGGACACCTTTTTCCAGCTCGGCCACCATCCCTGCGACCCGAGGACCGGGTTTAACATGACCGCGTTTGCACTCCGGATGACCAAATACCATAACGGTGTGTCAAAGAAACATGGTATGATTGCCCGCGGGATGTGGCGCTGTATGTGGCCGGACCTGCCGGAAGAGGAGGTCCCCATCGACCATATCACCAACGGGGTTCACCTCCCGACATGGCTGAATCCCCGGATGGAAGACCTCTATTCAAAATATTTTAA
Organism: Methanoregulaceae archaeon; assembly: GCA_015660885.1. Classification (GTDB taxonomy): domain Archaea; phylum Halobacteriota; class Methanomicrobia; order Methanomicrobiales; family Methanospirillaceae; genus Methanoregula. Next base: position 18,252 of record JACTUB010000026.1, on the reverse strand, counting down.
CTCCACCGATCCCCACTGGCAGATCAACCACGACAACCCGGAGATCTGGCAGCTGGTGGATGAGATACCGGATAAAGAGTTGTGGGCAGCACATATGTGGCTGAAACAAAAACTCCTCAACAGGATCCGGGAGAGGAAGCGGATCACATGGGAGACCGAGCTGAATGAGCCCAGCAGCCTTATCGCCGACGGCCTGATGCTCAACCCCTCTGTTCTCACCATCGGGTTTGCCCGCCGTTTTTCTGCATACAAACGGGCAGATCTCATTTTTCATGATCCGGCCCGTCTCCGGCGGATCCTGAATAATCCCTGGCATCCTGTGCAGATTATCTTTGCCGGAAAAGCACATCCAGCCGATAATGAGGGGAAAATAATCCTGAAACGGATCTATGAATTTGCCCAGCAGCCTGAATTCGGTGGCCGGATCGGGTTTGTCGAAGATTACGGGGAACAGATGGCCCAGTACCTTGTCCATGGGGTGGACGTCTGGATGAACAATCCCCTGCCCCCCATGGAGGCCTGCGGGACCAGTGGCATGAAGGCTTCTTTGAACGGGGTCCTCAATCTGAGTATACTTGACGGGTGGTGGATTGAAGGATATAATGGCAGGAATGGCTGGGCTTTTGGCGGGGAGCCTTCCCCCGGGTCGCGGGATGCACCTGATGCTGCTGCACTCTATACCGTGCTTGAAAACGAGGTAGTGCCCCTGTACTATTCTGCTTCCATTGACGGAATACCCCACGGCTGGGTAAAGAAGATGAAGGAAACCATAAAAAGTACCGGCGCATCGTTTTCAGCCCGCCGGATGGTCAAGGAGTATGTCAATAAATACTACCCTTCTCTTCTCATTTCTGCGGAAAACGAGTAACGCTTCTCTTCCGGGAATAACTTTTCAAAACAAAGAATGGAAGTACAAGGGTATTTGTTACGGGAAGGATACCTTCGGATATGAATAAGGTTACGAGCGTTTTTTGGAATTTATTTTTCTCGTGATGTAACCGGCAACGCGGTTCCGGACACGTTTACTTTCAATTAATGAGGATTTGCCCAGCTGCAGTTTATTTTCATCAAAGCTGCCGGAAAAATAGTCCCGCTGTTTGGCCAGGAGTTCAGTACCGAGATTTTTAATGTATGATGGTTTAATTCCCATGTGGATCCCTCAGAGTTCTCTAGTTATAATGCGGTTTGCGAGATCATAATAATATTGTTTGTTGCGTCGATCGGTTTTCCACTCCCGCAGCCCCTTGTATTTTTTATGCGCCCGCTCGATTGTATCGACATCCATGATCCTGACACAGTCCTTGAAAGAATGCCTGGTCTGATAATCCTCTCTTTTGGGGATCTGGTTTTTAGAACGGCGCAGGGAGATACCTTCAGGCAGTGGTTAAATCTCCCCAATTCGGGCTTGTTTTAGCAAAAGGAGCAGATCGGGATCAGGGCAGGTCGCCTAAAATCGCGAATTACAACTCATTTTTTGAGAGATCGGATTATCAGGATTTTAAGGCGAAAATGGTGTGATTATAAGCCCGAAAAATTACCCTAATAGACCCTATTGGCTGGCAAAACTCCGTTTTTATGGGCTGGGGGTTTAGGAAGCGGAAAGAAGGCCTGTTTTGGGGTGGTGGTTTTCAGCGCTCCGGTTCGCGAGCCGCTCCCTCAGGACTTAATCTTATACAGGATCTTCCCGTCCCGGAAGATGGAGATATGGCCTCCGCTCTGCGAGACCACGATCCCGATTGATTTGGTGACCTGAGTGATGCCGGCAATTGACAAATGCCGTGAACCCATCCCTCCGGGAAGGTTCACCTGGCTTAAGTCCACCGTGATACACCTCCCTGCCGCCTCGACTATCCCGGTACCCGTGATGAGGAACGCCCCATCCAGCTGGGCAAACTCCTTGATAGTTCCCTGGATCTCCCCGTTGGTTATCTGCCGTTCGGCCTCCTGGTGACCGTAGAACGGGTTTAAGACAAACTGTTTTGAATAGTTCAGGACGTTTTTTGTGTCCCCGACAACAAAAGCTGTCCCTATCGCCTGTCCCTCCCGCCCTTCCCGGGCAATTTCCTGGGCAACCTGGATGACCGAGTCAAGAACATCCGGAAGAACTCCGGTCCCGGAACATATCGTTTTCAGTTCTTCTGCTGAAGGGCGGTTTTCCCGCAGAGGACCAGCCCTCCCCGGAAATGCCTTCGGGATACCCGGAGCCGTGAGCAGTTCCCTCTTCTGCTGGGTAATCAGGACTACGGTCACGATAACCGCACCGGCGATTACGATGGCGATGATGATGAGGTATACCGTCAGGTCATTCACAGGGAGAGCTGACTGGTCCGGTCCGGAGAACCCGGGGACCTCCTTTTTCAGCTCCAGCATAATTTTCCGGGTGGTTGACTGGCCGTCAGACTGGCGTGCCGTAACACTCACGGTGAAAATCCCGGTACCCGCGTACCGGTAGGTTACCGGGAGATCGGCAGATGTTGTAATGTTCCCGTCATTCCAGTCGATGCTCACGGATTCGATGGTGAGACCCGGTGATCCCGGGTTGAGATTCCCGTTCAGCGTGACATTCATCCGGTTAATCACCGGTTCAAGGAGGGTCAGGACCGGTGCACTGGCAACCATGACCGGTCCTCCGGTTTCGCCCGGGGCCGGGGTAACCATAGTCACCGGAACCGTTTCATTGATAAGCGGGTGCCCCACGGAAATCTTCGTGGTCTGGGTGACTTGCTGTCCGTCTGACTGCCGGGCAGTGATCCTGAAGGTATAGATATCAGGAGTGCTGTATACATGCGAGTTCGGGAACCCGTGATACTCCGGCGCATGGCCGTCTCCCCAGTTCCAGAGGATGCTGTTTATCGTCACGTTCGCCGACCCGGGATCGACAAACCCGTATATGATACACGTCAGGTTTTCAAAAGTTACCGGGGGATCGAAGATGAGGAGCGGGGGAGGGTTGACGGTACTGGTCGCGTTCTCCCGGAACACGAAGACTGGTGGCACCGGCGTTGGCTCCACGGTGGTAACATTCGGTTCTATTGCGGTCGTGTTCCCAGGGACCGGGAAAACGGCGGGAACCAGTACGGATACATTGGTACCGTCCGGCAGCATGCCGGGCAGGACGCCGGCGCCAGGAGTGGCGGTGGTATCCAGGATCGCTGCACAGACGCCGCCCGGCAGTGCGAGGATGAGGATGCATACAACAGCGACGAGCAGCAGTAATCCGGAAGTTGTATCTTGTACCTGGCGCATTGAATGACCGTTCTTTTGTTCAGTAGAAATATCGTCATGATTGCTCTTAAATACGGTTGTCTCCCCTCCCATGCAGATGATTGCGAAATTTTTAAAACCATGGACCAGCCCGGTACATTTCAAGACCGATACTATTCCGTCACAACCCAGGGGAGTTATTGCCATAATAACACCCCGAAAAGCCCGGAAGGACCACATTTTTCCTCCACAAAAACCCCGAACTACCGCGTTCTTTCAGATTTTGCAATACGGGGTAAGATTTTTAATACATCCCCGCAATGTACCCGTGCTCCGGTATGAGTATTAAAAAATTATTATATTTCATGATAATTTATTAAAAATCTTACCGGAGAGAGGAGTTGAACATGTAATGGCTGATAATCTGAAAGTAAAGGCCAGCAAAGCCCTCGATGACGCTAAGGTGGCAGCACATGCCGTGTATGACGATGCATCGGTCGCCGCCCATAACATAGCCAAAGGTGGCGGAAAGGAAGCTCAGAAAGGATCAGATGAGGTAAAAATAGGTGTCCATAAAGTTGTTGCTGAAGCCAAAATTGCAGCACACGAGACGGTATCAAAACTGAAGAAGAAGGAGTAGTGAGGTGAACAATGGCTGATCTCATCTATCTTGCAGTAGTTTTCCTGATACTCGCTCTGGTTGCATTTATACTCGGGGCGCGGGGAATAGCCGGTTTCTCTATGGAAATCGCAAAATGGCTGGTGATAATCTTCGTGGTCGTTGCCATAGTGACGTTCCTGTTATAGCGGGCTCGTTGGAAGGAAACAAAAAAGATTGCGATGCACAGGAAAAATAGTGCATCTCACGAATACACCAGTTTTTTCCTGAGCTTCAATGCAGGAACGGATAGTGATTTTTACGGGTCCCTTCTACGTCATCTTTGGGGATTTTTTCCCGCCAGCTGATGAGAAAGCCGTATCAATCAATAAGGATCAGAAATTCCTCCACCTCTCACTGGCTGTTTTACCGGACCCGGCAGGAAATCATTCCCGTTCAACCAAGTTTCCATACTGCTTTAGTCTGGTAGTCAAGATTGCTCACCACGTATGTCGTGGCGGGCATGAACGAAGCCGGGATCTCGTAGATGAGATAACCGTCGGCCGCATTACTTTCGCCGGGCTGGACGTACCCGACCATCCCGCCCCGCCCGATCTGGTAATCATATTGCGTCCCGGTCACCTGGTCAATAGTCACATCAGAACTCCTGACAGATGAATAATTATACACCTCCCCGTTACTGGACACGACAAACTGTTTTGCCGAAGGAGCATACACGGCATTGGTACCGGTATTCGTGACGCGGACATAGAGGAACAGGAAGATGTTTCCTGCCTGTGGCTTTTCCGTGTTGTAGCCACGCTGGAGCCCGAGGGGCTGTGAGGCTGCCTGCTGGCCGGGGCTGTTCCATGTCGGTGAAGTCCAGTTGTAGTCGGATTTTACCTCGAACTTGTATACCGTTGCCTTCCCCTGTTCATTCCCGCTCCCGAAGGTGGCGTACTCATTAAGGGCCAGAGCATTCGGAAATGGTACCGTAGTCAGCGTCGGGGTTGGCGTAAGCGTCACCGCTGCAGCCGTGGTAACCGGAGTCTGTGTCTGGACTGAAGGGGTTGTACTGGTGCATCCCGAGAAAAAAAGGACAACGAACAGTACTCCCACTACTGCGATTGTGTACATGAATTTCATACAATCCTTCCGATCAAATCGGTGTTGCATCTATCTCCTTGGGAAGCAGCTGCCTGAGAAGGATATCCGGTACCTGCTGTGAAGTATGAACTGCCATATCGAAGTATGCCCGGTTGTCCCGCTCACCTTTGTATTTCAGGTTTATCTGGAAGTGGGTATCGAGAAGGGTAATTACACCCAGCGTTGTGATTACTGCACGCCGTTCCGAAATGACCCTGTCCTCTCCCACCACCATATTCTGCTTATCGCCATCGATATCGGTTATGATCAAACCCTGGTTCGAGAGCACAACGATATGCGTATTCCCGATGGTAATCGTCTGCCCTTCAGGGAATGAAACTCCATAGTTGGTAGTGAAGGGTAACGAGGTACCGGGCGATACATTCGTAACCGACACAGACAGCGTCAGGAAGGCCACCACAACGACTATGATGACAAGAACAATAAGCGAGAGAAGGATCTTTATCCCTGTACCCCAGCCGCCCGTTTGCTTTTCCCGGGCACGTTCCTCATTCACTCCCTGTTTCCGCCCTTTTTCTTTCGCCTGGTCACGTTCTTTCTGCAGGTCCTGTTCCTCTTTTCGTCCTTTTTCTGTCGCCTGTTCCCGGGCTTTCAGGTTATCCCGCTGACGGTCCTGTTCCTCTTTACGTGCCTTTTCTGCTGCCTGTTCCCGGGCTTTTTCATCATCCCGTGAAGTCATTTCATCCATATACATCACCATTGTTTTCCTGAGATTTTTTCATCTTTTTCAGATGCAGTTCTTGCTTGCCTGATATGACATTCTTTTGATGTGACTGAAATATCGTCAGGTAATCGCGTGGCCAGGTAACCAAGCGAGAACAGAGCAATACATGCCGGGGGTGCATATAAAACTTACCGGGTATTATAAAATCCGGAGAATCAAAAAACAGAGATCTTTTTGATGGATTGACCGTTTTTTTCCGAACCGGTATTCTCGATATTACGAAGAGCACAGGAGTTATATGGCCATAAACCAGCAGGCGTGTCAGTAACAACTATACACGATATTTTCCTAAACCTGTTGGGGAGTAATTCCGGATAGCAAAAGAGAAGGATACGAATCTACAGCACAACCCCTGCCAGATGCAGGATTACCACTATGATCACACCTACCAGTCCACCTATTGCAGAGACCAGAACCGTAATCCAGTCGATCGGGAGATCGGCAGCTCCAAAAAGTCCCATTACATGAAACAGGTTTAAAAGAAAGAGCAGGATGATCCCTACGATAGCGTTGATAACCAGAGCCACGAACTTTTTAAGGAGGAAATAGATGATAACTGCCACTACAATTGCAAGAATAATACCGAATACGGAACCCAGTATGTCCATGGTCTACCATTACCGTCAATTCCTGTATTAATATTTTTGTATGAAAAATAAATTTTGAACCCACCCGGCCCATACCTTTTTCCGTTCGATTTTTCGTTGCCCATGAGAGGCATAATTTTTTTGTATCCTCAAAGGTCCGACAAATCCAATACACACCTTTGAATTTTTTTATCCAGGGAGTCAACGGTATGCAGGATACGGATCGTCCGGCTGTTGCTTACATCCCCACACCCATCATTGCCCTAACGATCTGCCGGGCGGTCTCCGGGTCAATAATCTGTGCCAGAACCAGCCCTGCCATCGCGAGGAACACGGTCCAGAACACCTTTTTTACCTGTTCATTCTTCCCGAATGCATCGATCATTTCCTGTGCATCTGCCTTCATGCCCCGCTGGATCACCTTTGGCAGGAACACGAAAAGCGGCAGGAACAGGACCGCAGCACCGGTGAATGCCAGCGTGACCTCGGCTCTGCCGGCAAGGAAGATCCCAAGCGGGACCGCAAACACACCGGCCAGTATCGCGGCCATTCCGACCTCGCCAAACCAGAAGTAATGCCGCTTCTCCGCGTAGTTCACCCGCTCGGCGTCTGTGAGTACCGACAGATCGAAAATCCCGAGCATGTTCAGCACCCCGTACCACACCGCATGGGTCTCCTCCGGGTCTGCGACAATGCCCAGGAACACCACCGCAACCGGCACGATAAGAAGAAAAAGGGGGAGCCGGGCCAGCACAACCATGAGGCCGAGAAAAATCCCGGTCCCGCCGATTGCGCACCGGGTCTGGAGCTCATTCTCGAACATCGGTGTCACCCGCGATCATGATCTCAAACACCGGGCTCGTGTACCCGCCATGCTCCGGGCTGAAGTCCCGGACCCGCCCCACCTGCGCAAACTTCCGCCGGCCGGTCCGGATCTGCACCGTGTGGATACCCGGTGCCCGGGGAAACACCCTGCGGCCATCCGCGTCGTGCATCTCCCTGTATGGGGGGATATCGAACCAGTCCGGCCAGAACCGGACCCCGCGGGGGATGTCAGTTCCCCGCCGCAGGTCCTGCAGCCGCAAAGGCGAAAGGTTATCGTAGATCACATCGATGATCAGGTTCTCGCCGGAGGCGTCGCTGTTCAGGTCAAGGATATAGAAGACCGGGTTTGAGCGTACCTCATCGGCTGTAAGCGGTGTACCGGGACCGAGCGGTTCAAACCCGCCGGATTTTCCCCGGAATACGCCGATAACCTCTGCGACTGCGCAGGGTATGCATTCAGTTTCCATGCCTGTTCTCCTTGTGGGCATAATGTTCAGCCCGGAGTTTCCTGAACTCCTCAACAATCTCATCGTACCTGCCAATCTTCTGGTAGATGGCAAACAGCATCGGGTAGATGGGGAGCACAGTCCCAAGGACAATCCCCAGTACTTCAGTTTCCATAACGGTCCTCCGCAGAAATGACGAAAGGACCACAAAAGAGAGGGGACTGGTGAGTCTCCTCCCCTCCGGTTCTTTTCGTCTTTGTCCCGTTACGCGAGGGCCGGGACGGTGTCCGCCCAGGTCTCGACCGAAGTCCGGATTGCATCGTCCGAGTAGGACGTGAGGGTGACCCGGGTACGGCTGAAGGTCACCATGAACAGTTCGCCGTTCGGATCGTGGCAGTTGAGCGTTGCGGTGAATGAATCATTCACCGCATCGTGGAGCACTGTACCGCCATGTGCCGTGCTGACAGCCGCAGCAGCCAGCAGTGCGGTCACCCCGGTATTGAACCCGGCAAGGGTGCTGAACCGGTGCGACCCGTTGCCGATGGTTTTTGCATTCCCGTCCTCGTACACGAGCCGTGCCGTGTACCATTCCCGGGACTTTTCAACCGGGGCATGGTTCTCCCCGGCAGTCATATACGCTACACATCCAAACGGGTTATCGGTGATGACCGATTGGACGATCGTGTTGAACGCCGCGACGTCTGGTATCGGGCTCGCGAGTTCGCGAACCGCGGTTTTGGTTTGAGAGCTTTGAATAAAGTCTGCCATGATTTTCTTTCCTTTTTTGTTTGTTTTTTTCTTTTCTTGTCGCGGGGCCCTTTGACATACACCTATGGGATGCCCGGGAATAAGGGCTTTTATTATAAACTGAAAAAACCGGGAAACGACGGATGCTGGTGCGAGTATTAAGCAAACGAAGCGTTTTAATGCGTTAGATGGAAGGAACATATATGTTCCTTGTGTGATGAGGAGGACAGAGTGTAGAGAAAGGACCAGCGCCTGGATGCTGGTGATCCTTTGGCATGTGATTGAACGGTGATACAATGGGGGGAAAGGTCCAACATTCTTTACCTGCGCATGCACACGGCGATAGAGAAAGGCTCACCACGCCAAAAGAACGGCACCGGATGCATGTATCCTACCGATATACGATATTCTTTTATCCTCGTGATAAAGCCATTATCATCAATGAGATAATGACCACAGAGCAGGCTCATAAAAAATACGGCAGGATCTAAAAGGGACCCGGGTTTCTGACCGGTAACCTCGCACCTGGTACGATGAACAGAATATTCAAGAAGGCGAAAAAAAAGGAGAGATAATTATGCACAGGTTCCTGATCGTGAGAGAAAAAGCAGGGAAAATTTCTCAGCATGCTCACCCGGCCTTCCTGGCTGCGTCGCAACAAAGAAAGACACGGGAAAGTGCCAAAGAGCAGATGCATGAGGTAATTGCGATGCATATCAGGGGATTTCCTGAAGATGGTTTACCGGTTCCGAAATCACATTCATCGGCGACTTTTATTGCTGTCCGGGCTGAATAACTTCTCATAAATTGCTGATGGAAGGGATTGTCAGATCCGTAAAAGGAAGCCACACCAACGCCGCGTGTGCAGGCTCACCCCTCTCCCCCTCACCAATCCGGGCAGAGATTGTGCAGCGTTTCGTCAGACATACTATTCATCGAACCGGATGTATCAGCTCTATTTAACTCCAGACCCGTGCTTGATTGATGAGTACGATGATCCAGGAATTCTTCATCAACCTGCTCAACCGGGCAAAGAAGGCAGTATACGTTATCAAGGCACAATTCAGTGCCCTGTCTCACCGGCTTTTACCCTTAGTTCCCCGGGAGAAATTCCCTGTACCGGCTGTCTCTCCCGAAACCGATAAGGCGATGAACATAGCCAAGCGCTACCGGCGTACCGGCGACCATTCTCCGGTTTTCTCACTCTTTACTTTTTTTCCGTAACCGCCGGTAAGCGCCGGTATACCGGTGAATGCGACAGCCTCACCCTGTGTACCAGGCAGGTCTCCTGCAGGTTAACCAACGGCCTGACCTATAGACACAGCCACGGGTTGTCTATGCTCACCGTAACACCAGCGTTCTGTCATTGACAAAAGAGAGTGTATGCTCTCGTTTTCGTTGAATTACTTCAGATAAAAAAACCAATTGACGTAATTTCACCTCTCAATACCCATGACAAACAACAACAAGGAAACCAGCACAGCGGGATCTTCCAGGAACCCGGTAAAGCAGACAAAAAGAAACAGCAGTACCCGACTCTTCCCCAAGACAGCCGGAAATGATGCAGGAACATCATCCAAGAACATGACAACCATACGGGAGAACACCCTCCATCCCGGTATTCGGGAGTGGTCCTGATGCCCAGGCGACCGGCGAAGATCGAGCGGGACATCCCCCTCTGGCTCATCCCGGATATTGTGAAGCGGGGAGTCGTCACCCATGGCAAGACACTGGAACGGGTGATCGTGTCTAAGACGAGGAATCATTTCTACAACGTCAGCATCCGGACGCGGCGGGTCAGGAGGGAGCTGAAAGGCGGAAGGAAGGGAGGGGAAGCCGGGGAACTCCTTAACCGTGATGATAAAGGCACGAGAACAATTGACGGAAACGGGCGTGAGCCGGAATGACGAGAGGACCACAGCCTCTCATGGCTATTCGCGGGGCACAGGAAATTGCGTGCCGCCGGGGAGTAGTGCTGGACAAACCGGTCCTGCAGAGATCTCACTATGATCTCATCCTCTTCACTGCCGCTTGCACGGTATTTGTCCGGGTCAAGCGGATACGTTCGCACATCAGCAACCCGCAGGAGATCGCGAGGATGTTCAGCGAGGAAATCCTCCAGCTCCGCAGGATACCGAATACCGCTGTCGTATCCCGGGAGATCTGGGTACTCTCTCCCTGGAAAACGTGGCAGTATTTCCAAATCCTGGATGACCGGATTGTTGAAGTCCGGTGCGACGGAGAGCCGCTGTCGCAGGGTGAAAAGGTACCTGGATAATACCTGGTCTTCCCACCCGGATCGATTGGCATGATCTGAAACTGCAGGGGCCGGCCACCAGGCATAAAAAATCCTCCCCTTTTTCTGACCTCCGGCGGTGAGGACAACGGTGAGATACCGGTTTGAAGAATGCCCGGGCAACTTCCTGTCCCGGGCCCGCTGGCGGTTTAGTCCTCAGCTCGCCGCTTTCTTCACGAGCGCGGCGATCTTCGCCTCTTCGGCGGCAGTCACTTTTTTCAGCGCGAAGGCGGTCGGCCACATGTTACCCTCGTCGAGGTTCGCCTCGTGCATAAAGCCGAACGTCGCGTACCTCGTCCTGAATTTCTGCATGCTCTGGAAGAAACAGACTATCCTGCCGTCCCTGGCATACGCGGGCATCCCGTACCAGAGTCTCGGCGAGAGGACCGGCGCACTGGCCCTGATGATCTCATGGAGCCGCTCACCTATGACGCGATCCGGTTCCGGCATCGAAGCGATCTTCGCGAGCACGGCGCTTTCCCCGTCCGCCGTGTCCGCGTGGGGGTCGGGCTTTTGTTGACGGGGAGTTGTTGGTTTCGTTATTTTTTTCATACGTTACCTCTTTTAGTATTTTTCGTTGCATGTACGCTGAGAGAATATTCTGATGATTCTTCCCAACGATAAAAAGGTAATGGTACTTCTCCAGACAGTCATGATTATGTTGTAGACTCGAAAGCGGAAGGTATGCATGGAGTCATGACCCGGATTAAACAGGCATGTCCGATCTCACCGTTGAAAAGATTATCGGGATCCATGATGAGATCATCCTGAGATATGATGGAGCACAGGGTATACTTTCAGAAGCCACCCTTCATTTCATGGTCTTTCGTGCAAACCGGACTGAGGACACGTTTACCAGGGCAGCAATCATCCTTCATGCTATCGCCCGTTTATGGATGGAAACAAGCGGACAGCGCTTATCGTTGCTGAAAATATTCTCGGCCAGTCAGGTTTTTTTATTGCAGCTGATGACGATTTGATTGTAGAATTCATGCCGGAGGTAGCATCGTACACCTATGAACCCGATGAGATCGGGCAGTGGCTGCGAGAGCATTCAGAAGCACTCTAAGGATGCGAAAAAAAAGATCAGAGTCTGCTTAATTTTCTGAGCGCTTTGTCATGACGCTCTGTGGATTGTATCAGGATGCTCCGCTCGGTCTGGTTGAGTCCCTCTCCCCGTGACGAGGGTTCCTTTTTTTCAATGGTGGCAGAAGTATTTTTTGTTACCATCCCATTCCCCTGGATTATTACCCGTACTATTTTTGCGGCAGTGATGATTAGGTTTCTGTTGTTGCAGCCGATGACCGCTCAAAGGTTGTGAGATCCCCCCTTTCTTTTTCGCCTGAGGAAATTCTTCAAGGTAAAGGGTAGTTGCTTCCTTAAGGTTACTGACCGCTTCATCTACGGTACTACCCTGTCGGATCGTATCCACTTTTTTTGGGCCTTCGGTCACCTACAGGTTATCCTCTTTGGTGAAAACGGCAGTAAATGTTGACATAAAAGTCTCCATTAAAACTGCTGGATTAAGATTGTTCAATTACTCATTCAGGAGAAATCAGTAATTATGAGAAGAAGGAAAAACAGGCAAATTTTCTGCTCCGGATGGACATTATCCCATTGTTACTGAATCACCCCTTGCCGGGATCTCCACCCTGATTTTAGAGCAGCGACGGTGAGTTCTCCTTTCTGGACATACGCACCCTCCATGTGCTGAATATTGCCCGGAATGGCAATAGGGGCTCATAATGGGCGTATTTTATTTTGGGCCGGTCTTTTCTGACCGGCCTGAATGGGACGTTTTTATGCCCTTTTTTCCGGATTCCTGTGGATTGGGCTTGTAATGGGGGATAGCCGATTTTGATGCCAGGAAAACCGGCCTGTTTAAACCTGTTTGGCTGGCAGATCCCTTGTTTGACCAGACCTGCCTGCTGATAGCAAGAGGTTTTGGGGAAAGTGATTTTTTGGGATTGATGGCAGGAAAGAAAAAGAGGAATAATCAACGTTATGGAAAAACACCGTAGATCTCTCCACGGCTCTTTACCCGTTAGAATATGATCGTGTCATCTGATGTGATCTTACACCCGATGCGGTATCGTCCGGTACGGATACGAAATAATTCTCATAACCTCTCATCTTGTGGATATCAAAATCCCTGAACAGGTTATCCGATGCGGGAATCTCGTCAAAGACCAGCCGCTCAATCCGGGCACGATAACGTTTTGGAAGTGCAGCAAGATCTTTAAGAAAGATCTTCTTATATCCGTACTCCGTCATCTCCGGGCAGACATCTGCACGGGCTTCTATTCACCGTTCCGGAAGACATGTCAGCATCAGGATACTCCTATGAATGAATAATGGGAAAATGTCCTGTTTTTGTGATCCCGGTTTTTAGGACAAAGTTAGACTTTTAAAAATTTACTCGCGATTTTTGCATCAGAAAATGAAATAACATTCTGAAATTCTAAAAATAATAAACATAATAAATATATACATAAACAATACATTAACTATTTCTATGGGAATTGTGGGAAAAATCGGGGATGTTTTTCACAAAATTGAATATCATACATCTGATGCACCAGAAATAAAAGGACAAAGATTCGAAGATCACGTTGAAAATTTATTCTCTCAACACTATTTCAGGATTATTGAAAAAACCCACTCCTTCAAAACCAATTCGGACAGGTACGTTGAAAGCAGCAAAAACCCGGACTTCATTTTTGAATACATACCGACGAAAGAACAATTTGCCGTTGAATGTAAATTCCGGACCCGGTTAAATCGGCAAAATCAACTGGAGTGGTCGTATCCTGCCCAACTAAAAAGGTACCAGGAGTTTGCCTATGAGAGAAAAATGCCCGTATATATTGTCGTGGGACTGGAACTGACATTAATTGATGAAAATGATCCGGATTACGACAAAATTGAATCATACATGTTTAATATCCCCTTAGAAGCGGCAAAATATCCGGCATTATCTGAAAGTGTTTTTGCGAAGTATGAACGAGATTACAATAAACCCTTTTTCTGGAAAAGAGGGATTCTCTATTAAAAAAATTTTACTGAAATTTTAGTGGTGTGTTATACATGGCCGAATGCATCCCCGATCGTCTTTCTGCAAAGGCAAGCCGGGGTGAGGAACGTACTTTCGCTCTTTTGAAAAAACTTCCTGATGACTATCTCATTTATTATGAACCCAATATCGATAACCGGCATCCGGATTTTATTGTAATCGCTCCGGATCTCGGTGTCATCATTATTGAAGTGAAGGGCTGGTATCTTGACGATATTATCAGAGGAAATCATTCAGAAATAACGGTCAATATCAATGATCGCGAACGTCAGGAAATCCATCCACTCGAACAGGCCCGGAATTATATGTGGAGACTGGCAGGGGCGTGTGAGAAAAGTCCGAGCCGTTCCCTGCTTTTCCATAAAGATGGTCCCCGGAAAAACAAGTTCTTCTTCCCGTTCTGTCATTTCGTGGTGTTATCCAATATTTCCCGTGACAATATTTTACGGAGGAAGGATCAGAACGTTGCGGAAATTTTCAAGACAGATAATACGTTGTTCCGGGACGAACTGGTTGACCTTGAAAATGCATCCGCCGATGAGATACGAAATACTCTGATGCGTTTTTTTGATCCTTACTGGGAGATCACCCCCTTCACACCAGAACAGGTCGATATTCTTCGGTCCATCATTCATCCGGAAATAATTCTCAGTTACCTGCCATTAAAATCCCTGACGGAAAATGAAATAGAGGAATGTTTTGATCTGGTCGTACTTGACCGCCGTCAGGAGAACAATGCCCGGAAGATCGGTGAAGGCCACCGGATAATATATGGGGTTGCCGGCTCCGGAAAAACCGTTCTACTTATCTCACGGGCAAAATGGCTGCACGAACGGGACCCCGGTGCAAAGATCCTGTTGCTTTGTTACAATGTTGTCCTGAGCGTGTACCTAAGGCACGTACTCGAGGGTTATTCCCGGATCAACGTATTTCATTTCGACAGATGGGCAAAGCATAACGGAATTTTCTCCCGGAGGGAAGATCCTTCTACCGGGCAGCTTGAGGATGACGCGAGCCTTGGGAAAAGATTGCTGGAGCACCTCCAGCACCATGCCGGGGATTCCCGGAAGTACGATGCAATCCTGGTTGATGAGGCCCAGGACTTCCCGCCCGTCTGGTTCTCGTGTATCCTCGAAGCGCTCAGCGATCCGCTTGATGGTGATCTGCTGATAGTCTGTGACGGCAACCAAGGAATACGGCTCATAGATTCAGTCAGTTGGAAATCGCTGGGAATCAAAGCGGTTGGAAGAACTATCCATTCAGCTTTTGATCTCGATCGGAATTACCGGAATACACGGGAGATCCTCAGGCTCGCGGCGCATTTCACGGCGAAGAATGTGAAAAACAATGAGGATTCTATCTCGATCGTGCCTGTGGACCCGAGCCAGGCTATCCGGCGAGGACCCCAGCCAATCCTCATCAGATGCCAAGACCATGCCGATGAATGCAAACGAATTGTCAATATCGCAAAAGTGCTCCTTGACCGAAATGTACCTTTCAACGAGATCATGATAGACCTGCAGCCTCACGAGATGGGAATACTCTATATCAGGAGGCCTTACAAGGACGCGGAGGTTTTCAAAAATTTCCTCAAGGACCTTAGCAGGCTCGGTCCGGTTACCTGGCTGAACGAGGATTATTATTCACGGATGAAAGTTTTCGAACAGTCGATGAAAGTCCAGACCGTGGCTTCATCCAAGGGTCTCCAGTACCGGGTAGTTTTTGTAATGTGGGCTGATCTGTTTGAGCCACATACCCGAGCGGACCTAGATCTGCAGCAGCGGTATCTGTACGTTGCCATGACCCGGGCGTCGGATGTGCTGATTGTGACGTATTCGAAGGAGAATGAATTCATCGAGAGAATGGTAGCGAGCGGGGATGCGGTGCATATTCAGGATCACCAGTTAATGAAAAAAAACGAAACGGTGATAGAAGGAGCCCTTAAAAAATGAATGGGATGTCCGTTCGCAATTCGAAGACTACTTATTACCAAATCATCCGGACGTTTCGAGATCGAAAAGCTCAGATGCATGATTATGGCAACTTGGACTTGCACTTGTACCGATCACATGACAAGGAACGTCATTTGCAAACATATTCGCGCCATTCAGTTGTCATTAAAAATAGAGTGAGAAATAAAAAAAACAGTGCGCCAACTCACATCGAAAAAGCAGATTCGGGATGCGCTGCTGCCGAGACTGACAAGCAGGGAGATATAAATATCTCCATAAAACGGAATCAATCATAATGATTGAAAAAATAATAAAGATTAAAGGCATTGGGTTGTTGCATGATGCGATAACCCGGGCAAAAAAATTCTCGAAAATTACAATATTCTATGGTGAAAATGCGCGTGGTAAATCGACTCTGACAACAATTTTTTCTTCGTTGGCCCAGAATAAGCCCTCGATAATTGCAGTAAGAGAAACTCTTGATGGGACACAGGATCCAGAAGTTGAATTCCGCATTGATAATGCGAACTATCTTTACAAAAACGGGAATTGGAATCAGGGATGTAAAAATATCGTAATTTTTGATTCAGTTTTTGTGAATGACAATGTCTATTCGGGGTTTGAAGTATCATCTGATCAAAGGCGTTCATTACTAGAATTTACCCTTGGTGAACAAGGGGGAGCATTAAAAGACGAAGTCGATCGCTTGACCGAACAGATAGCAAAAATAACATATGAAATACGAAATCGGACTGGAGAAATTGAGAGGATGAGTGATCCAATGCCAATTGGAGATTATCTCAATCTCCCAGAAGATACAGATATTAAAAGGAGAATTCAACAGAGAGAGACTTATTATCAATCTGTAGTGAACGTTGACGCAATTTGTGCAAACCCAACTCTTTCACCAATCATACTTTCTACACCTGATTTAGAAAAAGTAAAAACATTACTTTCTGTTTCATTATTAGAAATCTCAGAAGAAGCGAGGACGAGAGTAATAGAGCATATGAATGCTCATATGAATGAACAAAATGAGCAATGGATTAAAGAGGGGCTTTCCCTAATAAAAACCGAGATTTGTCCATTTTGTGGACTGGATCTGAAAAATGCTGCTCAACTGATCGAGTTATACAAACAATTTTTCGATGACTCATATAAAAACCATCAAAACGATCTTCAGGAACAATATGAAATCATTAGTGACAATCTATCGGATGATGCCTTATCAGAGGTATCCCAAATCTGTATCAATAATGAACGTTTATACAGTAGTGTTTGGAGAAAACAGATAACAAGAGATTTGGAACACCCAATTTTAGGAGAATCTATTAAAACAGATTTAACTCTTATCAGAGATTCCGTTCAAAAATTTCTTGATGGTAAATTGGCAAAACCTACTATTGCAACGGAAAATATTGAGATATTTAATTCAGTTAATGAGAGATATCGTAGAATTCTATCCAAAATACAACAATACAACACTGACGTTCAATCCCTGAATACAACTATTGAAGGTACAAAAAATCGTCTTAAAATGGCTGATCGTCAACAAATAAGTGGCAATCTTGATCTGTTGAGGCAACAACAAAAACGACATTCATCACCGAATAAAGAATTGTGCGAACAATATGTCACTCTAATTCAGGAGAAAGAATCTCTTGAAGAACAAAAAAAAGCGGCTCGTGCAAGACTCGAATCATTTACCAATGTGTTATTAGGACGTTATGAAGATGAGATGAATCGTTATCTCGATTGCTTTAATGCGGGATTCAGAATTGTAGATTTTGATACGTCTAATGAAAAAGGACTCCCCAGAATGAAATACCATCTGAAAGTGAGAAATCAAAAATTGGTACTCGGCTCACAAAAACAAGACTTAGAAAAACCCGGCTTTTCAAATACAATGAGCGATGGGGATAAACGAACTCTGGCGTTTTCTTTCTTCATGGCGAAAAATAATCTCGACCCTGAAATATCTAACAAGATTGTGATTATCGATGATCCCATGTCGAGTTTAGATCAATCACGTCAGATAGCAACACAGATCGCACTAAAGAGCCTTGCATTAAAATCCAATCAACTCGTTCTTCTCTCACATGATCCAA
This sequence comes from Methanoregulaceae archaeon, assembly GCA_015660885.1. Taxonomy (GTDB): domain Archaea; phylum Halobacteriota; class Methanomicrobia; order Methanomicrobiales; family Methanospirillaceae; genus Methanoregula. The sequence continues at coordinate 525 of JACTUB010000026.1, read as the reverse complement.
GCTTTCTCCAGTCTTTTCTTCAAAATGGGAATATTGATCCAACTTTAGTTTCGGTTTATGAAATTAAACGGGCTCCAAACGATTACTCGTCACTAGAAGATTGCGACCTTGAAGAATGTATTCAAACGGTCTATAAGAAAAATTATCAATTGATTTCCTACTATATCAATGATCCACGCGACATCGATAAATTATCGGTTGTACGTGCGATACGACCTTTGATAGAGGCAAATTTACGTTTAAGATTTCAGGATTCATTGAAAGGAGCAAATAGTCTGGGAATAATGATACGTCTAATCAAAGAATCATCTCCTGATAGTCCTCTTAGAAAAATTGTACCTCATTTACCAAAAATTGAAAGAATCAATTCATATACAACGACTCATACCCATGATACTAATGCTAACGGAGCTATTCAACAGATTAATGATGTGGAATTGAAACGCTATGCAATAGATGCAATGGTCATTGTACAGGGATTTTAATAGAATTATTCCTGCCAAGATTATTGATACGCCTCGGTTG
>JACTUB010000025.1 GCA_015660885.1 Methanoregulaceae archaeon | reverse complement strand
GAACAAGCCCGGGTAAAGGGTCAGGAAGAGGAAAAGCAGAAGCAACGGGAGCGCGATCAGGCAAAAGAAACGGGACGGAAAGAAGGACGGAAAGAGGAACAAGCACGGACAAAGGGAAAAGGCGGGTCCGGGATAAAGTTAATCCTTGGAATTATTGTGTTGGTAATTGTGATTTTGGCCGTTGCATTCCTGACACTGTCAGTATCAGTTACAAATGTATCACCAGGGAACTCGTTGCCCTTCACTACTAAATACGGAGTTTCATTCCCTGAAGGTCAGACAATAACCATCGGGAACACGCATATCATTGTGCTCTCGAACCAAGGTTTGATTATTACCGATATCGATGGTGATAAGCAGAATATGGTGGTGGGCGAGGACAGAGTCATTTCGGAACGGCGTGCAGTGATCACAACGCTGGGTGCAGTTACGCTCCTCGATACCCACTTCCAGATTAACCTGACATACAATGGTGAGAGGGACAACCGGGCATATTTCGATATGGCGGTACATACCTCACAGCAGGTACCGGATTTCCTCCTCCGCCGACTGCTACCCCCCGAGATTGACGCACGACCCATATGAATTGCTGGGCAAGGGCTAGCAAAAGAGGACTAGAAGTAGCGAATGTTATTGGATTATATCCGTTTTTGAGGGGGAGGGCGTTATCTCCCCTTGATAACGTTTAATCTTTACAGAAAATAGAGGTTAGATTTATGCCTTATCTTTTTTTATTCTCGGCACCGTGAGAGCCATACCACATAGATTATAATAAATAACATGATTGTCCAGATAACAAAATCGACAGCCGCCATCGACCAGTCAACAAACACCGGTCCGTTAAATGTTACTACCTTGTGAAGGAAAGGAAAAGGGGATCCCCACTGGAGGACGTCAACTGTCTTTTCCGGCAGGAGTGGACGAAGAAAACCTGACAGCCAGGTAATTGCGGCTCCTCCAATGAGTGCAAAAATTATTGCAGTAACCCGGATTTCAAGATTGATTTTTGTCATATATCAGATCTTTAGATGAATCATTTATTTAGTGGTATTCATATCCTTCAAATTCAAGAATGAAGATAACTTTACCGAACATCATTATTTCTATTCTTTCGTTGCCTTTACAGGGTTATCCCATTGATTCAACCGCTTTCTAGCGTTTTTATAGAGAGTAAACGATTTATTCTCTCTTGCATTTTTTTCATCCAATGTAACGTACCTTTCGAAAATCCCATCTTTTGCCAGTCTGCATAAGAAACGTCAAGTGTTTTTTGACAGATCTCATTGGTATCCCGATGATTGGCGTTAAATTTTGGCATCAAAACGTTAAAACAGGCATTTTCACGCGTTAAAACGTGTGCAAGTTCCCTCGTTTTTAATGGTATCAAATAGCCATATGTAATTTCCTTGTCCAGGTATTTCGTGACCTCGATCGCATTTGAACAGCGGCGGTCAGGACAGGGAGACGTTTTATGGGTTATGATGGAGGTGGCACCATATTTTTCCTAAGACACTATATCCACTAATACAGCATTTTCCGGGATCTCTTACAAGAAAACTGTACAGGAAAAAGATCCCGGAAATCATGAAAATAGTGGATATGATGCCTTAGAGTATGGGGAAGGATGAAGTGGAAGAGGGATGGATTGCATGAAACGATAAGAAAAAATTTGTTCGAATCCGGACTCTCGCATTGTTCATTAGGGTTATCTCACAAAAATGCCACTCTTTTAATATTAATCACATAATCGCAACAATAATCAATGAATTTAATAGTTGTGTATTTCCGGCACGGAAAATAAAAAATTGCATATATTTTTTTCATAAAAATGCACTGGATACTCTTTTTTTTCAATTAAATCAATTTAGATTAAATAAAATAAAATCAAAATATATATATATCAAAAGTAACTCATATCAATTTATGTTTGAGTATAAAAGAATATTTATCGTGCTAAAGAACAGGTTATGCCATCACCAGAATGCATTTGTGAGGATTGTGGTCGTACCTTCACACATCGCTCGGAATAAATGATGAATTCGATAAATCAGGAGTTGAGAATTGAGCTCATCGATTCTGAAAAAGCTTTTCTCGCCATTAAAGATGAATGGGATGGATTGATCGATAAAAGTATCAACCCCTCATTTTATTCTACATATCCCTTTGTGTACACGGCTTGGAAACATTACAGGAATGAAAACAACAGCTTATTTATTCTTTTAGTGAGACGCGATGCAGCGCTTGTCGGCATTGCGCCGTTCAGAATAGATAGCATGAACGTGGGGAATATATGTCTCTTGAGGGTAATACGGTTCATTGCTGAATGGGGTGGCGGGGATAAACCCGCAATAGTGACGACAGTAAAACCAGACCTTATTTGGGACAGGATTTTTCAGTTCCTGAACAACGAGTTTACGCAATGGGACGGGATATTGCTCAAAGAACAACCTGAGAATAATCCTGTTCTTAATAAAAGGTTTTTTGACAATATATCGTATTCTGCTAGAGCCATTCCGGAATTTATTTCATATTATACCTCAATGACGGGAACTTGGGAGGAACACTTAAAGAAACGTGGGAGAAACACACAGCGAGCATGGAAGAATCACAGAAAAAAATTATTTGACCTTCCTGAAGGAGTGAAATTTCAATGTATTGACAATCCTGAGATCCTGCCGGACGCTTTAGATCGATTTATTGCCATAGAGCAATCCGGGTGGAAAAAGAATAGCGATTTTAGCGTGGGCGGCAGCGAAAAGCAAAAGGCATTTTATGAAGAATTGTTGACGCATCTGGCACATAAAAATATGGTGGCAATCTATTTTTTAACGTCAGGGACCACCGATATTGCCGGGGTATTAACATACAAATATGGTACCACTATATATCCAGCTCAAATAACCTATAGTCAAAAATATGCGGAATATTCTCCCGGAGTCATTTTAATTGCAGAAATAATTAAGATGCTGTTTGGTACTCATTACCAGGAATTCGATTTTCTTGGATTACGAGATGAAGGGAAAAGCAGATTTAAGAAAGAGTGGTCTACAGGAACACGACAAACGATTACCGTAGAGATTTATAAAAAAAGTCCTCCCGTATCTCTCTATATTATGGGAAAAAGGGTAAAAAAATTAGCCCATAAAATATATAAAAAAGATTTAAAAAGCGCTGTCCAAATTTTTTCCTAAATTCCTCCAGAACATCCATCAACAGAGTTTATTCAAAAACTTATCGGATTAGATTGTCCTAGGTAAAAAATATGCCAGAAATTATCAAATAATTGAATTCCACTGATCCAACCGCTCTCGAATGTGTTTATTCAGAGTAAAGTTTTTCAGCTTTCGCATTCTTTTTCATGAATATAACGTGTCTTTCGAGAATCCCCTCTTTTCCCACTCTGCGCAAGAAATTTTGACGATTTTTGTCGCATTTTGTCGGAATCGTAATGTTAGCAAACATACTAATTCTCTCGTTTCTAATGTTATCAAATAGCTAAACGATATTTCCTTGTCCGGGTATTTCGTGACCTCGATCGCGTTTGAACATGCAACAATCACGACAAGAAAATCTTTCAAAACAACGTCGCCAGCGGCTGGATCAACCGCTCATCATCGACATCTGTACTATTGACCCGTGAGGACACCGGGTACGCATCCATTTCACCAGCCGGGTAGGACTGGAGAATCCTTTTCATCTCATCAGATGTTGGAGCATCGCCGGCGAGCCAGCGGTCTTCATCCTCCCGCTTAAGGATCGCAGGCATCCGGTCGTGGAGCGGCGCCACGAGTTCGTTTGCACCGGTGGTAACGATTGTGTATGTCAGGTGTGCTGCATTCCCTGCATCATGCCATACATCATAGAGGCCGGCAATTGCAAAGATCGGGCTGTTGTTCAGGTGGATATAGTAGGGAATTTTTCTTGTTCCCTCCTTCTTCCATTCATAGAAACCGCTTGCGGGGACAAGGCAGCGCCGGTCCTTCAGCAGGCCGCAGAACATCGGTTTTTCCGCAAGTGTCTCCGCCTTTGCGTTGACGGGGTGCATGGATTTATTCGGGTCCTTCACCCGGTTCGGGATGAGCCCCCACTGCATCATGACCATCTCGACGTTTTCCCGCTGCACGATCACCGGCATTACCTGGGATGGTGCAATGTTGAAGTGGGAGCGGATGCCGAGCATCGGGTCGAAGATCCGGAACCTTCTGCCAAGATCATCGATGCAGATGAGGGAATACCTGCCGCACATGATAACCGGTAGTATTCCTCAAAAAGTATCAATGTTACGATATGCGGAAACTGTCATCGTTTATTCTGTCTGCAGGTGCCATCATCTAAAGCCAGCAGTAATGTTTCCCACGATATGCACTCCATTCTTCAGGCCCATACTTCCTGATCATGGCTAAATTATGCTCAATAGAATGAATTTCCTTAAGGTACTGAAGAAGTGGACAGGTTTTATGGTCTGCGCATTCCCAGCAACCCTCATATTTCTTTCCAATAACGCATTTTCTGATCTTACAGTCTTCCTTACATCCACCCTCTGTGCATAGTGATTTTCGTTCCAATTTCCTCATTTCACCAAGCACTTCGTGGAATTGGGGATAATTTTTGTAGGGGGAAATATTCAGGGCCTTGAGCTGAGCATATTCATCAAATTTTATCTCGATCAAAAGTTTTTCTAAATCTCTGAGGAGTTGAAACAGCCGTTCGTTGCTGGGAATACAATCTTTACAATACAAGCCGCAGAAAGCCGTGTATTTTCTATCATTTGGCATAAAATCACTTAAATTACTTAAAACTTTTTAAAATTTAAAGTGTCCTCCGGATGAACAGATGCGTGAGTACCTGCCGCATAACCTTCACTCTGTTTCAGAAAACATTAGTGTTACGCCTCACTTTCACCCCCCTCAGACCTGAGCCTTATCCACACCAAAGTGGGAGTGATCCGGTGCTATGCTGATCGAACTCCGCAAGGGAATGCCGCTCCATCCAGGCACCTTTAATGCGGTGATTGCCCCGGAGAAGGTAATGATCTCCGCACTCAACAGCAACGCGGACCTCCAGCGGTTCCTCTTCCTCTACGTGAGCGGCAATTACTCTCGTCTTCTCTCTTCGATCAACCGCTCATCCGAGAACTTCGAGGTCCGCAGGGCATTCACGGCTCACCAGCTCTTCACGATACTGAAAGAGGCGAGCCACACGGTCCTCCTCCTCGAGCACGATCCGACGCTCTTTGATGGTGCAGAGGAGATGATGCCGCAGATTGCGGGGATGCTTAGAGATATCGGCCGCGAATCACTCGTTATCTTATACGCTCCATCTGTTGACCGCTCATTCTCCGTGCTGATGCGACAGGCTGATCACATCATCGAGATCGCACCGGCTGACGACATAGCCGGGACTGCACTGCATCACAGCTCCCGCTCGCATCGTGATAGCGGAACCCTCCCCTATGCACAGCGGACTCTGGAGGTGTCGTAATGGGAAGGAGTTTTGAAAGTATCCGTCAGGGAGTGAACCGGATTGCTGACCGCTGGGCCCGGTCGTCCCGGGCACTGAAAAAAGAGGACCAGCAGTACGGGGAAAAACTGGTGGAACTGGCAAAAAAGCATTCGAGTGAAGCGTTCATCGCCTGTGATGATCCACTCGAAGCTGCGGTCTTCTCGGCGCTCGTTGAGACAATAAAACGCCAGGACCAGATCGAATCGCATCTGAGGAAAGATGTGGATCGATGACTCGGAGCACTGTAACGGCGATGGGGCCCGAGACTGTTCGTCTTCGCTGCACTCCGGCCCGCTTTGCTCTCCTGCATTCCGCTCCGCTCACAGGCTCTCCCTGTTTTTTCTTTTTGCATTGTTGAGATGCAGTACGCACCCGTATACGTCGCTCCACTCCATACCGTCTTGCTGCTCCGGCCCGCTCCTCACACCCTGCTTCGCATCGTGGTTGTCGCTGTGTACTGAGCGCATGCCATCACCACCCAGAAAAGATTGCATGAACAAATCTATTTTATCAGTTCTGTAACATGGTAATGAAATGGCAACCTTCGATCCTTCAATCCTCGGCATCTTCATCTTCGGGCTGATTGCCGGTATTTGTCCCTGCAACAGCGTCCTGTGCCTCGGACTGATAGGATACCTGACGAGTGGGAATACGCAACTTTCCCTCACCAATATTCTTAAACTGACCATATCGTTCTGCATCGGTACGGTACTCGTGCTCCTGCCGCTCGGCGTGATTGCAGGATTTATCGGAAAATACCTGCTGTTCCTTAACAGCACTATCGCGTGGGCTATCGGAGGGGTCCTTCTGATCCTGATGGGGTTGCAACTTCTCCTGGTCTACAAACCGCCTATACGAAGTATTTTCAATTTCTTCAAAGCGCCAATGTCTTACACCGTAACTGGTGCATTCCTGCTCGGGCTCTCGTTTGGTGCAATTACTGTTGGGAGAGGGGCTCCGATGCTCCTTATTGTCCTGACATATATCGCCCTCTACCAGACTGCGTTCCAGGGATTTTTCACGATGCTGATTTATGCTGTCGGGCTCTCCATCCCACTCATTGTCATCAGCTCGGTAGGAGGAGCGCTTGGTAAAAAAATCAAGGATATGGCACGGGTCAGCGGAGAGGTATCCGATAAAGTCATTGGTGCCGCGATTGTGCTTATCGGGATTTATTTCCTGTATCTCGCGTTCCAGTAACAACTTTCCGGGTTCGGTGCAGGTACGTCATCACAAAAACAAAGAACCGGCACATCACAGGTCATCATAATGAATCCCGAACCGCAGGATGCGCAAGGCCCGCTCATCTACCTCAACAATGCTGCAACAACGTGGCCGAAACCGTCTGAGGTACTTGAGGAAGTTGCACAGTGCCTGCGACAGCCTCTGCATGAACCGGGACGGACAACGGGGAATGGATCCATGGATTACCCTACTGCCGCACGTGAGGCCCTCGGTGCATTTTTCCATGCGGATCCTCCCGAACACTACGTCTTCACCCAGAATGCCACCGACTCACTGAACCTGCTGATTCACGGATTTGTAAAAAAGACTGGTACGCCGTTCCATACGATTACCACAGAACTCGAACACAACTCGGTGCTCCGCCCGCTCACTGCGCTGGAGCAGGACGGGGCGATCAGGCTTTCGGTTGTACCATTCGCCGGTACACGCGTGAACCTTACTGCGATAAAAAAGGCCATCTGCAGAGATACGCGCCTCGTTGTCATGACGCACGGGAGCAACGTACTCGGGTCGGTGCAGGATATCAAACCGATTGCAGAATACCTCCATGCCAATGACATTTTCTTCATCGTTGACGGGGCCCAGACCGCCGGTCACATACCTATCGATCTTTCGGACATCCCGGTCGGTGCTTTCGTATTTACCGGGCACAAGGCACTCTTCGGCATACCAGGCATTGGTGGATTTTTCATCGCTGAACCTGATGCGATCGCGATCACCCGGCAGGGCGGCACGGGTACGGATTCACGAACACTCGCTCATCCCTTCGAGATGCCGATGCGTTTCGAGGCAGGTACACACAACTATCCCGGCATTGCATCGCTCTACGCCGGGATTCAGTTCATCGCATCGACCGGTCAGGAAGCAATTGAGAAGAAGAACAGGGATCTCACCCGTTATTTTATCCGCGAACTGAAGAACATACGGGGGATCACCATCTATAACGAAAACCCTGACCTCCCGGTCGTATCGTTCAACATCGACGGCATTGAAAATCATGAAGCGGGATTCATCCTTGCCCGGGCTTACAACGTGACTACGAGGACCGGGCTCCACTGCGCCCCACTCGTCCATGAATGTATAGACGGCGGGAAAGGGTGTATCAGGGCAAGTTTTTCGTATTTCAATACCCGCGATGAATGCAGCGCAGCTGCAAAAGCGATCTGTGAGGTGGCAGAGAGTGCGGATACTCAAGTCAGTTCAGACTAAAATCTGTGTTGACGGTTCACTCATGAAAGAGTACGTGCTCGACGAACCGCTGACCGAAGGCTTCCTGAAATTCCTGGAAAACTTCGGCACCGTCCGGTTTCTTGAGCAGCTCAGAAAACCCTACTTCTCGTTTGAAAAAGAGCAGTTCATCTCCATCAGGAGTTTCGTCGGGGACAGCAATGTTGAAGTGCGGTACAAAAAAGAGTTCCAGGACCTGATAGCGGACTATTTTCATCTCCTGCTCTACTATTACGACCAGGGCGACTCGGGGATCTCAACACTGCAAGGGCAGGAGGAATCAATCCGGGAAAAGATACAGATCCGGTCGAGTCCCATCCCCGGGAACAGCACATGATCCCATCCCGCCGTATCTTTGATGCGTATGCGAATGATTATGACCGGTGGTTCGATGAACACGACGATGTTTATCAGGCACAGCAGAGACTACTCCGCGGGGCTGTCCCCGATCACGGGCTCGGTCTTGAAGTGGGAGTGGCGTCGGGACGGGTCGCGGTCCCGCTCGGCATCTGCTGCGGCATCGACCCCTCCAGCGAGCTTGCACAGATGGCGAAGCGGGGTAGAAAAGTTGTGCTTGGCGAAGGCGAGCATCTGCCATATCGTGCAGATTCCTTCGATTGCGTCCTGATGATGACGGTCATCTGCTTTCTTGAGGATGTCCTAGCGGTTTTCCATGAGGCGTATCGTGTGCTCAGACAGGGGGGATACTTGTCGTGGGGTTTATGAAAAGGGCGGGGAAATTCGGCGGATATATCACCGCGAGTCAACAAAAGGGAGGTTCTTACGGTTCGCGAAATTCCGGACTATTGAAGACGTGGACAGGTTTTTTAATGATACCGGAAATGCGCAGGTTTCCGTTATTGAAAGAACCCGCGGGTTCTGTGTCTTAAGTGGGCGAAAACAGTGTAACAACGTGAAAAAGGGATTGCGATAAAGAAGTGATTTTCGATCATGGCTTCCCTTTGTATGCGGGCAGGAATTCATCCCCCCTTTTTACTTTCGTCCAGGATGAGAAATGCCATAATTCCGAACAGTATGCCTACAACAATGGCGAAAGCCGGAGGCAGGGGACACAGGATCAGGATGATCACAACGATCAGGCCAAGAATAATTCCTTCAACCATCTGAGTGTTCAGGTTCAGACTGTTCATACTCATTCATTCCGGTGATTCCTATAAATAGACATCCGGGTCCATATCATGCTGATCGCGGTGGGGAATGAGGACGAAGTGAACGATTGGTCAAAAGGTCGCTCCTGTACCGGAACCTCTTTTATTCGGGTGCTGAGTCGATAACGAACAATGTTCCCGAATCACGAAAAGAGAGATTTAATCGAGAACATTCATTGATAAAATCATTGCGGGCACAGTCCTCGAGATGGGTAGTGCAGGACCAACAACCGGTCTCACCTCAATATTCACGGTGGTTCCTGCCGGAACCTCCTTTACTCTGAAATTGATCTCAACCTCATTGCCGGGACTCATTGAAGTGACGGCGTAGTTACCCTCGGTAGTGGTAAACGTGCTGGTTGAATCTGTCGTGCCCCGGGTGAGGATGACCGGGTCGGTCCCTAGGGTGGAAAAGACAATTTCCAGCCTGGTCAGGTCAACTGCTGGTGCCTGCTGTGTAAGACCGATGGAAAAAGTAATTGTGTCAATTCCTGCATGCGGATTGGAAGATAATCCATAGACATTACCTCTCAACTGGATGTTTGCAGAAGATTGCCCGGAATTTGAAATTGGAGCAGGTACCGGAGATAGAGGAAATACTGTTGTCGAAGGTGAAGAGGTTCCCGGAATTTTCCCGTTCGATCCGGAGGGAGTTGTGGTACAACCCAAAATCATTACCAATGAAACCAGTATAAGAGAGACGCAGATGGTTTTAATGAATAAAGCTGATGTGGACATTTTTATACACCCTGTTTTGTCAGTTGATTCTTTTCGATTTGTTTGATCATTTTCATCACTTCTCTCATAAACGCCGGCAAATCCATTGGGTAGCGGGAAGTAACGAGATTGCCATCAACGACCACTTCCCTGTCTTCCCAGATGCCGCCTGCCTTTTTTATTTCTTCCGGCACGCCGTCATGCCAGAAAGAAGTAAGGTGCCTGCCCTTCACCATGCCGGCGGAGACAAGTGTCCAGAGCCCATGGCAGATCGCAGCTACGGGCTTGTTTTTTGTAAAAAATGATCGGGTGATTTCCTGTGCTTTCTGTATTTTGCGTACGGTTGCCGGCGCACCTCCGGGAGAGCCCCCGGGGATGATAAGAAGATGGTATTCATCGGGGTTGATTTCTTCAATAATTTTGTCAGGCTTTAACCCATAACCGTGTTCTCCATGTATTTCCTTCCTGTCAGGTGCAGCTATATCTACCTGCCATCCCTGCTCAAGCAGGCGAAAAACGGGAAAGAAAACTTCCATGTCCTCAAATGTATCCGCCGTGAGGACAACTGCTTTGAACTTTGATGTATTTTTCGGGAATTCCATAGGGTGTAGCTGGTTACACGATTATAGGAATTTTTCTATCGGGACACCAGGTACCTGCGCGATCTTCGCAGCAGTCTCCCAATCTTGCACCTGACATCCACTATCCTTACAGGAGCAGATTCAATGTCGACCTGATCGGGGACTCTCCCGGGTATAGGATGGAAATACATGTGCTGCAGCCATAAATCCTCCTCAACATTTCTGGTAACTGTTTAGTTCAGTGAATATCATAACGAATCGTAACCTTTCAGGATCAATCACCCTGCCAATAAAGAAAATCCGGAGCCTACAGTTTTATTCAGGGATGATTTTTTGCTGGATATCGACGACCCGGTATTCCCCTTTTGGTACCAAAATCTCGAACCGTGCCCCTGTTCCCGGTTCCCCGGTTTCACGGATGGTGATGCCGGTTATTGAGAGAATCTCCCGGGCAAGGAACAACCCCATCCCGGTATTTTTCCCAAAACCCCGGTGGAAGATCCTCTCTTTTTCCTCAGCAGGGATACCTTCGCCATCGTCCTCACATAGAATCAGGTGGTCATCACCGGACTCCTGCACGGAAAACCGGATAGTCGTGATCTTCCCGCCATACCGCACCGCATTGTCCATCAGATTATAAAAGACCTTGACAATCAACGGATCAGCGAATACTTCTGTTCCGGAAGGAAGATCGTTTTTTACGATAACCGTTCCGAGCGGGCTTTCCTGTACCGCCGTCCTGACGATTGTACGGATGTCCTGCCAGAGGGGTTCATGGATTCCGATCCTCTCGTATTCTTTGGTGAACCGGATCATGGCGGAGATCCTTTTTGCCGTATTAGCAATTTTCTGGAAATACTCGCTAAGAGCGGGATCAGGCTGTTGCTTTTCCATAATGCGGAGGAAACCCGTGAGCATCGTGATCTGGTTGTTGACATCGTGCCTGGTAATGCTGGTGAGGAGCGTGAGTTTCTTATTTGCCTGCCGGAGCGCATCCTCTGCCCGCTTGCGGTCAGTAATGTCCTCTTGCATCATGATGACATTACAGATGGTTCCGTCCGTATCCCGGATCGGGTAGATACGGCCCTGTACCCACCTTTTCTCCCCGAATCCCAGGATCCTGCGGGTATCGTATTGCACAGGGGGGATCGTAACCGCTTCTCCGGAAAAGCCCTGCCTAATACAGGGCATTGTTCCCAGGCGGGTGAGCTGCGTATCCTCAAGCATATTGTAATCCTTCAAATCCTCAAGGGTCACCCCCCAGAGCTCCTCAAAGGCATGATTGATCTTCAATGTCCTGCCATCCGGTGACATCACCTGGATGCTTATTGGTGACTGCTCAATTATGGTACCGAGACACTCCTCGCTTTCTTGCAGTGAATCCTCCGCCCGTTTCCGCCCGGTGATATCCCGGAAAGTAACCTGGACAGAGGGTTTATTTTCAAAGACGATTGGTATCGCCGCCACATCAACGTCAATCGCCGTCCCGTCGATCCGGAGAAACTTCTCTTCTAAAAGCGCGACAGGTTCCTTTTCCTCGGTCATTACCCGGACGCGTTCATTTACCATATGCTGAAAATCCGGATGGACGAAATTCAGGACCGGCTGGCTCACAAGATCTCCGGAACTCTGCGCACCAACTAGCCTGATGCAGGCCCGGTTGGCATATACGATCCGACCATCGGTATGAACGATAATTGCATCCGGTGATTGTTCGACCAGCTGGCGGTACCGTTCTTCACTTTCCCGGAGGGCGGCCTCAGCATTTTTCCGCTCGGTGATATCCTCGATCTGGGCAGCGAAATAGCGCAGGGAACCATGCTGATCCCGGATCGTTGTTACCTTGAGTAATCCCCAGATGATGCTGCCGTCTTTCCTGATATATCGTTTTTCCGTAGTGTATACCGGAATCTTTTCTTCTGCCAGTTCCCGTATATGCTCGATGTCACCGCCAAAATGATCCGGATGCGTTATATCCTTAAAGGACAACTGCAGCAGTTCCTCCTGGGGGTATCCGGTTATGGCTACCATGGCGGGGTTGACCGAAATAAACCGGAAATCCGGGGTTGAAAGGGCCATGCCAATCGGGCTGTTCTCGAAGATCTTCCGGAACCGTTCCTCGCTCTCCTGCAATGCTGCCCCGGTTGCCTTTTCTTCCGTTATATCCCGCCCTACCGACTGGTACTCGGTAACCTTTCCGGAGGGATCAAAAATTGCTCGGTCACTCCACCGCTGCCACCGTACGCTGCCATCCGGCAAGATGATCCGGTGCTCGATGCTGTCAACCGGGTTTCCCGAAGTTAAGGCTGCAAAGAATTGTCTCACGCGTTCCTGGTCTTCGGCGGGGATCTTTGGCCGGAACCGGTGCCCGATGATCTCCTCGCGTTTCAGGCCGAAATACCGGCAATAGGCTTCATTGACAAAGACATGGGTGCCATCCGGTAAAAACCGGGAGATGAACTCTGTCTGGTCCTCGACCACGTTCCGGTACCGCTGCTCGCTCTCGCGGATTTCCCGGTCTGCCCTTTTCTGCTCACCCGTATCCCGGAAGATTCCGAGGATGGCGGACTGACCAAGGTAGACAACGCGGTCTACAAAAAAATCGCCTTCCCGAACCTCTCCGGATTTTGTAAGGACACGCGCAGTAAAAAACGACGGGATCTCTTCCCCGTCGAGCCTGCGTGTCGCAGATTCCTGCAGCCGGACACGGTCATCGGGGTGAATCAGGTCCCAGAGGTTCATTTTCAGGAGTTCGTCCTTCGGGTAACCGGTCAGGTCAGATGCCCTGCTGTTGACAAAAAGGAGCCGGTTATCACGGTGAATATAGATGGCGTCATGGCTGTTCTCGACAACGAGCCGGTATTTTTCCTCGCTCTCGTTCAGTGCTCTCTCCGACTCCTTCCTCTCGGTAATATCCACCGCAAATCCCCCGATAAGAGGTGGCTTGTTTTCGCGATCGATCCGGAATTTATAGGTCTCAAAAATTTTCAGGTCGCCATTTTTTGATCGAAGGTTTTCGATGGTTTTCCGGTATCCGTCCCTGAGGGTCTGCCGGTCATCTTCGATCATCTTTTCTGCAGCTTCGTAAGGGAACTGTTCACGGACCGACGTTCCTATCCATTCCCTGGCACCGAAAATTTCCTCCATACGCCGGTTGACAAAAAGATTGGTGGATTGCTCATCTTTGATGAATGCCGTGACCGGAAGGTGATCCATGAATGCTGAGAACCGTCCTTCACTTTCACGCAGGCTCTCTTCAGCCTTCTTTAATTCTGTAATGTTGCGGATGGATTCAATCGCGCCGACAATCTCGCCCTGCCGGTTATAGAGCGGGCTTGCCTTGCCCATCAGCGTGACGTTCCTTCCCTGGGGGCGGGGGAGTGGGGATTCAGCTATCAGTATCCCCTTATCGTGGATGATATGCGCATAATCCCTCGCGATGATATCGTCGGGTTCGAATATCAGATCTATGAGAATCTTCCGCCTGGTGCCGTAGAACGGGATTGCATACTCGTACTCTCCTTTGCCCAGGATGTCTGCTGCTGCAACGCCCGTCATCTCTTCGATGGCACGGTTCCATGCAATCACCTTACCGGCCCGGTCGATGGCAAACGTTGCATCCGGCAGGAAATTGATGATATCTGCAAGGCGTTTCTCAGATTCAATGAGTGAAAATTCCGCCTGGCGCCGTGCAATCGCCTGCCGGATCTTGTGCGCCAGCTCGGCGAATTGTGCTGACGGATCACCTCCTTTCTGGAGATAGAAGTCCGCCCCGTTGTTGATTGCCTCGATCACGACTTCCTCCCTGCCACGACCGGTAAAGAGAATGAAAGGGATATCGCCGTACCTGTTGCGGACGGTTTTTAAAAAGGCAATACCATCCATTTCCGGCATCTGATAATCAGAAATGATGGCATCGTATAGCTGCGTGCCTATTGACCGGAGTGCGTGCTGTGCTGAGGTATCGACATCGACGGAAAAATCTGTTGTCTGTTCCAGAAAAAGTTTTGCTATCTCTAACAGGGCTGGCTCATCATCAACATAGAGTATCCTGTGCATGACGTAATACCTACGGTACCCTCATTGTGAAAGATAATCTATTAATGATAAGGGCTATGTATTGAAAAAATAATCTGGAAAAACGAACCCGGATTTTTTATGTATAAATTGTCCAGGAATGAAAAACCTCTGCTCGTTCTGCAATACCGTGATCAGTCCCGGGACATCTCCGGACGACCCGGTTTCCCATGAAGTATGTGAATCCTGTTATACGAGAATTATGAGGACCCACAGGTTCAATATCCGGAAATTCCTCGACATGCTCGATGCCCCTGTATTTCTTGTTGACGCTGATAGCAACGTCCTTGTGGCAAACACTCTTGCAATTGCTGCCGTCGGGAAACCAGATTCACTGGTCAGAAAAAACTTCTGCGGTAACGTCTTTGAATGTGTCAATTCGTATCTTCCCGGAGGATGCGGGAAGACACCGTTCTATCCCGATTGTGCCATCAGGAAATCAGTAAACGAAACGTACGCAACGGGAAAGCAGGTAATCTCATCTTCAAGGAGAGAATACACAACATTGACATCCAGTTAACCCAATCACTTGTTATGGCAACTTCCTTCTCCTCCACCCTCCCATTTTTCCCCAAACTATACCTGCCTCAAGCACACTCCAATACCCAATCAAACAATAATCCAATTGCCGTTTCGCGATTTTCAAAAAAATTCAGTGAGGACTAAGCCCTCATACGTTGTATAATGGTATGGCAAGGGCCTCGTGACACTAAAAAAAGAAGGAAATAACAATGGCAGATTTCGTACAAAACACGAATGTTAAAAGTGCGGTGCGTGTACTTGCGAACCTGATTTCAGACGTAACGGCGGTCAACCTGATCGTCCAGTCGGTCATCACCGATAACCCGTTTGCATGTGTAGTATATATGACCGCAGGCACCAGCCACCGGCCTGTCGAAAAGACCTGTGATTCGTACAAGGCAAAGATCGTATATGAGGATGTACTAGATATGAGGTACACTATCTGCTAGAAGTAAGTATGGTTTTTACCATAATCTATTTCGGCCGCCGCACCTAAGGATACAAGCACGTCCAGAGGATACCTTTGAAGAAATTTTCCTTTATCGCTCACATGCCAGATACTCCGGGATCACTCCACAGGGCAGCGGAGATCATTAAAAAATATGAAGGCAATATCAACCGGATCCAGTATGACCGGCGCATCGATCCTGCAACCGTGTTTTACGAAGTGACCACTTCAGAAAAAGCATTCAGGAAGATCACCGCAGACCTGTCGGCAATCGGATACCTCCAGACTTCATTAAAACCATTAAACTTTTTGAAGTGCTGTATTTATCTGCCCCATCAGCCCGGTGCACTCTATGAATTCCTGAACTTTACCACATCGGTGGGTGCAAATATCGCTTTTATTGATTTTGATGATAAGGGGAGACATCCGGATCGTCTTACGGTCAGCCTGAACCTTGACCAGGCCAGCGTTGTTGACCATTTGTTAGACCTGCTGAAGTCGCGCTACCGTCTCGAGATCCTCGAATATGACACAACAGGAAAACATCTCGATGACACGGTATTTTACTTCAGGTACGCACAGGCAATACGCGAACTCATCGGCGAGTCAGAAGAGGAGTTCCTCCTCTCGTTTCTTGCTGATACAAATCATATCGTGCAGGAACTGATGGACAGGGGAAATGACCCCCGGAAAGTCTTCGACAGCGTAC
Source organism: Methanoregulaceae archaeon (assembly GCA_015660885.1). GTDB lineage: Archaea > Halobacteriota > Methanomicrobia > Methanomicrobiales > Methanospirillaceae > Methanoregula. Next base: position 28,960 of record JACTUB010000025.1, on the reverse strand, counting down.
TCCTGACCGGGGAGACAATGGGGGCAACTACACAGGAAAAATTCTATGCGGATGTCCAGAAATTTGACATCACCCAACAGTCCACACTTTTTTGCTTCCAGATGCCATGCGGGGGGAATATTTTTCTGATCGACACACCGGAAGAAAAAGTTATGATCGATACGGGCTATGGTATTTATCATCACGATGTAATGTCAATGCTTTCCCGGTATGGCCTGGGAGATGAACAACAGGTATCGCGAATCGTCGTCACCCATGCGGATGCGGATCACTGTGGGGCTGCAGGGTATTTCACTGCCCCGGTTTTCATGCATCACGAAACACTCTCGATAATTAAAAAGAACAACCGGGCATACGGTTCGCGGAGTGAACATTCTGTCCTTGAAGAGTTCTACACCAAAATGATCAACCTTTTCTCGAAGTTCACCACGCCGACCGGTATTCAATGCTTTCCTGAACCTGCAGGAGCGATGCGGGGAATTTTTCCGGTGATGGGCACGGTCAGAATTGGGGATCTTGAGCTGGAAGTACTCGAAGGACTTGGCGGGCACATGCGGGGACAGGTCTACCTGTATTCCCAGAAAGCGGGTCTGCTATTTGCAGCAGACAGTGTAATCAACTTCTCAAGTCTTACCAAAGAGCGGGCGGACTACAGCTCCCTTGCTGCATTTCTTGTCACCTCGGTTAATGTGGACAGCGATCTTGCAAGAAAAGAGCGAAAGGCACTGCTGGAGCTTGCCTCTGAGACCGATTCAGCACTTATTACAACAGGCAGGAGATGCCTGATTTGTGGGGGACATGGAGCAGTATCCGTTCCTGAAGGGAACAGCCTTGTAACGTATGGAGAGATTGAGTGTTACCAGTCACATGAAGCCTGAGCTGGCAAGACAGAATACCGGTAATGCGGGAAGTATTTATTACCACTATAACCATATCGAAAATGAATCTGTGAAAGGTCTCCCGCCGTTTCTCTCTCTACTATTGATGCATCACAGGGTGCGCTCCGGGATGAAAAACTTACCGCTGGGAACGAGAGGTACAGCAGTCCGGGGTTAGGCTGATACCGGTAAAAACTCCCGTGGGAGCGGTTATGAAATTGCACATTTCATTCAGATTAGTATTGAGAGCACATCTACACTCTCATCATTTTAGGAATGTCACCCCCATCAAAGGAGAGACGTGGTAAGGTTATGGACAAGTCCATCATTTTTTTTCATTGTTTAAAACCATGGTAAGGAAGAGCTGGATCCTTAGAAATTCTCATCTACTATGTGATTGCATCTTTTGTGCGAGAAGCATGGAAAGTCACAGGGTCCAGGATATGATGCAGATGATGGCATCAAAGATACGGGCAATCGCCAATACAATTTCAGACGAGGACGTTGAAAACTTCATCGCAAAACTGCTCAAAGCAAAGCGGATATATGTCATGGGGGCAGGGCGGTCCGGACTCGTTGCAAAGGCATTTGCCATGCGTCTCATGCACCTGGGACTGCAGGCATTTGTCGTCGGGGAGACGATCACTCCGGCGATGAGTGCGGGAGATATCATGGTGGTATTCTCCGGTTCTGGCCGGACAAGGACAGTCGCCGACATTGCGGAGACGGCAAAGGAAATTGGGGCGAAAATATGTCTGATCACCTCGAACGCGGATTCAAGAATAGGAAGGATATCTGACTGTATCGTGATTATCGAACACCAGAGAGATACCATAGGGGATGATGCTGTCGAATTCGAGATTCGGCAGATGATGGGGGACCACAAGTCGTTCGCCCCGCTGGGAACCCTCTTTGAAACGACCTCCATGATCTTTGCTGATGCAGTAATTTCCCGTCTGATGGAGATTACCAAGACCGATGAGAATGCACTGAAGGACCGCCATACAAATATTGAATGATTGAGGAGTACAAGGTATGAATTTGAAATTTGCGCAGCGGGTACAGGATATCGAAATATCCGGGATCAGGAAAATTTTTGAAGCAGCAGGCGCTGATTCAATCAACCTGGGCCTTGGACAACCCGATTTTGATACGCCCCAGCATATCAAGGATGCAGCGATTAAAGCAATTTCTGAAGGAAAGACAGGCTATACGAACAATACCGGGATTCCTGAACTCCGGAATGCGATCTGTGAGAAATTTAAACATGAGAACAGACTTTCCTACACTCCGGATCAACTGATTGTAACGGCCGGTGCAAGCGAAGCACTTCATATCGTGATGCACGCACTGATCGATGAAGGAGATCTGGTGCTCTGCCCGGACCCGGGATTTGTCTCCTATGCAGCACTTGCTACCCTGGCCGGCGGTCGCCCGATCAGCGCGCCGCTCACCCAGGATCTTCATATCGATGTTGAGAAAGCGAAGTCAATGATGGATGGTGCCCGGATCCTGATGTTGAATTCCCCGGCAAACCCGACAGGTTCGGTCGAGAGCAAAGAATCCATTCGGGCGCTCGTGGAATATGCTGATGATGCCGGTGTCATGGTTGTTTCCGATGAAGTATACGAGCATTTCATTTATGGCAAACGGCACTGGAGTGCTGCCCGGTTTGGTGAGAATGTCGTCACTATCAATGCAGCAAGCAAGACCTATGCGATGACCGGTTGGCGACTGGGATATCTTGCCGCTTCTGAGGAGATAGTGGCACAATGCGTGAAGGTGCATCAGTACTGCCAGGCGTGTGCTACATCAATTTCCCAGTATGCAGCTCTCGCAGCTTATACTGGTGATCAGCGTCCGGTAAAAATGATGCGTGATGAATACCGTGTGCGAAGGGACATGTTCTGCAAAAGACTTGCAGATCTGGGATTCGTATTTCCTGTTCCCGAAGGTGCATTCTATGCTTTTGTCCCGATGAAACCGGCGCTCGCCCAAAGAATCATCGAGCAGGGCATTATCATTGTCCCCGGCAGTGCATTCGGAGTGAATGCTCCCGAGTATGCCCGTTTCAGTTATGCAACATCCCGGGAAAACCTGAACAGGGCACTTGATAGGATACAAAAAGTAATAAGTGATTAATATGGTCAAAGAACTTTTAAAAAAATTGTCCAATGCTCACGGTGTATCGGGTAGTGAAAGCAGCGTATTTGCTGTCATAAAAAAGGAACTCAAAGGGCACGTTGACGAAATCCGGGAAGACCCTATGGGCAACCTGATCGCCATTAAGCGCGGCGGCGCATTCAAGGTGATGCTCGCTGCGCATATGGACGAGATCGGACTTATGGTAAAGTACATCGATGACAAAGGATTTATCCGGTTCGTAGCTCTTGGCGGATGGTATGGTCCGACACTCTATAACCAGAGGGTCGTCCTGCACGGGACAAAAGGTAAGTACCTTGGTGTCATTGGTGGTAAACCCCCCCATATGATGGATGAGGAAGAACGCAAGAAAGGCGTTAAAGTCGATGATATGTTTATCGATGTCGGGGCTTCGAAGCGCGAGGAAGTGGAGTATCTCGGCATAGAAGTCGGGACACCGGTGACGGTGGATCGCGAGTTTACTTCTCTTGCCTATAACCGGGTATCGGGAAAGGCATTTGATAATCGTGCCGGGGTTGCTATGCTCATTAAAACTTTAAAACAGGTAGATTCCCCTCTCACCATCTTTGGCGTTTTTACGGTTCAGGAAGAAGTCGGGCTGAAGGGCGCACGGACCAGCGCGTATACTCTTGATCCGGACTGTGCGATAGCTACCGATGTCACTATCCCGGGCGATCACCCGGGAATTGAGATGAAGGATGCCCCGGTAGAGATGGGAAAGGGTCCGGTTATCACTATCGTGGATAGCAGCGGCCGCGGTCTCATTGCCAGTCATAAAGTGGTGAAGTGGCTCAGGGATACCGCTGATGCCCAGGGGATCCCGGTACAGATGGAAGTCGGGAGCGGAGGAACCACCGACGCATATTCCCTCACGGTATATTCATTCACCTGTTGAAGTCCTGGATACTGAAGATATTGAAGCCGGTGTAAAATTGCTGGTTGCGGCACTGAAACAAAAACCAGCACTATAACATCTTCCCTTTTGCTTTTTGCGTGCACATTGTCAGCAATAAAAATTCCTGTTATCCGAGGGATCATAAAAAATGAAGATACTCCACTGCACAAGTGAATATACCATTGGGTTCAGGAATGCGATGATTTCAACGGACGAAAGGTTAACCGGGAGAATGGATAGTACTTCAATAGCATGGGATCTAACAAAACGTGGGTAAACACATAAATTAACCCGGACAGTGTTCGATACAATCTGAAGCTCAACAGATTATGAGAGACACGTCATCGCTGACCGGGGCACCCCGACAGTTAACGTGACGAATGCATCTGACATCCGGTATAGTCATTCTGGTGTATTATTGTTTTTTTGGAAAAAAACAGGCACCCTTATCATCCTGCCTGAACGCACGGGCGCAGACTGAAATAACTTCAGAGAGAGCAGGAAAAACATAGTAGGTATCAATGAGATCCTGAATATTCAGCCTGTTTTTAACAGCGAAATATCCCTGCTGGATTATCTCGGTGGCAATTGAAGAACAGATGTGTACGCCGAGTATACGCTCATCATCTTTATCCGCGACGATTTTTACGATTCCCCTGGTATCACCGATCATTTCTGTTCTGGACATGGTATTCATGAAAATACACCGGCAGATCGTGGGATGGCCCGCGCGGTGGGCCTGTTCTTCTGTCATCCCGACACTGGCAACCTGCGGGCTTGTAAAGATCCCCCGGGGTAATTCTGTTGGATCAAACTGCCGGTTCATCGCAGAAACAGCGTTTACTGCCGCAATTTCACCACCATATCTCGCAGCGGTTTCGAGCATCGGTTCCCCGGTTACGTCCCCGGCGGCCCAGATATGGGGTGCGGTTGTTTTTAATGTTTTATCAACAATAACTGCTCCGTTCTTCCCGATATGGACACCTGCCCGTTCAGGATGAAGTTCAGCTGAATTCGGGAGACGTCCGGTCGCAAGAAGCAGGCGTTCCGCCGAAATTTTTTGCTCTTCCCCGTTGAATATAATAGTAACCGTGACAGTATCATCGGTTTTTTCGACTTTTCGTATATCCACGCCGGTCCGGATATCAATGCCTTCCTCGGCCAGATAAGCCGTCATGAGAACAGCAATTTCCGGTTCTTCTTCCGGGATAATCCGGGAACTTCTTTGAAGGAGGGTCACTTTTGTTCCAAGATGAGTATAGAGCTGAGCAAACTCCAGTCCAAGCGACCGCCCGCCAATAATAATAAGAGATCGCGGAACGCGTTGCGGACTGAGTGCTTCCCTGTTGGTCATAAAGGGAACAGAAGTTATTCCTTCAACCGGTGGTATTGCAGGTGAAGATCCGGTTGCAATAATGAAACGATCCGAAGTTACTCTACGGTCACCGATTCTTAATTCCCCGTCAGATACGAATTCCGCTTTACCCCGGATAAGCTCCACACCGAGACGGGTAAGAAGATGATCTGCTTTTTTCTGTACTAAACGGGAAATGAATGCCTCTTTTTCTGCAAGTACCAAGGAGAGATCGAAACTGCTGTCGACTCTGATACCCTCATGGTTATGATTTTTATAAAAATGATAGTCCGCAAGGGCAAGCAGGAATTTACTCGGTATGCACCCGACGTTCACGCAGGTTCCCCAGAGCGTCTCTCCCTCTACCATGGCCACGCGGGAGGCTCCAAGATGGACAGCCGTACTGGCTGCCGTTGCGCCTGCAGCTCCGCTCCCGATAATGATCAGATCATAGACAGTCACCGGAATTCACCTCATCATTGTTTAACTGCAATAACCTGGGCGGGACAGAGATCGATCGCATCCATTACGGACCCTTCCAGTTCTGGCGGGGGTATCCCGACTTCCTTATCCTTGTCCAACCGGTACTTCTCAACGATCTGGCTGAACAGATCATTCGTGTTCTGTTCGAAGAATGCAGGGCAGGTTTCGCAGCAGGTTTTGCAGCTGACACAGGACAGCCGATCGATCACCACCTTCATACTGTTCCGGCCCCCTTGTTTTTCCGATACATTCTCAAAGCAACAGTTGCATCGTTTCATTCATCGCGGGAACCGTGAGCAGAAATGAGCCCTCTATTAAGTTTCTGGCATTTCAATTCATTGATAAAATCACTTTTCAATCCTGCTTCTAGGGCAAAAGCGGGTGAAAAAATCGCTCCATCCAAAAGAAATGATAATAGATGCTCCATCTTCACATTCAGGGTCACCCTTACCCGATGAGCCCGGTACAACCAGACCCTTTCGATAAGAACCCGAAATCCGTTCTCGTCTGAATTCCCCTTGAAAAAACTTTCCCGCTGAATCATACCGTATCTCATGTCTGAACGATTACAAACTGGTCTTTTCCGGCTCCGCATTCCGGGCATACCCAGTCTTCCGGAAGGTCAGAAAATTCCACACCGGGTGGGATCCCGCCTGCCGGATCTCCGGCTTCCGGGTCATAGATATATCCACAGACAAGACATTCGTAAAGGTCCATTCCGTTCTCCAGAATGTTGTTATTATTATTTTGTCGTCATGGATCAGGGGATTTTTGCGTTTTTCCCTGCAAATAAGCCACACGCTCCCTGCGCAAAAAGATTTTTTATCCTCGATCCCTGAATACGTGCGTTTAATCCATCCTTTAATATTTTTTCAGGCTTTAACCTCCTGAAGATGAGGGTATACCACTGGCCGGTTCTGGTAGATGATACTGCGTGCATCGCGGAAATTGAACTTTTCGATAATAAGATGATGTTCTTTGAGTTTCTTTAACGCATAGCGTACGGTGCGCGATGCGAGATGGGTTTTTTTCACAATGTCTTTGTGCGTCATTTCACCCCCCGCCTTAAGTACTTCCAGGACCTTTTTCGATGACTGAGGTAATTGTAGGGTAGTCATTGCCAAAGGACAAGGATTTTAGTCGCAGCTTGTCCCACATCCCTCCTTTAATCCCTTGTCAGACTCTTCCTTATCCGCAAGAATACTCGCAAGCGCCTTGTCTACAAAATCGTCAAAACTATCCATCTTTCCCCAGTTTTCGATCGAATAATTCTCTGTGATCTCCGGTTCTGAAAAAACGAGAACATTTCCTTCTTCGTTAAGTCCCGATATGTATTTTTTCGCCCGGTGCAGATGGTGCAGACTGTCCTGTTTCTTTGGGATCCTTGCAACAACAAACCAATAGGACTTTGCATCCTGTGCATCGACGTAGATTTCGTGTTCCTGTTCAAATTTTTTCAGACGATCTTTAACCTTTTGAAACACTCCGTGCACCTCACATTTTTTGTGTTCAGCTAAATTCCTCCTTATTTCAACGCACAGATTGCCTCCGGCGAACGGATAAAAAGTGCCAGGCTTTCGGTAACCTGGAAATCCAGACCATCACCAACTGGACCGTTATAGCCGATTATCATATCCTGCCCGATAACTATTGTGGAATACTGGCGGCCAGAGGCGAGGATCACTCCGCCTTTTTTCAGGACTGGTGCCTTAATGACACCTTCTGCGATAATCGTGCGGATATGATCCAGTTCCGTGCCGTCTCCTTGGGGATACCGGCGCAACAACAGGTTATACAGTGAAGGGGCAAGGGCCATGCAATAGGGTCCGTGGAATCCGGTGTCATCCAGCTTTGTGACAGCTTCTATGATCTGGTCTGCTGCTGTACCGACCTTATCCCATTTTGTCAGGGTCTGGGAACTGGTGCCTTCAACATTCAGCAATCCTGCGGAACCCTGGGTCCCATGGAAAAGGATCTGGTCTTCTTTTGCAGCGCAGTCAATCGCTGCACTTGCCACCGGTCCTGCATCAAAAGGAAGTCCGTCTTTTTCATATGCTGCCAGGTCACGTTTACCAAGACTGAAACCTGATTTTATTATATTGACCGGGACAAAACCGCTGCCAGAGATGCCCTTTTCAAGTTCACAGTCACTTGTCGGTACTGCCTTCAGCCCAAAACCAAACGGCCCGTCAATAGCAATGATCCGGCGGCCGGCAAGCTGGCTCTTTGCCGCTTCAACCAGAGTACTGTCAAGCAATTTCCAGGTATCCGACCCGATAGGGGCTTCTTTACGTCCCAGATATGTGTTTTCCATTTCCTCCACCTCTTATCCTGATTTCAACGACCCGATAGATGGTACTCCCTCACCGGCAATTGCCTGCACAGGGTGGGCAATCTTCTTCACCATAGTATCAACCTCAGCCGCTCCCTTTTTAAGAAATTCATCTTCTTCTCCGGTAAGGATTGATAGGAGCCGGACAAGTTCGCCGACGTGGACACGCTCTTCATTCGCGATATCGATTAGAACTGCCTTTGCAAGGGGATTGTCCGTTGCATCGGAATGGGCCATATAACCATGGATTGCTTCAAGTTCCCCGGCGACATCAAGACGGATAGCCCGCACAAGTTCTTCCATCGTCATTTTACGTTCCGGGACCATCCCGCTGAACGGGTTAACAAATTCAGGCATTTTTTACCTCTTTTTACATCATCTGATCATAATGTCTCCTGTATGTCCCGGAAAAAGAAACACGTCTGTTCTTATCCAGGCATCTTTTTACAGGTGTTCATGCTCATTTCTTCAACAAGTCAAACCGGTTGCTTACCATATCCCAGTTCACAATATTCCAGAATGACTCGATAAATTTTGCACGGTCGTTCTTATAATCCAGATAGTACGCATGCTCCCACACATCAAGCACCATGAGAATGGCAAAACCCGGAATGATATTCACGTTATGCTTCTCCAGCTGGAGGATAAGAGGTCTCTGCGTTTTTTCACAGAAAGTCAACACAGCCCACCCGGAACCTTCGACGCTCGATGCAGTCTGGCTGAACTCTTTTTTAAACCGATCGAATTTTCCGAACTCTGCATCGATTGCTTTTGCCAGTTCACCCTTTGGGGTTCCTCCACCACCCTTACCCGCCGGAGCCAGATTTTCCCAGAACCGGTTGTGCAGGCGATAACCTCCGATATGGAATGAAAGTTCTTTGAGTGTCGCTTTCATGTCAAGATCGGTGTTATCCTTACGCGCCTTGTCAAGTTTTTCCAGAACTGCATTTGCACCATTGACATATGCCTGGTGATGTTTCTGGTAGTGCAATTTCAACTGTTCTTCAGAGATATAGGGTTTCAGGGCATCGAAGGCATAGGGCAATTTCGGTAGTGAATACAACTTATTTATTTCCATCCTTTCCACACCTCCTGAATCGTTTTATGGACTGTTCAAAGGGATTTTCCCATCCCCGTCAGGGGTTCAGTATGAGATTTTAAAGAGTCTTGCCCAAAAAGCAGATTTTGATTTAAAATTTGAAACAATCAGGGAAAATTTAGCGATGCACGGATTTGTTTTTTTTTTAAATATCCAACAAGTATTAGTAAATAAGACGCTCTTAAAAAAATAGTGCAGGGAAAATATGACCGTAAAACCGCAAGATTCCTTTTTCTATTCTCAAAATAGTTCACCATTCGATGGGGTCACTTTCCACCCAATGCCCGAACAATCGTGGAGCCATGCACCGGACAGTTGCCGATGTTAAAAAAACTGTTTTATTTTTAATATTGGGTAATCCTTTTTTTATTCTGTAGTTCAGGAAAATCGTGTAAACGACTCGCAGGCACCAAATTGGGAGGTTTATCCGGAAATTTTGATAAATGAGAGGATAACAGAAAAGATCTATGTCCAAATCTCCTTTTATTAATAAAAAAATAAAAGATTCCGTCAGAGGAAAAGAAAATCGGAGGTTACATCTTGTCCATTGCGGCTTTGATCATCTTCATTGTCTCTATCTTGTGCTGCAGATGCTTGATCCATGCTTCCTTCATCATAATCTTCTCCTCAAGCATCCGCGACATAACCATCTTCCTGGTCTTCTCGTCAAGTTTTTCCCACATCATTTTCATGTGATCTGTTCCCTGTTCTCCTCCCATTCCATGTTCCATACCCATTTTTCCTTCAGATGGTCCCATCACAATCTCCTGTCCAATGAGTTTTTTTCAACACATCAGACAGACTGTTTAACCCGTTTCTGAAAATATATATTTTTTGGCAAAAATTTAATCTTGAATCTCAGATGAAATCAAACCTTTATCAAGATCACGTGGAAAGCCATAAATAAAAAGTGGTGAACAATATCCTGGCAGTTTTGACTGGTTTGTAAACTGATGCTGCCAGACTGATCACAATAGTGAACAAGAAAAATATAGATAACCATGGCTCACGGGAAGAGAGAAGTCAGATAAAAATTTCAACTTGTTCGCTGCTTCAGCGCAAAATAAATGCACAGAAAAACGATTGCAAGGAAAAAGAATACCCTGCACAAGACTATCTTGGACATAGTGACCCTCATACCAGACAGGAATTTTCCTTGAAATAAAAAAATCGGTTCTTGACCGTCAGGGCTGAGGTTTTAGAGATATCCCGGTATACACCAGCGAGCACGCGTACCCGCCAACAGATTTAGCTCATTTCTCCATTATTGGCATTATCAGCGTTAGATTGAGATTGTGTCGGTATTTGAATAAGAGCTGGTATGCAAATTGACCCGTTACTTCGCGGGGGGTTGGATTATTAATTCAGTTCCTTTTCCCGAGAAATATTTTTTCCGTTTTTTTTATATTTCACACGAAACATGATAACGAGCCATTTATAAGCAGACACCGCAATTTGTATTCTTCAGATTCTTAGTGTTACTAAATTTTTATCACAACAAACGGTTAAGAATTGCAGGGGAATGTGAAGATGGCTAAAATCACACAATATAGCGCGATAAACCTCATAAGGGAAAGCCAGGTGGATCCCCAGAAATGGAATACTGTACCTACGGATGAGGTTGTAGAAAAAACGGTGAAGGCCATAGAGAGTCGTGGGATAAGAGTCGTCATTGCAGGAAGTGCGGATGATGCCCTGGTGGTCCTCAAAAAAGTCATCCCTTATGGCGCGGAGGTGATGAATGGTTCTTCAACTACTCTGATCGAAATAGGGTTTGAGGATTACAGTACCGGAAGCCAGTCAGGCTGGAAGCTGATGCACAGTGTCATAACTGCGGAAAATAATGATAAGAAACGAGCAGAACTGCGGAGAAAATCCGTTGCTGCCGATTATTTTATATCCGGTGCAAATGCAATTGCCCAGACCGGAGAGATAGTTGCATGTGATGCAAGCGGAAGCCGGGTCGGAGCATGGCCGTTTGCCGCTGGTCACCTCATACTGGTGGTTGGTATTAACAAGATCGTGTCAAACCTTGAGGATGCATTAAACCGGGTCCGGCAGTATTCCTATCCGCTTGAAAATGCACGGGCAAAGAGGGCATATGGAACACCGAGCGTAATAGGGAAATGTGTCATACTTTCCCATGAAAAAAACGAAGGGAGGGTTTTACTCATTCTCGTCAAAGAGGCACTGGGATATTAACGGGAGATTTGCCACGGTCATCTGCAATTTTTCTGATCATGTCTCAATTTTTGAAGATCAGGGAAAGTTATATCAGATTCTTTGATATTCTATCGATATGTATTTTTAACAAAATTCTTCGGAAAGAACATCGATGATATCCCTGCTGCATCAAGATACTGATAAAAAATTCCTTGAAAAGACCCGGCGTTACCTTGAAAAACAGGGTAATTTCTCAATGTGCTCTGTTGTATCTTTACAAGATGCACTGACAATTCTTGAAACCCTGACATTTGATGTCATCGTATCCGGATATACATCTGTTCAACCAGATGGAATTGAATTATTGAAAGCCCTGAAGACAAGGGGGATTTCAGTTCCTTTCATTTTCTTTTCTGTGCCAGGAGGAGAGAAATCGGTCATTGAGGCATTAAACTGGGGTGCAGACTATTTTTTATTAAAAGGGGATGAATCAGAGACAGAGTTTGCCCAGCTTCAAAAAATAGTCGAACAGAATGTTACGCGATCGAATGCAGAACAGAAAATCCAGAACAAAATTCCGGATCAAAATCCAGATCCTGTGATAAGAGTCTCAAAAGAGGGGGTTCTTACCTACGCAAATCCCGCCGCGTACCCCATGCTGGAAAGAGGGGGTATTACTATTGGTCAGGTAATGTTTGATGTTGACAAAGGAACTGTCAATAAAGTGCTTATGGGGGGTACTCTGTTAAGGACTGAGATGGAGGCAGGAGAGGGATCGTACCTGTTCACATTTAAACTAATAGAAAACGAAGATGGTGTAACTATCTATGGTCATGATACCACTGAAAAAAAGAAGACAACAGAACTTGCAAAGGCCAATACGGCGCTGAAAGAAGAGATCGCGCAGCGCAAACTAGCCGAATCAACTACCAAAAAAACGCTGTCCTTACTGAATGCTGCTCTCGAATCAACAGCTGATGGTATTCTTGTCGTTGACAGAGGGGCAAAGATCACCAGTTATAACAGAAAGTATGTGAATATGTGGGATATACCGGATTCAGTCCTGGAATCCCAAAAATATAATGCGATAGTAGAGTATGTAAAAAGAAAATTAAAAGATCCTGATGGTTATGTAGCCCGCGTTAACGAACTAATTGAACATCCGGAACGTCAGAGCTACGACATGCTGGAATTGAATGACGGAAGAATCTTTGAGCGATATTCAAAACCCCAGAAGATCGGGAATGCCGTAGTTGGCAGGGTTTGGAATTTCCGTGATGTCACCGATAACAAGCAGGCGGAAGAAAATCTCCTGGCGTCTTTAAGGGATAAAGAGGTGATGCTCCGGGAGATCCACCACAGGGTCAAAAATAATCTTCAGATTGTATCCGGTTTGCTCGATATGACGCGGAAGCGATCCCCGGATCCGGTTACTTCCGGCATTTTGATGGATATGATGATGAAAATCGATACTATGGCGCAGATCCATACCCGCCTGTATGAAAGTAAACAGTTCAATAAAATTGATATGAATACCCAGATACGGGATCAGATAGCTGCTTTGTCAAACATTTATTCATCTAAAGACTGTGAGATCTTTACTACAATTGAATCTTCATCGATATTCCTGCCTGTTGATCAGGCTATTCCGTGTGCGCTCATGGTGAATGAGATCCTGACCAATGCTTATAAACACGCCTTCAAAGGACGACAACGTGGCACTATAGAAATTTCGGCGCTACAGGAAAAAGGACATATGTGTATAACCATACGCGATGATGGTATCGGAATCAGCGGGAATCCAGAGACCGTGCATGCCAACAGTCTGGGATTTAAGCTAATCAGGGCATTAGTACAATACCAATTAAAAGGGTCATTCACTATTAACAACGATAACGGTACCGAAGTAGTGGTAAAATTTCCTATCCAGAGAGTGAGTATCTGATGTCAAAAATTCTTGTGGTAGAAGATGAAGCGATAATCCTGCTGCAGCTGGAAGAGATACTCCATACTATTGGATATGTTGTTGCAGGTCTGGCTGCATCCGGAGAAGATGCAATTGAAAAAGCACGACGCTTGAAACCCGATCTTGTACTGATGGATATAGTAATGCCCGGAAAGATAAATGGTATTGAAGCAGCAAAAATAATCAATGAAGAACTGGATATCCCGGTCGTTTTTGTAACCTCATATGCCGATGATACGATTATTGAAAAAGCTAAAAGTGTTAAACCTTATGGCTATATTGTAAAACCGTTCAATGAACTGGTGATAAAAGCTACTATCGAGGTAGCCTTGTTTCGTAAAACTTCAGAACAAAAAGAACGGGATATGAAAAAGCCCTCCGGTATGATGCCCGATGGAGAATCACAATACCTGGATCTGCCGGAAATCAAAACTGTTCTTTTGAAAGATATTTTCTCTGATATTATCCTCTTCCTGTATACTGAAAATAATATTAAAGAGCCTGTCTTTAAATTTGCGATAGAATCGGGTATAAAAAAAGGAGGACGTAATTTTTTCTCATATTCCCGTTCCACGGTACAGAAATACTTTTTAAAAGAGATACAGAAGCAGGAACTCTTCACACACCGGATAAAAAGAAACGAAATACATACACTTCTGCCAATTCTGGAAAAGTGCACTGAGTCGGTGCAGGATAGTAAGGCACCAGGATCTTTGCAAATCCTGATTGATTTTTCCGAAACCGAAGAATTCGAAGATATAATTGCTGTGAAGAAATTGATCATCTCAAAAAAGGAAAAAGGTATTCCCGTAACAGGAATTATTGCCATAAATATCGGAATGATCGATCATACCCGTATCCGATTATTTGCTGAGGGCATATCGAAAATTATTGTATCAACCGGGAAAGAAACTACACTCTCCTTTGCTCACCACACATTCCCTGCCGAATCAGTTTCCATTGTCCCGCAGGCAACCATTGATGATGTTGTAAAGAAGTCACTTGAACTGGTGGTTCTCTCCCTTCTCGATAAACCGATATCCGGGAATGACATTGTCCATGAAATCCATAACAGGTATAACGTTCTTATCCCACAGGCAAGGGTATACATGCTCCTCTATGATCTCGAACAGAACGGTTACATGGAAATTAAGATGTCAGGAAAATCCAAGTTATACTGTCCAACGGAAAAAGGCAGGAAATATATCTCACAAAAATTAAATGACATTAAATTGGTTTTTAAGCATATCCTGGGTGGAGGGATTGATGAAATTACGGGCATCCGTGATAAAAATTAAGTATTCTGAAACCCGGCAGTGTAATCGCATGCCGATGGCCCTGTAGATGATTTTGTAATTTTGCTACTGAAACGGATTTAACTCCAGGATTTCCATCAGCAATCCTGCCTGCTCCATTTAGTATCGGATTTCCGGGAACCGGGCTCCTCATCCAGAAAACCCAAAATACATTTTCTTCATATATTCATTCGCACCCCGACCCTTTCCTTTGCCCCGGTCTTCTGGCGCAGCAGTGGGTATTCCTGCACTTTGCGTGATTGTCATCTGCATCGTCCAGCCTGCACCACTCTGAAGAAACCTTTATGTTCAGTAGCCTGCCACGTGAGCAAGAATTGCAAAGGTAGTTCCTGTCAGGATACAATAAGGGGCAAAATAGTATAAGCGATTCTCCTCAAAAATCTTCATTAACACACCGATACTTGCATACCCGGCAATAAATGCAGCAATAATTGCGACGACCAGCAGAGTGAACCCCGTCCCGCCAGCGGGTTCTTCCAGAAAGGTCAACACAGCTGCGACAGTCATCGCGGGAATCCCGATGAGAAAAGAGAATTCAGCCGCATCCCGGGGTTTTATCCCTAAAATAACCGCAGTCCCGATGGTGGCACCTGACCGCGAAATGCCCGGAGCAACGGCAATGCCCTGGGCGATACCAATAAGAAGGGCACTTTTCGCGGTTATTTGTGCAGTCCGGTTTTTTTTCCATGGCCATGATGCGATGAAGAGAAAGATCCCGGTTATAACAATACATATGCTGACAATAACCGGATGGCCGAACAGAGATTTGAAAAACTGCCTCCCGGCAAAACCGATAATTCCGGTAGGAATACCGGATATTATTATAAGGGTGACGTAGTTGATGGCGGTGCGATTTCCTGCCACGGTGCCCGTGAATAAGAAGACGATTTTCTTACGGAAATACAGGATCAGGGCCGCTATAGTTCCTGCCATGATTACGATATCGAAATCCGAAGGAACAGATACATCCAGGAGAGTCTGGATAATAACGAGGTGCCCTGAACTTGATATGGGTAACCATTCTGTGAGTCCCTGGACCAGTCCCAGAAAAAGCGACTCCAGGATCGTCATCTGGTGCAGCATTGTATAATCATGAAATTATACAATATATATGCTGATTGAATTGTTAATAAAAACAGGAATGCCCTGAAAAGACAGTCGGATGTTTATGAATAAAAAACATTCATATTCGCGTTTCGTCGGCAGATCGGGGCAGTCTCTAACATATTTGTTTAAGACCATTTCACAACGTGTCCAGTATTCTATTCTTTTGAATCGGTCAAGAAAGGAGATCATGAAATCGTATCGGTGTTTAAAGAAAAATTCAATAGTAGATCTCGTGAAAAATCCAGAGAACTTTAACCCTGAACAAACGCCATGCATCAAATCCGAATGTGCTTTGTGGAATGGGAGTGATGCTTCAAATCTGCAAAAAGGGAAAAAAAATAATTCTCTTTTTTGAGATATCCGCCAATGAATCAATAAATAGTTCATAGACACAGCTCTTACAAATTCGATTTCGTTGCATCTTCCATCAGCCAAACACGGACTGTTTTAAACAAAAGGGATACAGTTATGAGGGTAATGCAACGCACCGGTGCCTCGCAATATTATATTATAAGGCAATTCTAACAATTCCCCCAATAGACATGTATCAATGTGTGCATAAGGAACGGGTTGAATGAAAAAAATTTTGGTCGTGCCATTATTATTATCGTTATTCCTCTGCGTTGGTATTACTTTTACCCAACTCGATCAAGGTAACCAATTCGATCAAGGAACCCAACTCGATCAAGGTAACCAACTCGATCAAGGTAACCAGAGCACTCAAAATAGCCAAGGCCCTCAAAGTAACCAACTCGATCAAGGTAGTCAAGGCACTCAAGGTAATCATGGCACCGCTCAAGGCGGCAGCCAGAGCAATCAGGGTAGTCAAGGTAGCACGGGTACTCAAGGCGGCAGCCAGGGCAATCAAGGTAGTCAAGGTAGCACGGGTACTCAAAGCGGCAGCCAGGGCAATCAAGGCAGCCAAGGCGATCAAGGTAGCCCGGGCACTCAAGGTGGAGATTCAACGCCGATATCCACACCTGAATTTCCCTCAGCAATCCTGCCTGCCACATTTATTATCGGGTTCCTGGGAGCCGTGCTGCTCATCCAGAGAAACGACAAACAGTAACTTTTTCCATCCGGGTGCACCCATCCACCGTCTGAGCACTTTTTCTATTCCATAACAAAAATGAAATGACAAAAATAAATAAACAAATTTTTATTTTAATAATACTTATCGTCCCATATCCTCTTGCTATCCGGTAACGATTTCATTACTCTCAATTCTCAAGATAATACAAGAGCGACGGCGTTTTAGACTCATAGAGAATCGCTGACTTCATTTGAATCATTCGTTACAAGACATCGGGGAACGCGTAAGAGAGAAATTACATCTGAAAAAAATTCGCTTTTAAACGATGGATTATGGTATCGTCAAAAAATTTTCATTCAAATGAGGGTAAAGAAAACTCATAACCTTCAAATTCGCGTTCTGTAGCCAGATCGAGGGAGTATTGGTAGGTCAATATCCTCTCTTTTCGTAAATCTTTTCAGCACGCAGCCGAAGGTATCTCCGATACAGATCTTCAGCGTCAACAGCCGGGACAACTGGCTCCCTTTGCCCCCTCTTTAAAGATTTCCGGGTAAGTTTCATGCATATCTCCAGATACTGGCTTGTTCACCTACGTCATTGACTGTTTTTTCATACCAATAAAAGTTGGCAAGGCACCGGTGCATTGCAAGATTTTATTATTTCATGAGAATCGGTAGTCATGTAAGGAAGACCCACATAGTCCTCTTGTTGACAGAACACCTTTCATAGGGTCTTCCGTTTCCTTCTTTTCATTTTTTTTTGATTGCAGGAAACTGAACTTCATAGTGTTGATTTCCGGGCTCGCGGTGAATGGATTCTCATTCTCGTCGTATTCAGTATAGATTTAATCATATGGTACAAGACGAGAATCAGTCCTATTATAAATTCATGGTTTTTTGCTCCACATTTCAGATAGGTTCATTCAGAGTGCTTGAAGTCAGGCATTAAAGATACAAATTTCAAAACGATTCAGTTAATCGGACAAAGATGCCGGGGATATTTCCCGTAAGCGGGTGGAACAATACACAACACAGTGTTAATGCCTTCTGGTTGAACTATGCAATAAAAAATTAACAGATAGGTAGATTCGCATTATTTCTAAATTTGAAACAAATACTGAAAAATCCGGATAGCTATATATTATCTATAGAACTATTGTGTTTCGTGGGTGTTCCTATCCCACAATAAGGTGGAATGACATAGTCGGGTGACACATCCCTTATCTGCCCTTGTCAGGATTTCAATAGAAATCCTGAGAGGAAGGTGACCAGAAACAGCTTACCTAGGGGAATTTCAAAACCCGCGATAGAATTTCACCATATCAATTGCTCCAGAGGAAACAATGCCTGAGTACACCTTTGCAGTCAGAATCAGAAAACCTCTGCTCAATCCCGGAGGTATATCCTGCTGCCATTCAGCCTATCGATCGGTCAAAATTTGCCTTATCCGATCATTTTTTTGGTGGGTAGCAGATGATTGATAATCCTGTAGAAGATGGGATATGCAGAAAAACAGCCTTTAAAAGATTCGGGGGGGTCTAAAAGATCATGGTACTCCAAAGGAAAAAAGAAATCCCGTCAAAGAAAATCGTAGAGCCGGTTACAAATCTCCTTGATGAAGGCAAGTATTTCCGGGTCATTACAGAACTCCCGGGAATATCTGAGGAAAAGATCCGTATTGATCTGGAAAAGACTGTGTTGGCGATCTCTGCAACTGAAGCAGAATCAGGAAAGAAGTATAAAAAAATGATCGAACTACCCTTTGAAGTGAGGCTGGACAAAAAGAAGTTCCAGAACGGAATTCTGGACATTACCCTGGAAAAAACCAATTCCGGATATGAGTGATAATGCTATTTTTTTCCGGAATATTCTGTTGGTTCAAAATTTGTATCAAAATCTGTTATTTGAGAAAGAACCTATAAAAATCCCTATTCAATACACGAAACGGTAAGGATTATTCCGGTATCTGGAGTTTCCGGTAGTATATTCAATACTAAGAAAGAGATAACTTATTTCTGGAAAAATTATCATACTATGCAGGGTAATCCAGATAGCCGGAACGCGACTGTTTTTCTTCGGAAAGGAACAGGATGCCCGGTAAGCGGATGTACCCGTTGCGATGTGTCTGATTGTTTCTACGCAGATTTTATTCATGTGTACTGGGGTTGCCCGGGGAGCGATTGATATATATAGAGACAAGCCGGATGGATCGGTAAAATCATACAGGCAGTTGCCTGAATCAGTAAGGTTAAACAAAGTGAAATTTAAATTTCAATACATAAATGCCTTGTTGGAAATCAGAGGTTGAATTTACCCATGTCAAAGGTATACAGAGGATATGATGGGCAACAGTTTCCCCATGGGAGCATCAAAGGCAATTGTATGTGTCAAAGCGATCGTCCATCGCACGGAATGCCCAACGTTTATTTCCGTATGAGAAATCCGGAACTTCTGATTGGAGGAGATTGCTGTACCGAGGGGGTGTTTTAACGGGAGACAAAGAAAAATTGTCGGAAGAGATGGAACGGTTAAAAAAAGATCTTGACGAACATACGCATCTAGCAGAAGAACGACTCGACCGACTGAAATATCTTCAGGCGGATTTTGATAATTACCGTAAATGGACTGAAAAAGACAAAGCGGCGATCATCGCAATGGCAAATGAGAACCTGATTAAAGATCTCCTCGTCATCCTGGACGATTTCGACCAGGCACTGCCTTCTCTTGAACAGGAAAAGAACAAGGAAGGGATGGTGATGGTCCGGAAAAAAATGCTGAAGATCCTGAAAGAGTACGGGTTGCAACCCATTGAATGCAAGGGGAAAAAATTTGATCCGCATTTCCACGAGGTGATCTGCACGGAGAGATGCAATGAAGAACAGAACACTATTCTCGAAGACATGGGGAAGGGTTACCAGTTAAAATCAAAGGTCATCAGACCGTCGAAAGTAAAGATTGCAGAACATATTACTGAAAATGAAGGTGAGAACAATGGCTAAAGAGAAAATTATCGGAATTGACCTCGGTACTTCCAATAGTGAGGCTGCGGTGATGCTCGGCGGCAAACCGACCATCATCCCTTCAGCTGAAGGTGCAACAGTTGCCGGAAAGATGTTTCCCTCGTATGTGGCGTTCACATCAGACGGCCAGCTTCTGGTAGGTGAACCAGCACGACGACAATCTGTAAGCAATCCTGAAGGGACGGTAACGGCTGCCAAGCGAAAGATGGGAACAAATCACATTTACAGGATCTATGGTAAGGAATATACACCCCAGCAAATCTCCGCATTTCTCCTGCAGAAGATAAAACGGGATGCCGAGGCATTTCTGGGAGAACCGGTAACAAAAGCCGTAATTACCGTTCCTGCTTATTTCAATGACAATCAGAGGACAGCAACCAAGGATGCAGGTAAAATTGCAGGGCTTGATGTGGTCAGACTCGTGAACGAGCCTACCGCAGCATCGATGGCATATGGTCTGGATCGTGGCGGGGAATACAAGATCCTTGTCTTTGATCTTGGCGGAGGCACGCTCGATGTCACCATAATGGAATTCGGCGGCGGAACGTTTTCCGTACTTGCCACTTCCGGCGACACTCAGCTGGGTGGCACTGATATGGACAACGCAGTTTTTGAATGGATTGCTGATGAATTCAAAAAACTCGAAGGTGTAGATTTAAGAAATGATAAAATGGCAATCAACCGGCTGAAAGAAGCTGCAGAAAAGGCAAAAATTGAACTTTCAACTGTGCTGGAAACTGAGATAAATCTTCCTTATGCCACTGCTACCCAGACCGGTCCCAAACATCTCTCCATGAAACTGAGTCGGGCAAAACTCGAACAGCTCGTAGAACCGATCATCAAACGATGCATACATCCGTTTGAACAGGCATTAAAGGATGCAAAACTGTCAAAAGATGATATCCAGAAAGTAATCCTCGTCGGTGGCCCAACCAGAATGCCTGTTGTCCAGAAATTTATTGAGGATCATATCGGAAAGAAGGTTGAAAGGGGGATAGATCCGATGGAATGTGTTGCAATCGGTGCTGCGATACAGGGTGCTATCCTCGGGGGCGAGATCACGGATATGGTCCTTCTTGACGTAACGCCCCTGACCCTCGGTATTGAAACACTTGGCGGTGTCAGAACCCCGTTGATTGAAAGAAATACAACGATTCCTACCAAGAAAAGCCAGATATTCTCCACTGCAGCGGATTATCAGACCTCGGTAACCATCCACGTGCTCCAGGGTGAACGTTCTATGGCAAGTGACAATGTAAGCCTTGGGCAGTTCAACCTCGTCGGGATTCCCCCGGCACCCAGGGGTGTCCCCCAGATAGAAGTCTCATTTGATATCGATGCATCGGGGATTCTCAATGTATCGGCAAAGGATCTTGGTACAGGTAAAGAACAGAAAATGACGATCACTGCTTCGACAAAACTTGGAGAGACCGATGTCAAAAAGATGGTCAACGAAGCTAAACAATTTGAAGAGCAGGATAAGCAGAGAAAAGAAGAAGTTGAGATTCGCAACACCGCTGATTCCCTGATGTACACTGCGGAAAAGACAAAAACTGATCTTGCCGATAAACTGAGCTCCGATCTGGTCGATAAGCTGAACGCGGCAATCGTGGCGGTAAAGTCAGCTCTGGAAGGAAAGGATACCGCAAAAATCAAATCGGAGACAGAAAAACTCCAGAAAGTTCTTGGAGAAGCCGGGACTGCCGCATACCAGCAGGCTGCACAGCGTCAGGCTCAGGAACATGCCGGTTCACAGGGTACTGCAGGGGAAGAACAAAACCACCAGGAGGCAACCGGCCCCGGCGGAGAGAAAGTCGTTGATGCTGACTTTAAAGTCAAAGATGAAAAATAATCATTTTTCAGAGATCCTATGGAAAAAGGGGACTACTATGAAATCCTGGGCGTGAAAAAAGACGCGTCGCAGGACGAGCTGAAAAAGGCGTTCAGGCATCTTGCGCGAAAATATCATCCGGATCTCAATAAAGGCAGCAAAGAGGCCGAAGAAAAATTCAAAGAAATCAATGAAGCCTACCAGGTACTGAGCGATCCCCAGAAAAAATCGCAATACGATCAGGTCGGACACGCCGCATTCAAACCGGGTGATTTTACCGGGACCAAAACTCCCAGCTATGATGATCTATTCAGGGATTTTGGCTTAGGTGATATCTTCGATGCGTTTTCCGGGGGTTCCCGGAGGGCTCGGGTCAGGGCAGGGGCAGATCTCCGGTATGATCTCGAGATCTCCCTTTCCGACGCCTTTTACGGCACGAAAAACACGGTTGCAGTCCCTCATTATTCTGAGTGCAGGACCTGTCACGGAACAGGTGCACAGCCAGGTTATATGCGGGAATGTCCCACGTGTGAAGGGACGGGAGAGATAAGGAAAGTTCAGAAAATCGGCAACCGCCCAATGATGAATATTGCCCAATGTCCTGATTGCGGCGGGAGCGGGAAAATTATTGAAAAGCCCTGTGAGACCTGTCACGGCAGAGGAACGATACAGAAAACGAGAAGAATCGAAGTGTCCATCCCACGGGGTGTCGAAGATGGACAGTTGCTGAGGATTGCCGGTGAGGGTGAACCCGGCGAGAATCAGGGGCCGCCAGGAGACTTGTACGCCGTCATACACCTTAAAAAGCACGATATCTTTGAAAGGCAGGGTGCTGATCTCTACAGTACCGCAGTCGTCAGTCTGGTAACAGCCCTGCTGGGTAGTGAGATCAATGTACCAACTATCACGGGAACAGCAGCATTGAAAATTCCCCGAGGGACACAGAGTCATACACTCTTCCGGCTCAGGGAGCAGGGTATGCCTTACCTTAATTCCGACAAACGGGGAGATCTTCTCATAAAGGTTATTATAAAAATTCCGGAAAAACTGACAAAAAAACAAGAGGATCTGGTAAAAGAGGCCTTTGTCGGTTGAAGGTAATGAACAGATACCGAGGATGAAAAGAGTATCATCTTTTCTCCTATGCGAAAATTGTATATGGTGGAAACAGGAGGAAAACAGATGCATAAGATTGAAAGTTGTACGAAGTATCAAAATGGAATCCAGATTTTCTGGACCGAAGAGGAGAAAAAATTTGCCGATTTTTTCCCTTACGAGGAATTGATCGACATGAAAATTAATGTACTCGATTTGCTGAAAAATCCTGCCATATACAGGATCGATGTAAAAAATCATAAAATTGAGTCATCAGTATAACCTCCCCTGGCAGGAAAACGAATATCTGGATTATCCGGTGCGAAGCAGAAAGATGTAACACGAATGAAATAGGGTAAAAAAGTGTACCAGCGCAATTCTGATTTGCCGCTTGTTGTTTTCCGGATAACCCGGGGATTACCCGTAGTAAATACCGGAAATTTTTATTCTGGTACTATAATCAGATAAATTATAAAAAAATACCAGTTCAAAGAGAGTGATGAAGAAAATGGCGGTAAAATATGAAAAAAAGGATAATTCCCACAAAAGTCCGTCCGATGAAATAAAATTGACCCTGATGAACAAATACAAGGAGACAATTGTCGATAAACTTACCCAGCAGGAACTCAGGGAACTCCAGTTTTACCTGAAGAACCAGTTTAATGAAAAACGCCAGTTAAATGCAGAATACAAATTAAAATTCGAATCCAAGTTAAGACAGTATTTTCACGAAGAGGTCATGAGGCGGGAAATTGTCAGCATTGAAACCCTTGTCAGCCTGTTAAAACCCGAAGATGTGAAAAATTAGACGAAAACGGGATTCACATGAATATTGGATTATTTCAAAATTTATTACAAAAACTGTTTTTTAAGCAATAGTTGATAAATTCCATTCACAATACATGTCACGGAAAAGGGGTGATGGGATACAGGATATATCCTTCTGTAGTGTTCGCTCTTGGAGAATGCTACGGACTGAAATATACAATATTTCAGATCATTATCCCTTACCGCGTGAACTTCATGGTCGAAAATTTGGGGGAATTTCCTCTTGGGCTGAGAAAGAACATTTTCATCCGTCCGGGAAAATTATCGTAAGGAGGGAGTTATGGTAAGATGGTATTACAAGTCAATTTTTGATGAGCTTGATGACATGAGAAATTACATGGACTCTTTGTTCCAGCAGATGTATGAGACCAATCCGACAGCGTTGTTACCCGCTGCCAAGGATGTTACTACGAAAATGTTGCCCGCACAACGGGCTGATTTCCGTGTCGACGTGACTGAACAGGGTGATGAAGTAATCGTAACAGCAGATCTTATTCCCGGTGTCTCCAAAAAAGACATTACTCTTACCCTTATCAACCCGCAGACACTGGAAATCTCCTGCGAACGCAAAGAAGAAAAAAAGGAAGAGCGGGAAGGGTATTATCTTCGTGAGCGCAGTTTTGGATCCATGACGCGGTTCATTCCCCTTCCAAAAGTGGTTACTGAAGACAGGTCGACCGCATCGTTCAAAAACGGGATTCTCGAAGTACATCTCAGGAAATCATCGAAAGAGGCGAAGGGAAAAATTACCATTGATTGAATTTCCGTTTAGGATGAAATTCCGGCGAATCGAATCGAGAAAAGTGAGCAAGGAGTATGAAAAAAGAGTGCAGATCACCAAAATGGCGATGGCAGTGATTGTCGAACATTCAGAAAAAGGGTGAAAAACATGGACAAATTTGAACAGATGATGCAGGACATCAGGAAAATTTCTCCTAAAGATATGGCGATGGCAGAGGAAAAATTCAAGGGTATGTGTAAATGCCCAAGCTGCCCCACACACAACAAATGTGCAAAGAATGCAAAAGAGTTGATCTTCTGTATAAAAGGGAAGAGTTTCATGTGCATTTCCGAAGACAAGGGCTGTATCTGTCCGAGTTGCCCGGTTACGACCGAGTGCGGATATAAGAACAAATTCTTCTGCATTAAGGGTGCGGAGAAAGCCCAGCGCTATGAACACGCGTTATGGGGAACAAAGATGGTTTAAGAGTGTATGGTGAGGGGAACATGGTCCTGATAAAAAAACGGGATGGCCGGAAAGAACCATTTGTGCCTGAAAAAATTATTGTAAGTGCAATAAAATCCGGTGCTCCTCCTGACTATGCAAGAACAATAGCGCAGGATATAGAAAGGAGCACCAGAGATGGTGCTACCACTCATGAAATCAAGACGAAAGTTCTCTCCATGCTTAAATCAAGAAATCCGGAATGGGAGAGGAACTGGGTGGTTTATGATTCTGCCGTGAAAAAA
This sequence comes from Methanoregulaceae archaeon, assembly GCA_015660885.1. GTDB lineage: Archaea > Halobacteriota > Methanomicrobia > Methanomicrobiales > Methanospirillaceae > Methanoregula. The sequence continues at coordinate 3,928 of JACTUB010000025.1, read as the reverse complement.
AGGACAACTTAAAAGCAAAAAAATAATGCAACCCTGTCATTTAATACAATTTTCAGATGAGATAAAAACCGAAACGGAGATGTCAAGGATGGATATTTCAAAAGAAAAAATTTCCGCGCTTATTAAAGATCTTTCTGATAAAAATGAAGAAATCCGCTGGGCTGCTGCCTATGCTCTGGTACAAACAGGCACGCCTGCGATAGAACCGCTCATCAACGCTCTTGATGCCCGTGACAGCGTCGTAAGGCTCAGAGCTGCCTGGGTACTTGGCCGGATTGGTGATCCCCGCCCGGTTGACCGTTTGATTGCAACGCTTCGCGATGGCGACTGGGCAGTAAGGATGCGGGCCGCCGAAGCTCTCGGGAAACTTCGGGCGCATAAAGCAACGGATGCGCTTATTCTTGCATTACGGGATGAGAAAACCGATGTCAGAAGGCACGTGATTGCCGCGCTCACACGGATTGCAGATCCCGCCTCCGCTGACCGTCTCGGGGAATTATTGAAAGATACTGACTGGCGTGTCCGCATGGGAGCTGTACTTGCTCTCTCTGCTATTGGAGACGAAAAGAGCCTTCGTCTCATCCAGACAGAAACCAACGATAAGAATGAATATGTACAGAAAATTGCCCTGGCAGCGACCAGTAAAAAAAGGTGAGAAGCGATGGTTTTTTTTTAGAAGAGATTTCGACCTGGAAAATTTTTACGCCCCGGCCGGGACTTGAACCCGGGTCAAAAGATCCGCAATCTTCTAGGATGTCCACTACCCCACCGGGACACAAAAATTAATGGCTGTTCCGCCTTACTAAAATTGCTTTCATCGCATAAATACCTCACCGTTTAAAGACATAAAGAGAAAAATATCAAAAATAAAAAAACGATAAACTCAGATTAAAAAATTTAAAATAATGATTTAATTGGTATTATGCCGATCTTCAATTTTGTAGTATATACGTTGGTGTTGCTGTGGTGGTTGCCGTTGCGACTGCTATCACATTTCTGGGATTTGCCGCGAAATAGGCACAATCTGTCGTCATATTAAATTTTGTCGTATCATTGAAATTTCCTTCCGGTTTTACCCACACCATTGCCGTTGCAGTAATATTATTACCACTGAATTCTATCTGCAGGTTATCCCGGTTAAGGACTTTGAGAGTACGATTCAGATACGTTGTATATTGCTGAGTTCCAAATCCATCCTGAAGATATATTTCTCCGGACGCTTTGCTCAGCACCGTGACAACAAACGTTGAAATGGGACTGTACGTATCGATGGTGAGTTCTTGTTCACCCTCTCCGACGATTTTGGAATCAATTACTTTATGAATAGTTACATTCGATGGCTTTACGGTATAATTAATATACATCGGGGGATTCTGGAGGTTAAATGCAATTGCCGTTTTGTTATATGCATAGGTATTCGTCGTTGAATAAATGCGGCAATAGAGATCCCCGGGTATCGGGGTAGGGGGAATTGTCTGGAATCCACTTGCCGATGTAACAGTTTCAAATGGTGTCACCTCCGTAACATAATTTGGTGTTGAAGTAGTCTGCGAACCGGGTTGATTGGGATTATAGATATTCCCATTTTTCGTTGATGTTGCATTTTCTTTTGGTGGTGCAACACATCCTGCGGCTGCAACAACCAGGATAATAGAAATACAACAAACGATACGGGCTACGATCTCTTTCATAAATCAATAGTACAGTGATTCATAGTAATTAAGGATTTTTAGATACAATTCCTCGGCGTTTTAATTAAAATTGCAAATATCATCTTGAATAACATTAAGGGAAAACACGCTGAGATTTATGAGCAAGGAAAAGCGAGAGAAAATGCGAGGGATGGGATTCGAACCCAAGAACTCCTGCGAGATCAGGCCCTGAACCTTACGCAACAACATGGCGTAATATATATTTGTTAAACCATACTCAGGGGCATGGAATACCTGGACCGATTGCCCGACCTGGACCCTATAAACAGGAAGATCCTGGCCAATTATATCAGGAGACAGGAACTCAAACAACTCCAGCCGTCAAGCATCTGGGATAAAGTATGGCGGGTCTATACTTTGTTCAAATACGTCGGAATGAAACCTGCGGGGGATATCCGCAAGGTGGACCTGGAGAATTACATCATCCATCGCCGTAAAACCGTGAGTCCCCGCACGCTTCAGGGTGACATGATCGAACTCCGGATCTTCTTCCGGTTCCTTGACCCGAAAAAAGAGAGACGGTTTTTCCCGGCCGATGAGCGGATGCAGCGCCCGAAGATCACCTTTTCCGATCCGCTCACCCGCGAGGATATCCAGAAACTCGTGAACGCCTGCAACAGCATCCGCGATCGCGCCCTGGTAATGTTCCTCTGGGATACCGGCTGCAGGATCGATGAAGCACTCTCCCTGAACACCGGCGCCGTCCGGTTCGATAAATACGGGGGTATGGTGAAGGTATCCGGGAAGACCGGGGACCGCGAGCTTTGGTTAATTGACTGCATGCCGGACCTGCAGGCCTGGATCAATGTGCACCCGGGGAAGGACCAGCCAGACTCCCCGCTCTTCCTGACCTATACCCGGTACGGTTTCGGCTCGCATCGCCTGAACGTGCGGACGGTCCAGAACCTCTGCAAGCTGCTGCAGAAACGAGCGGGAGTATCGACACGGGTCCACCCGCACGCATTCCGTCATGCCAGGGCCACGGACCGGGCCCGGGAGGGATTCACCGAAATGGAATTACGCATCATGTTCGGGTGGTCGAAATCCTCCAATATGCCAGCGACGTATATTCACCTCTCAGGAGCGGACGTCAAGAAGAAGATCCTGCAGAAAGCCGGGCTGGCCCAGGAAGATCTGCAGGCCGGGGAACGGCCCCTGGATCCCATCAAGTGCCCGCGTTGCGAGACCCTGAACGCGAACGATTCTATGTATTGCCGGCGGTGCAGCATGGCACTCTCAAAGGAGGCTTTGCGAGACCTGCAGGTATTACGAGAGACTGATGATAATCTGGAGTTCCTGGTGAGATATGCACGGGAAAAACGGCATAGGAAACCATAATCACTTTCAACCTCCACCATCCTATTATTTTATCGTGTCATGTGAGAACGCTCATGGAATTGAAGAGGGATCACCATACGGGCAAATTATCACCGGAAAAGCAGGAGGTTGTCGATATACTCGGAGATTTTGTAAAAGAAGGAAAAATAAAATTCAAACGCCCGGGAAGACAATCTCCAGTTCCCGGCGAATCTCCGGATCCTTCAAAAGTTCGATAAGTTCTCTCCTCATTCGTGCCCGGCGTAGTTTTGGGTTAAGTTTCTCTTTTACTGCAGTTCGTACAAACGCCGATAGGTTCTCATATTCTCCATCCACCACAAGCTGATCAATCGCTTTCCTGTCCTCATCCTCAAGGCGGATATTGACCTGCTTCGTGTCAGTCGCATTACTCATCATAGCCTCTGAAATCCAATGCACGTACGCTCATTGGCGTACACTTTTGTTATACAAATCTATCCTATAAATCTTTTCTCACAGTTCGATTTACGTCGTATAGTTATGTATAACAAATTTTATATAGTGAAGCGTTGTATAGGATTGTATAACAACGGAGGAAAGATGGAATCCGGGAAACTTATAGCATTCAGACCGAAGACCGACAAGACCGACGTAACCCCCCACCTGGAGGCACTCAAGGCCGCCGGTATAGGGAAAAATGACAGTGACCGTCTTCGCATGGCAGTTGTCGCGTTTACCAAACAGAAACGCCTGAAGGTGTCCGCATGACCGTGGCTGCTGCAGTCGTCCAATACCCGAAGAGGGTGCACCGCGCCTCCCTGGAAGCATTCAGGCAGGAGCGGGGGGACCGCGCCGACGCCATGGTCCGACTGGGATTTATCGAAGTAATCGAGGATGAGAAAAATGGTAACTGAAACTGA
>JACTUB010000006.1 GCA_015660885.1 Methanoregulaceae archaeon | reverse complement strand
GAGGGCAGAACATCCTCTCGGTCGGCCGGGTGCAGAGCCCGACGCTCGGTATGATTGTGGACCGGGAGAAGGAGATCGAGGCGTTTGTACCGGAAAAATACTGGCAGCTTGCCCTCATTACCGAAAAATCCGGGGAACCCGTTGAAGCCCGTCATACCCATGGGCGGTTCCATGAAAAATCCGCTGCTGAACTCGCCCGTGACCGCACCAGAGCACCGCTTGTCGTCACCGATGTAAAAATCGGTGAAAAACAGGACCGTGCACCCTCACCCTTTGATACCACGACGTATATTGTCGCTGCAGCCCGGCTGGGTTTCTCGGCGGCACATGCAATGCGGGTTGCAGAGGACCTGTACATGAACGGGTACATCTCGTACCCGAGAACGGACAACACGGTTTATCCTCCTTCGCTTGATCTAGAGGGGATCTTGAAGACTATCAGGAGCTCCCCGTTTAAAAAGGACGTGGAGTGGGTTATGGCACACCGGCGGGCTGTTCCGACCCGGGGCAAGAAATCCTCCACCGATCACCCTCCCATCCACCCGACCGGTGCTGCGGGCCGGGAGGCGCTGAGTGAAGATGCATTTAATGTCTACGAGCTCGTGCTGCGGCGATTCCTCGCCACTCTTTCACCGGATGCGAAATGGAAAACTTTAAAAGTCCTCTTCGATGCGGGCGGGGAAGAATACACGGCAACCGGAGGGCAACTCATGGAACCGGGCTGGCATACCGTCTACCGGTTCAGTGAAGCACAGGAAACAGTCCTGCCCCCGTTTGCGGCAGGTGAACAACTCCCGGTAAAGAACGTGACTCTGGATGAAAAAGAGACGCAACCCCCGGCGCGGTATACGCAGAGTAAGCTGATCCAGCGGATGGAGGAGCTGGGACTTGGCACAAAGAGCACCCGTCATGAAGTGATCGCCAAACTCGTTTCACGCAAATATGTCGAAGGTAACCCGCTTCACCCTACGCTGGTCGGGAGGGTGGTCACCGAATCCCTGGAACAGCATGCCGACATGATCACGAGACCTGACATGACCCAGACAATTGAAGCGCATATGCAGCAGATCAAGGAAAGTAAACGGACCCGGGAAGACGTGATTAAGGAATCCCGGCAGATGCTGCACCGTGCTTTCGACCAGCTCGAGGCAAATGAGGCTGTGATAGGCGATGATATCCGGGGCAGGACTGCCGAGGAGATGAACCTGGGAAAATGCCCGGTCTGCGGAGGAACTCTTGCGATAAAGCACCTGCGGGGCAATACCCAGTTCATCGGCTGTTCCCGGTACCCGGAGTGCACATTTAATATTGGTCTGCCCATGGCGCAATGGGGTTTTGCGGTGCGCACCGATGAAGTCTGTGACAAGCATCACCTCAATTTTGTCCGTCTCGTCAGGAAAGGTGCCCGTCCCTGGGATATCGGCTGCCCGCTCTGCCATCATATCAATTCAAACAGGGATTCTCTTGCCGAGATCCCTTCCCTGAACGAAACCCTTGCACAAAAGATACAGGCACGGCATATATATACTGTCGCAGAACTGGCGCACAGCAGTCCCGAAACTCTTGCAAAAAGGCTTGATATTCCTCCGGAAACTGCACAGACTCTCATAACCGATGCCGGCTCGGTCCTCGAAAAACTCCGCCGCCGCTCTGAATGCCGCAAATTCATGCGTGACCACCTGATTCCCCGGAAGGGGCGCAGTTATGCAAAGATCCTGACCGCTCTCAAAACTGCCGGGATCACGGAACTTTCCGGTCTGGCCCATGCTGATACCGCTATCCTGAAGGCAGCCGGTATCGGCGAGGAGGAAGCGGGGCAGGTCCTAACCGAAGCAAAAACCGTCTACTACGGGCAGGTGCTCAGGGAGATCGGTATTCCCGCGGTCAGCCTGAAAAAATACGTGTCTGCAGGGATCACAAGCCCGGAAGCGTTCTGTTCCCAGCCTCCCGAGTCTTTGAGTAAACTCACCGGCATGTCTCCGGCTACCGTCCAGCGACATGTCGAACTTGTCTGCACGTACCTGAAGAAACCCGTGCCGAAAAAATTCTCAAAACTCCAGGTAGAACGGGGGAAAAAGGAACTTCTGGCAATTAAAGGCATCGATAAGGCGGTGATTGAAAAACTGTCCCGTGCAGGCATAATCAATGCCACCCATCTCCTGGAAAGCGACGCTGCGAAGGTTGCCGCAGAAACAGGGATTATGGCACATGTCATCCAGGACTTCCAGAAGGCAATACAGAAAAAACGGGATAATGCGGTAATCCAGCTCTGAAAATTCTTTTTTGCATTTTTCCCATGGCCCTGCTCTTCTGCCAAACCTCTATGCCATCGATTTATGGGGAAGAAAAAACAAGTACCTGTGATACTGATGAAATGGAAAGACTGGGTGCACGTGACCAAACTCGATCCTGACAGACAGCTGAAGCCGGGTGATATCGATGCCATTGCGGCAAGCGGCACTGATGCGCTGATGCTCTCGGGCACGCTCAACGTGACAAAAGAGAATCTTTCTGCACTCCAAAAACAGGTAAAAACCTATGATCTCCCCCTTGTCATGGAACCGGCGGGACCGGATGCGGTGCTGACACAGGGGATTGACTATATTTTTGTTCCCAGCGTGATCAATTCTACGGATGTACAATGGGTTGTTGGTAAACATCGCGTCTGGGTCCAGCTCCAGAAGGGAAAAATTCCCTGGGATGAGGTTGTTCCCGAAGCGTATATTGTCCTCAATCACGAATCTTCTGTTGGGAAACTGACAAAGTCCTTCTGTAACCTGAAACCCGAAGAGGTGGCAGCCTACACAACCGTTGCCGATCGCTATTTCCATTTCCCGATTGTGTATATCGAATACAGCGGAACATATGGTGATCCGGACATCGTGAAAGCCGCATCGGAGGCAATTGATAATTCCGTCCTCTATTACGGGGGCGGGATCAATTCGGCAGAAAAAGCGGCACAGATGTCAAAGTATGCCGATACTATTGTAGTCGGAAACGCAGTCTACGACCAGGGTGCTGCAGTCCTGAAAGCAACGGTCGACGCCATCCAGTAATTCTTATGCCCGAAATTGATATCGTGCTGGTTGCCCCTCTCTATGAAGGTAACGTGGGGTTTTCAGCACGCGTGATGAAAAATTTCGGCTTCTCCCGGCTCGTGCTTATCGATCCCTGTGCGCTTGGCAATGAGGCAGACGCCCGTGCCGCTCATGCACAGGACGTGCTCAAAGGGGCGGAAGTCTGCACTATTGAAGATGTTTTTGCACGGAGCAACATGGTCATTGCTACTACCGGCACCGTGAGCAAGTCCGTCTGCCATTCCATGCGGATGCCATTTTACTCGCCCCGGGAACTCCGTGAGCGGTTGAAAGCTGCGGGAGGGCGTATCTCCATCCTGTTCGGGCGCGAGAACTGGGGACTCAACAACGAGGAGGTCAGGCGCAGTGATATGATCTGCACAATTCCGACCGCAGAAGAGTACCCGATCCTCAACCTGTCGCATGCAGTTGGTCTGGTATGCTATGAACTTTCCAACCTTCCTCTCCCCAGCTATGCTCTCGCGACACCGGATGATATGGGCTACCTGTACCGTCACATCGACCAGTATCTTGACACTATTGAGCACCCGGCGTTCAAACGCGAGAACACGATGATCCTTATCCGCAGGATTCTCGGGCGGGCGAATCTCACCAGCCGCGAGGCGAGCACGATGCATGGTTTATTACGCCGGAGCGAGTGGCACATCAACCCGGCACTGTTCGACCGGCATAAACAACGGACAGAGGGCACTCGTGATCACGATCGCAGTAGGAATGCCGATTAAAAAAGAAAAGCCATCACTTTATCGGATGACAGGTTATTTTTCTATCGTGGATCGCTCGTATCGGGAGTGATGGTGGATGGACAAGGCCCGAATGCACATTGGATGAGTGACGATAGCGACTATTGACCTTGTTGACACCCGAACACCATCCTTTATGGATCGAAAACGCAGATTTCTCCCGCATGAAGAATTGTACGACCCTGCAGGTTACCTGTCCCGAGTGGACTATCGCACCAGTAACCTGAGCCGGTAACAATGCTGGTGCACGTGATACCCGCGCCGCAGCATTTCTTCAAGTTCCTGATCTCCTTGTGGCATCACCTCCGGCCGATACTGTGCATTCATACAGGGAATATTATTAATATGCGCAAGGCGCGGATGCAAGGCATCGTTGGCATTACCTATAAAATCAGTACAGCATGGATTTCCTTACTTGTCAAACTGATAGATAATGTATCCAGACAGGTGGTTTTGGGAAAGTCCAGCCATTCAGATTGAAGATCACTACAGGAGTTTCCTGGTTGTTCAGGCAATCCAGGCCATCATTTCAGGTATCCGCCTTCCAAACTGCACCAAACAGGCCCATTTTCCTCTCTTGTAATTGCCCTGTTTAACCAGATATCGAGGATTTGGGGTTATTTTGAACATGATGTTTTTCAATCGGTGTTTTTTGCAACCGGGGACACTCTTTTCCGATGATTTCCGACAAAACACTCCATTTTTGGGCTTATTTTTTCATAACCCTTTCCATCAGATCAGAGACATATCAGGGAAAATTATGAAGGTCTCTTCGAACCGGAATACCCGGAACCGGGGCAAACAAGGGACTGTCTTAAAAAATACCGATCGTGAAAAACAGGGATTTTCCGGTGGTTCAGGCAGTTCAGGCCATCATTCCAGGTATCCGCCTTCCAAACTGCACCAAACAGGCTCATTTTCCTCTCTTATAATCGCCCTGTTTAACCAGATATCGAGGATTTGGGGTTATTTTGAACGTGGTGTTTTTCAATCGGCATTTTTTGCAACTTGGGATTCTCTTTTCCGGTACTATTCATCGAAATAAGCCCATATTGAGCCCGGAACAGTGTATTTGCTATTATGTGAACTCTACCCGACGAATGACTATATCGTGTGATCATGGTATACGTGTCTTTTACGACTTTGATTCAAAAAAGAGAGATAAGAATACTTGTTCCTTACCTGGATACCTTCCTGAATGCGCAGTTAAGCCCGGTCCGGTGAAGACACATTTTTTATTTTCCTGAGACCAGTGCACGAGATTATCATTTTTTTAGATGGTATCCTTTGCAGGATCTGCGATGGTCGTCCTGTCCCAGCGGATTTCGATTATGCCGTCATCGAGAATCCGGTAATATAACCAGCTCCCCCGTTGTGACCGCACCCAGAGCTCGCGATAGGCTACAACGGTCTGTGGTATCCTTCGGAGGTGAGCGATCTCCCGACTGTACTGCCCCATGATATCCAGGAGATCGCCGATATGAGTGCGGGTCCGTTTTATTTTGACAAATATTATTGCATGTGCGCAAAAAATAATGAGATCCACGCACGCATTACCCGTATATGGACTATCCCAGATAGTTCCTATCTTCGAGCCAAGTACACGTGCCTCCTGAATCGCCTGGAGAGGCTGTGGTCCCCGGGTCATCTATTCTCCTTTTTGTCCTTGGCTTCGGCTGGCAAAGACGATACGGTTTGAGTCGACATGCTCTCCCGTTCCCGTGTTACCGGCCGTCTTCTGATGCTGATATTGTAAAAATGGCTTCGGGTCTTGAGCATGATGACCCGCTCAAGTTTGTCATCGTGGGTACAAGCGGCGGCCTCCCGCACCACGCTATGCCGCACTAAAAAGAGGGAGATGTCCTGCCCAATCACTGCCTGCCTACGGGCCATCAGGACTGCCCCCCCCGCTTTCCGGGTTCAGACTGCCGCATGCCGGGGAGTTCGATCTTGTTCCAGTACTGGTCCGGGATCCACTCATGACAATCGCAAGAGAGAAAGATACGGTTGCCACGTTCCTCTGGGTTTTTGATCTCTGCAGTCATTTTTTCGATCCCTTGTCAGCACCTGACCGCTTTGGTGGCATCAAATCCCCGCACCGTTCGATATCGTCGAGCCGGTATTCCAGATCATTGAGTTTCAGGAAGATGGATTCGTTCATCCGGTCCTGTCGTTCCATGAGTGAACAGACAGGATCCCGGACGGCTTTTTCCGTTTTGAAATACGGTACCTCCGCATCAGAAAGACGAAGATCCCGTTCCGTTTGTTTCCGTATAGTACTTTGTGCAATCCTTCCCTGCCCGATGCTCAGCCCACGGAGTGCGGTCATTCGTTCTACCAGATGGGGACTCGTACTATCCTGTCCATCGTCATTTTCATTTGTGTTATCCTGTCCGGTCCCGGCACCACCGGATGCTGTCTGATCCGGTCCCCTGGCTGAGGGACCGGCTGATTGCCTGGTCCCCGGTTCTGGTTCTTTTGTGTTCATCGCTGTATTCTCTCTGCATTTTTTTGGTTTAACAATAATTCCCGTAATCAAGAACATCCTATTCCTACTCGCATACTTACCGTACTGTTCCGGCTATAGCCGCAGCTGCTGCAGCGACTACCTGTTCCGGATTCCCTTACGGACGACAAACGAATTGTTGCGTCCGGTTCAGGAATCAGTCAATTCTACCGGCGCTCAATGACGTCTACCGAAAAAGTCGGGTGACGTACTACCGGTCCGGGCGCCCAGAGGAGATCTCCCGGAAGCGGTGATCCCTGCATTCAGTAGTTGTGATGGGACAATGAGCATTCCCACCAGTGCACAGAAGGACAGCATGGAAAAAAGAAGAACCCTGCCAGCCAGGCCGCACGCTTTCAGGCATAGCCGAACCGCCGGATCCTCCCCGCTGTCTGAGTGCAGAAATTTCAGGTCATGATAATAATCAATCAAGCATAGTTCAGTATATAAATTTACCAGAACCAACTAGTTCGACCGAGCACCTGTCTGACATTATTTGACAAAATGCTGTGCGGATTATGCCCGGATTATAACAGGTCCGATCCAGTGCGTACAAACGCGGCACGGCCCGGATCGGAATCGGGTAGTGTGGGGAGATTTTGGAGTAAACAGGTTATGGAAGGATACGGTGCCGCACAGAACATCATCCGTGGATAGAATCAGAACCTGAGTTGATCCGACGCCCTCGGCGAAGAAGCGTGTCCCTTTCTGTCATATTGATCAACCGGTGAATTTCCTGGCATGCATCCGTAAAAGTAGCGTTTCTTTTACCCTGCAGCCAGTTACAGCGGGGACTAAAAAAGTTACTGTTCCCGAGTACTCCTGATATAGTACGCGGCACCAAGGATACCGATGATCAACCCTACCGGAAGTGCAACCGTCGGGAATTCCGGGATGGGGACTAGCTCATTTGAGATAACCCTAATGTTGTCCAGCGCTACCCCGCATGCTGATGAGGGGGTTGAAACATCTTCAAAAGCAAGCTGTGTCGTGCCCGCCGTTCCGGGAAGGTCGGCCAGGATAACCGTCTCCCAGCCGCCAGGTCCGATAAAGGGATATCCTGTGGTAATGTAAGAATAGGGCCCGTATGCAGGCTGGTTGCCCCAGTACACCTTGAGCAGTTTTTCTGTAGGACCGCATTCCGGATTCCCTGCCATGTCAAACGACAGGGTATAGGAAGCGCTGGCGGATGTCGGTATTGACTGGCGGATGGATCCTGACCCCTCTCGTGAGAGATCGATGGATTGTTTCCCTTCAGAGGGAGTCCAGTAGGTTCGTATATGATCAATTCCGTCGCCTCCTATAACCCAGTCCGGCAGTATGCCATCCGGACATCCGGCAAATCCAATGTTCTCACCAAGCTGGGGTTCTTCAAAGCCCCCGTTTTTGACCAGGTTTCCCGATGCTGACGCTGCCCCAATACCTGCGAGCGCCAGAAGAACCATACCTACCAGTATCAGTTTTCTCATACGCTTCAATCTCCTTTTTCATTGGATACCGAATGGTAAATCGATCATCCAAAGCAGATAATGAGCTTGATGAGCTTTTAATAATATAAATTTATTGATTTTAATCAGAGACAATATTGAGATTTTTTTAAAAAAATAACAAATATATCTACTTAATTTAGTGTATTTTAGAGGGGGAGAAAAAAATGTTTGTCAAGCTCGCTGTTTTGAAAGAGGCACTGTTGATATCAGTAGTCAAGATCTGAATACCACATGATTTGTCCCTGATTATTTCAGGAACGGTCTGGCGCGAACGGGTGTATTGAAATCGGGCAGTGCGGGGAGATTTTGGGAAAAATGTCGTTAGGGTAAGAGGCGTGCGGCACATTGCACTGAGAAGGATTTCCATTTCTCTCGCAGATACTCAGGAAGCAATAATCAGCATGCCCGCAAAAAAATTCTTTTTTACAATCTTTTATGCTAATACCGAATCATGAGAGCAGGATGAATAATATGTAACTCAGCAATGGGTTTCTTTATGTAGAATTCCTGCTAACATAAATTCAGAAATATTACAAATAGTATCAGGTGATTCTTTGGATATTGCAGCTGCTCTTCTCTTTTTCCTGCGGGTTATTCTGGGATTGATATTAATTTTTTTTATTCCCGGATTCGCATTCACGTGGGCGATTTATACCAAAAAGACAGATCTGAGTTCAATTGTCCGGATTGCCCTTTCATGTGTGCTGAGTGTTGCAATTGTTATGATATCGTCCCTGTTTCTTGAGTCTGTGCTGGGTATAGAAAGTACCGGTGTCAATATCGTTATATCCCTCCTTTCATTTACCATCGTTATGGTCGTGATCTGGTTATTGAGGAATTATTTACAGAAATAGCATAGGAAAATAGATTATTTATTGGCGGTTCTCCAAGGATTATCAGGTAATCAGGAAGTATTCTTCATGTATTTTACAAATTCGCGTGGAATAGTATGATATATAATTACCAAAAAGTTTTGGACAAATACGGATTTCTGGATATTTTTAGGTTATCTAACACGTACTTGTGAAGATAGAGATGGTTTCAAAACTGGATTGTTGAGAAATCAAAGAATTTAATGCGACAAAAAATACAAGTCGGTAGCAGGCATGTAGTGAAAATCAGATATCTGGTATACCGAAATATTTTGCGTGTAAAATGCTCCCTCGCTAATAAAGTTGAATTGTTCTTAGCCTGATATTTAATCGCAAAATCAGACCTTGTATTCACTGTGCATCTGATTAATTATTTTTCTCCCTTGTTCTCCACCCCTGTTGAATAATAGATCAAGGGAACTCATGTAGGGTTCAAATCCGGGCCATCGCTGTCGGTATTCAACAGGGTTGACCTTGGTATACCAGAGTTCAATATTATTATCTTTTATTTTGTCTTCTTCTAAGAAACTTTTCGCTCCGCCAGCTCCGGAGAAATAGTGTGTACACCCGACATTTTTCAGGATATCAAGGATAAAATCAGTTTTCCGCAGGGAAAAATCCAGATCGAGTTCACTCGCCCGGACGAACTTTACGGATATTTTAAAAGAATCTGCAAGATACAGTATGATGGATTCATTCAGTTCTTCGAGGTTTTTTTGTTTCCTTTGCTGGTACAAATTCTCAAAAAAAAGTTTATATTCAGAAAAATATTCTGCTTTTGAATAGTTGGCGATGAGCGCAATCCAGTGTTTTTTCCACCATGAGCTATCCGTGGGGAGGGAAACGTCCTTGATTGGCAGACCAATATTTTTTTTCTCAACCGGTATCGTTAACCAGTCCCAGCCCGTTTTTGTCCTGATTTTATTGCGATGGACTATACTGTTATTCGGGAATTCAACGGAATCAAAACTTATGAATGTATCAACGAGGCTCATTTTACAAAAAAAACCAGCCCATGGCACATAATTTGGCTGGTGAATTGCAACTCTCATAACTGATAATGGTAGCCGGCAAAATATAAATCAGCGCAGGACAAATCCCCATCATTTTTTATCCACAGAGAAAATTCACTCCTGATGATAAACCAATTTATGTCTTCCCTTAAAAAATATGAGATCCAATATATATGATAACTACAACAATTGTACAACGATTTCGATTACGTTGGACCTTCAGGGAATAATATATTTGTACGACTTATTTGTAATGGAGGGATAATTTTTTGTCAAAAACGATCCTGGTGATAAGTCCGCATACTGATGATGGCGAACTTGGGTGTGGGGGAACAATTGCCCGTTATATTCAAGAAGGAAATTCAGTACATTATGTTGCACTCTCATCGTGTGAAAAATCAGTTCCGGAAGGGTGTTCTTCTGATATTCTCAAACGTGAGGTAAAGAAGGCAACAAAAGTCCTCGGTATAAAAAAGCCCCTGTTATTTGATTTTGAAGTCAGGGAATTTCCCAAATTCCGGCAATCGATCCTCGATACTCTCATCGATCTTCGTAATTCAATCAAACCGGAGATCGTATTTGCCCCCTCATCGTTTGACACGCACCAGGATCATCGGACGATCTACGAGGAAACGTACCGTGCCTTCAAACAATGTACAATTCTTGGCTATGAGCAACCATGGAATAACATCACGTTTAACACGCTGGCCTTCATTGCGCTTGAGGAAAATCATATCAATAAAAAAATTGTTGCCCTGAACTGTTATAAAACCCAGAAAGACCGAACATATCTGAGTCCTGATTTTATCCGCGGGCTTGCAATGACAAGGGGTACACAGATCGAACAAAAATATGCCGAAGCGTTCGAAGTTATCAAATGGGTAATCCGGTAGGGTTCAGTTGCATGAAAGTTCTCATCGATATCGGACATCCTGCACACGTTCACTTTTTTAAAAATCTGATCAATAATTTAAAAAAAAATGGACACTCCGTTCAGTTGATCGCCAGGGACAAGGAAGTAACACAAGCATTATTGCAGGCATATGGGTTGGAATATATCAAACGGGGTGAATTGAAAAAAAGCATGATCCAAAAAGCGCTGGGAATTTTCTCAACGGATTACACTATCTACAAAATAGCCAGAAAATTCCGGCCCGATATCCTTTTGGGAGTCCATAACCCGTATATTGCGCATGTCAGTAAAATAATCGGAAAACCCTCCATTATCTTTACCGACACCGAACGTGTGGGGGTTGCAAGCTGGCTGACATTTCCGTTTGCTGATGTGATCTGGACTCCCTCGTGTTTCCGGGATAAAATCAATCCAAAAAAACATGTGACCTTCAATGGTTACAAGGAACTTGCCTACCTTCATCCAAATTATTTCAGGCCGGATCCTTCTGTGCTCGAACGAGCCGGGATTGCAGAGAGTGAAAAATTTATTATTGTCCGGTTTATTTTATGGGCTGCCTCCCATGATACCAGCCTCTACGGGATAAAACCGGGAAATGAAATGGATTTTATAAAATCTCTGGAACATTTCGGGAGAGTTGTGGTCACTTCTGAAAGAAAACTCCCCGAAGATATCGAACAATACAGGTTGAGAATACCCCCGGAAGACCTGCATTCTCTTCTCTATTTCGCTCAACTTTATATTGGTGAAGGGGGCACAACGGCAACCGAAGCTGCGGTATTGGGTACACCTTCAATTCATATTGAAGCAACGAGCGAAGGAGTAGCATCGGGTACCTATGTCGGGAATTACCTTGAACTCCGTGATACGTATGACCTCCTTCATTTTTATCCCGATGAAAAACAAGCGTTGGAAAAAGCGGCAGAAATTTTGGAGAACCCGGACTCCAAAGAGAACTGGAGAAAAAAACGCGACCGTCTTATTACCGATAAAATCGATGTAACAACCTGGATGACCAATTTCATCGAACATTATGCACTTGGTAGTTGAAAAGAGCCGAAAAGCATGTATAGCACGATCTATAGAAATCTCATTTTTCCCCTGATGGAAAAATATCACGGTACAACCATTCAGCAGGATCTGGCGTGGCTGAAAAAAACTCAGTGGTGGTCCCCGGAACAGATTGTCGAGCTGCAAAATAAAAAATTGGGGGCACTAATTAAGCAGTCTTACGAAAATGTGCCATATTACCGGCAATTATTCCGTGATAATTCACTGCATCCGGATGATATTAAAACCAGAGAAGATCTTTCCAGAATTCCTGTGTTAACAAAAGAAACTTTCAAGAAAATGAAGGATCAGTTACCTACGAATGATTTTTCGGCCAAATCAATCCCCTCTTCCAGCGGGGGATCGACGGGTGAACCGGTTCAGTTCTGGAGGTCAAAACGAGATTATAGTTATTCCTGGGCAGCCGCATACCGGGCCTGGCAATGGGCAGGTTATAATCTCGGGGAACGATATGTCACATTGTGGGGTAATCCCGTTGGTGTGTCTCAACAAAAAAAGTTGTTGAAACGTCTGAAAAATTCTCTTTTACAAAACATTTCTTTATCTGCCTATACTATCACTGACGAAAGTCTCGAGGAATATACGGACATTCTACGAAAATATCAACCAAAAGTTATTCGCGGATATTCCCAGGCTATTTATTTGTTAGCCATGTATCTTGAAAAAAATAATATTGCTGACATTACACCTGGTGCTGTTCTCACGACCGCTGAAACTTTATTTGAACACCAGAGAGAAAAAATAGAACGCCAGTTTGGATGCAGGGTATTCGATGGATATGGAGGTGGGGAAGCTCCTTCTGCTGCATACGAGTGTGAAGAACACTCCGGGTATCATATCAGTGCGGAAAATCTGATTATCGAAATCGTCAGGGATGGTGAAATGGTTTCACCCGGAGAATCAGGAAAAATTCTCATAACAAACCTGAACAGTTCTTCAATGCCTTTCATCAGGTATGATATGGGTGATATAGGAATCTTTTCTGATGAAAGATGCTCCTGCGGGCGAGGTTTACCGTTGTTAAAATCAATAGAGGGGCGCATTAATGATATGATTGTGACACCAGAGGGTAAATTCGTTCACAGTTATCTTTTCTCCGCCATCTTCAAGGATATTAAATCAGTTAATCAGTTCCAGGTAATCCAAAATGAAACTGATAAAATTTCTATCAGGATTGTGAAAAACGACCAATTCACCGATAGAGACAATAACCGTATAATCTCATCAGTCCAGCAGGTTTTAGGAAACGGGATAAAAATACATATCGAAATTGTCGAAAAAATTCCTGTGTTGAGCGGGTCCGGGAAGAGGAGATTTGTTGTATCAACAGTCCCCTTGAAAATCTGATGGAAGCTATGGACGAAACAAAGAATTTTAAATTCAGGAATAATCATTCCCTTATCGAATTTTGGAGAACAGACGTCTTGTGTAGATCGGTAAACTGGTACGTCTGAGTGTACCGGAGTGTATCCACTTATGAACATTATCCTGCAAACAGCGAAGGACTCTATTGCCGATGAGGGATTGAACTATTTTATGTCCCTGTATGGATTCCTGCCTGGCCATAGGGGGAATCAGATTCCTATTCAAAAAGTTACTCCCGATACTCCGATGATTGTTGACAATCACATTCACGGCTGGATTACCTGGAAAGATGAAAAAATCCCTGTTTTACAGAGTCCCGCTGATCTTACTGACAAGGGAGAGAAATTGCTCACGTATACCGATGGAACGGTCTCCTATCCCTGTGCAGCAGTCCGTAATGACGACATTTTGATCAGTCTTGATATTTTCTCTCATGTCGGCTTGTTTGAATCAGGATACATGGAAAAAATCTGGAATGATCTCAAAGACGGGAAAAAAGAAATTATTGCCATTCCGTTTGCTGATTATTATTGTGACTTCCTGTTTTCCTGTGTACGTATCGCTCAAAAAAATGCCAAGGCCCCACTCGTCCATAAATCGTTCTGGCCCGAAGGGAAAAACTGTGCGGTGTGTCTCACGCATGACGTAGATGAAGTAAAAAAAACCTACCAGTGGATAACCAATCCCTTAAAGCTGATCAAGCGTGGGAAGCTGGGAAACCTCAAACTACAATTTCGTTCATTAATCCAAAAAATCAGGGGAAATGAGCCCTACTGGACATTTGATGAAATTCTCCGGGTTGAGGGTTCACGTGAAGTGATGTCGTCTTTCTATTTTCTCAAAGAAACGGGAGAAGTCAATCCCCTGGATAGCGGAACCTGGCGACATTATGGGCGACGGTATGATTTTAATAATATCTCCATGCGGCAATTATTCCACGATTTGAATTCCCAGGGATGGGAAGTGGGACTCCATGGTTCATTTTATTCATACTTGGATCCAGAGAAACTTCGTAGTGAAAAAGAAGCACTGGAACATTCACTCGGCGCTTCTGTTACCGGAGGCCGACAGCATAATCTTAACTTAAAAATCCCGGAAACATGGTTAAACCAGGAGAAAGCAGGTCTTTTGTATGACACCACACTGGGTTACAATGATTATCTTGGTTTCCGGTGGGGGATTTCTTTTCCCTTCCGCCCGTTTTTGTTAAAAGAAAACCGGAATCTGAATATTTTAGAAATCCCCCTCGCAATTGAGGATTTACCCTATTTCCGTTCTCAAAAGCCATTTGACCAGTTCTTAAAAATTTTTAACCATGTCGGGAATACTCATGGAGTACTGACGTTATTATGGCATCATTCTGTTTTTAATGAGAATGAATTTCCCGGCTGGGAGTCAGATTATATAAAAATTCTGGATTATTGTAACGAACAAAATGCCTGGATTGGCAGTGGCAGGCAAATCCATGAATGGTGGACACAGCGGGAAAAAACTACGATTGACTGGGAATATTCTCATGAAATATTAAAAATTGTACCGTATCCCCGGGGAAGGCACCATTTCATAAAAATATATCTACCGGATTCCCTGAAAATTACTAATGTGAACAATGCTACCATAATAATGTGCGATCAAAATTCATGTGAAATAAAAACGAATGTTATACAGAACGAGGAATTTATTGAAATTACCCTCTCTGAAATATAATGGAAGGCAACACTCCTCCAATTATATCATCAGGTCAATATTTTCAGCTGGATGAATATTAATAAATTGATAACATAGAGATAACTGATGTCATCGTCTCAATCCATTTTCCAAAAATCACTATTGAACCTGTTATGATCGCTGTCACGGTGGTATAGTATGGAAATTGAGCTAAAAATCGCACAAGAAAATGATGCTCAATTATGGGACCGAATTGTTGATTCTTCTTCCCAAGGCACACTGTTTCATACGTGGAAGTGGCTGAAAATTGCGGAGAGCCATACCGATACCACATTATACCCGGTTCTGGGAGTGAAGGGGGAAACAGTTATTGGGATTTTACCCATTTTTTATATGAAAAAATACGGTATAGCCTCTGCATTTTCCCCCCCGCCTTCCGTGGCAATTCCCTATTTAGGTCCGGTAATAGAAAACTATGAAAAATACAAACAAAGTAAGAAGGAATCAATAGAGAAAAATTTTCTCAGAAGTATCGATCACTATATTTTCTCGCAATTGAATTGCGGCTTCACATCTTTTTCATTAACACTTAACCATGATCCACGGCCATACAAATGGGCAAACTATCAATTAGACCCAATATTTGATTATCATATTGATATTAATCAAAATATTACATCAATCTGGCAGAATATGGATGCAAATCTGAAAGGGCATATAAAAAGAACAGAAAAAAACGGAATATATATAGAAAACGGTTCGAAAAAGGATCTTATCGATATTTACCATTCTCTTGCAAGAAGATACCGGGAACAAAAAAGACCAATCACCGTATCCATAGAGTATTTGTCAGAATTATTCGATACATTTTCCCCGGCAAATCTTCAGGTATTTGTTGCAAAACAAAATGGAAATACCGTAGGTGGGATTATAACGCTATCCTATAAAGATCACGTCCTTTACTGGATAGGAGGTGCAAAACCTGCCTCTGCGAATTTCTCTCCCAACGATCTCGCCCAGTGGGAAGCAATTAAATTCGCAAATTCTCACGGATATAAAATCTATGAAGAGATTGGAGCGGGCACAGAACGCCTGTCTGAATTTAAGGCAAAATACAATCCAAAACTCGTTCACCGCTATTCCGTTAAAAAATATTCTTCGCTCTTCTATCTGTGTGCTGAAAAAGGATATTCTCATTTTATAAAAAGAATTATTGGAAGACTGGTATAACATGGGGGAGAAATGAAGGAATTGCCCGAATCGGAACGTAAAATAAAGAATAATATCCAGATATCTGTTGTTGTTCCGACATATAACAGGGAGGATGCGGTCAAAGAATGTATCGATTCTCTTGTCTCACAAGAGTTTCCCAAGGACAGGTATGAAATAATTATTATTGACAGCTCTTCCACGGATTCGATAAAAAAATTTATTGAACTGTCGTACCAGTTACCAAACCCGGAAATCAGATATTTTTACCAGAAAAAAGAGGGTATGTCTGCAGCCCGAAATCTTGGTATCGCAAAGGCTTCAGGAGATATCGTATATTTTTTTGATGACGACTGCATTGCAGATAAGGATTGCCTGAAAACAATATATCCGGCATACGATCGAAAAGAGATTGGAGGGGTGGAAGGGAGAATAGCCGGGTATTATTCATCGACAATTGTTCAGAAATACGGGGATTATTTATTTCTGAAGACGAATGTTAAACCCGGGGATTTACTCCCTGATATGGACGGACCGATAACCTGCAATGCTTCATATAAAAAGGAAGTACTTCTCGCCGTTGAAGGTTTTGATACACAATTTTTAACGATGGAAGACCTTGATATCGCCCTCAGAATAAGGGAAAAAGGATATTTTTTTAAATATATGCCTTCTGCCGTAGTTTATCATAAACAAAGAACGACATTAAAAGAAGTATTGACAAGAGCGTATTATTTTTGCTTCTCGGGAATGAAACTCTGCTGCGATAAATACCCGGAATTATTTTCCGTGAAAAAATTAATTTTAACAAACGGGGTAAGGATACTCTATAAAATCTTTACCTATCCCTATGTAATTATAACCGTATTTCAAGCAGAAGATAAAAAATTCCATGTATGCAAGCCGCTTCTGGATATTTTAGTATCGATGTGCAGAATATCCGGGCTGGTAGCAGCAGTAATGTACGGGATAAAATATGTCAATAACGATTCGAACTGCTGATGAGCAGCACCAGAAAGAATGGGATGATGTTGTACAATCATCGTCACATGGCACATTATTTCATACATGGGAATGGTTGAACATTATCCAAAAACATACAGACAGCGAGTTTCTTCCCCTCATGGCGTATAAAGGAAACCAGCTCATTGCCATTTACCCCATTTTCATTCAGAAAAGAGGCATGTTCAAACTGGCATTTTCCCCCCCATCGCGATCGTATCTCCTCTATCTGGGACCCGTGATCAGGGATTTTGATGCAATGAAACAGGATAAGAAAGAATCCTTGTTATTTGATCTTCAGGAATCGGTCAACAGGTTTTTGTTTTCTGATGTAGGCTGTAAATATATACGGATCCGCTCTTCACCAGGTATTTACGATTCCCGTTTTTTTACCTGGACTGGTTTCTCAGTGACTCCTCACTATACCTACCGGATAAACCTTTCCGGCGGGATTGAAGCAGTATGGGCTAATTTTGACCGAAAATTACGAGTCGATATCAATAAAGCTATCAGAGAAAAGGTCGAGGTTAAACAGGGAGACTATGAGGATTTACTGGCAATTTCAGAATTATTATCCCAAAGATTCCGGGATCAGGGAATCAAAACAAATGACTACCGGGATTATCTGATCGATCTGTATAACGAATTTCACCCGGAAAATTTCAAAATTTTTGTTGCATATTACAACGGGGAACGAGTCGGAGGAATGATTTCCCTCTGCTTCAAACGGATCATGTATCTCTGGATTGGAATACCTAAATCAAAAATTACCGGAATCTCTCCTAATGATTTGGTCCAATGGGAAGCGATAAAATGGGCTTCAAAGAACGGGTTTGAATTTTATGAAGAGATGGACGGGGGAGATCGTCGCCTCAGGGGTTTTAAGGCCAAGTACAATCCAGAACTTGCCATCTGGTATACGGCAGTGAATCATTCTTCATCTTTTTACCGGTGGATAGAAAAAGTTGCGAACCTGGTATAAGGGTTGATTTTCATTGAATCTTTTCCTATTTGATGCTGAACTATTGAAAACAATGAATTTGAGTTCAGAACCATAGGTTATAGCTTATAATTTTCAGGGTGGAGGCTCTGTAATTAATACTTAATAATCGAATATGGGAATGTAAAATGTCTAAGTTCGTTTCAAATATATTCACGCTATTGTCGGCAACGATACTTGGGCAGGTATTAGGAATTGTCGTTACACCACTCCTCTCCCGTTTGTATACACCCGCAGATTTTGGTATCTTTCAATTGTTTATTTCGATTGTGTTTATTATTTCAGTTTTGTCATGCTTCTCCTATTCGGATGCAATAAATCTCCCCAAAAAACATGAAGATGCTGCCAATATTGTTATGTTATGCATGATTCTCATTGTTATTATAACAATTTTCAGCGTTATTCTTTTGTTCGCATTATCGTCTTATATTGAAGATATACTAAATGCTCCAGGTCTTTCGCATTATTTTCTCCTGCTTCCTCTAGCTATAATCTGCAGCTCTTTCGCTGTCGTACTTAGTGCCTGGATTTCAAGAAAAGAAGCATTCGGCGCAATGGCAAAAGCAAATGTGTCGAGTTCAATTTCCGGAAAATCGGTTTCAGTTATTTCCGGATTCATATCGCCGTCCCCGTTTGGATTGATCTTCGGAACAATTATCAATGATGCAACATTAGTAGTATTCTTTTTGAAAGAAACCATTGCAGATTTCCATTTTATTAAGAAAATTTCTTACGAACGAATGAAACAGCAAGCTTACCGATACATAAAATTTCCTCAGTATGTCTTAAGTTCGAGTATAACAAATGCAATAGCAGTTCAATTTATCCCTTTCCTGTTCGCTTTCTTTTTCTCACCGGTAATTGTCGGGTATTACGCAATGTCAAACATAATAATAAATTTACCATTAAAGTTGGTTGGAAATTCAATGGAAACAGTTTTTTATCAAAAAGCCTGTGTTGAAAAAAATCTTACCGGCAGCATAACAACAATTGTTAAAATGATACATACACGCCTCATATCCATGGGGATGTTTGGTTGTTTAATTGTGATGACAATCGGACCGGAGTTATTTGCCTTCGTTCTCGGAGCTAAATGGTATATCGCTGGAACATATGCCCAAATTCTTGCACCCATGTTTTTTGCAGTGTTCATTTCCTATCCTTTATTCTCAATTTTTAATGTTCTGGAAATGCAGGATGCCAGCTTGGGATTCAATATTTTACGCCTCGTGTCAACGATTACTGCGCTGATCATTGGTGGATTATATGGAGATCCCATCATTGCCGTGATATTATTATCATGTTTCGGAGTAGTCTGCTGGAGTTGGATGAACCTGTACACCTTAAAAATTGCTGGTGTACGAAGACGTGATGCGATACGTGAAATCATCCACTATTTAATTTTCGGTTTGTTCTTGTGCATGCCTGTACTGATTGCTAAATTTTATGCAATTTCATCCAAATGGTTGATTATTATGGCCATAATCATGGCGATTGTCTATTATTTTATCGTTATTTATCGTGATAGGTCATTGAGAGACGGGTTACTAAAATTCGTCTGGAATATCATAGGAAAATAACATCTGATTTTTACAAATGGAACTCTTTGTTAATAAAGCTCAATTTAAGGTCCAGAGAATCCCGAAAAATCAACCTCTGACCGACAGAATTTGTGATGAGTAGTTATTCGTTTTTTCATTTCAACCAGGGATCTTTACTATAGTCGCGATTGAACAGATGTTGTTTGAATACCCTGACAGTTTTCCATAAAAATATAAAAACCGGTCTTGGGATATAGGAGACTACGAGCAGGTTATTTTTCCTTCTATAAAACAGGGTGGTTTCGCAATCTCTTAAAATTTCACGGGCTTTTCCCGGCTTATTACCTGCTTTGATATTCCATAAGGCCCGGTTTAATTCACAATTTGCAACAAATTCTTTTAAGAAAGGAGCATCCGCTGGCGAAACCGAATTCGATTTCAATGCGGCTAACGCCTGTGTCACGGCCGGTTCCCGTTCATAAGGTATCAAATTCAGAGTATTACTGATACGGTTACCTGCTTCATGATGCCATATTGACTCTCCCTCCCATGAAAATGCAATCCGGAATTTCAGGGCGATACGGAGCCATAGATCATAGTCTTCCCCGCATTGAACACCTACTATAAAACCACCAGTTTCGACAAAATGTTTTTTCGGAATACCCACGCAACTTGTGTTAAACGGCATATCAGGAACTATAAATTGAAAAAAACTCGGGATCAATCCTTCCCAGGGAGCGGACGGGATTGCTTTAATGGTGGGGGATCTGATAATATTTCCCGGTTCTGTTATTTTTAAAGCAGTGACATACATACCGGCTTCAGGGAATTTTTCCTGTAACTTGACTAATATTTCGAGATGACGGGGGCCCCATTCGTCGTCTGCATCCAGAAAAGCAATAAAATCACTTTTTGCCAGGTCAGCACCCTGATTCCGTGCTGCCGAAACACCCTGACCTTCCTGCTCAACAAAAACTATTCTTGGCTCGTGAAAGTTTTTAACGATTGCAGGGCCATCATCGGTCGAATGGCCATCAATGACAATAATTTCAAAATTTTGATAAGTCTGGCTGATAACGGAATCTATGGCTCTTTTCACATATTCTTCTCTATTGTAAAGCGGAATAATTACTGAAACTGCAACTTCATTTACCATTTTACTGCCACAAGATTGTATTTCTTTTAGCATTCATTAATTAAGATTTGTCTTGATTTTTTCATCCGTTTTTTATATCATTTAAACGGGTAACCGGGGATATAATCCATGGTATAATGATATAATAAACCGGTTAAACGGGGAGTACCATTTCATCGTATAATACGGTATAATCACACCATTAAATTTATTTTTAAAAGTAAAAAGGGAATAATCTGATGCTCCGATAATCTCAAAATACTTAAAATTGTTATTACACGCCCACCGTATGCCTTCCCAGTAGACAATATAATTTGGGCTTACTTCTGTTGATGTTATTTTCGGAGATCCTATCCAGATACTTACTTTATTTTTATAAAAGATTGTAATAATCCCTGTAAGAGGATAACCGTCTTTTCTCGCAATTAAAAAATTGAGGTTTTCAGGAAAAAAATTTTGAAAAATTTCTAATAAAAATTCTTTTGTTGCATATATCCTTTCACGTCTAAAAAGCAAATTATAAATTATTTCTATATCTTCTTTTGAACCATTATCTACAGAAACCCCTTTTCTTTCGAGTTTATTTATCGCATTTCTTGTACTTTTATTAATGTTTCCCCATAAGATCTTTTCACCGGGTGACAAGTCAATAATATAGGTAAATTCTGGTTCGACTTTGTAGCCTGACCAAATAAAAGGACGGGGATCGGACATGCCGGGAGAACTATGTATTGATATGAAATTTGATTTTAATGTATTTTTAAGAAAATCGTCAATAGCCTTCTGGAATTGAAGAAACAAATACTGTTTTGAGTGTGTTTTATTTTTATCGTTTTTTTTCACTACTGGCCCGAGATACAAATTCTCAACAGAAAAGGATGGGGAACAAGCCATTTTTAAAAAAGGGGTGTTATAAAAAAATACCGGCATCAAACCAATGATCTCATCCTTTTCCCGAACAATAAGGGGATAGAGAATACCCTGATATTGTCGGGAAAAAATTTTCTTCCGGTTGTGCTTTTCCATAATTTTTAGCCATTTCCATGTATGGAAAAGAGTTCCTTCAATTGATGAAAATATTATATCGTCCCATAATTGCTGATCGGAATCGGACGCAATTGAAACATCCATCTATTATAATCAGGTTTTTGAATTATATAATTGTATTATTTTTTTGACAGTTATAACAGGAATTCAACGGATAACAGCCTCACTTTGCGGATGACTGATTATTCACTAGCAGTCCCATTTCTCACCCTGAAAAACACTTCATTGTTTTCGTGAGGTGATAGGTATTGTACTGATATTTTTACCGGATAAACGGTATCTTCCGGGAGTTGTATCAATTTCCTTTCTTCATACTTTTCTTTTGGATTCAGCTCGATCTGCTTGGTTTCCACCAGTGTATCTCCTGCCCGGATATAAATCGTGTAGCTGGTTTTTTCCAATTCATAGGAATTAATACCATAGACAAATGATACCGTTCCGTTTTCCGGATAATTGGTATATGTATCAGGATTGATATATACCGCGGAAAACCGTTCTGTCCGGATTTCAAAAATTATGATCCCGCATGCTATACAAACTCCAATAATGATGGCTAAGACTATTGCAGTTTTAATTTCTGAAAATGGCTTTATTTTTTTATCAGGCTCTGGTGACATCTGATTCAAAACTTATACTGCATAATTATATCTTAAAATTATTTAATGAAATCCTTCTGGATAATAGGCTGTAAATTCCCTATATACCGGACTTGTTACTACCAGCTGGGATTTGTTCTTGTATATTTGAACCAGTCGGGACCAAGATGTGAGCCTTCCGAATGGGGATTCATGCATGAGATTCACTGTATTGACCCTTATTGGTAGAAATGAACACATGGTATCCGGTACTAGGTATTTATCGATGTATGAAGAATAGCGAATACTGAATCAGCCGGAATTTACAGAGTATTTATTATAATGCGAAAACCGGCATGTTCTCACAAAAATATCAAATTTATCTCTCTCAAAAAAGAATATTATTCATTGGCCGGCACAAAATGGAAACTGCATCAGAAACGAACCGGAGATTTGCCTTCCAGCTTCCGGGAAACCTCATTTCTCTATGGCCGACCTATATGGCTGACAAACCAGAGACCCACAAAAAAGACAGTTGGCAATGGATATGTCGGGATCTTGAAGGGAACATTTCCGGCGGATCTTTTTAAAAAACCCAAAAGCAACCTGCACAACAGCTACGTATGATGATCAACGAATCGAAAAATATGTCCGTTATTACCCCAATAGGATGATCAGAGAATGATTTCCACCCCGAACGTTCTATCTCTCTCACCTGCTGGTGAACCGGAACCTGCGATCAAAATCCGCCCGCCGAAGAAGTGGGTTCCCGTAGATCTTCATGAGCTCTGGGAATACCGGGAACTGCTCTATAGTTTTGTCTCACGGGACGTGAAGATCCGGTACAAACAGACTGCACTCGGTTTTCTCTGGGCGATCATCCAGCCTCTCTTTTTGATGGTGGTCTTCACCCTGTTCTTCGGAAGTCTGGCAAAAATCCCCTCTGAAGGCATTCCTTATCCACTCTTCAGTTTTGCAGCCCTTATCCCATGGACGCTTTTTGCCGAAGGGCTTACCCGTTCTACAACAAGCATGGTGCAGAACGCGAATATCATGACGAAAGTGTATTTTCCCCGGCTCATTATGCCCATTTCCGGCATTCTCTCGCCAGTCGTCGATTTTACCATCGCCTTTGTCATCCTTCTGCTCATGATGGCATACTACGGATTTATACCGACCATCGCAATCGTTTTACTTCCGCTCTTCATCCTTCTTGCAATCATGACCTCACTTGCCGTCGGGCTCTGGTTATCAGCGCTTAACGTTAAATACCGGGATTTCCAGTATACGATTCCATTCCTCATCCAAGTCTGGCTCTTTGCATCTCCCGTCGTATACCCAAGTTCGCTCCTTCCGGAGCAATTCCGTCTCCTCTATGGACTCAACCCGATGGCAGGAGTTATTGAGGGATTCCGATGGGCGCTTCTCGGTACGAATCCCCCGGAGGCAATGATCCTGGTCTCGGTTGGTGTTGTCATCCTCCTTCTTATCGGAGGCTTATTCTACTTTAAGAGGATGGAGCAGTACTTTGCGGATGTGGTGTGAGATGAAAACGGGGTTCTTCGTGCCTGGTGATTTTAATGTCCGGTGATATTGCCATCCGCATCCGGGATCTTGGGAAAAAATACACTATCGGTGGACCTCAGGAAAGATACCTGACATTTCGGGATGCCATTGTTAAGTCTGTAAAAAGACCGTTCCAGAGGTTGATCCAAAAGGAGACTGATCAGTCCCCGAATGAATTCTGGGCACTCAGGGATGTGTCATTTGACGTACATAAAGGGTCAGTCATCGGCATCATCGGGCGGAATGGTGCAGGAAAGAGCACGCTCCTTAAGATCCTTTCCCGTATCACCACACCCACAGAAGGCGAAGTGGATATTTACGGGCGGGTGGGTTCGCTTCTCGAGGTGGGAACAGGTTTTCACCCGGAACTAACCGGACGCGAAAATATTTTTCTGTCCGGCTCCATCCTCGGGATGCGAAGACGCGAGATTGAGGAGAGATTTGATGAGATTGTAAAATTTTCCGAGATTGAGAAATTCCTTGATACACCGGTCAAGCGGTACTCAAGCGGGATGTACGTTCGGCTCGCGTTTGCCGTTGCGGCACACATGGATACCGAGATCCTTATCGTGGATGAGGTGCTTGCGGTTGGGGATGCACAGTTCCAGAAAAAGTGCATGGGAAAGATGGAGGATGTGGCAAGAGTAGGAAGGACAGTTTTGTTTGTCAGCCACAATATGGCTGCAATACAGAGCTTATGCTCCCGGTGTCTGTTGCTGGTGTCGGGTAAAGTTTACCGGGATGGCCCTGTCAGGGATGTTATTGCTACCTACCTGGATATGGTAGCAGCGGGGGAAGGAGTTCCACTGGCTGAGAGGGTTGACCGGTCAGGTACCGGAATTGGGCGATTGACAGCACTATTTATTAATGGTTGTCCTGACGATCACATAGCCGCGGTGTGTTCTGGCGATACTATCCGGTTCCAGATGACGTATAAAATCCAAAAACCCATTTCGTCACCAATTTTCTACCTCGGAATTTATAACAATTCTGGCATCCAGATAATCCATTGCAATACCGCGACACAGGGATTTGAGCCAAGACCCCTCCATGGAGAGGGCGGGGTTATCTGCGAAATCCCGCGGTTACCCCTGCCACCGGGTCGTTATAAGATAAACGTTGCATTGGAGCAGGGCAGCGGTGAGCGGGTAGACCGTGTGGAGTCCGCTGCTTTGATGGACGTTTTAGCAGGGGACTTCTATGGCACTGGTCATTCCAGCTCCTTGAACTATGGCATTTGTCTGGCCGATCATCGCTGGCGTTTTGTAGACGTCCGAGCTCCCGATGAAATAACTTGAAAGAAAACATCCATTTTTAAAGAATAATTGATGATCAATTTGTGTTTTTTTATTCTATAAAATCATTATATAAGTTTAAAATCTTGAGACAAGATTATTTTCATAAAAGATTCAAAAATGAAGCAATGCGTATGATCTTTAAAATTAAAGAAAATTGGCATATAGTTCTATTGCTACTGCTGATAACGATTGGATCTTTTCTGTAATTGTAATTTTCTTCCTTTTCCAAGCGCCATTGTTAGCCTCATATTATAATTCCTATTTTACCACTTATTCCAAAGAGGACTGGCGTGGAATCGCACATAGTATTGAGGAAAATAGTAATAAAGGTGACTATATTATTGTAATCCATAATAATAGTCGATTGCCTCTCGATATTTATTATAATAATACTAGTGATGGGACTTATGAATTTGGCGTACAAAATGAGAGTGAAAAAAAATCAATATTACTTGGGTTACAAAATAAGCAGGCATATTTTATTGTTACACGTTACGTTAACACTGCTGATCCTAGTGGTAATACAACCTTTTGGTTGCTAAATAATATACAAAAAATTGAAATATTTCGAGAAATCGAACATAATAAGTTAAACTTTTCAAAATAAACAATTATTCTATAATATCTCACATTTCTTCTAAAATTTATAATTTAGCAACAACCAAGAATTGTAATGAAGGGGATATTATGAAAAAAATATATCCCAATCCCATTCGATTATTTTATTATGTATAACTAGACTGGAATGTATAAGTTGAATCAATATAAAATTACTAATAGAATATATCGAGATAACTAAAATCGGTTGAAATAATGGCACTGAAACAAAAAATATTCCATAATTTAAAGATGCTACTCAGTATAAAGAAAATAAATGCAATATGGTACGAGAGCGAAAACTTGGGAGATGCTTTAAGTCCGATATTAATTGAGTATTTATCTGGATTGAGACCTTTTCAAATAAAAGAATATTCAGTTAATCCAAAAAACGAACCAATTTATACAGTTATTGGGAGTATTTTGGAATTCCCATTACTGAAAAATAAAAAAATATTGAAAAACACAATTATCTGGGGTACCGGATTTATCGCTGAATCCGGAAAACTTCACGGCACCCCCAAACAAATTTGTGCTGTACGAGGACCTCTTACAAGGGATAATATCCTAAAATCAGGTATAAAATGTCCTGAGATATATGGAGATCCCGCACTCTTATACTCACGCATTTATAAACCAGCTATAAATAAACAATACAAACTAGGTATTATCCCGCATTATATTGAAAAAGGGAACTATCTTCTAAAGGAATTTAAAAATAATTCTGAGATACTAATAATCGATATAGAGGGTCCGATTAATACAGTTATAGATCAAATATATAGCTGTAAATCGATTGCATCAAGTTCTTTGCATGGTATTATTGCCGCTGATACTTATGGGATCCCTTCGCTCTATATAAAACTCTCTGATAGGGTCGTGGGTAATGGATTTAAATTCCGTGATTATTTTGGATCTGTTGGACGAACAGACACTGATCCGTTGATTATATCCAAAAATACAACAGTGGATGATATTTATGGTTCTTTCTTCAACTCTAAAATTGATATAGATTTAAATGAGTTGTTAGATGTCTGCCCATTTTATAATCATCGATAAACAATAATTAGATGGCATATCGAACTCAAAAAATTTGTAAAAAAATAAACAGATTATACATGATCGAGAAAATTTCGGTAATTATCCCCTTATACAATAAAGGTCCGTATATAGGTCGGGCCATCGAATCGACATTGCACCAGACCATACAAAATTTTGAAATTATCGTAGTAGATGACAAGTCCAATGATGAGGGTCCCGCAATTATTAAGAGTTATCATGATCCCCGTATCATCCTGATAGAGCAAGAACATCGGGGAGTTTCATTCACACGGAATCATGGTGTTGATCTGGCAACAGGTAATTTTATCGCTTTCCTCGATGCGGATGATGAGTGGATGCCGAAACATCTGGAAACTATTCTCAGGTTGATTGAGAAATATCCGACGGCAGGTATGTACGCTACAGCCTATAAATGGGACACCCATAATGGGAAGACACAATGGGATGATTATAGGTTTATCCCAGATCCTCCTTGGGAAGGGTTAATACCGGATTATTTCAAATCCGGAGCGTATGGATATCCTCCTGTCTGCACCTCGATCGTAGTCATTCCCAAGAAAATATTTCTTGAAAAGGATGGATTTCCTGAAGAATACTCGTGGGGAGAAGATGTAGATCTATTTGGGAAAATCGCTTTACAATATCCTGTTGCTTTCAGCTGGGAACTGGGTGGAATCTATCACACAGATGATTTGAACCAAATAAGCAACAGAACACCCCCTCTGGAAGAACCTTTTACGCAAACTGCTTATGCTGCTATATTAAACGGTAATGTGCCATCAGATTTGATTGAATCCCTCCGTGAATATATTGCAAAAAAAGAACTTTACCTTGCTCAATGTAATGTGCATGTAGGAAACTTAAAAGCCGCACAAATCATTCTGAAACAATGTAAAACAAGATGGTTTTATTACGAAAAGATAAAATGGATATTAATCACGAAAATCCCCCCTCCCATCTTTTTTTTCCTGAGGAAGATCAGACGGAAATTAATTAAAATAGTTCGGATTAAAACCTTCATATGAAAAGCTCAGAAATACAAATAACATCTGAAGAATTTATAAGATTATCATGACTGAAAAATTTTCAATAATTATACCACTTTACAATAAGGGTCCATATATTGTTCGGGCTATCGAGTCAGTATTAAATCAGTTAATCCAAAATTTTGAAATTATTGTTATCGATGGCGGGTCATACGATGATGGCCCAAAGATTGTGAAAGATTTCAATGATCCTCGAATTCATTTTTTAGTGCAAAGCGGAAAAGGAGTATCCAATGCACGTAACGAGGCAGTAAATTTTTCAAAAAATGATTATATCGCCTTTTTAGATGCTGATGACGAATGGATGCCGAAACATCTTGAAACAATCTTCAGATTAATCAAGGAGTTTCCTGAAGCAGGTATGTTTACTACAGCGTATAAAATACAAACTGATGAGGGGAAACTACGTTGGGCAGACTATCAATACATACCAACTCCTCCTTGGGAAGGATTGCTTCCGGATTACTTTAAATCCGGGGCACTCGGGGAATATCCCGTCTGGACCTCGGTCGTAGTCATCCCCAGAGAAATTTTTGATAAAATGGGGGGATTTCCGGAAGGATACTGGTTTGGAGAAGATGCAGATCTCTTTGGTAAAATTGCTTTAAAATACCCTGTTGCATTTAGTTGGGAAATGGGGGCAATATATCATTGGGATGCCTTAAATCGAATATGCAACAGACAATACCCATTGGAACATGAAATGCCCTTTGTTAAAACAGCCCGAGCAGCTCTTACTAACAAGGAAGTTCCAACCAGATTTATACAATCTCTTAATGAATGTATTTATAAAACAGAAATAGAGAGGGCTGAATATAATTTCAAGGCCGGTAATTCAAGGATTGCAAAGAAAATACTGAAGCAATGCAACACACGATGGCATTTTAATAGGAAGATGAAATGGTGGATTCTGGCAACAATACCGTACCCGCTATACCTTTTTATTAGGGATACAAAACTAAAATTAATAAAAATGGTTCGAAAAAAGAAACAATAGGAGCGCAATTATTGA
Organism: Methanoregulaceae archaeon; assembly: GCA_015660885.1. Classification (GTDB taxonomy): domain Archaea; phylum Halobacteriota; class Methanomicrobia; order Methanomicrobiales; family Methanospirillaceae; genus Methanoregula. The sequence goes on along the minus strand of JACTUB010000006.1, from coordinate 85,181 downwards.
GTAATCATTATAATTGTTCATGAAGTGCTTTCATCTCTTTTATCCACCGTTCTTGAGAGAATTTTGTTTTATACTGTTCTTTTCCAGCTTCACCCATACTTTTTCTTAAATTTTCATTTTCCATTAAATTGAGAATCTTCTCAACCATAGTATCCATATCATATGGATCTATCACATAACCCGTTTTTCCATCAATTACCGACTCAGGAAGTCCCCCGGCGTTCGACACTACGCATGGCAAACCCATTATCATTGCATCTTCGACTGCGATTCCATGACTTTCTCTTAAACTTGGCTGAAAATAGATTGCACTCTGATTGTAAAGTTCAGCAACATTTTTTTGATAGCCCAAAAATTTAATGTGTGAAATGTTATCTTTATTGACTTTATCCCGATATATATCCAACAATTCTCCTTCGCCGGCCCAAAGAAATTCTACCTGACCTTGATATTTTTCAATTGTTTTACGTGCCACAGAATACCAGACATCTGGATTTTTGTACCATCTCACGTGTCCTAATGTCAGGATCTTTTTCGTAATTTTTTTATCGATAGTTTGCAGACCAGGGGAATTGTTCTCCAAATTACTGAAATTATAAATATAATTAATGTATTTTTGCCTTTTCCCCAATAACCAACATTTTGAAATTTGATTTTTGGAAAATTTTGATACGGTTAAAATTCTCTTATTACCATACAAAGAGAGTAGCATCAATATCTGGTTAGTAATACTGACACATGTTGGATACGTATGTACGATGTAAATGAGTTTTATAGGGAATAACATCAACCCTAAAAATCTTCCGGGGATTGACGTTGATATCACAACTATTTCCGGTCTCTCTTTAGCTATTATTGGAATACCCAGGAAAAGGTCAATAATTATTTCCAAAATGCGAAATCGTGAAAATATGCCATCCCGATATTTTTCCGATAGAAATAGAACTTTACTATTGTTTTTTATTAAAAATTCGAGGATATCGTGATCACAACTTTCTTTTTCGATTACTGTAACGATCTGATAACCATCTAACCGGTAAAAGTCTATTAAATTTTTTAAAAATGTTCTTGTTCCCCCAAATTTATCAAAATCGGGAAATATCAGTACTTTCCTCATTTCTTATTAACTAATGAAGTTATACTAAAATATCTTGTCGATAATAATTCAATGATATACCATGCAATTTGAGGATTTACGTATTATTTCTGCATTGTTCTTATCATCGGCAGAGGAATTTCATATCTTTACAATAAAAATAAATTCATTTTTCTTATAACCGGATAGAGAGGTGAATAATGAAATAATTAACCGTTTTTTTCCATAATTCTGCTAGCTGATTAACAATCTGATCAATAACAGAAGATTCGGATTGTTGTTCCGGTTGTTGGTTCTGCGATATTATTGTCTGCTGTGGATGATTTGAATGAGCGATTGGTGCGGCAGAGCTGGATGCGTATGCCTTGTATGCAATTAACTGATAGTAATTCCCTGCCCACACATATCCATTATAATAATAAAGGGGAGAATCGGAAGACATTGGATAATTACCCTGGTCATATAATACTGGATTTAAAGGATTGCTGGCATCTATCAGGAGATAATCCGGTTGATAGGCGGCAGCGCGGAGAGGTACATACAAATCCGTTCCATTCCTCGCTATCTGACCTAAATAAGCTCCTGACCCACCCGGTTTCCCGGTAAAAGTTCCAAGTTTTTGGATATTATTCATGTCCGACATATCAAGAACTACTAACTGGCTATACGACGCATTCTCGCTTTCATAGGCATAGAGTCGGTCTCTTATAGGATCATACGATTGAATCCCGGCACTTCCAAACCATAACATGCCGAAACCATAGGTTTTTTCGACGAATGGATGAGCGGGATCGGCAATATTAATGAACCATAACCCCAGGTTCCCGTTTATACCCTTGACCCGGCTTGATGCGTCTTTGATATTCATTGCAGTCCCGCCGGGGAAATACATAAGATAATTTGTGTGATAGGGAATGGTGATTCCCTCTATGTTCCCCTGGGCACTATTATCAGAATATCGCCCCATTGCATTATATGCCCGGGTATGACCCCCCGCTGTCCCGATATCAGGGTAAGTATTCAGTATCGGGTTTAATGTGGCATTGGTAATAGGATCATCTTCCGAGAAATGCCCGGTTAAAACCGGGTTCCAGGGATCTGTCGTACTATAAAGCAAAAAAGTCCAGTTCCCGTTATCTGGTGGACCAGTATGCCCGGATAGAGCCGTGAAGGAATTTACGTATAATTGGTGTAAGGCATCATTTGAAAATGTTCCCTGGGTTCTGGCAGCCAGAATTACTTTATAGGGGACACTCACCGAGGTTCCGGCAGGAACGGAGGCGACATTGGTCAAATTCTGTACCCAAATGGCAGGATAATTCAACCCGGCACCAGAATAAGAATAATTACCTCCAAATGCCAGCGTATCAATTCTTGGTTGTGCCGGTGCGGGAAAAAATAATCCAGTTGGTGGAGTATAAGGAGTTAGATGTTCCGGATCGCTGATGTTCCAATAAGTGCTTCCCGCATCCCGGCCAACTGCTCCTAATACCGGAACTGATCCGATCATCTGAACATTCAAACCATTTGGATTTGTCGGGACATTTATGTGTCCGGCATGGAGAGGGTTCGTTTTATGAGTGACATTAATTATTGCAGTGCCTTCGGAATCTGCGGCAATAAAACAATAATGACCGTCATGGGTACAACTTATCTGCTCAGCATAACCTATTTCATATCCGGTATTATCATAGGTCATCTGATCTACAGTTAATAATCTGGTCGGGAGGCCGCCATTTCTTACATCCCAGATCCCTATGTTTCCATACCGTTTGCTGGTATAGATATATCCATCAATTAAAATTCCACCACGATATCCCCCTAAAAACGGTTCGTTTTGTAAATGTGCTTCCATGCCGGTATATACCGGATTGTGGGGATCTGCAACATTAACTGCTATAAATTGTGCTCCTATCCAGGGATTTGTTGACCAGTAATCCCACCCCTGGTAACGGGCAAGATATAACGTATTATTCCAATATTCAATCATGGCAGTGGATTTGTCAGACTGAGGGATACGGGTCGGGCTGATTGAAGTCCCATTATAGTACCAACTATTAATTACGACAGGGAGAGAGGGGGTTGATACATCATAGGTGTAAATAATATCCGTCCCATATGTCCCGTCACCGAACCCCTGATAGAGGTAATTTCCTCCTTTCGTGAAAAACTGTCCTGACCATGTATCGGCGGCATGGGTAACCTGACTGGTTAGAACAGGGTTTGCCGGATCGGATATATCGAATACTAATAATTTTCCATTATCGGTATATAAGTAATTTCCATTCGGGAAGAACCCGTTAACAGAAGATAATGATGCATTATAATACGTCTGTGACCCGGAACCCAGTTTTGCCGGGTGAAGCGGATCGGTCATATCATACATATTAAACCCGTGAGATACAGGAACAAACATCAATCCCCGAACCTGATCAAAAACCGGGGATGGGGGAACACTGGGAAATATCATTACATTTGCAGCATTCGAAACGTCGAGGGCTGACAAATTCACACCCGGCTGGGTGATATTGTAAATATGGTAAGTATTCCCCTCAGTATTAAAGAGAGTGCTGTTCCGGTAAACGGCATTAGTGTAGGTTATCGAAGTGGTATATCCTACCTGTTTCAGAAATCCGTTGTTTGAATCGGCAAGAACTGGTGTGAGTAAAAATACCATTAACAGAATCGTACAGGAAGTTATTCTAAAATCTTTCATCGGCACATCTCATTATAGCATTAACGTAATATACTTATTTTTTATTTGTTAATAGTGTTCGAAGTTGCCTTTCGATAAATTTTCATCCTCTTTTTGTTTTATAAAATAGGACTACCACATTTGGCTACAAAATCTGAGATCTGAATAAACAGTTTATTCAGATACAATCAGGTAATTCACGAGATTGACGAGTACCAGATATCCGCACGGATAGATGAACAATTATTCCCCCGGTTTCTCCGATCTTTGTGAAAGATTCGGAAGGAAAATAAGAATGATACTGATCAGAATTCCCTCATCTGCCAGGTAATATATTTGTCTTTACTGCCCATTCACTAAAACCAATGTGCCTGCTTTCCAACGGCATTTCGTATAATTACTATTGGTCTGACAATGGTCAGAATAAATAATCCGATGACAGGAAAAAGACGATCAGGGCACAATAGTATAATTTTTTTCATTACTTTTTTATAAATTCCATTTTGTTTTTGAACTAATCCACTAGAAGTTAAACTATATTCAGTATCGTCAATATTCCACATATTTATGCGACTCTTTTGAACAATTTTATCACCAAGAAGATTCATGTTGTAATCTGATTCAGGACCCTGCCATTTTTCACCTTTTTTAAAGGGAATATGATTGTATTCATGATTTTGATGAATTGCTTTAGTAGTCTGGGAAATATCTACAACTATTACACCTTCCTTTCTTGCATGAAAAATAATCCAGTTGTCCCATCCTTCTCGCCCGACAAGAAAAGGTAGTAATCTTAATTGAGCCGTCTTTGAAAAAACAAAATAATCTATTGATAGATTACCTCCTTCGTTACCATTTTTTTCTACCATCGTACGAAGATTATTCTCCCAACTATCATCAGAATAACATATTGTGCATGGTACATCCATTTCCCAGCGTAATCCTACAGCGAGGAACGGATCTTTTGTTAAATGTTGAACTGAATCAATAAAATCTTTAAAAAAAATGATATCTGTGTTTACGTAACAGAGAACATTATTTTTTGCTTTTGACTGTGCATCATTGAATACAAAATCCAAAAAAGGGGTTCCGTTTTCATTTTTTTTAATATCGGGAACATATATCAATCCAAATTCATCAGCAATTTCCTTGACTCCTTCTTCATCACCATAAAGAATTATTTCGCAATCCGGATTCAATTGACGCCAACTAAGGATTGCATTTCTCTGGATTATTGATATATGGCCTTTGAAAGGTTTAGGAATTGTGAAAAAGGAAATCATAGAATTTCATCCTTTTTTTTCCTGGTATTTTATTATTCATATCATTGATTATAAATTCATTATTACCCGGTGTATTATGAAGATCTGGGGAGTAAAGGAGAATATCCATCCATTATGTGTTACGACATACGGGGAAAATTTCTTATCCATACCTGGATTCTCATTATCATTACAGGGATCTATTCAGGTCCGTAAGATCAACTGACAATCTGTTCCTCCAGGAGATCGATATTGCATTCCCGATACGGGGATAAAAAAGAATAGCTGTAAAAAAAAAAATTTGGAATTTTAACGATACCGACTATTTATTAAACATTATCATTTTCTTTAAGGGTAGGTATTTCTATCTCATTATGCAGATTATTCATAGAATCCGTGTTGAGATTGAGGAATCATTTTTAGGACTAATGTACCTTATAAATTATAAGATCTAATTTGTAATCTTAGAATACTCATCCATAAGGAAGTAAAAAATAAAATGGCACTTACTTTTGAATCAATAAAAAAAATTCAATATATAAAGGATAACTCCCGGAATCCTGATTTTTTATACCTTCTTTTTTTAATTGCCATCGTTCTGTTATCGTTTGTTCTTTATGTCGTGATATTTGCATCTCCATCAGGGACTGATGTTTATACCCATATGTACAATACCCAGAATATGGTCAATTCAAAGTCACTTTCAGATTTTTATAAAATATCTTTAAATCAGGAATATTCAGGATATGATTACCCCTTTGGATTATGGTATTTTGGATCAATCACAATGAAAATTACCGGTTTGGATGTATACCAGATTGCCTACATCATACCCTTGATTTTAATTTTTATCCTGTTGGGAATGTATTTCTGTTATGCATTCGAGCTGACTGATTCCTCAACCAAATCTCTTCTTTCCCTTATCTTCCTCGTTTCAATGACCCAGGTATCATTATCCCTGCTCAACTATTCGACAAGTATTTTTGTAATGCCATTTCTTGTCACCATTTTACTTTTGGCGACGAGAGATATTGACTGGAAAAATGTACTGTTGATAGGCATAATTATTTTCACCCTGTGCTTTTCGCATACGGGTACATTTTTATTTTTGATTATTTTTGCAGTGACCTATTTTTTATTGCGTGCGACACTATGGGGGAAATTTGATAATAATTATTATGTTGTAATAATAGCCATGCTTTTTTGTTTTATTATCGCCATTGGATTTTTCCCCTTCGTCCAGCCCCAGTATATTGATAAAGGTTCGTTGGTCATTTCGACTGCAGGATCGATTTCTTCAGTAACACATATCCCTTTCTTCAGGGATGTGGGACAGCTCTTTTATGATTCGATATTTGTTGCCAATAATTATATATTTGCATTTTTATGGGGTGCTCTTCTGTTTGGTGCCGGTAAATTCCTTGTTGGTATTCATCATAAGATTAAAAAAAGATTTTTTGGGGAAAAATCCCCTGTTGTTATTCCCTTTATCGGGAGTTTTTCCACGATGCCAAAAGGGATTGTAATGACCCCGTTCTGGATTGGTCCTTTACACACACTGCTTTCAGTAATCGGGGTATTCAGACTTGATGAACGGGGAAAATGCATAGCACTTTCCTTAGTTTTTTCAGCGCTGATCCCCGGTGCATTATCAGGATCGGAAGGAACGGGGTCAATCCGGTACACTTTTTACCTGTTTCTTCTCATCCCGGTTACTGCAGCGCTGGGATTTTATTATATCCTCCCGAGTCTGAGTCGGTTTTCCCAATCAAAGGCAAAACGAGCCGTTGTAGTCCTAATCTATTGCATAATTTTTATATATCTTATCGCGGTTCCTGTTCTGGCATGCCTGTATTACCAGCCCCAGATTACGATGACAAAAGAAGAGAATATAAATCTTGGATGGCTGGCCGATATCGGAAATCAACAGGAAGGAGTTGCAGCAGATGCGTACCGGGACCGTATGACCATGTACGCAAATAAGACCGTCCCGAGTATCCCGACCGGGACTGAAACACTACAGTTCTCAAAAGACCTGGTGAATACCTATTTCTCAGAGAATGCGGAAAGTTCTACAAAAGACCTTTCTGACTACCAGATCCAGTATCTGATTACCTCTGACAGAATATTAAAAGGTTATCCTTCCCCAAGATCTGCGCTGACTATCGACTCAAACAGAGAAATTGATAAAATATATGCTTCTGGTGATTTCTTCAGCTTTTACAAGATAATATCCCCGCCGGAAATACCAAAAACAGATATCGGGGAATCCCTGACATGGGACTCACAACAACCGGGAGCACAGATACAGGAAATTGGATCGGTATTCAAATTTGAAAATCCCGAGTATAAGATAAAAATAAGCGACAGGTCTCCACAAATACGATATTTAGGCACCCCGACAACAAATAGTCTGGGCGATGGTGGTTATTGGGATACGATTTCGATTTCGTGGGGAATCACCGGCAACGACACACGATATGATGAATCATATGACCTTGGGGGCCTTTCATATACGGAAATCCAGCGATCAGATACTGAAATTATATATAAAACACCATTAGTGAGTTCAGAGACTCATGAACCGGTTGCATCTCTGTCAGTAAAATATATCTTCAATGATCTGGCCGTAAAACGTGAAATAACGGTCACGAATGATCTTGAAAATGCAGGCAGAACAATGACTATGAACGTAAATCTGGAATCAAATATTTTTGCCCCAATGACCGATTTCGAATATCACCAGGTGAACCCGGATGAAACGGGATGGGTTGATAAAAAGATTTACCCTGCCAGGGACACGGTAGCTCTTAAAGACAGAGTTCTTGACAGTATCTTCTATAATTACGGGACAACAGGGTTATATGTTCTCTATGATGATACTGCCCCTTATCCGAATACTATCAGGTACCTGGGATCCACACTCTATGATTATGGGTCAGTTTTTTTAGTATCTGATCCTATCCCCATCCGGCCATCTGAGTCCACAACCATTGGCGAGTATTTCTCGGTGAATACAAAAGCAACGGCGATGAAAAATACAGAAGAATATCATTCTGTATCAGCATACCCTTTTGAGGATGGTCAGCTGCCCCTTGTTATTACAGGAACACAAAGTGACATAAATCTCACGGATAATGAAAAAACCGGGCTGACGATGGTATCCCAGAATCAGATTCCTTATACCCTTGCATTGCCCATGACAAAAACTGCTCGCGCTATAAATTTGCCGGGGATTATACCTGCGGGATATTTCAATGCGTGCTATAATCAGACCGTATGTAAAGATTCTACCGTGCAGCAGGAAGAGCTGGATCAGTTAAAACAGAATGCAGGTACAACAGGGATTCTGACATCCCCGTCCATGTACGATTTTACTACCCTCAAAGGTTTGTCAGAGGATAACTATACTTATGCTGAAATGTTATCTGTCCCTGCTCCATACGATGCTTATTACCGGGAAGGGACGAGAAATCCGAAATTTGCCTATGCAGAGGGGGAAAATACCGGTATTGTCCTGATCCCGATCACCGACCCATCCAGCAGTGTCCTTGACAGGGGTTATAAGTTAGATGTATTTTTTTCAATGTGGAATGATACACTGAATTCTGCCAGGGATGATGGGGGTATAGCGGCATTTCTCTGGAATCCGTCCGATATCGGCAATCCGGACCTTTCGGGTTTGTTTGAACAGTTTCTCAATAATGCAACAAGCAACGGGGTAACGATCACTACACCGGATGCGATTGCCTCTCATCTCAGGGAACTGGAAGCTGTCCGGGTAAATGTTACCCGCGGTAATGATTACGTAATCCTGAATGCCAGAAACAGTGGAGGGGAGCCTGTATCTGGCATAACCTATCAGCTAATAATGCCAGTGATTGATGGTACCTGCCCTTACGCAATAACTGAAGGGAACATTTCCCGCTATGATATTAAGGACGGGACATGCCGGGTGTATGCAAGTTTCAGTTTGAATGAATTCGAATCAAAAGAAATAAAAATTGTTCTGGGAATTCCGGTTAAACAATTAGTCCCGATTGTCCCGCAATTATACCAGGGAAAAAATACGGTCAGGATTATTGATGCAAATAATCAACCGGTGGAAAACGCCAGTGTCCGTATCGATTCGCAATATTATGAAACCAATAATAAAGGAGAGGTCACCTTTTCGGTGGATTTTGGCGAGCGGACCATTACAATTGAAAAAGCCGGTTATAATCCGGTCACGATGATGACCTACGTCAAACCATTATTTTACCGGTATATTATTTTTATGAATAAAATATAACAATGTAAAAAGAATAAAAAAAAGACGCTGGATCTAATTTTGGGCAAAGTTCCGGTTCAACCCATAATTTTTTTATCTTACAACGATATCCCCCAAAAATTTTTTTTGACTGGTCCTAAAAATGAAAAAAAAGTGACTATGATTCTCAGGTATCACTTTTTTGTATAAAGGACCTTGTATAAACCATGGGGAAGTCGCCGTAGCAGCAGGAGCGGTGTCGTTGCCTAAGGCACCGGATTTATGAAAATTTAAGAGCAAATAACACTTTACCCTAATTACTATTCACGGGTTTTTTTGTTTTGTAAAACGATATTCCTAGAATTCTCGTGAAGAAATAATACCAGAATACCGCCATCCAGCAGAGGAAAAATATCCACCCAAAATACAGATGGGTATTCTCTATTGCTCCGGTCGGCCCGTAGATGTAGCCGCTCATTGTAATAGCCCCGATCCTCAGGATATTCCCTGCATAGGTCCCGAGATAGCCAATCCCGAGCAGTAGAAATGTGCGTCGTTTTTTCAAGGCTTCGGGAAACGTGCAAAGAACCAGCAGGGCCATGATGGTGAATGTCCCCAGTGACCAGATGCCGGTACATTCCGGGGTAATCTGGAGGTATATTGTCGCACCGGTTTTTGAGATAAAATGAACCATATCGCCATTAATTGTTGCCGGAATACCGAGTACCGATAACAGTACGCTGGCAAAAAAAACGGTAAAGGGGAGCAGTGGCGCAGACAGGGTCTGTTCATGAACCAAAAAGAGATCATAGAGTTGATACCCGATTACAGCAATAACGGGGATCGAAACCGGGAAAAGGTATGATTTGATCCTGAACAACCCAAATAAAACAAATCCAGCCCCTGAAAGAAAGACAATGAATTTGCTGATCGAGTAAGGAGGATGGCCCAAACCAAGTGGTATAATTAAAAAACTGAATATACAGAAAAAAAGTCCAAGGATGATTACATATTTTTCCCAGGTCGATGATAATATTTGAACGGGTTTCGTCGACAGATAAAAGATGATGATGCAGGAGAAGATCCAGATGCTCAGGGCGTCGATTTGGAAATAACCCCACCTAGTAATTAATGAGAACAGCCCGATTGCAAAGAGGGACAGGATAATCCAGGAAATCGCGAGAGTTTTTTGATTTATGGATTTTATTTTTTCACAGATCATCCTTTGTATCACCCCAATATGGGTTATTCATGGATATAAGATATAAGTAAGGTACACATGAGGCATAATTGTCACGCGAACATAAGATGGTAAAACAACTTTTCAGGCGTGTGATGAATTATGATCCTTTCATCTTATCCTGACTGATAAAGGATAAAATATCAGGTTATTGCATACTGTTTCTCTTACAACAAATGGTTCAGTTGATTGATTTCAATCTCAGCCGTACCAGTTCTCCCCCATCTCTATTCATAGAGCCAGTCATCATTCAGGATTTCTTCGATCCGGGCAAATTGTTTGGTAATATCGGACTTTTCGGGAATCTTAATCCTGGTAATCATCCGGTCGGAACTGCGGAATGTGGCGGGTGTTACATGAGTGACCTTGAGATCCCGCACGATATCAGTCTGGAGCTTTCTGCGATCAATCTCTGTCGGGTGAGCGAAAATCCGGGGTTCAGGAGATTTTACAGGAACCACCGTACTGGTGGGGATTCTGCGGGGTTTTTCCAGAACAATATCGAACTCATCTTTGAGCTTCTGCGTGTTTTCCACGTGTGAAGAGATGCGGGAACCCTTCTTTATTGAAGTAGCAATCTCGTCAAGTTTTACTAAAATCTGATCAACCGTCTGGCCAAGGGTATCCTGTGAGTGAATGATAGCAAAAAGATGGAAATCATGACTGTAGATCCATTGGATCTCGGTCAAACGATCCTTTTTATAGAGTCTTTCTGTGATGATATAAGAACCGCGTTTTAGTATAAACCTCAGGAACTTGATGTCAGGTTTCTTTGTGACAAGCACCGGATATACCTGCAGATCATCGATCAGGGACAACCCGTTCTCTTTATATTCGCGGATGAACAATTCAAAATAGCGGGTCCTGGGGTGGGGCGGGGGTACCAGGGCATCGTCTGAGATTTTCCATTTGTATTCATCAACCTGCTGGATATCAATTTCTTCACTGACATCAATGAGATAGGAATGATCGTTCTGGTTCCGTTCGGATCTTACGTTTTCATGCCAGACGACCACGGTCATTGCAGTTGGGGTAAACCGGTCCCGGGTGGCGTTTATTACCCGGGAGAAATTTTTCCGGATTGCCTTATTCAGGGAGAATACCTCGAAGAGCCAGGTAACAAGCATAAGGGCTAAAAACACTGCAACAACAAGATAGACATTTCTCGAGCTTGTATCCACCCCGAGTACACCTACGAGGAATATGACGGTAACAATAACAAAACCTATGCTGAAAAGTACAGAATAGATCAGCCGCGGGATGATCCCGATCTCCGCTAACCGGGGAAAATAGACCAGGGTTATGACAAAACCCGGAATGAAGAACAGGCTGAGTAACCCAAAGATTACCTGCAGCCCTGCGAACAATATGCTTACTATGTCCATTCGCACGATCTCCCTGTATAAATCCCGTATAGGTATTCTCATCCCGGACTAAAGAATTCCCCGGACCGGTATGCAGTTGTTAGTTCCAGTGTTTCATCCCGGATAATAAAACCCTATCACACAGAATAATGCAGTCAGCCCGTACATTGCATAGGCTCCCTGCCGTTCCGTCATGCGGAAATAATACGGGAGCACCCATTTTAAGGTGAGCTGGTTGGGTACCTCAAGCGTCCCGTCATCCCGGATATGCCCGAATTTGGTCAATGGATACGTACGGCTTTTGAGCCGCCAGTACACGTACATGAGGAAATTTACCGTGTGGGGGATGAGCATGATAAACCCGCTGACGACGAACCCCTGGGTGACAATCAGTGCCCCGATCGCAGCTCCCACGGATAGGGCGCCGAGATTGCCCCAGAGGATCCGGGCCGGGTAGTTCTCAAAGAAGAAATAGGCCAGCAGGGCGCCGGTGAGGCAGACAATAAAAAGTGCATTGTAAATATTCCCGTACAGGAATGTCTTGAGAAGGAGCGTGGAAAGGAGGATCAGGGAGAGTCCGGGCGCAAGGCCGTTGAACCCCGAGTGCATGTTCACGAGGTTTGCAACGACCGGAACGTAGGTCGGGATGATGATCTGGAGATAGATTAAGGAGAGGTCTACTTGCCCGACAATGGGGAGTATGAGGACAGATGTTGTGATGAAAGGGATCAGCGGGTAGGCACAGTAATAGAGAAGGATCAGTTTTGCCGGCCTGCCGATATTGACCATATCGTCAAGCATGCCGTAGAACGCGAAGAGAGCCACTACCATGATGATGGTAAAGTTGATGGGAGTGATGACTTTCCCGTAAAACAAGGTGAGGATGGATAAGGAAAATATGGCAAAAAGTAATAAGATCAGGCCGCCATTGACGGGGATCTCCGGAAAGTCTTTTTTATACATATCCCTGACAAAATGCCCCTTTTCCTTGAGCTTAGGGATGATGTAGGGCATCGCTAGCATCATGATGAGAAAAGGGACGAGGAAAAATACAATCAGCATCGAGTAAAGGTAGTCTTCAGGACCAGGAGGGAAAGAAAAAACCATGCGTAAAACTCTGGTATCATAGCTTCTTTTTAAACAACACTATTTATTTCTATGTTAAAAAATAAAAACATCTCCTCTCTCCAATATATCAGGAGCGATCCGGCATTGAACCCAAAAAAGCCTGTCTTGCTGTCAGCGGTCGTGATACTCATCATCCTTGTTGCTGCACTGCCTTCTGCGCGTGCAGCCGGTCCGGTCTGGACCTATTCTTCAGCGGGAAATGCATTAAGCAGCGTTTCTGTGTCCTCTGACGGCTCTGCCATTGCGGTGGGGGCAGATAAAATATGGCTGTTCTCGAGGTCCGGGGTACTCCTTGCAAAGGAACCGTATGGTGAGCTGGTGAAAATGACCCCGGATGGCATGCATCTCCTTTCTGCCTATTCTTCAACACTGTATTTTTTTGAGAGAAATGTTGCCCCTGATAAGACGAATTTTTCCTATCAGAAGAAATGGGAATACAACCTGCCGGCCAGCGTGCGTTCTATCGATATTTCCGATGACGGCAATACTATCGTGGCTTCATCCCAGAGTTCAGGTACGTATATTTTATCCTCTCCGGGAGATATTACTGACAGTAATGAGACATATTCTGCACTTGTACGGGTTGCATCAAATGGTCAGATAATCCTTGGGGTCTCCGCAACAGGTCTTTTCCAGTACAGCAAGACCGGCAGAGTATCGTCCCAGTATGAGGACATTTCAATCGGTTCGGAGCCGGATGTGATGGAAATAACCAGCACGGGGACTATGATAGTCTTCAACGATGCCCAGCGGGTTGTGGCTGTCAATGCACAAAACGGGACGCAACGCTGGAAAACCCGCGCAACCGGGGAGGTAACCTCACTTGCCCTGACACCCGACGGTTCAGGAATCTTGGTCGGATCAGAAAACGGGGATATCGACCTTTTTGACAGTAAAGGAAATCTTTCATGGAGTTATTCTGCGAATCCTGAAAATAAACCGGGTGCCATGGTAAAAAGTGTTGCGTTATCAGATGACGGGAAGATTGCGGTTGCGGGGACCTATGACGGAATGATAGTTGCTCTCGACTCGGCCGGCAGGGAGATATGGACCAACCAGACAAAAGATCGTATAAGCCATGTTGCGATGAGTTCGGATGGATCCCTTGTCGTTGCAACCGGGGAAGAAACCGTGTACGCTTTTTCTCCGTCTGCAGCGTCTTCTCCCGTGCCACGGACCACGTTTCCTGCATCGGGAACTCCTCACCCGCCAGCCGTCAAAAACGTTTCCGGACAGGTGTCAACTCAGAAACCTGAAATTTCCGTGACTCCCCCCCGGACAGTTACTTCAGTACCTACGACATATTCGGTTATCAGGACTCCAACACAGAGTCCGGTTTCTGAGTTCATTTCCCTGTCCGCTCTCCTGATTGCATTGCTGGTCCTGAAGAGGCGATGACCGTCTGTGGTCCTGTCGTAAGCTATGTAACAGCTGGCCCTGGCCCCGGAGGACAGAATCTGGTCTATTACACGGTCCCCTCAGGTATGTCGAAGCTCTAATGAACCTGCAGCACCCATAACTCTGCCAATGATTCTCGTGGACTGGCAGCTCCGGGACCGCATCGCCAGGGGTTTTATTAAGATTGATCCGTACGACCCGAAACTGGTGCAACCCAACTCGTTGGATATCCGCCTTGGAGACCATTTTGTCTGGTACAAAAAGAGCGGCGAGGTTATCGACCCCTACAACCGGGACAGCGTATCTTCAAACGTCGAAGAGATACATGCGGACACATTCATCCTTAACCCCGGGCAGTTTGTACTTGCCGAGACACTTGAGTGTATCGGACTTCCCGACAACATCGTTGCGACAATTGAAGGCAAGTCGAGCATCGCCCGGCTCGGTGTTACCCTGCACCAGACCGGGGGCTGGATCGATGCCGGTTTCCGGGGCACGATCACCCTCGAGATGGCAAATGTCAACTCGCGCCCGGTCAAAGTCTATGCAGGTATGCCTATCGGCCAGCTGGTCTTTTACACGACCGAGCGGGCAGAGAACCCGTATTACAAGAAAGGAGATGCAAAGTACCTGGACCAGCGGCAGGCGACCCTCTCCCGCTACCATGCGAATAAGAAGAGATAAGTCTTTTTTTTATCATTCACCTTTGGTTAGAATTCCCGTAGCGGTATCCTGTCAATGGGTTACGTTCTCATTAGAATTTGGGGCCTGTGTGTTTTACTAATATTACGAAACTGTGAAGTCTGAATTTTCTTAAACGATTACCTGGTCTGATGAAATATTAAAAACTATGCAACGCACCGGTGCATTGCACTGATACATTCCACAATATATATTAATAAGCAAATTAATTTGGATAACAGGCACAGGCTATATCAGTGCTCAAGGATGTTGGTTATATGAAAAAAGGTTGGAGATATTGTATTTTCTTGGTTGCAATCTTCCTGACGATTGCAACAGTAAGTGCGGGAACTGTTGAATCCGGCTGGACAGGTTCCAATGTCTGTAAAAACCCAGGAACGGATACATTTATTAACTTCGAAAATGGTGTCGATTTAACTCCGATTACAACCCAGTATTCCGGCGTGGTCTTCTCCCCGGTATCTCCTGCTGAAAACTGGAAATATGGCGATGTGGTTCATGGATTATGGAACTATCCCATTTATTGGTGTAATGGTAATTTCTGGGCAAGTCTTGAAGGAGCATATGGTGTTGTAGGTGCTACTGGACGTATCGATTTCCCAAACGGTGCAAGTTATGTAAGTGTTCTGATCAGCGGTTCTAGCCCAGTAACCATGGAAGCTTATGATGC
Source organism: Methanoregulaceae archaeon (assembly GCA_015660885.1). Lineage (GTDB taxonomy): Archaea > Halobacteriota > Methanomicrobia > Methanomicrobiales > Methanospirillaceae > Methanoregula. The sequence goes on along the minus strand of JACTUB010000006.1, from coordinate 69,377 downwards.
TACAAATACATTGATCGATTCGGCTGGCCCAACTTCCTATAATCTCGATACGAAGACATTTGATAAATTAACTGTTGAACACAATGGAATCAAGTATGTCCTGATTCATGATACCGGACAATTTTGGGTGATGGATGATGTCTGTACAGATACAACGGGAACTAGTCCTGTTAGAACTCCAGAATTCCCGTCAGCATTCCTGCCGGCAACATTCATTTTAGGGTTCCTGGGAGCGGTGCTCCTCATCCAGAGAACCAGAGAATAATAACTTTTTTTTATTCCACCTTGATTCACTTTCGCGGTATAGCTTTGCGGAAATAGACGCACTCCCCGGGATCCCATAAAGGGCATTCAAGCTTGGGGCATGGCAGTAGAGTTGGATCAGAATCTTCTGAATTTTTAATTCAATTAACTACTGAATTATTCTTGGTACACCCGGATGATTCCACGATTCTGGTTCTTGACGGATTCCAAAAGAAGATGTGACTAATCGCAGCTTGAAATTGAAATATGCCAACAGGTGCCCGATCTGCCGACAGACCATAAATATTAGTTGAAAATATGCCTGTTACCGCCATGAAATATTTTCCTTAAAAAAACTATTAACCCTATATACAATCAACTCTCATTTTATACGGATGATCCCACCGGATCGGAGATGAATCAATGCGACTTCTTCTCATTCATTCAGATTATATAGAATACGAAGCCAAAAAGAAGACAAAGATGGCAGAGGAGTGCTCTGTACTTTCCGACAGGGAGACCGAGGCACTCACGGTTTTCTGTGCCGTGGAATCGATAGATGAGGAAGACCTTGAAGGCGTTGTCCTCCAGGCTGTTGAAGAGGTTAAAACGACTGCCGGGCAGGTACATGTCGACAAGATAATGGTGTACCCGTATGCCCACCTCTCCAGTGACTTGGCCTCTCCGGAAACTGCAATCGCCACGCTCAATGCCCTCAGGGCTGGCCTGGAGGCCGAAGGATTCACGGTCAAGCGGGCTCCGTTCGGGTGGTATAAATCGTTTAAGATCTCCTGCAAAGGCCACCCGCTCTCCGAGCTCTCGAAGACCATTGTGCCGGGCGAAGAGGGGACCGTTAAAAAAGAGAAAAAAGAGGTCACGCACGACTGGTTCGTGCTGACTCCTGATGGCAAAACCCATGACTATCATGAGTACCTTGACGATTCGCCGTTTGGCTGCCTCGTCAAAAAAGAACTGGGGGTTGCCGTCCCGACCGGTGGCGAACCAGCGCATGTTGACCTGATGCGTTCAAAGGAGTTTGTTGACTATGAACCGGCGAGTGATGTCGGGTGCCTTCGCTGGATGCCGAAGGGAAAGATCGTCCGTGACCTCCTTGCCGATTATGTACTGCACCTTGTCCTTGAATACGGGGGGACTCCGGTCGAGACCCCGGTTATGTATGATCTGGGCGACCGGGCCATCTTTGAGCATGCAGAAAAGTTCGGCGAGCGGCAGTACAGGTTTAAATCGAATAACCGGAACATGATGCTGCGTTTCGCCGCATGTTTCGGGATGTTTTCTATCATGCGGGACATGCATATCTCGCCCAACAATCTCCCGATGAAGATGTACGAGCTCTCCACCTACTCGTTCCGCCATGAGCAGAAGGGCGAGGTGATCGGGCTCAAGCGTCTCCGTGCATTCACCATGCCCGATATGCACTCGCTCTGCACGGATATGCCTGAAGCGCTGAAATGTTTTGAAGAGCAGCTTGCCATAGGCTGGAAGACGGGCAAGGACTTTGAGACAGAACTCGTTGCCGCATTCCGCTGCACGAAGGATTTCTATGCCGGGCATGAAGCCTGGGTAAAAAAGATCGTGAAGGAATCAGACTGCCCCATGCTGATCGAGATCCTTTCTGACCGGGTCCACTACTGGGTCGCAAAGATTGATCTTGCAGCCATAGACGGCCAGATGCGGCCGATCGAGAACCCTACCGTCCAGATCGATGTCGAGAGTTCAACCCGGTTCAATATCAAGTACCACAGGGAAGATGGCACTGTTGTTTATCCCCCCATTCTCCACTGTTCGCCTACCGGCAGTATCGAGCGGGTAATCTGTGCCATTCTTGAGCACATCTCCACGCAGGCGGTCCCCGCACTCCCCACCTGGCTTTCACCGGTACAGGTGCGTGTCGTTCCGGTTGCCGAGCGTCATGGTGGATTTGCAGACGAGATCTGTGCCGCGATCAACGCCGCACGGGTTCGCTGCGATGTGGATGACCGGGAAGAGAGCGTAAGCAAGAAAGTCCGCGAAGCGGGCATGGACTGGGTGCCCTACGTGATTGTCGTTGGTGATGACGAAGTCGCCAGCGGGAAACTGACGGTTACTATCCGAAAGAAGTCGCAACCCAATAAACCCTTTAAGGTGCAGATGACGACCGATGCGCTGATCGAAGCCGTGCACGAGAATACAGAAGGCATGCCGTTCAGACCTCTCTACACCCCGCGAAAACTATCCAAAAAGGCGCGGTATATCTGAACTTTTTTGGGGCTTGACCTTCCAACCTTCCTTTTTCATGTTCTTTTATTCAGAGAAAGCACATGACCTGAGGGTTCGCATCCGTACAGAAAATCATTCAAGAGTTTGGTAAACCTTTCTCCTCTGTGATGAACGCCGCCGCCCCCGACGGGGCGCCCCCGCGGCGGATCGGGGAATAAAATTTTTGAAAAACTCTTACTGCCCCGCCATGCCTCGGAGAGGCCCTGAGGCGGGGAAACCTCGCAAATACTATAATTTTTCAAAGGAATGCCACATTTATGAGCACATGGTTATATCCCTGCTGCTCTGGTATTCACATCCCGATGCGATAATTTTCAGAAGTCAGGTAAGGCGCAATCAAAGATGGTTTCAGGCTGGTTCTCCCGTTCGTTAACAGCACCGAGGGTGCGATGTGATCCCGGAACGGTTCGCCTGCCTTACTCCTCATCAGGAGTTTCGCTTGTATCATCCAGTGGCAGCGGCTCTCCGATCTCCATCTCATCTTCCATGCACCAGATCTCAATCGATCGGTCAGCACCGATGTACTCCTGGTGATATTCTTCAAGGGTAGAACCGGGTGACATCAGGACTGTGCTGACCAGTTTTCCCTGACGAAACCCATAGAGCCGGCGGAATGGCCATGTCGGTCCAAGAACGTATGTCCGCTCGTAATACACATCCTGTGCAAGCAGATGGGTGCAGAATACTCCCGGGGAAACTTCGAAGAGCACGTCATGGACGTAGCGCCGGATATACCAGCGCATCTCCGAGACAAGCGACAAGGCGCTTCCGAGTGTTGAGACGGTGACAGAGACCCCGCAGGGTTTTTTCTTCGGGTGATAAAAACGCAGCACCATGCGGCTGGTTTCAGATGCAAAAAGGGTGTGGTGAAGATCAACTCCCTCCCGCTGAATCAAAAGAATATTCATCCGGATTTCCTAAAAAAAATGGACGTTGATTACCCGTAACCGGATCAGGTATACATGCGGTTATCGGTAACAATTTCGTTCTTTACTTTGTGGACTGCGTCGATAAAATCCTGCATCTCAACGAATACTGCATCCCTTCTCACGGCCATCATACCGGCCTCGCGGCAGATCGCTTCCAGTTCGGCACCCGTAGCTTTATCCGTCATGCCCGCGAGTTCTTCCAGGTCCACGCTGGCCAGGTGCATCCTGCCGGAGTGAATTTTCAGGATCTCGAGCCGGGCAGTCTTGTCCGGCAGGGGAATCTCGATAAGCCGGTCAAACCTCCCGGGCCTCAGGAGTGCCGGGTCCAGCATGTCCGCACGATTGGTGGCAGCCATGATGCGGACATCCCCGCGGTTGTCAAACCCGTCCATTTCTGCGAGAAGCTGCATGAGTGTGCGCTGCACTTCGGCACTTCCCGAAGTACCGTCATTGGTCCGCGTGCTGCCCACAGAATCGATCTCATCAATGAAAACGATCGCCGGTGCACGTTCGCGGGCAAGCATGAAAAGTTCGCGGACGAGTCCGGCACCTTCACCGATGAACTTATGGACCAGTTCACTACCGGACATCCGTATGAACGTTGCGTGTGCTTCATGGGCGACTGCTTTTGCAATCAACGTTTTACCGGTTCCCGGCGGCCCGTAAAGGAGGATTCCTTTCGGGGGTTCCACACCGATGCGCTTGAAAATTTCGGGTTTGGTCAGCGGGTACTCCACCGCCTCCCGTACTTCCTTTATTACATCAACAAGGCCGCCGATCTGGGCATAGCTGGTGTCAGGTGAGACCTCGAGCTCCATGACCCGTATGCGCGAGTCGTAGATATTGCCAATTACCTTTACAATCGAAAGTGCGTTATTGACAGCAACCTTGGCGCCCGGTTTTAACAGGGGACGGAGTTCTTCTGTTGCGTTGGTAAGATATTCCTGGTTGTTTCCCTGCTGCCGGAGATAAATCTCACCATTATCCAGGATATCCACGACTACGGCAACAAACAGCGGCATGCGTTTGAGCTGGTTGTTCTCCCTTTTGAGCTGGGCATTTTCCTTTGTCAGCTCGTCAATTTTCACCTTCGTCTCGAGCAGGCTGGCTTCGAGCTCATTGAGCTGGATCTGGTATTTGAGCTCAGTTGAGGGTGCAGTATTATTGACGGAGATCTCTTCCATATCAATCTTATATCTGGTGTCTTCAAACATTTATTAGGTACGTTTATGATAATCAGGGGAAGAGGAATAGCGAAAGGGCGGGGGGAAGGTCCGCTGCTGGTGAGCCCGGATCCCTTGTCGTTTCTTTCCGGTGTCGATCCGGCCTCCGGGATTATTGTCGAAAAGGGGCACCCGCTCCAGGGGGTATGCATTGAAGGAAAGGTCCTTGCATTTCCCTATGGCAAGGGCTCAACGGTTGGCTCCTATGTCCTCTATGCCTTAAGCCAAAACGGGCATGCACCGGCTGCCATTGTCAATACCGAGGCAGAATCGATCATCGCGACAGGAGCGATCATTGGCGGGATACCGATGATCGACCATATCGGGATCCCCATGAACCGGCTCCGGAACGGTGTGCATGTTGTGGTGGACGGCGATACCGGTGAGATGCTGTATGACGGTGAGCTGGGGTAATCTTTTCGGGTGCCGGGCAGTTTTCCCGGATTAATCTTCCGCTGATGGGGAACAAGGCCGCAAAAGAGCCGCCCAGAGGTTTTTCATATCCATAAAAAATTGCAGGACATTAACATTCCTGATTCCTTAACACAATTCCTTATACGATCTACCATCCAACAATAATGAAGCGTTCGGAAGTGCAGGTTTACGGGAGAACGATCACCATAATGGGATCACAATGGGGATATGATCGGACATATATAAGGGCAAAACATGAGGGTTACCGTTCACGGGCAGCATATAAACTTCTCGAGATCCAGCATAAGTTTGCCATCATCCGCCCCGATGACAATATAATCGACCTTGGGGCAGCTCCCGGCAGCTGGCTGCAGGTAGAGCGTACACTCACCCGGGCCAGGGTCGTTGGCATCGATCTCAATCCCATAGCACCCCTCGAAGGCGTGGAGACCATCGAAGGGGATCTCAATGATCCCGAAGTGCAGGAGAAGGTGCGGTCGATGCTTGGTATCGTCAATGTGGTAGTCTGTGACGCTGCTCCCAGGCTCTCCGGCCATAAGAGCTATGATCAGGCCCGCATCATTGAACTGGATGAACAGGCCCTCATGTTTGCCTGCAAAGTATTAAAACAGGGCGGAAATTTTGTAGTAAAATCCTTCCAGGGCACGGATTTTCCCGAACTCTATGCCATGACCAGAGAACATTTCTATTCAGTGAAAACCTGCATCACCAGATCAACCCGTAAAGGGAGTACCGAGCTTTATATCATTGCAAAAAATTTTGTGGGCTGAACCGATCGTGATTCTCAGAGACCCTTTTAACCGCCCGGTAAGCAACCTCCGGGTAAGTCTTACGCAGAAATGTAACCTGTCCTGTATCTACTGCCACAAAGAAGGGGAACGGTCTCCCAAAGATCAGCTTTCTGGTGAAGAGATTGCGGAGATCCTGCGGGTTGCGGCAAAATTCGAGATCCGCAGCGTAAAATTTACCGGCGGTGAACCACTGCTCCGTCCGGATTTACTGGATATCATCCGGTCAGTGCCGGACGGTATGGAGTCTTCCATCACGACCAATGGCACACTCCTTGCCGCCCTCGCATCCCCGCTGAAAGATGCCGGTCTGCGAAGGGTCAATGTCAGCCTTGACAGCCTGAATCCGGAAACCTACAAAAAAATCAGTGGCATCGACAGGCTTTCTGACGTCCTGGACGGCATTACTGCAGCAGTTGACGCAGGGCTCACGCCGGTCAAACTGAATATGGTGATCCTCAAGGGAGTTAACGATACGGAGATCGATGATTTTCTTGCGTATGTCCGGGGTAACCGGAATCTTGTCCTCCAGCTGATAGAACTGATGCATTTCAATGACTGCAACTATCACGGAGACCTGCAGGGACTGGAAGATGCTCTTGCCTCCCGCTCGAAACAGATCATCACCCGGAGGATGCACCACCGCAAAAAATACTGCCTGGATGGTGCTGAAGTCGAAGTGGTCCGCCCGCTCCACAATACGGAATTCTGCGCATTCTGCAACCGTCTCAGGGTTACTTCTGACGGGAAACTCAAGCCCTGCCTGCTCCGCACCGATAACCATATCGATATACGGGCAAAGAAAGGTCCGGAACTCGAAGAGTTGTTCCGGAGAGCGGTAGCGCTGCGCGAACCATTTTACCAATAAAAGTAAAAAATTCCTCCCGAAAATGGATAAAGAAAAAATCCGGCTCCAGACTTTTTCCTGCAATACGGCAATTATTTACAACTCCGGCACGTACAGGGTGATATGGAAGAAAATGAGTTCCTGACAGTCCTGTCCTACCTGTATGAAAAAACCCTGATCCTCCAGGACCCTGGTCAGTTCAACAAAGTCCTTTATTTTTACTTTATCGATACCCTTGCCCACATCGATTATACTGCGGGTATCTATGCCTTCAATATCCTGTCACCGAAAAATATCATGGGAGGTGAATACCTGCGCTGGAGGATTGACGAGGAAAAGAAAGGAGACAGGGTGAAATTTCCCGGGTTCGTGAACTGGTTAAAAGAGCATCACCCGGCAAAATTTGCAGCGTTGCCATCACTCTGGCAGATGATCTATGATGTTGAAGATCCGGCATGTTACCGGAGTTTCCGGATTGTTCTTGACCCGGATAGCAGGGTCCTGATCCCGACCGGTTTCTTCTACGTAATTATTGACGAATTCTTCGAACCGGAATTTCTCAAGAGCCTGTACGAAGATGCCTCGCTCTCGATCCTGTTTAAAACTTATATCGCCCAGTTCTGAAAAAATTGGAATAAGAGGTTCCGTATGGAAGTCGGCCGGATATGTTCTGAACTTGTTGCAATCAGGAGCGAAAACCCTCCCGGACATACCACTGAAATTATCGAACATATCCAGACATATTTCGATAACCTTGGCATCGGTTCGAAAATCACCAGGAATGCGACGGGTCACTGCAATCTTATAACTCAGGGCACGCATGACAAGATCCTTTTCTGTGGACATGTGGATGTCGTCCCCGCTCTGGATGAAGGATGGATGCACCCGCCTTTTTCCGGTACCATGCAGGACGGTTTTGTATGGGGGCGGGGTGCCACAGACATGAAAGGCGGGTGTGCTTCACTTATTGCTGCATTCACTATGCTGGTTGAACAGGGAAAGGAAGTACTGCCAGCCTGTGCGTTTGTCTGCGATGAAGAGACGGGAGGTGGATATGGGATACGCTACCTTCTTGCAAAAAAAATGATCAGGCCCACCGACTGCCTTATTGCCGAACCTTCTCCTGTCCGCCACCCGTGCATCGGACAAAAAGGGCTCTGCCGGCTCCAGATGAAATTCAACGGAACGCCAGCTCATGGGTCACTCTACCCTGCGGTAGGTGTAAGTGCTGTCATGGAAGCGATGTCCCTGCTCCAGTATGTAAAAGGATTGCATGATCAGGAATATCCGGTCGATGCCCGGCTCAAAGAGATTATTGATCGTTCTTCTGGTGTTCTGGAACGTGAATTCCACATCCATGACGTCAGCGAAGTGTTAACAAAACTGATGTTCAACCCCGGGGTTATCAAAGGTGGTGAGAAATCCAATGTTGTTGCCCAGCACTGTGACCTTGATCTTGAACTCCGTGTGCCCTGGGGATGCCGGGTCCCGGAGCTTATTGCAGGGATCAAATCCCACGCCCCGCATGGGAAGATCATCTCCCGGACAACCCATGATCCGTCCATTACTCCTCCTTCATGCAGGCTTGTGACCGTTACCTGCAATGAAGTGGATCGCGTGTATGGCGGACCGGTGTTTCCCATTGTCCAGTGGGCGGCTAGCGATGCCCGGCACCTCCGTCTCTGCGGGTTCAATGTGATTGAATACGGGCCCGGTGTAATCTCGACACTCCACGCGGTGAATGAGCGGGTAACCATTGAGAGCCTGAACCGGGCTTCTGAGGTTTATCTGGGAATTATGAATGGTTATGCCGGATCCCATGAATAACACGGGGCTCAGGTGCGTAACAAAAATTAAGTGATTGTTCATTTAATTACCCCGGTTTTTTCATACAGGTGGGATTGATGCCCTTTAAGCCCATGTATGATCAACACCGCCGCCCCTGACGGGGCGCCTCCGAGATGGATCAGTAACTTAAAAATTCTAAAAAAACCTCCCTGTCCCACCGTGCCTCGGAGAGGCCATGAAGCGGGCAATTCTCTCGAAGATAATTTTCATATTAATGTACTAAGGGCTGGTTGATTTTTCCCCGGGCTTTTGGCATCTGATTGCCTGAACAATAATCCAATGGGATTATACCTAAAAATGAGTATTGATTATTTCCTGGTACGGTCTGTTGCAATCAGAAATCCGCATACTGCAGCCACTGCGGCAAGCGTTATGAATGGTGAAAGCGGGGCGTAGGTCGTCTTTGGTGCAACCGGCTCAGTTGTCCCGGTCACTATTTCCGTGGCCGGCTCGGCAGGGGTGATCTGCGATGGGAGAGGAGAAGGTGTCACGATAGTAAAGAGCGTCCCGATACGGCTTACTGTTACCGTTGGCGTTATAGTTCCCGTGATATTGGTCACCTCAAATTTTCCGTAGATACTATTCTTATTCTTCAGTGCCTCAGGAAAATCCGGTTTTATTCCCAGCGCCTTGTTGAAACACTGGAGGGCATCCTGATATTTTCCGAGAGCAGCATATGCAAGTCCTTTGTTATTCCAGATTTCGGCGTTCTTGATGGTGATCTGGGTTGCCTTGTCGTAAGCGGCCAGCGCATCCTGGTATCTGCCAAGGTCCATGAGTATGAGACCTTCCTGGTTCCATCCGTCAACATTCCCTGGGTCAATCGAGGTGCATTTATCATACGAGATGAGTGCTGAAGCGGAGTTGTTGAGCATTTTATAGGAATAACCCTGGTTACAGTAGGCATCTGCACGACCGGTCTGGACAGCAACGAATGCATCATATGCAGTGACTGCTTCTGCATACTGTCCGAGCATGAACAAGCCGTATGCCCGGGCATTCAGTGCATTCTCATCTGACGGTTTAAGAGCAAGTGCCTGATCCGCTGCGCTGACAGCATCAGCATATTGTAACAAGCCATTCAGCGCAACTGCCTTGCCTGACAGGGCGGCTCCATACTTGCTGTCAAGAGCGAGTGCATTATTATAATACGTGAGAGCATCGGCGTAGTTCCCGGTTGTCAGGGCATACTGCCCTTTAGTATACCAGTCCAGAGCATCTTCTGCATTTACCACCGGGATTGACATGAGGAAAATGAGAAGAATCAGAAATAGTGCCTTTGATTTCATAGTCTCATGACGGAATTCCCTTTAATCGCAGATGAATGTATTGTTTTTTGGGTATTGTCCCGTTCTGACCACTCATTTTCACATTCTTGGGTTTTCGGGATATGATGAGGGATCGGTATCTTCCAATCCCGATTTACGATGAACGCCGCCGCTCCCGACGGACCGTTCCTGTGGTGGATATCCTGGTCCTGGTACGAACTCTTTGATCATAGCAATAATAATCGTTCAGACAGATTATACCCTTCTTTTTCAGACACGTATGTCCGGGATCACGGTCTGACGCGAACAATTGCACCGCCCGATCGTAAAAAAAACGGTTGATGCAAAGAGAGCAGTTGCACAAAATGCATAAAAAAAGCCCGTTGAATCCGCGATCACACCGGCTATGAGAGGGAGGACAGTCATACCCAGGTAGCTGGTTGTCGAGAACAGTCCCATGACAATTCCCTGATGCTCCTTAACCTCTGAAAGAAAAGACATCTGGGCGATCATGACAAAACCGGCAAGTATCCCGAGCATCACAAAACCCAGCGGTGAGTAAAACGATACCATAACCGCAATCACCATCAGGGCTGCGCTCCAGCGGATAGTAAGGACCGGAGGTAAGGAGAGCCGTGATGCTGCCAGCACCGCAAGAATGGTTGCGACACTCATCAGGGAAATCCAGATTCCGACACTATCCGGTGAATAGCCGGAAAATTTGGGATAGAGCGAGGTGACCACTCCGGTACTGCCGATGAGGATGACTGATGAATACCACAGCCAGCGGTAGTTTTTCACCATCGGGATGAGAGCGGCTGCATGATCCCTGTGGGGAGCGCTGGCAGGCGGCTCGCGGATAAAAAAACTTGCCGCTGCAGGAATCATGGAAAGTCCCGCAAAGAAAAGTATGCCGGTAGCAGGATCGGGGAAACGGGCCGCAAGCCACCCGGCAAAGACCAGTCCGCCTACGAGCCCGGCGTTAAGTAATGCCATGAAATAGCCGCTCATCCGTTCATGATCCGGAAGTGAATTCACATAGGACATCGAAGATGCCACAAAGAACCCCCCTCCCATTCCTTCAAGGAGACGGGCGGCAATTACCGGAAATGGCGTCGAGAGGACCGACAGCAGGAGTCCGCTGGTGACGGTGATAACAAGCCCGAAGCGTAAAAGGGGAACGCGCCCATACCGGTCAGACAGCATACCTCCCGGTAAGGTAGTTAAAAACGCGCCGAGGAAATAGGCTGCATAGATGGCTCCCTGAAGTGCAGATGTTCCGGCATAGTCAGGGAGCACAGGGACGATCGCATTTGAAAGTGCCATTACGGCAAATATGCCAAAAAAGAGGGAGAGGCGTGTCCTCATTGATACCGTCAGACCATACGATAGGTTTCAAGATTCATGGGGGAGTGCGTCTCGATATGATACCGTTTGTAAATGGAACTCGCGAGATCGATGGTATTGTTCTCGTCGCCATGGATGCAGAAGATCTTCTCGGGACGCGGCTGGATCTGCCCGATGAAGTTCATAAGCTGCCTGCGATCGGAATGACCGGAGAAACCGTCGATAGTTACGATCTCAAGGTTAATGGTGATCGTCCCTTTCCGCCCCATCGGGACCTCACGCCACCCCTTCTGTATGCGCCGCCCGTACGTACCGTCAGCCTGGTACCCTACAAAGACCAGTGCATTCTTTTCATCCTGTGCAAGGTTTAAGAGATACTCCATTACAGGTCCGCCATTCAGCATACCGCTGGTCGAAATTATCACGCAGGGATCACCGGCAATCACCTTTTCACGCAATTCCTGGCTGTCCACCTGCTGGAAACACTCGGCAAGGAACGGGTTCATACCTTCGCGGAAGATCAGGTTCCGAAGTTCGGTATTGAGGTATTCAGGATACGTGGTGTGGATTGCGGTTGCCTCGCGTATCATGCCGTCAAGGTAGATCTTCACTTTCGGGATTTTGTCAAGGCGCATCCCCTCTTCCAGTGCCAGCATCACTTCCTGCGAACGACCGACAGCGAACGCGGGAATGATCACCTTGCCGTTACGCGAGAGTACCGTATTGATAATTTCGTAGAGCTTTGCCTCTGCATCGGAACGGGCAGGCTGGAAATCATTGGACCCCCCGTACGTGCTTTCCATAAAGAGTGCTTCAAGACGGGGAAACTGGTTAATTGCCGGGTTAAAAAGGCGGCTCTTGCTGTAGTTGAAATCACCGGTAAATGCGATATTGTACATACCATCCCCGATATGGAAGTGAGCGATCGCCGACCCCAGAATGTGACCGGCATTGTGGAAGGTGAGTTTGATATCCGGCGCAATGTCCGTCACGCTGCCATAGTTGAGGGTGATGGAATGGCGGATATACGTCTTGACCTCGCTGGAAGAGTAAGGCACTTTCCGGTCTTCCTTGTGTATCACATCAAGATAATCGAGCTGAAGCATTGCCGAGAGGTCGCGGGTGGGGGGTGTCGAGTAGACCGGGCCTTCATAGCCGTACTTATAGAGGAGAGGTATGAGTGCGCAATGATCCAGGTGAGCATGAGTAAGCACAACGGCATCGAGCTGGGCGAGCGGGTGAATTTCCGGGACGTAGAGATAGGGGGTTCCGTTCGAGTTGTCCGGTTTCTCTCCGCAGTCAATCAGCACCCGGCTGTTGGGGGTCGTCAGCAGGAATGCTGCACGCCCGACTTCACGGCAACACCCGAGCATTGTAACCCGGGCCCACTGGTCCTTTTTCGTTGTTTCCTTACCGGTATCGTCTTTTCCCGGGATATCCCGGTGAATGCGTCTGCCTATAGTACGCAGGAATGATTTGCGGTCTTCGTTCACCGAGCGTAGGTACTGCCGGACTTGCTTAACTGTCGAACTTTCAATCGGAGGAGTCCGCGCAACCTTGGGAGTCCACCCAATATGCTTGGTGATCTCACGGAGTGTCGCACCGTTCTTGCCTATGACAATGCCGGGTTTTTCTGCTTCTATCAGTACTTCGCCGGTATCAGCATCAAAAAAGATATCGGTGATACCGGCAGTGTCCGGTACGACAGATTTGATATCGTTGTATGCCTTTTCAGGATCTTCAAGAATGGTTGGCCTGACCACAATCCGTTTTCGCAGGTCGCGGGCGAGGATCTTGATCAAATCCGCCTCATCGGCAAACCGCTTCGGATCGTCGGTGTAGATGACCAGTTCGGGGCCTTCAAATTCTACCTGCGTAACCGTGATGCCCTGGGGCACCTTCTCATTAATTTTATCTTTAAGCTCTTTGAGCCGTTCTTCAATCTGCATAAAAAAGTCGTCCTAAAAAAAGATTATGCGGGAGTTTTGCCAAGATAATGTTTGAGCTGGTCTTCACTCAACTCCTCGTACTTGTCTTTTGTGATAACCACAACGTGGATGCCTTCACCGGATCCGGCATCGCGTTTCATCGCGGATTTCAGTGCCCGGATCGCCAGGTCGATCGCTTCGTCCCTGTCCATCTTGGGGACAAACCGGTCCTCGAGTACACCATATGCCATGGGGGATCCGGAACCGGTTGCTACGATCTCTTCCTCCTTGGTAGAACCACCCATGGCATCGACCGAGTAAACGCTCGGGCCATGCTCGTCAATCCCCCCGACAAGGAGCTGGACATAGTACGGGAAGTACCTGTTCTGGTTCAGGTAATTCGAAAGCAGTGTCGCTGTAGCCCCGACCGTAATCGGGCGTGATCTGCGGATCTGGTAGAGATTGCACTCCACCGTCAGGATGCGGGCGAGCTGCTGGGCGTCACCAACACCCCCCGCCGTTGTCATGCCGATACGATCTGCGACCTGGTACACTTTTTTTGCCTTCTTGCTTGCGATCATGTACCCCATAGTCGCCCTCTTCTCGGTTGCGAGAATTACACCGTTCGAAAAAACGAGACCAATAGTGGTTGTTCCCTTCATGGACTCCTGGTACTGTTCAGGCATATTGGCACCTCAAAAACAAATAAACGCTAAAATTCTTTTTTTAAAAGCGCTGTATGGTATTAAATGATACAGGGAAATTTAAAGGTTTTTATTCTGCCGGTTCACGGCAGAGGGCTTTGATAAGTTCCCGGTCATAGAGCATTGCGACGAGACGTTTGTCTCCGTTCACTACCGGGATCTGATCCACCCGTGCACGGCGCATCTTGAGTGCGCATTCGCTAACTTCCGCATTTACCGGAACGGATATTACATTTTTGACCATCGCAAGCTTTACCGGGCGGTTCGGCAGCTGAACTTTTGAGATACCGAAGCTTATCGTATGGTTGTCCCGGATGCTTTCCCAGGTCCATTCATCATCATCCGTGCCATTGGAGAAATCGCTCACACCGACACTGTCTTCGATGCTTGAACTCCTGATAAGATCACGTTCAGAAATGATACCCTGGAGCCGGTTCTCTGCATCAAGGATGGGAATTGCGTCGACCCCGGAGATCTCCATTACTCTCCCGACGACTGGGAGCGGGGTCTCTTCCCAGAGAGCAAAGGTCAGGCTGGTATATGCATCCTTTATCTCATCTTTAATCTTGAGCTTGGCAAGGGCATGGATAAGATCAGCTACGGAGAGAAGACCGACCAGCTGCCCCTCCTCCACTACCGGGAGCCTGCGGATACGGCGGGTGACCAGAATGCGGGCTGCCTCCTGCACATCCATATCCGGCTCTATGGTAATGGGTTTGGGCGTCATGAGAAGCCCGAGCTGGATCTCTTCGGGCTTTCTCAACAGATCCTTTCGCGTGATGATGCCAACGATCTTTTTGTTCTTTAAGACAGGGACACCTGAGATTCCGGTACGTTTGAGTATTTTCAAGACATCGTCACGATTCCCCGGTATTTCGACGTGGACTACGTCAGATGTCATATAGTCTTTGACAATCATGTCTGTTATGATCTCACCACCATGGTCGTTGCCTTGCTGTGGGTAACCACAAATGTGCTGACACTGCCAATGAGCAGACGATCGGTGTTACTCTTGCCGTGAGAGCCAACCATAATGAGGTCGGTTTTTCCCTGTTCTGCAAGGGCAATGATCTCGCTTCCTGCATGTCCCTGTTTCATATGAGTGATGATTGTGATACCTTTTGCGGCACCGAATTTTTTTGCTTTCTCCAGTACCGCTTCTCCCTCCTTCTCGAGAACACGGTACATGATCTCGACGGTGTTGTCCGGGGGTAGTGAGGAAAACAGGCCGGTTTCGACAACATATATCGCCTGGAGCTGTGCATTCCATATCTTTGCCTCGTCAACAGCTCTGGATAGTGCGCGCTGGCTGGCCTCCGATCCATCTAATGCGATAAGTATGTTAGTAAACACTGGCATCACCCAAAACAAACATGCCTTCTTTATTGGATTTACCCATTAAAAACCCTATTGCCAATCTGGATGCCAGAACCCCTTTTTATGATGGATGCAACGGGATCACGGCTGAAATGGAGGGCAGTGCGTGCGGGATCGATCATGAACAGGTTTGCCCGCGCCCCTTTGCGGATGAAAAATGAGGACCCGGCCATTTCTGAACCTCTGACAGCAGCACCCAGCAGGTCTTTTGGATCAATCCTGTATACCGCAGAGGCAAACGCCATTTCAGAGAACATATCCGGTGGCACAAACATCACATTATCAGTACCAAGAAGTATCGTGCACCCCAGATCCAGCATATACTGTACTGGTGGATAACGTGCCGAAGATGTTACGCCAAGGATCCAGTTGGATCGGGGACAGACAGCAATGGGGATTTGACGGTCTGCACATTCGCGGAGCTGTTTTTTTGTCGCATGGGTGCAGTGAATGAGCATATCCGGGTCAAGAGCAAGCGCTTCGTCCACATCTCCTCCATCCCGCTCACCAGCGTGCAGTGCGATTTTTTTTCCTGCGCGGCGTGCGTGTGCAACCAGTGTACCTGCACCGGTCACATCACGGGTGCTGCTGATCCCCAGTCCTTCAGCAATTTCTTCGCCCCCGTCACGCCCGAAAATAACCGGCCGGAAGACGAGTCCTTCAGCTGCCTTCCTGAGTGCAGAAACACCTGCTCTTCCCCCTTCACGGAAATCCCCACACCCGGCCGTACCCCCGGCGATCATTTCCTCGATGCTCACACGCATCCCTCTCATCAGATCCTGACGGGAAGCCTTACCGAGCAGGCGATGTTTCAGCCCATCCGGTGGCGTGACCAGGGCGGCGAGATCCCCTTTCATCCCGCAGTCCATTGCGATTGTATCTCCAAGATGCGTATGGGCATTAAAAAATGCAGGGCAGATCCATACCATGGGTGCCCGGGTTCTCTCTTCAATTGCGGCGATGATCCCGCTCTCGATAATAATATCAACCGGCTGGAGGGTGAGGTCTTCACCGACGAGCGCGTGTCCGGATATCCTGTGCGAACTGTTTTTCATACGCCGTAACTCTTCTTTATATATTGAAAAACGAAATATATTTGCATGGCAAAGAAACAGGGTGGCAGGTTACTCTCATCAGCCGGTCTCGTCAATTACTACGAGAGCGAGGACAGGCGGGCAGTTCATATAAGTCCGATAACGGTGATGGCAGTCGCAGCAGCAGTTGGTATTATCATCTTTATCCTGAATCTCGTGTACGGGTTACACACATAAATCCCGTTTTAACGGTTATTTCTGCCATTTTTTAATGGCACCATTCCTTTTTGAGCACGCGTTTTGTGATATCTTCTTCCTTATTAAAGTAAAGATTGTCATGGCCGGTCCATTTCGGGCAGTTGCGGAAGATGACCGCCGGGACGCCATTGTTGCTCTCGCCCATGACAAAGTTTGCAAAACCGGCAATCTCGTCGACTACAGCCTCTTCAGTTATCTTGAGTACGTGCCCGAACAGGTCCGTATCGCCGCGGAAGTCCCGTATCGCACAAAAACCGCTCCAGCCGATTGCATTTCCGGTCTGCCCCCGCCGGAACGATCTTCCGCAGGTATCGGTTATGATAACCCCGACATCCCTGCCGGTCAGAATTCTTAATTCCTCCCGTAATCCCCCGGCGGCATTCATGGGATCCGGCGGCAGGAAGATTACCATTCCATCCTCAATATTACTCTGGTCGACGCCGGCACGCACGCCGGTGTGCCCGAAGGCAAGTTCGGAGAGGATGAACGGGTGCTCCATGATGATGTCGGCAGATGCATCGAGTACCGCCTGGACGAACCGGGGGTCTTCGCCATTCAGCTGAGCGAGCCTTTCTGCCCGGGCAGACGGTGTGAAGGAAGCGAGAGTTTTTGTGTATCCCTTTGCCTTTGAGTATATGGTTGAGGCTACACAGAGAATATCCCCATCCTGCATGGGCATCCTCTCACCGATCATCGCCGCAATATTGTCACCCGCGTGAATGAGGGGCAGTCCCCGCACACCCATGACCTGAATCTGCTCCATAATAACATCTCTATGAGACGATCTGATGATAAAGGAGTTTCGTTTCACGTCTTTTGAGGAAATCACTGCAAAGTCCGGTTCCCTGGCAGATTTAATGGGTGAAGGTGCCGGGGCGGGAGCGGTATGATTAAAATTGCGGTATCCGGCAGACTGAAAATGAGGGTATATTGCTACCGTACAAACACCTGCTAAGAATAACGGGGACCCTGTCACAGGCACCCCCGAACGGTAATACGCGGAGTTCAGTATACGCTCATGGAGAGATCCAACACGGCTGACCACTCCACAACGGGGATCTTGACTTGTGTCTCTACCAATTTGGCGATATATTTTTATGAGGATAGAGCACATCACCAAATTACCATGTACCTCATCATCCGGTGCCCGGGATGCAGGACATTTGCCTATGTTGATCGGTTCCAGCGCTGGAAGCTCTGCCCGGTCTGCGGGCATGCCCATGAGGTGAGCAAGGCACCCGCATACCTGGAAGTTGAGGATTATACTGAAGCGGAACATATCATAAAACAGATGGAAAAACACCTTCATACGACAAAGAAAACCGATTTCACTCCAGAAGAAACTTTCGAGCTTCGGCATCATTATACCGAGGCTCTGAAAAAGAAGATGAACGGGCATCACGCGTAAATATTGAAAACTTTTTTTATCATTCCTGGCAATGTCCCTGATCCGGAAGAAAAATCCATGACCGGGTTATGGATTTGGATCATGCCCCGTACCGATAGGTACATTCACCGGATAGATAAAAGGTCAACCGTAGTGATCAGTAAGGATGCCCCAGGGAACGACAGGGAGGGCGGCATACAGTGGAGCAATGGTTTTTCCCCACGCTTATATCCGCTCTCCGGGTAAATAGATCCGGGTCACTATTGCAACCGACGTTTTAAAGAATATGGCACCGCCGGTTCCCTGCACGAATCGTACGGTGATCGGAACCCGGTATCGGGAGCTGCACAGCTACAAGGATGCAGGCCTAAAGATCAGGAATACCCGGTTCAAATTTTTTTTGCATCCGAAGATGTTTCCGAGCTGGCCAAACGGCATAACGAAAAGGTGGCTGAAATACTGTGCCGCTGACCCCGGTTTTACTGTATCCGTATTAAACTGCGTCGCCTTTACCGGCAGGGCACCAGTGATGGAAGATCCGGTGTAAGGACAAGGAAGAAAGCACGGGATGCAGCAACGAGGATTACCTTTTGTTCATGTTTATTGACCATGAGTATTCCGGGTTGACTCTGATCCTGATGAGGGATATGGAAAAGAGACCAGATTTGAATATATGAAGAGCGTTATCTGGTTCCATGGCCCGCAGACTGGCTTTCGATAAGGAAATATCCAGCTGGTACCGTTATCTCAAAACGCGCACCTTTTCCCGGTTCACCGGTCTCGTGAATCGAGATCCCGGTGATACCAAGGATCTCGCGCGAGAGAAAGAGCCCGAAACCGGTATTTTTGAAGTACTGGCGGTTGAAAATTGCATCCTTGAATTTTTCAGGAACACCCCCGCCATTGTCTTCGCAGATGAGCGTGAGGCTCTCTTCGTTGGGCAGGGATGAGAAGACAATCCAGGTCAGCCCATTGCCGTGCCGCAGTGCGTTTTCAACAAGGTTGAAGAAAACTTTCTCGAGCAGCGGATCCGCATAGATACTGAGATTATCGATATTGACCAAAAGTGTGCCCGGGGTGAGTGCCAGGGACGCTGTTGATGTTTCGATCGTTTTTTTCACGTCATACCAACGAGGTGAATTAACGCCGATTTCATGATAGTCTTTGGTGAACTGGATCTGTTTTCTGATGGTTTCAGCGATACTTTTCTCAAGGTCAATAAATTTCAGGACTTTTGGATCCTGTGAATCTTCACCCATCAGCTCGAGATATCCGAAGAGTGCTGTCAGCTGGTTGAGGATATCATGCCGGGTAATACTCGAAAGCAGATTCAGTTTTTTATTTGCCTGGGTGAGTGCGAGTGCGTACCTGCTCAGCTCTGATTCATGATACTGCATCTCCAGCTCAAGGACTTTTCGTTCAGTTACATCTTCTGCGACCCCGTCAATCCAGGCAATGTGCAGATCCTGATCCGGCACGGCGCGGGCATTGAGTGCCACCAGGATCTCTGATCCTTCTTTTTGTCTCAGCCGCAGTTCATGACCGGCAAGCGATCCATTTCTCGTCAGTTCATCGTCAACCTGCTGCCAGCCCGCAGGATCGACCAGGAGATCCCGGACAGCAACACCAAGTAGGGTATGTTCCGGATTATATCCCAGCATCTGGGAAAACATACTGTTCGTAGACGCGATACGATAATCCGGACCCGGACCGAGCCGGAACGCCCCGAGGGGGATCATCTCACTCAAAATGCAATATCTTTCCTGATACTCCCTCTGCGAATCCTGAAGGGGTTGTTCCCCGGTGTCCTTCCCGTTCATCTGTAATTTTTATTTAGAGTATATTATTTAAGATGCTATCTGATACGATGAAGAGAAATGATATCTCTGTCCAATAACTGAATGTATATCCGGTGGAGAAAGCCCGTGGAGCAGCATGATTGTGTAGTGATAGGTGCAGGACCTGCCGGATTGTTCTGCGCGATCCATGCTGCTGTGCCCGGACATCGCATCCTCCTGTTGGAGAAAAATTACTATCCCGGCAACAAATTTTTACTCGCTGGTTCAGGTCAGTGCAATTTCACGCATACCGGTGATATTCATGATTTCCTTTCCCACTATGGTGATCATGGGAAATTTCTGAAACCAGCGCTCTTTTCGTTTTCTAACCAGGCACTCATCGCATTCTTTGCAATGCACGGAGTCGTTGCGGAGACTGACGGGAACGGTAAGATATTTCCGAAAACCCGTAAGTCTGCAGATGTGCTTGCCCCGCTCGTGAAGGAGTGCAGGCAGCGGGGTGCCGATCTTCGCTGTACTGAGCCGGTAACCAGTGTTATCCACACGGTTGAAGGTTTTGAGATAACCACGCCGGAAGCAACATACCATTCTCCGGTACTCGTCATTACAACCGGCGGGGCATCGTATCCAGAGACCGGATCGACCGGAGACGGATTCAGGTTTTCTGCATCACTTGGACAGCCGGTGACAGATATCGCACCCGCACTCACCCCTCTCCGGATCCGGGCATTCCCGTTTGGAGCGTTCGCCGGCATGTCGTTTGGGCACCTGCATTTCTCGGTCTGGCGGGCGGGAAAAAAGATCGCTGATCATAGGGGAGATGTTCTGTTTACCCGCCTTGGTTTATCAGGCCCGGGCATCCTTGATGCTTCGCGGGACATCCAGCCCGATGATGTGATCAGACTCTCGTTTGTGGGAAACCTGAGGCGCGGGGAGTTTGCTGCCGATCTGGCAAAACGTGTTGATGAACACAGGACCTGGCAGCTCGGCACACTCCTTGCCTCATACCCGATCCCTGAACGTCTCAACAGGAAACTGATTGCATTGTCCGGAATTCCCATTGACCTCAAATGTGCTCACTTCTCCTCAGCACAACGATCAAAACTTATTGCGAACTGCACGGAATTCCCTCTGACCGTTTTGGCACCCGAAGATTTTTCGGTTGCAATGGTGACCCGTGGTGGTATCGCGTTGGAGCAGGTGAATCCAAAAACGATGGAATCAAAAATCGTACCGGACCTCTACTTTGCCGGCGAAGTGCTTGACATTGACGGTGATACCGGGGGATACAATATCCAGGCAGCGTTCTCGACGGGTTTTCTTGCTGCAGCAAGTATCAGGAAACGATGGGAGAGCCGGTGAGTAAGGGCCGGACTCCTTATACATAATCCGTGAGTATTTTCTCTTGGTGCGGAATTCCTTTCCAGGATAGTGTCAAATGAAGTAGTTTCCACCAATTACCTGGTACATTCCCATGAAAAACCATAGAATTTACGAAGGTAAACCTCCTCAGGGCCTATCCGAGGCACGGCGGGGCAGGGAGTGTCTTGAGAATTTTCAGTCATTTGATTCGCCGCGGGGGCGCCTCATCGGGAGCGGCGGAGGTCATCACATGGAATAGAGAGATGCCAATCCGTCACCAAATCTGAATAAAAAGGTTGTTGCATGGTTCGGGGTTCGAACTCTTCGTAATACGGGTTTCTGCAAACGTAGGGAACGTAGAAATGTGGAGGTTGAACAGGATAATACCCGATCTTTAAAAAAATGGATTGTTGTGCGACGATGGTTGTTTTTTTCTGGTTATTTCTGGTCAGGACCAGCAGGCCAGACCGTAATGCCCGCCTTTTTGATGAGGTAAAATCCGGCGGCAAGACAGACTACAGCAATTCCTATGCCTGTCAACTCAATGCCAAAGTCAATGCCGGACACACTGGTTGGATCGAGGAGAATTACTTTCCTGGCAATCGCTATGATGGCAAGGAGTACTACTATCTCGACGTGGATGGTATTTTCTCTGAAATATGCCTTGATGGTGTCTAACAATTCGACGCCTATGAGCACAAGAAGGAATGCACCAAGCACCGTTATGAGTTCATGGGATTCCAGTAAATAGACAGGCTCATTGGTGAGTGATTGGTAGATATACCAGACCAGCTCTACCAGCGATGCGACTAATACGAACATGAGAAGGGCCATGAGCACTGCGTATATGATCTTTTCGAATTTGTTAACTATTTCAATCATATCCACCTCCCTCTGCAGGTATCAGATCCCTATGATCCGGACTATATAATTTTACTACATCACCGATCACGATAACTGCGGGGGGCGTAACACCCTTTTTCCTTGCAGCACCGGTAATGGTTGCAAGCGATCCGATAGTAACCCGCCGGTCCTTGCGCATACCCCGCTCAATAATGGCCACCGGCGTATCTGCTGCCTTACCATTCTTTATCAGCACATCTGCAATCTTACCAAGGTTTGCCACCCCCATCAGGATAACGATTGTACCCCGGCTCTTTGCGAGCAGCTGCCAGTCGAGAGCGGGCCCGGGTTTGGTCGGGTCTTCGTTGCCGGTGAGTATGGTCACCTGAGACGCATATTTCCGGTGCGTGAGAGGAATCCCTACCGATGCCGGAACGGCAAGCGCACTGCTCACTCCCGGCACCATTTCGACGGGTATCCCGGCACGGCGGACGGTTTCGAGTTCCTCTCCCCCCCGCCCGAACAGGAAAGGATCGCCCCCTTTAAGCCGTACCACCTTCATACCCTGGTTTGCCCGGTCAAGAATCAGGGCTTCAATTTCATCCTGCTCCAGCATATGTTTCCCGCCATACTTCCCGCAGTCAATCTTTTCAGCACGGGCAGGGAGCGATGCAAGGATCTCCTCACCGGGCAGCTGGTCATAGAGGATGACGTCAGCGGCATCAATCACGACTCTTGCCCTTCTGGTGAGAAGTCCTTCTCCGCCCGGACCTGATCCCACAAGATATACTTTACCGCTCATGGGTGATCCCCAGTATCCGGTATGCGTCATCGATCAGGTCCTTTGCCCGGGCATGAAGTTGTTTTCCCTGCTCGCGTGCCTGATCAATGCTCTGCACATCTGTTTCCATGCGCTCGGTGCGTTTCCCGTCCAGCGAGAGTACTTCTGCAATAAGGTGCCCGGCACGGCAGTAGATGCCCAGTGGGGTGTAACAACCGCCGCCAAGCTGTTCCATAACTGCCCGCTCGACAGCCACGTCAGTACGGGTCTGCGGGTGATCGAGTACCGAGAGTTCCTCCATGAGCGAGGGATCTGCACGGCTGACAACCGCGATTGTTCCCTGGTTGGGGGCAGGGACAAATTTCTCCGGTGATAACCGTTCACCCGGGATACGTATGCCAAGCCGGACCAGTCCTGCTTCCGCCACCAGAATGGCATTATATTCCCCTGCGGACATCTTCCGGATCCGGGTGTCGACATTGCCCCGGAGATCCTTTGTAGTAATATCCGGATCGTGGCGAAGTACCTGGGCACGCCGGCGCGTACTGGATGTTCCGATCACCTTCACGGCTTGCAGGGAACCCATGTAGGCAAGATAATCGGCCGGTGAATCGCGTTTGAGCACGGCAGCAGTAACGATACCACTCGGGCGGTATGCGGGAATGTCTTTCATGCTGTGCACCGCACAATCAATATTCCCCGATAGTATTGCATCATCAAGCGCCCGTACAAAAACACCCTGCCCCCCGATCTCGTGGAGCGGTACTCCCGCTGCAGTGTCTCCCTGTGTCGTGATGATAACCTGTTCAGCATCGATACCGTGCGAGGATAGCTTTTTACAGACTATTGAAGTCTGTGCAAGTGCAAGCTTGCTGCCCCGTGTTCCTATTCTGATAGACATTGTGCGTACGCCTGCGTGATAGTGGAAAGATCCTGATCGCTATGCGCTGCTGAGAGGAAGTTCGTCTCGAACTGTGAGGGTGGCAGGAAGATGCCGGTATCCAGCATCCGTCTCCAGAACCGGTTGAACGCTGCGGTGTCGCATTCCTTCACCTCGCGATAATTCTTCGGCGGTTCTCTGCGGAAGAACCATTTGAACATCGACCCGAGCCTGACAAATGAGCCGTTGTTGGATCTACCGTCCAGTGACTCTTCAAGAGCACGCGTCTTTTCATCGAGGTCATGGTAGATCGTGCGATGGCTGTGCAGCCACTCGATCGTTGCGATCCCTGCCGTGAGCGAGAGAGGATTACCCGAAAATGTGCCCGCCTGGTAGACCGGACCCTGTGGTGCCACCAGTTCCATGATATCACGCCGGCCACCGAATGCGCCGATGGGTAACCCGCCGCCAATAATTTTTCCCAGCGTGGTGAGATCCGGCTGGACACCATACAATGCCTGTGCTCCTCCTATAGCAAGCCGGTAACCACTGATAACTTCATCAAAAATCAGGAGGACATCATGGGCACGCGTGATCTCCCGGATCGCAGGCAGGTAGTCGTCATCCGGCAGAACCGGGCCGATATTTCCCAGCACCGGCTCGATGATGAGTGCGGCAACATCAGCATGGGCTGCAAGAACTGATTCCAGGGCGTCGGGATCATTGTAGGCTACCTGCCGGGTATGGGCCACGATGTCGGCAGGTATACCGGCAGAATCCGCAACCCCGAGCGTGGTTGCACCTGATCCAGCCTTGACCAGCACTCCATCGTGGGCACCATGAAACCCGCCTTCTATCTTTACGATATCCTGTTTACCGGTATAACCGCGGGCAAGCCGGATTGATGCCATGGTGGCTTCAGACCCACTCGATACGAACCGGATCATCTCCATGCCCTTATGATCACCCGTGATCATCTGTGCATATGCCGGTTCAAGCGGTGAAGGTGTACCATAGAGCCAGCCACTTTTCAGCTGTGCTTCGATTGCTCTCCGGATCTGCGGGTGTGCATGCCCGAGGATGAGCGGGCCGTACGCCATGCAGCAGTCAATAAGTGACGGACCGTCAACCGTTGTAATCTGCGAACCGCTTCCGCGTGCAGTATAAAACGGGTATGGCCTGATCGCCCGGACCGGACTGCTGACACCGCCGGGCATCAGGGTTTTTGCAACCGCGAACAGGTCACTGCTTTTCATCGAGCCACCCGGCGACATCGCCTGCAAAATACGTGATGATCAGTTCAGCTCCTGCCCGCTTTATGGAGATGAGGCTCTCGAGAACAGTCTCTTTCTCTTTTATCCATCCACGCTCTGCTGCGCCTTTGATCATGGAATATTCACCGCTTACCTGAAAAGCAGCGACCGGGAGTCCCAGTGTTGCGACTTCGGAAAGAATATCGAGATAAAATCCCGCCGGTTTTACCATGAGGATATCGGCGCCTTCATCAGCGTCCATCTGCGATTCAAGGATTGCTTCCCGGCTGTTGCCGCAACTGAGCTGGTAGGTGGAGCGGTCACCAAAGGTGAACCCTGAATCTGCCGCTTCGCGGAACGGCCCGTAGAGGGCGGAGGCAAACTTGGTCGAGTACGACATGATCAGTACGTCCTCAAACCCGGCCTTGTCCAGCGCGGTACGGATTGAACCGACCATGCCGTCAAGCATACATGACGGGGCAACGATATCAGCGCCGCTCTCCGCATGGCTTATCGCGATCGCATTCATCAGTTCGAGGGAAGGATCATTGAGCAGATCAGGGCCGCTGCGGGTATCCCCGACAATCCCGCAGTGACCATGATCGGTATACTCGCAGGCACACACGTCGGTGATGACCACCATCCCCTTCACTTCCGCCTTGATCCTGCGGACAGCCTGCTGCACCACACCTTCTGCACGCCAGGCACTGCAGGCATCGGGATCTTTATCTTTCGGGATGCCGAAGATCAGGACTGCCCGGACACCGCGTTTCCACAATTCCACTGCCACGGTGGCAATACCGCTGATCGGATAACGGAACTGGCCGGGCATGGACTCGATGGGGAGGGGGGCAGTGATTTTCTCATCCACAAAAAGCGGGGCGACAAGATCATTTTTCGACAACGTGATCTCGCACAGGAGCGGCTGGATATTCCGTGACCGTGACCGTCTCATCCGTCGCTGGGGAAACATGCTGAGGTACCATCTCCGGGTATCCGGTTGATTACATTTTCTTCAATCCATCATATTTATGGTTATATAATCTGTTACCGGTCCTTCCTGCATCCGGTGCTGCTGTTTTTCCTTCAGGGATTATCGCATCAGCATGAAGCGGTGGCAGGGGCACGTCTTTATCTTCCCCTTTGATGACGCAGATTTCATTATCATGGAGCCGTGATAATGTAGATAATCATACATACACCGGGTTCCAGGCAGCCCGGTCACGTGCATAAAAGAAGGAAATGGATGCCATGACTGAAGACAAGAATACCATTATTGCACAGAACCGGGCGAAATGCATCTGTCATTCATGCCCGACGTATAATGAATGCATGCGGGCAGACGATCAACTCCTCTTCTGCGTGACGGGAAAATCGCCGACCTGCACATTCGACAAAAAAGGATGCCTTTGTCCGGCCTGCCCGGTAACGCGGGTACTCGGCCTGAAGAGATCCTATTACTGCATCAGGGGATCTGAGCAGGAACAGAAGTAACTCTTTTTTTTTAGAAAAACACAGGAATGAACGGGACCGTTAATTTTCTGTCAGTGTTTTTTTCATGATAATCCGGTCCTCCCCCCGGCCAAAGTATGCCGGTATGATCTTTTCCTGACCGAACCCGTGTCCTTCGTAGAGCCTGATCGCGGGCTGATTTTTTGGAGACACAGAGAGCCGGATCGTGCGGGTATGCCCCGCCTGCAGTGCACCGGTTACCGATTTCAGGAGGGCGGATCCTATCCCTTTTCGGCGCTGATCATCCCGTACTCCCATGCGCAGGATCCATGCCTCACGAACATTGTGCTGCACGCGTGTGCCAACGGTAAATCCGACAGGCTCACCGTCGTCAATAACTGCGACAAGAAAAGTCTCTTTACACACCTCGCCCATCTGCCGGACAAAAACAGCAGATCGGTATGGCTCGTGAAGCCCGGATTCTTCAAGGGCAGCCACTGCCACAAAATCCTCATCCCGGTAGGAGCGGATTGCAATACTCATAGGTGCCTGCACGGTATCGGGCTACGTAGTGCTGCGGTACAGAAACATCGGGGATACCCAAATCTGCCCCGTGAGTGCATGAGGGGATTTATTCCTTCTCCCATGTACCGCTCCCGATCCTGTTTCCCTGGGTGATCGCATTGACCAGTGCCCGTGCTGCTGCAAGGTCGCCTTCTTCAGCGCTCTCGCGGATAGAGAAGGTTGCATCGGTGAGAAGTTTTTTTGCCAGAACGCGGGTCAGATCATCAACAATCTCTGCAGTCTTGGCATCCGGGCTGCCCATTCGGGTAATAGCCCGGTCCCGCTCACGTGTACGCACGGAATCAGCCCATGTATGCAGTGCAGCGAGCATCTCATCAGCTGATCTCCGGTTCAGGTAACGCAGGAAGATCCCGAGTTCCTCGTCGACAAATTCCCGGGCCCGTTCAGCTTCTGCTTTGCGGGTACTCATGGTCTGCTCGTTGATAGTGCGAAGGTTGTCCAGGGAAAAGAGGCGGACGCCATCAATGGTATCTGCTCCCTCCTCAACATCCCGGGGCTGGGCGATGTCGATGAGAATCAGCGGCCGGGGGTGGCCCTCCACCGGCCAGCAACGGGCTTTCATTGCCTGTGCCAGCTCGTTTTTATGGATGATGGGATGAGGGGCAGATGTGCAGGATATAACTACATCAGAAAGCGTTATATAATGGTAGAGTTGCGAGAGACGAACTGCCTTACCCCCAATCTTGTCCGCGAGGATCACTGCCCGCCCGTACGTCCGGTTTGCGACGTACATTGCAGTCAGATGCTTGGCTGCAAGCGCCTGTGCAACGAGCAGTCCCATCTCGCCACTGCCCACGACAAGGATGTGTTTACCTTCGAGACTCCCGATCTGGGATTCTGCAAGGAGCACAGCTGCTGAACCTACCGATACAGCTCCCCGGTTTATCATGGTACGTTTGCGCACTTCGATCCCGACATGCACTGCCTTGTTGACGCAGAATTCAAGGAATGTGCTGGCGGTTCCGGACTCCTGTGCATCGGCAAGCGTTTTTTTCAACTGCCCGATGATCTGGTCCTCACCGACAATCATTGAATCAATACCGGAAGCGAGACTGAAGAGGTGACTGAGGGCTCCTTTCCCGTCATGCATAAAGAAATCCCGTCGTCCCTGCCCGGTAAGAAAATCCCGGAGCTCACCTGCGTCTCCTTCAACTATCAGTTCGACGCGGTTGCAGGTCTGGAGTAAAAGAACCCCCTTGAACCGTTGACCGGCTATCTGGAGCAGTGCCGGTTCGTCGGGAAACCTGAACCCTTCAAGAGCGGTGACATTGGCTGTGTGATGGCTTACACCGGCAATCGCGATCGGCGCCATGGCAGGTTCAGTCATACAGGAACTTCTCCGTAACCAGCCGGTGTGCCCGGGCAGGATCTTTTTTCAGGATATTCCAGAGGCCGGGGTCGTTTAACACTTCCCAAAGGATCGCGTTCCGCTTTGACTGGGAAGGTTCAGACTGCTTCAACCGTCCCCGAAGGTCACGCTGCAATGCCACCATGGCATCGAGGGCAGGGAAATGTGTCTCCAGCTGCTCCCTTAAGAACCGTGCTACCGCAGGACTGCTCCCTTTCGTGCTGATTGCGAGCGTGTAGTTGTTTCCTCCGGTCACTGAGGGTATGATGACATCTCCTGCTTCACCATCCGCATTATTGAACAGGATCGCCCTTGCTGCGCAGAGGTTTTTTATCCGGTTATTCTGGCCTGAATCGGAAAATGCACCGATAACCAGGAATGCCCCGTCAATTATCCCGTCGAGCGCTTCATCAGAAACCCTGGCTGCATCCATCATAAGACGTTTAACCGGAAGGATGCTCATCTTGTGCGAGAATGAACGGCTCACCACCAGAACATCAGCCTCACCGGAAAAATACGCAGCTTTTCGTGAGGCGACCGCTCCTCCCCCGAATATCACGATGCGTTTACCGGAACAATCCACAAAGAGAGGGATCATCTGGTATTAGATAGAGCGATTGCGTTACTTTAAGATGTTGGAATTGTTACGATTTCTCCTGCTTTCCCACCGGGTGCTGCTATAAACCCGGACAGGGATACCGGTTACCCTGGATAGTTTCATACGGCCATCACGGGAGCAAACGGACACGTCAGGAGTGAGGACATATCGCCGCTGCATCCCGGGAGTTCGATATACTTAAATTGTTTGACTGCTCACATTTCAAAGCACATCTGCGCCGATAGTGTAGTGGTTATCACTAGGCGTTGCCAACGCCTAAACCCGGGTTCGAGTCCCGGTCGGCGCACTTTGCCTTGATGTTCAAGGCATTTACTTCTTTTAAGCAAGTCCAAAACTCCCTAGCAGCACCACTAAAAATTGGATCGGATTTTTCATCAATTCACATTTGCTGGCTAAAGGACTTGCAAGAAAAGGATGTCCTGGGATAATTCAGGCAGGTATGTGATTAAGGTTGGATTATTCTAAGTCAATAAAAATGGCACCAGTCGATACGGGTCAAGGAATTTCAGTATTTTTATTGTTTTAGTACTTGCGATAATTTTATTTGCAGGTTTTATATCATGTGCGCTTATTAAGAGATTTGGAACGGCTTTTTCCGGACGTGATTGCAGGGATTCAGGAGAAATAATTACCAAATTTTGAAAGGAAAAACCTCAAACAAGAATAAATTTCCAATTACAATCCCCTCAACCACCAAATAAGAGTCGATTACCTGAAGAACTTGGCAGCTCACTTTACCTACCGGATTTTCCCAGATAAGTATTTCCTTAACATCCACCTTCTACGGTCGCCCCAAGGTTGTGGAGAGCCGGACACTATGGGGATTGTCTATTTTTGGTCACATCATCGCTTTTGACAGGTCCCATGAGCAGCCGAAGAACCGACAGCCTTTATCTCAAGCGATTGAGTGGAAGACAGGTCCCCAACCTCCGGAGCAGGATGGCAAGGATCGGCACTTGGTCTCTGTGTATCAATCCACCGGCATACACCCCCCTCTTATCTCCCGCACCGCAGGTCTCATATCTCCACGATCTCGCCTGATCGTTTCACCGTATCGACAAGCGCCACAGTGCTCCTACCGGTCAGGTGCCCGTACACCTCGCCGGGGTTTACGATCAGCAGGGACCCATCCCTCCTGACTTCCGGCCGGTGGGTGTGCCCATACACCAGCAGGTCGAGAGAGCCGCAACCCGCAAGCGTCTCCAGGAGTTCCCGGTCATTGCCGTGCAGGAGTGCAATCCTTATCCCTCCCGCATCGACCCGGGCAAACGTTCCCGCGATCTTCATGTTGGGGAGAACGGCAGATTTCCGTTCGAGCAGAGGCCGGTCCCCGTCATTGTTCCCGAACACCCCCGTTAAGGGTGCCGCCAGTTCTTTCAGCGTATCGATCATGAACGGGGATATGAAGTCCCCCGCGTGCAGCACCTGCTCCACGCCCTCGCGGTTGAACCTTGATACGGCTTTTTTCGTCTTGATAATATCATCGTGGGTATCAGACATGACGCCAACCAGCATTCCGTCCACCACGGTTCCTTCGTCCGGTAACCTGATAATCATTTCCGGGCACCACAATGTGCGACAGATGCGGCACGATGTTAGAGTCTCCTGCTGGTATCAACTCTGATCAAGAGCTGGCAATCCATGCTTCAAATCTGAATGTGCATTATGGAAAAATGGAGAGTGAATTCACATTCGCAGGGCGGGCAGGGAAATTTACTGGGGCCCGGGATAATTTTTGATTTTCTCTCCCTCTTCAAAGGTCATATTCGCGTTCTGTTGGCATTGTGGTATTTCGAAAAAATTGCCATCGAATCAATCATTATCCAGAAACAAAACCCCGTTCAGGACGCAACGATCATGATGAAGAACGATGATATTGCCGGAAATCATCACCCTCTTAACTGCAGCACTGAAAGTTTTTATGCTTGGAAGATAACTGGATAATTGCGCCTTGAAACCAGACAACATTTAGGCGCACTTTTGGTGGCGACGAGGGAAAACCGCCACCTTTCTTTTTACATCACACCATTACAAGGCAGGAAGATTGTCGGTATGTTCGTATCTTACTGGTCTCTTTGGGACTATCCGCAATGTAATCCAGCAACATAACCCGGCAGACCGGGCAATACTGCCAGGGGATTGCCTGCCAGGATTGTACTTTGTCTTTCGTCTGCTTGATATGGCAGCCCTTCATTGCTCCGTGATCAGAATCTTACCTCGAAATTTATTTAGGAAAATTAATTATTTGAAGAAATGATTTTAAACAATGTCGAAATGTGATCACTGCGGTAAACAATGCAGCCTTCCATTTCATTGTGTATACTGTGGTCGATTATATTGTAGTGATCATCGCTTTCCTCCATCCCATAATTGCATGAATAAAGCAGGCTGGAGAATCCGAACTTCGGGATCTAAATCTGATATTAATACTGCAGGAAATTCTTCTTTACCCTTAAAAGAGTGCTTTTTTTGTGGAGTAAACACTTCAAAAATATTTTATTGCCCTTTATGTGGACGCGAATTCTGTTCCCAACACAAGCTCCATCAGGATCATTATTCAGTGCCTCACAGGATACCCGAGCAACAAAAATCCAGCACTCCAACCAATGCCGGAAGACATTCAAAGAGTTATCATCGTTATCATTTGTTGGAGGCATTTTTCATTATTGTGGCAATCATGTTGGTTGTCATTTTTATATTAAGCATAAACACTATTAATTCAAGATCAGGTACGACAAATCTGCCCGTATCTTCAACCACAAATTACGCATCCAATTCCCAATATATTCCACCAACCATATCCCCACCCATCGTTGAGTATACAACCGTTCAGACCACACAGGCGACATCAATTAAGACGCCGATTCCTCTCGCTACAAAAAAATATGAGGCAGGACTTTCTGCAAAAACATTTGCCTATGTTTTACGAGGTACATCATCCACCATAAAAGTAAATCTGAATTCGGGAGTTTATACCGAAATTTTATCAAAGGAACCTCCTGCAGCCTGCGTTCGTTATAATTATGATTCCAGTCCTTGCACAAGTGACGAGATCAGGCAATATTTTCTAAAATATATTGACGAACCAGATCAGAAAAAATACCTTGACAGTTTGGTAAATTCCATTAAATCAACATCCCCCACTAAAGATGATCAGGTGCGGATTGCGATAAGTCTCGTACAAACTATTCCGTATGATTATTCCAAGTCACGAACTGTTAGTACTTATCTGCGTTATCCGTATGATGTGTTATATGAAAATACCGGAATATGTGAAGAAAAATCATTACTGCTTGCTTATTTATTGAGAGAGTTGGGATATGGTGTCGTTTTATTTGAGTTTAAATCTGAAAATCACATGGCTGTGGGGATTAAAAGCCCAATTCAGTATTCTTATATAAATTCGGGATATGCATTCGTAGAATCAACGAGTCCTACTATTATCACAGATTCGCAGGAAGATTACGTTGGAGCAGGAAAACTCACCTCAACTCCACAAATTTTCCAGATTAGTGATGGAAATTCAATGACAAGCATTTCAGAAGAATATAATGATGCAATCACTTTTCATCAGGTCTATGATCAGATTACTCAGATTCACAACACTTATGGAGATGTATTGGATCAATATCAATACTCCCGGTGGATGTCACTTGATAATCAATGGAGAACACTCTGCAATAAATACGGTTTGAAAATATTGACTTCTTCATAAGAATTGTCGCAATAAAACTTTTTGAATTAGCCAGGTTACTTTCACCACTCGCCAACCCATTACTGATAATTTCAATTCCCTTTGCCAACATAGGGAATGCCAATAACGAGCTGCCGGGTAACCTGGCACCATTGTGGCCATGAATAGACATACATGGGGCTACAAGCCTGCCAGCTTGGAAAGGTCACGCAAACCTGTCAGAATACAGCGTCCCGGATATCATAACTGGGTAAAGATGAATCCGAAAAATCGCAAAAAATGTGTTTGTGTAGTGCGAAGATTATTTCTTCTTTGCTGCCGCCTTCTTGGCTGGCTTTTTTGCTTCCGGCTTCTTTGCCGCTGCCTTCTTTGCTGCTGCCATGTGTATTCCACCTCCTACCGGAAAGGGTTATAAAATTCTTCAATCTATC
The DNA here is from genome assembly GCA_015660885.1 of Methanoregulaceae archaeon. GTDB lineage: Archaea > Halobacteriota > Methanomicrobia > Methanomicrobiales > Methanospirillaceae > Methanoregula. The sequence goes on along the minus strand of JACTUB010000006.1, from coordinate 36,434 downwards.
AATTAATAAATATTTTGGTCGCAACGCCGTTTTTGTGCATAGAATTCATACTAACTACCACTTATTTCCCAGCAAAATGTCAGTATCAGAACAAGAACGGTTTTAAAAAGTAATACATCTCGAAATGCGCAATTCTTTAAATTCCCCCCCGTTTTGCAAAAAACCGAATATATGAGGATAAAAAAATTCCTCCCCGCCCAGCATTTTGAATCAACAGGTCGTTATGCGCTTGCGGATGCAGTTTTTCTCGTTCATGAGAAATTATTATTAAATTTATTTTTCATTTCTGGTGTCCTTGTATTGTTCTGATGATCCCGGGCAGGGATTTACATTTTTTACCCGTTTTAGAATCGTCCGGTACATCAGCACATTTGCTGCAAAGACGATGCACAGGAGTACCAGGACATGAATAATGAGGGTGATGTACTGGTCGCCACCGCCAGCGAAGAACATGGAGAGTGCGTACACCATCACTGCGACTATCATGGCAACCATGCTGATCACCGGCGCCCTCGTTGCAGTATACATCCTGCTGCGGATCTCGGGGAAGACCAGGAGGCCGGTTACCCCGATTCCTGCAAAGCCCACGGTGAGTACGAGAAGGATGAACATTGCGGCATCGGTGAGAGGTCCGGTCATACCTTCTCACCGCTTTCTTTCCGCGCCATGGCTATCGTTCCCGCGTAGCAGAGAGCGATGAGTGCAATGGAACTATCCAGCATACCCATGTTTCCCCAATAGATACTGAGTCCAAGTGCTGCGCCGGCTGCAAGGGTAATTGCCGTGGTACCCGCGACAAACCGGTCATCGCGGGCAGGCCCGGGAATGACCCGCAGGACTGCGCAGATGGCGAGAACGAAAAGGCAGAATACTGTGACAAGCCAGGTGTTGATCATGTGGTATAGTACTGTGGTGAGGATTGTATTTATCAATCCCCCCGTTCTGTGCCGGACCCTCTCCTGAAAGACAGACTGAATAAAAAATGATGGAAATGAGTATACAACTACGGGAACCAGGTATCCCTTCCTGCTGGTTAATGTGCTGCCTCCCCTGCTATTTTTATTCCCGCAGAACAAACGAATAGAGAAGATGCGTCCGTCATATCTGGGGAAGATCCTGCTGCGCTGGTGCGATCATTGTCATGCTCCGGTTCTTGCGCACCACTGTGCCTGCGGGGCGCAGACCCGGGAAGTTCCCGTAACGCCCCCGGGAGATGCCCGTCCCGCATTTCCGGCAGATTGTGAACGTATCAACCGGATCTACGAAGAGCATTTCGGCGCACGCCTGATCCCGGACGGTCACCTCGCCCTCCTGAATAAAGTGCCGGATAATGATCGGATGGAAGAGATCGTTGTGGGGGGGGGAATAGCCGGGATCATCCGGTATTTCCCGCAGCAGCAGCGCTGGGAACCTGTTCCCCGCCCTGAAGCCCGCACGCTGTTCTCTCCCAAAAAACGATACGTTATTGTTGACGACGATGCTATCCCGTTCATCAGGGACAAGGGAATGAGCGTCCTTGCGCCCGGGCTCGTTTTTATTGACGAGGCGGTACGTGCCGGTGATGAAGTTTTCATCCTTAAAAAGGATAGTTCATGTGTCGGTGTCGGGCGGGCAAAAGTCGATGCCGCTGCTGCACGGGACATGAAAAAAGGTCCGATCGTCAGGACCCGCAGGAATATCGCATCCACAATTGTGCCAGGTGTCTCAGGCTGGGATAAGGCAGTGACCGCAAATGCTGATGTACTCGCATCCGCAGAATCTTCTTCCATCCAGTTCGTGCGGGAAGTTGCCGCACAAAACCCGCATCTTGTGGCAAACGTTTCCTATTCCGGAGGCAAGGACAGCCTTGCTACCCTGCTGGTGGTGATAAAAGCTATGGGCAATGTCCCGATGCTTTTTGCCGATACCGGAATGGAGTTTCCCGAAACCTATGCCAATGTTGAAGAGGTCTCCCGGCATTACGGGCTGGAAGTAATCCGCAGTGACGGGAAAACAAAATTCCGGGACACGTTTGACAAACAGGGCCCTCCTGCCGTAAATGCCCGCTGGTGCTGCAGGGTCTGCAAGCTGACCCCGGTCTTAAACCTGATTCGCGAGCAGTGGGGAGAATGTCTCTCCTTTATCGGCCAGAGGAGATATGAGTCAGCTACGCGGGCGCAGAGCGACCGCATCTGGCGGAATTCAAACGTACGTTCCCAGCTCTCAGCCGCACCGATCCACAACTGGACCGCACTCCATGTCTGGCTTTACCTTATGCGGGAGCATGCGCCCTATAATATCCTGTATGAGCATCACCTGGACCGGATCGGATGTTTCATGTGCCCTTCAAGCGATATGGCATTGATCCACATGATCGAAGCCGAGTATCCCGCACTCTGGGCAGGCTGGCTTTCACAGCTTGAAGAATGGCAACAAAAGCAGGAGCTTCCTCCGGAATGGGTCAGTGAAGGCAGATGGCGGCTCAGGGAAGATAACTCTGATGATGAAGATAGCCATTATTGATTACGGGCTGGGAAATCTGCGGAGTGTGATCCGCGGACTCGAAAAAGCCGGAGCAAATGCAATTATCACCTCACAGGAAGATGAGATTGCAGCAGCCGACGGCCTCGTGCTTCCGGGTGTCGGCGCATTTCACGAGGGAATGGATCAGCTTGGCACCCTGAAAAATACCGTCATAGAGGCAACGCGTGACGTCCCCCTCCTGGGAATCTGTCTGGGGATGCAGATGCTGATGGACACGAGCGAGGAACACGGGATTCACCGTGGACTCGGGCTTGTTCCGGGGCACGTGAAACGATTTCCCCGCGGTTCGGGACAGAAAGTTCCCCATATGGGCTGGAACTCCTTGTTCATTGAACGGGCAGATAACCCGCTCTTTGCCGGATTCGGCAGGGAAGAATATGTCTATTTTGTCCATTCCTTTTATGCGGAAACGATACCGGAATACACGCTTACAACAACCGAATATATCTGTCCCTTTGCGTCTTCAGTGGGGAGAGATAACGCGTTTGGTGTCCAGTTCCATCCGGAGAAGAGCGGTGCGATCGGTCTCCGGCTGTTGAAGAATTTCATCGGGATGGTGTGATTGTGTCCGATACTTACCCCCTTTTCATCCCTCTTTTACCCCTCCTTTTAGAGAAACCTTTTAATTTCGGCCATTCGATGCTGTAGACATGAAAAGGATCATACTCATCGCATTATTCCTGATGTGTATCGTAGGGTCGGCATCTGCATACCAGCTTTATCTCAGCTGTCCGGATACTGTGCAGGTTGGTCTTCCGTTAAAATGTTCAGTTGACAGTAACTTCCCTGCCGGGACTACCTTTGATGTTGCATTTTACCAGTCCGGATACACAGCAACACCTATCAGCCGCATGTCCGTTACGGTCCAGGAAAATCATGCCACCATGTACCAGTTATTTGATACGAAAGGACTGCCGGGCGGCCAGTACAAAGTGGAAGTCCAGTTTATCGGTACTGAAGAAGAGAAACTGTCATCCGATTCAATGACCTGGCAACTGCCCACACTTCTGGACCGTTCGGCGGACATTACGATCACCTCCCCCATGTCCCAGACTATCGATGAGGCTCTCAGGATCGAGGGTTCTATTACCAAACTCGGCAATGAAGGTGTCAGTATTAAGGTCAGGGGACCGGATGGTGATGTCTTCGGACCTCAGTATATCGGCACAAAAAATGATGTGAAAACCGGGGCAGGTGTATTTACCCAGAAGGTAACGGTGACCCAGCCCGGGGATTATGATGTGTACTTCAATGATACCGATGGATATATCGGCATTAAAACATTCACGGTTCTCGCTCAGGGAACCACGACACCGACGTCCGCTCCTACCACTGCGGTCATTACCACACGCCCCGCGATGACGGTTCCCACCACCCTGCCAACGACAACAAAGGCACCTCTTTCCTTTCTTCCTGTTGTGACAGCGCTCGCTGTTGTGGGGTTTCTTACGGTCGTCAGGGTAAAAAAACGCTAGATAATCCTTTCTTTTTTTACCAGTTACTACGAGACCAGCAATAAAAGAAAGATACCTGTATTTTTTATCAGGGATCTGTGTCAGATTTTTCAGGGTGATGGTGAGATGAATACCTGTCGTAATGAAGGTAGTACGACATTGAATTGTACGGTATTAAAAGGATGAAGTAAATCGGAAATCTTATTTTTTCATCTTTTTCCCGAGATATGCTTCATAGACCACCAGCACGAAGATCACCAGTAAACCGCCAAGGAAAAATGCCAGTGCCGGATCCAGGAGGACTGCGGCTGCTGGTGCACCGGAACCCATGGGGACTGGCCCGGGAGTACCGGGTGGCATTGACGCAAGGGTTGCCAGGGGAGATGGTGCGGGCGTGAGGTTTGCGTTAATGAAATCGGAGATCCCTTTCGATGCGGCTGGTGTCATATTAGGAGTCAGGTTGGCATTTGGCAGGTAACTCTCCGACACAGCTTTTGTGATGATCCCTGTTTCCCGATTAGCCTGAATGGCGGACGGGGGATTCATGCCATATCCGGAATTTGTAAGAAGAGGGAAGGTGAGGGAGATGGCAAGCGTGCCGAGAACGACGATGCAGAACAGTGACGCATACTTCAGGAGAAGCGAACGCACATTTGACGTGCGGGGGGCAACGATCAGGAGCTGGTTTGTCAGGGAATAGATCTTTATTTCCCGTCCTTTGACGCTGTATCTGGTCTCTGCAACTGATATCAACCCGGCTTCAAGAAGGTTTTCTATATGGTATTTTGCCGTAGTGAGCGGGATACCAAGACGTTCAGTAATCTCAGTCAGGCTCTTCTGGTTCTCCGCCAGAAGCTGGAGGATGTCACTTGCCGTCTGGCTACCCATTGCTTTTGAGATCTTCTGCGCCCGCTCATCGCCAGGTTCGAGGATTACAATTGTATCAGCCATGCAATGCAGCAATTATCCGTTCGCGTCCTACTTTCAGGGCAAGATCAAGCTGGTCGGCGTCCGGTCCGCCACCCTGAGCCATCGTGGGTTTGCCGCCTCCTTTGCCTCCCAGGAGGCTGCAGACCTGACTGATGATCTCCCCGGCATTTACTCTGGCATCACCGGAAGTGAGCACGACCCGCACGGTATCTCCGGTCCCGGCAACAAGAGCAACTCCCCCGTCGTCTGATATGGAGGTTGCAAGGGCAGCCAGCTCCTTTGCCGGGAGATCGATACGTTTGATGACTACCGCAACCCCCCCGACCGATTCTGGGACAAGCGTCTGTATTTCAAGCTCTACGAGCCGGGCACTCATCCGGTCGATATCCTTCTTCTGTTCTTTCCATTCGTTAAAGAACCGCTGGACGGATGACGGGAGATTCTCAGGCTGCACCGACAGGATATCTGAGGAGGATAAAACAATCTGCTCAAGGTGCTGCATATAATAGATCGCGGCTACCCCTGCAGCAAATTCGATCCGTTCAATGCCGTCCTGGATATGTTCAACACGGATGATCTTGATTACGCCGACCTCGCCGGTGTTCCGGCAATGGGTGCCGGCACAGGCTTCGATATCGCCGGCAACCTTGACTACCCGGATGTCTCTCCCCGGGGGTACACCTCCCTGGTAAAGGGAGAAACCATATTTTTGCTCGGCTTTTGTACGGTCCTCAATCGAGATCTCAACTGGCAGGCTTTCCATGATCATCCGGTTTGCCTTCGTCTCAATTTTCCGGAGTTCCTCAGGTGTGATATGCTTGAAGTGCCGGATATCTATCCGTGAACTTTCGCTTCCTTTCTGTGCTCCTGCCTGGTGAATGTGCGCTCCCAGTACATCTTTTGCGGCATGGAGGAGGATATGGGTCGCCGTGTGGTGGCGCATCAGGGACCATCGCCTCTCTTCATCCACCATCCCTTTCACCCGTTCACCACGGTGGAGTATACCCCCGGTGATATGATGAAGTATCACTTCACCGATCTTTATCACGCCATCCACCCGGACCATGCTGTCAGAACTGACCAGGGTACCGGTATCTGCCGGCTGACCGCCGCCATCAGGATAGAAAAGTGTCTGGTCAGTTACCACATAACTGTCAAAGAAATCCAGTACGACTGCTTCAAATTCGATATCTGATGACTGCTCGTAATAGAGTTTCTTTGTCGGGGGAAGTCCTGAAATCCGCCCGGAATAGTCCGTGGTTTTGTCCTCCGCCGGCTCTTTTTTCGATTCGGAATGCATATCCGCGACCATCGAATAGAAATTATCGGGCAGGTCTATCACTGCACCTTCCTTTGATGCAATATCCTTTACCATTTCCGGCTGGATGCCATGCGAGTCGTAGAGTGTTATGATCTCCGAGAGCGGGACACGCTGGCTCTTCGCCTTGTATGACTTTGCAATCTTCTGAACAATCCGCGTCCCGCGTTCGAGTGTCGATGCGAACTTCACCGTTTCACGGTCAACAATCTCACGGACTACGGAAATATCCTGTTCAAATGAATTCATCCCGATGATCTTCGTCTGCTCTTCGATGAGATCAGCAAGAGGTTCCTGTATGTTCAGCTCATTCATCATCCGCAGCGTTCTTCGTATGACAAGACGTGCAAGGTAACCTTCACGGACATTGGAGGGCACGATGCAGTCACCGAGCATATATGCAAGGCAGCGGGTGTGATCGACAACAGCGTAGACCTTCTCAATCGGCGTGATCATCTTATCGAGTTTTTCCGGTGATACATCGATCGCCGCAGCCACTTTCTTGCGCAGCTGATAGAGATTAGTGCCGGAGATATCCATAAGCCCGGCGAATTTTGCGTTCAGCGCAAGGATCTTGGTATAATCCTTGTTGTCGAGAATATGCAGGAGCCCGGCAGAACTCATCACCCTGCCGACCATTTCAGGAAAAACTGCGTCATAGATGGTGGGCGAGCCTTTGGAAGCCCAGACAAGTCGTTCAAGCCCGTAACCCGTGTCGACAATGCGGAGATCCATAGGGTAGTAAGTCTCGCCATTCAGCTCATAACCCGGCTCCCGGGTTTTTTGCCGTCCGAGGCTCATGAAGACAAGGGTTGCGATTTCAAGCCCGCCGATGAGCACTTCAACACTCGGACCTGCATTGCCGCCACCTATCCATGGATGTTCCTTATACGTGACGTCATTGATATCCCCCCCGATAGATGCAATGAACTGGTCGCAGAGCTCGACAGTCCGGTCTTTCCAGTAGATCTCTTCAGCGGGAGTGTTGAAGGCATGGTGGGCCATCATCTCAAATGTTGTGAGATGCCGCCCTGATCTGCCAACGGAGTCAAGATCATTGAGCCGGATGCATGGCTGGGATATCGTGAGCGGGTTTGCCGGAGGTGGTACGATTCCCCCGGTGACAAACGGCTGGAAATCCGCGATCGAGGCGATGGTAAGGTAGATATCGTCCCGCCACCGTGCGACAACCGGATAACGCCCCACCCGGGTGTGGCCATGTTTTTCAAAAAAGGAAAGGTAAGCCTCACGCATGCTGTCGAGAGTATGGGTCCTGAAGATCGGTTTGCCGATAAAATTATAGGGTTCGCAGGGAGCGTCCCCGCAGATTTCACGCGAGCTGTCGCGCGTCCAGAACGCCGAGCCGCACTTTTTACAGACCTTGCGTGTCAGCCCCTGTGTCTTAAAATATTCGAGCTGGTATTCTTCTTCGAGCATGAAAAATCACTTAATCGTCAGTACAGTTTGATTATGAACGCTAATTATTGTATTGTTATCAGCTTAATTTTTCCACCGGCCCGGGTACCAGCTGTCTACTTTTTCGTATATCCCGGTTTCCAAAAAATGCAATAAAATTTCTAAAAAACATCTGGAATTACGAGAATTAAATTTTTGAGAAAAATGTGCAAAACCGCATGTTTCTACACAACCGGATTGGATATAGTTAAATCTATATTCTCTTTACCCGCATCAAACCCTGCATAAGAGAGATCTGCAGAGAGACAAAAAGTGGGAGGATTCATCGAAAAATATCAAAGTATGTCCCGTCTGTTTACATAATATATATTACCAGCTTCCCGTATACTAGGGAAGTATGAGTCTGAACCGACCTGCCCTCTTAATTATCGATATGCAGAACGATGTTGTGCTTGACGATGCTCCGCTCAATGTTGCACAGGCACGCACTATCGTCCCGAAGATCCTTCTCATCCTCAAAGAGTTCCGCGCAAGAAAACTCCCGATCTTCCACATGCTTCGTGTTCACCGGGCGGATGGTTCCGATGTTGAAATTTTCCGACAGGAACGATTCAGGAAACAGCCTTTCGTGGTAAAGGGGACCCGGGGCGCAGCGGTCATCGATGAGCTGTTACCACTGAACGGAGAGTATGTAATCCCCAGGGTTCGGATGAGTGCGTTCATGGGGACCGATCTCGATCTCAGGCTCCGGAGCATGGGCGTCACGGACCTTGTCTTGACTGGTGTCCAGACACCCAACTGCATCCGGACTACAGTTTATGATGGAACCGCATACAACTACCGGACGGTCCTTGTAGAAGATGGTACCGGTGCACAGAACGATGAGATCCACTACAGCAATCTTCGTGACATGGCAAACTTGGGGGTCCTGATCATAAAGGCACAGGATCTCATCGCGACGCTCGGATGAAAGCATCCGCTTGAAAGGGGAAGCGGGAAGGGAGCGTTGATAAGGAAGTTTACATGATCGCAGGGTATGTGTTTGCGATAGCCGGACTTGGGGCTGTTGCCGCAGGGCTCATTAATGCGCTTGCCGGAGGAGGCACGCTTATCTCGTTTCCTATCCTGATAGCGCTTGGCGTCCCGTCTGTTGCCGCAAACGTCACGAACACGGTCGCCCTGACCCCCGGGTATCTCGGTGGAGCGTTCGGCCAGCGGGATGATCTGCATGGGCAGGGGAAACGCCTCTGGATTTTTGTCCCGGCCGGGGCCCTCGGCGGACTTCTTGGAGGTTTTATTCTCCTTTGGATTGGAGAAGGAGTCTTCAATATCCTCGTCCCGTTCCTCATCCTGTTTGCATCCGGGCTCCTCGCGGTGCAGGAGAGGGTAAGGAGATGGATTGCAAAGAGAGCAAAACGGGCAGGAACCGCACCGGGCAAAGAGACGGGGGCGGTTATCCCTGTCGGCCTCGCTGCGGTCTATGGTGGATTTTTCGGTGCCGGCGTGAGCGTGATCGTGCTTGCTGCACTTGCGATTGTCATCGATGACACGATAACCCGGCTCAACGCGCTCAAACAGTGCATTTCGTTGGGCATCAGCGTCGCTGCGGCGGTTTTCTTCCTTTTTTCCGGTATGATTGTCTGGCCCCTGGTGCCAATCATGGCGGTGGGCTCTATCGCAGGTGGGGTGTTAGGGGGAAAACTGGCGTCCAGGATCAACCCGGTCACACTGAAATGGGTGGTCGTTAGTGCCGGGTTTATACTTGGCATGATCTTTTTAGTCCAGTTGTTCGCAGTACCCCCATGATCATGTGACACCTGGTTATCCCGGCCTGGTGAGAACGCATCTTACAACCGTGAGAATCCTCATGATTCTCCGGTGTTCACGTGATGTCCGGAGACAATGTTCTGACCGCCTGATTCAAGCAGGAACCGATGGAGAATTTCTTTCCATTGATCTCTGCATTGATCTCTGGTGTGACGAAAAGGACGCCGGGGAAAGGTATCCGGTCCTATTAAACTGGGCCCGGTAGCGTGCGGATCAGATCTTTCCTTCCTGTTAATTATCATAAAAATCGTGATTTATACCCTATATTTATGGTTTTTTCGAGCATGCGAAATCACTTAATCGTCAGTACAGTTTGATGAAGAACGGGAATTGTTGTATTGTTATCAGCTTAATTTTTCCAGCGGTCCTGGTACCAGCTGTCTACCCTTTCGTAGATCCCTGTCTCCTGCGCTATCCTGACTGCCAGAAGATGCCAGCAGGTCCTTCCCCTGAACATGAAATCCCCGCAGGTACAGAAATCTTCGTCAACTACATATTCGGCGGTCCTTCCGGCAACTACAAAAAAATCCAGGTATTTCTTTATCTTCCCTGCGTCGAGAGCAACGAGTGCTTTTTTTCCCCGTTTCCCAAATGTCTCTTCAATTTCATGGCGAAGAACAGTATCCAGAGCCTTTTTCTCGCCAAGACGGTGCCAGAGATCGCTCATGGGATGATCTGCAGGTGGGGAGGGTCATCAATATACTGCCAGCCCATGCGGGTGGCAAGGCGCTGCATTGCCGGCGCTTCAAGGGAGTAATGGGGTGCCTCAATGCAGGGAAGCGGGGACGACCGGGCAACCGAGTGTTTCATCTCGGCAGAAAGGAAGGCGTCGGCACCCCTGGCATATGCTTCGTCGAGGAGTACAGGTTCAAAACCGCTGCCGGCAACCAGTGCGAGCCGCCTGCACTTTTTTACCTCTCCCCAGAGACGGACATTTCCACCGAGACGCCGCGAGATTTCTGCAGGGGAAAGGGTGCAGGTGCCGATACAACCCAGTGAAAGGGGTTCAATGTCTTTGAGCGAGAGGAGTTCTGCGAGCGCATCATTGACCCCTCCGTCTGCCCGGTCGAAATTTGTATGCATGACATAGAGATTAATGTCAGCTGAGAGCAGGGCACGCATCAGCCCTGCAATCCTCCCGGTTAAGGCAGTGAGTGGTGTCCATAAAGGTGTGTGGTGTATTACCAGCATATCAGCTGACGCTGCAACCGCCTGTTGTATGACAAATGGTGTCGCATCCAGTGCACAGCATACCCGCAGGATATCCGGTCTTCCTTCAACCACGAGTCCGATCTTTCCCGCATCAAAATCCTCAGCAAGGTCTGGAGGAGCGAGCTGCTCCATCTTTTCAATGAAGGCACACACGTGCATAGAAAGGTATAGTCACCAGGACTTAAAATATCATATATTACTAATGGTAATAACAATTAATTTTAAATATTCATAAAAGCGTATTTCTGGTCATGCACAAGACCATCGATCAGATCAATGAGCGGATCCGTGACGGCACTGCACGCGTAGTCACTGCCGAGGAGATGCCCGTGATCGTTGCCGAACTGGGTGAGGAGGGGGCGCTTAAGGAAGTTGACGTGGTTACCACCGGAACATTCGGGGCTATGTGCTCATCGGGTGCATTCATCAATTTCGGGCATGCTGAACCTCCCATACGGATGGAACGGATCTGGTTGAACAACGTGGAAGCATACGGCGGACTGGCGGCAGTCGACACCTACATCGGTGCGACACAGCAGTCGGATACCCGTGAAGAGGAATATGGCGGGGCGCATGTAATCGAGGATCTTGTGGCGGGAAAATCTGTGGAGCTCCGTGCAAGTTCCCGGGGTACTGACTGCTATCCGCGGAGGACAATAACGACGGATCTCCTGTTGGAAAATTTAAACCAGGCGATTATGTGCAATCCGCGCAATGCCTACCAACGCTACAATGCTGCCACCAACTCAACGGATCGCGTGCTGCATACGTATATGGGAGTTCTGCTGCCGAACTGCGCCAATGTGTCCTTCTCCGGTGCGGGTGTGTTAAACCCGCTCTCCAATGATCCAAACCTCCGTTTGATCGGGAGTGGTGTTCCCCTCTTTTTATGCGGGGCACAGGGTATGGTTATCGGCGAGGGAACACAGCACTCGCCTGCCGGGGGATATGGTACCCTGATGGTAACCGGGAACTTAAAAGAGATGTCCCAGGACTATCTCAGGGCTGCGACAATGACCGGCTACGGTGTCACGCTCTATGTCGGACTCGGCATCCCTCTTCCGGTGCTCGATGTCGACGTTGTGCGTGCAACTGCTGTCCGTGACGAAGACATCGCGGTGGATCTTCTCGATTATGGAGTGCCGAGCAGGAATCGACCTGCACTAAGGAAGGTGACCTACGCTGAGTTGCGGAGCGGGTCTGTTGAGATGAACGGTGAAGAAGTCAGGACATCGTCTCTTTCCAGCTTCCGTAAAGCCCGCCAGGTAGCCGGGGAGCTGAAACGCTGGATTGAGCGTGGCAGCTTGCAGCTTGCACTTCCCACCCGCCCGATCGATGCGAAAAAACTGGCAAAACCGATGTACCAGAGTATACAGGGCCCACGGGTGCTCGACATAATGGACCGGCAGGTTTTCAGCGTCAGGGAAGATGAAGAGATTATAACTGCAGCAAAGAAACTCCTGAAAGGCGAGACCAATCACCTGCCGGTAATCAACAGTGACAGCGTGCTTGTGGGCATTGTTACAACTTTCGACATATCCAAGGCGGTTGCAAACCCCGGCAAAGCGCATCTCGTGAAAGATATCATGAAGAAAAAAGTGATCACGACCACACCGGATGAAGCGGTGGATATCGCAGTGCAGAAACTCGAACGGAACAATATCAGCGCCCTGCCGGTTGTGGATAGCGCTCACCACGTGATTGCCATGCTCACGGCAATGAATCTCGGGAAACTTTTTGGCGGGAGGTGGCTGAAATGAAACTGCTGGTTACCTTCTCACGCAAGAAAGGGAAAAAACCGATCATCGCCCAGGCAGTGCGTGACACGGGCGTCCTGATCAATGTTGAACGGGCAGTCATTGATTCCTCGGAGGGGGAGGCGCTTATCGACGTTCCGGATGAACAATGTAAACTTGTCAGCGACACGATGATCCGTCTCGGGGCGACGGTTCACATCCTCGAACACGGCATCAGCGTCAACGAGAGTGAATGCGTGGATTGCGGTGCATGCATCAGTATCTGTCCCCGGGAAGTCTTTTCGCTGGACAAGGACTTCCGGCTGCAGCTGGAGGAAGAGAAATGCGTTCTCTGCGGCAAATGCATTGAGGCGTGTCCGCACCAGGCTCTTACGCTTCCGCTATGATCCGTGAACCGTTCCGGTTCCGGGAGACCATTGCAACGATCCTTGCCGACGACCCGGAGCACGTCGCCGCTGCGAAGGAGGGTATGATTCAAGCACGGCAGGTACTTGAAGCGTATATTGCCCGTGATCCTTTTTTCCAGGTCACTTTTGATCCCTATAAGCCGGATTCAGATGAGATGATCATTAAAAGGATGGCAGATGCAACGAGGAAGGCCGGTGTCGGACCGATGGCCGCAGTAGCGGGGGCAATTGCATGGGCTGGTGTTGAGGCGATGGTGGATGCGGGTGCGGTATTCGGTGTGATCGATAACGGCGGCGATATTGCCCTCACCAGCGACCGCCCGATCCGGGTAGGGGTGCATGCCGGTGAAGCACTGCTTTCCAACCGTATCGCCTTTGTTGTACCCCCGCAGAACACCATACTTGGGATATGCACTTCATCGGCAACAGTCGGACCTTCCATCTCCTTTGGAATGGCAGATGCTGTTACCATCTTCTCAAATAATGTAGCGCTCGCGGATGCATGGGCAACCTCGGTATGCAACCAGATCCGCCCTGAAGATAAATCTGTCCTCGGCCAAATTAACCCTTCAGAAGTCTCGGGTGTTTTTGCCATCATGGGGGAGGTTGTGGTGAAATGGGGGACTCTCCCACCATTGGTTTCAGCAATGGTCGATGAGCAGCTGATCAGTGCAGGAGATCGTCAATAGTTCTGGGGAGGTTTGAGTACTTTATTATAATCCTTGTTCTCGGGAATATAACGCTCGAAGTTTGTTAAATCCCGAATATGATCCAGCTCCGAATAACCCCGGTCCCGGAAATACCCCTCATTCATGAGCATGTGGTAAACCTCATCTTATCCTCCGATCCGCCAGCCAATTGAGCCTGTTTGCGCACATTCCTGCTCCGTCCTGATTCCTGGCGAACCGGGCTCAAATCGGTAATATCCGGATGAATTTACATCCATCATGCGCGAATTCCGCACTTTTCTTGGTTTTATGTCGGACAGCAAACCGGTGAATTCGCTCAAAATTCCCCCTATTTGCCAAAATAGACCCAATTTGAGAAATTACTCTCTTTGATATCCTCCCCTGTCCAAAAGGAGGTATTCTCCGACGGAGGGAAGGGTTACCGTGAGCAAGGTCCGGGATATCAGGAACCGGGTGTATCTCCGGCTTTCCCGGTAGGCGCCTGGGTGGTCCTGGGCAAAACCGTTCCCGGAGTTCCTACCGGAAGAATCATGCCGTCCCGCCCGAGTTCTGCAAGCGATTGGTCCAGGACCCGGAAAAACCGCCACGCATACCGGGGAGAACAGAGCCAGAGCTCGCGGGAGATCTCGCGCGATGACGCGATGATCCGGAGCGCCGTAATCTCTGTGGTAAGTTCCCGTCCCATCTCTTCAATCGTGCAGCAGAGCCGGCGCACGCATTTGATCCGGACGTGCGTCACCGTACCCGGGCTCATGATGGCAAAATCACAGATGCTGCCGGGTTCACGCTGGTAATGCTGGACAACACCCCGCTTCTCGGCGATAGGATCGGCTTCCTTGCGAGCCCGTACCGGCATTCGTCCGCGTGTCATGGTGTTTCCTCAAAAATTCCCGGTATTACTCGTGGATGTTTATGAACAATCCCGCAGCGGATCTTTTTTCGTGCAGTTTCCGGTATGCCTTCAATGGATCCGGTGCCCGGACTTCGCCCCGGAGATAATAGCCCCGGTTTTGCCTCCTTCGTACTGGACCGTTTATTTTTCTTCAAGACTGTTTACCCCATTTCCGATCGAACGAGCGGTTTTTACAGGTTTTTCAGATGGTAATTTTTCCCGGATACGTGAACAGGATAAATTCGTTTTACGGTTTTTCTTCAAGGCATGATACTCCTGACGATATACGCTTTCCTCAGGCAGGAAAAATAAAAGCAAAAAACGATAAAATTGAGGTTGGATTAGCAAAAATCCGTTGGATTTAGCGAAAAATGAAGGAACAAAAAAGGTGCATGCACAAAACATCACGCGCCCGAAAAAATCTTATATTGCTGTTGTACCCGGATCTTTACCAGACATCGACCTGCCCGATCCCATTGGGGAATGTTCCTGAGAAGTATTGAGTCAATGGCAGACAGGAAAACCATTGACATGGATCGATCCGCGAGAATGAAAAATATCTCTCAAATTATCATGTCAGTAGGGCGGATTTTCAATGAACTTCAATCCTTCTGCGTACGCCGTTTTTCCCTTATACGTCACGAGCGGGAGTTTACCATCAGAAACTGTAATCACGGGTTCCAGATTTTTTACAGAAAAAATCAACTCCAGAAGTTCAATCTCGTCTATCTTTATACCATGAACAAGTGACGAGGCAGGCTCCAGTTCGAGCCGTTCCTTCGTCAGATCATCCGGCAGCACGCGGAAAAAATAATAGAATACCTGCCATGCGTTCACCAGATCTGAGACCAGTAATTCGTTCCGAATATCGGATTCGAGTGTCTCGATCCTGCGGGAAAGGCATTGTACATCATCCTCGCATGCCTCAAAGAGATGATCAGCAGTAGCTACAAGTTCTTGATAGGAAATTGCGACACGGTCAGGACTCATTGCCAGTCATTGGCTGCAAACAGATAAAAAATTGGTGAATATGGATGATATCCAGAGGATACGGACAAAAACCCTTATTCACCACCATGAGGAATGCATAAAGGTGAAAGATGAAGATGCGGACTGGTTGATCTATCACCTCGTGGCTGAGGGGCCTTCTACGACGGTAGATGAACTCGTCTTAACCAGCGGACTCGATACGTCTGAAGTTGACAAATCGCTCGGACGTCTCGAGCGAAACCTGTTGATTGAGCAAAGGGAGGGCAGGGTGCGGGTACTTACTATCGGGGAGTCACTCCTGCTCTGCCAGATAAATTACTCAAAGGATCTCCCGTACACTATTGAAAACGGTGTAGTCAGAGAAAGAGAAAAGTAGCATGCCAGGAAACGAAGTTGTCATTCTCCGGATTGGTCACCGCCCTGAACGCGATCAGCGGGTAACAACTCACGTCGGTTTAACGGCCCGGGCACTGGGTGCACAGGGGATGTTCCTTGCCACTCCCGACAAGGGCGTTGTCCAGAGTATTCGTGATGTGGCCGATCGCTGGGGAGGCGACTTCTTCTGCCTGGATAATGTGAAATGGCGCTCCTGTATCCGGGACTGGAAGGCTCAGGGCGGGACTGTCGTTCACCTCACCATGTACGGCCTTAACCTTCCTGACGTGATTGATGACGTCAAGGCCCACGGGAAAATTCTCGTTATTGTCGGCGCAGAGAAAGTGCCCGGTGAGATCTACGGGCTTGCGGATTATAATATCGCAGTAACCGCCCAACCGCATTCCGAGATATCGAGTCTTGCCCTCTTCCTCGATCATTTTTTTTCCGGGCAGGAATTTCGGAATGAATTTCCCGGTGCTCATATACGCATCATCCATTCCCGGGCAGGAAAGCGGACGGAGGAGATGTGAAAGGGAGGGTGCTGGTTGCCGGCTTTTCAACCCGCCACATAGCGCAGTCGGCAGCACGGGCAGGGTATGAGGTATGCGCCGTTGATCATTTTTGTGATCAGGATCTTTCCTGGTATACGACAGACCGGGAAAAATTTGATGATCTCGCCGATCTTCCTGATGCGATAGATGAGTTATGCCGGCGCCACAGGTTTGACCTCTTTATTGCCAGTTCCGGTGCAGAAGACCTGTCCACCCCTCTCCCGCTTTGCGGGACTCCCAAAGATACCGCAAGGCATTTTCTGGATAAACTGGATATCCAGCATTTTTTTGAAACTATTGGTATTCCCGTACCCCGGCTCTCATCATGCGGAAAATATCCTGTCATGGTCAAACCGCGACGGGGTGCGGGTGGCTGGCGGAATGCGATTGTGCGGGATGCTGCCGGGCTCGCATCATGGGAGAATATGTACCCCGGGATACCCTATATCTGCCAGGAGATCGTTGAGGGAGTCCCGGCCAGTGTCTGTTGTGTTACGGATGGTGTAGGGGCACAGGCAATTGCTGCAAACGAGCAGCTCCTGCAGGGAAATGGAGAATCCAGGTTCGGGTTCTGCGGGTCAGTCACGCCCCTTGATCACCAGCTCCGTGAATATATGATTACTTTAGCCGAACGGATTGCCGCTGCAAGCGGGTGTACCGGAACAATTGGGATTGACTTCGTTCTTGGCAGTAATACTGCCTGCGCCATTGAAGTGAATCCCCGGTTCCAGGGGACTATCGATACGGTCGAAATGGCGTACGGATGTAACCTGTTCCAGTATCATGTTGATGCCTGCAGGGGGAAACTTCCTCCTGGTTTATTGTCTCCCCGGCAGGTTGCGGTCCGCAGCATCCTCTTTGCCGATCGGGACCTGACTATTACTACTGATCTTAAACACCTGGCACCCTGTGTTGCTGATATCCCATGGCCGGGAACATTTTTTGAAGCGGATCAGGCACTGATCAGTGTGTTTGGCTGGGGGCCGACACGAGAAGCAGCAGTTTCCCTTCTGGATAAGCATATTAGCATCGTCCGACAATACATACGGTGATGGATCCCATAGACGACCTGCTGAAAGATCCCGCAATACGTGCATATCTTTACCGTCTGGTGAAGGATGAAGGGCTCAACCTCATCGAACGATTCCCGCGCGAGGGTGAGCACAGCGATGAAGATCTTGCGGCACAGACCGGTATCAACTTAAATTCTGTAAGGCATACCCTGTATACCCTCTATGAAAAACGGCTTGCGGAGTATCACCGGATCAAAAACAATGAGACTGGCTGGTTGACCTATCTCTGGCAGCTCCGCATCGATCACATCTATGATGCGATTCGCGAAGATATGGCCCTTGTCTTGGAGAAACTCGAACAGCGGGAGAAGTACGAAGAAGAAAACGACTTCTTCATCTGCAAGGAATGCCAGATCCTTTTTACCTTCCCTCAGGCTATGGGTTGCGATTTCAACTGTCCGGGCTGCGGGAAATCCGTGACGCATTTTGACAACGAAATGCTCCTGCGATCTCTCAAACAACGGATTGGAGATATTAAAAAATCACTGGGTCATGCCGAACCAACCGGATAAATCCTGTGAGGACCTGCTGCATGAAGCAGGATGCAGCGAAAAGGTAATCACGCATTGCCGGGCTGTCCGGGATGTTGCACTTGGATACGCAGCGTTCGATGCCCTTGTACGGGTTGATCTGGTACGTAAAGGTTCGATGCTTCACGATATCGGCCGGGGATCGACTCATAAAATCCTGCACGCACAGCATGGAGCAGATCTCCTGCGTGCCCACGGGATCAGCGAGGAGGTCGCCAGGATTGTCGAGTGCCATACAGGAGCAGGGCTCACGGCTGATGAGTGTACGCTTCTCCGGCTGTCTCCCCGCGACTGCATGCCGCGGACCACGGAAGAGAAGATTATCACCCATGCGGATAACCTCATTGAGGGAAGGAGGCGGGTGATTATTGAGGAAAGTATTGCATCCGCCATTCACCTGCCCAGAAAGGTGAGACTGAGGATGTATCACCTTGCCCGGGATGTTGAACTGCTCTGCAGCTAAATAACATCAGAATTTTTTTAGTTAGTTGTCACATTTCTTTGCAGGTATTGGATACCGAATGCCCGGGGAGCGTTCATCACTACATGGTTTTTTCCACGAAGATCATAGTATTTATGAGGGTCACCCGCCTCAGAGCCTCTCGGAGGCGCAGGGGGGAGAGAGGTTTTTCGGAATTTTCAGTTACTGATCCGCTGCGGGGACACCCCGCCGGGGGCGGTGGCGTTCAGCGTACAGGGAGATATACCGGCCTCGATCTCTCAACATACATGAATAATATAATCCCGATAGTTTGGATTACATCTCCCCAAAACACTTCTGAAAACAAACGAAGAGAAATTCCTGTTTGGCTTTGATTTAATTCCGGGATATGCCACTCAGATGATGACCTGCCTGACCTGGGGCAGGGCACGGATCTGTTCGATAACGCCCACCGGCATGGACTCCTCAACGATAATCACGAGCCTTGGCTCTTCGGAAAACTCCGGGTCAGTAACAAAGATTTGCCGGATGGAAACATCATGCAGGGCAAGAATCTGGACGACAGCACCGACAATTCCCCGCTCGCTCGCATTTTTCGGGAGCACGGTGACAACAGAAAATCCCAGTGATTCTGCAACTTTGGAAAGGTCCGGTGTCGCCCGCATATTCAGGAAGATATCGCGGAGAACCGGGCGTTCAAGAATGCGATGTGCTGTGGAGTCCACGACCCTGCGATCCGATCCGATCACTTTAGCCACCGAGGTTGCCGGCACCTCGATACCATTACAACTGATCCGTCCGTCTTCAGTCACACCAAAACCGTTCTCGAGCAGGAACCGCACCACCCGGCCCTGTGAAGGTGAATCGGAAAACTCATGGATGATGTCTGACCACATACTCACCACTGGGTATGACGCATATAAATATACATCTATGCCGTTTGGGCGCCGTCATAGCCGGAAAATTGCCATGCATCAGCTGTCCGGCAGGATTATGCCGGATTACTGAATTTCTACGGCCATTACCGCCAGCAATCGGATGCAATCTGGGGAGCTGCAGAGAAAAACAACTTGCATAAGATTTTATTAGATAGACAACCTCTTTGTTATGGCACTGAGCGAGGGTAGCCAAGCCAGGTCAAAGGCGCTAGGTTGAGGGCCTAGTCTCGTAGGAGTTCTTGGGTTCGAATCCCATCCCTCGCATAAACAAGTTAGGTTATAGGCATCACAAAAAACGCACTCTTTTGACGCTTACCGAGGGATTACACAATTCTGTCAGAATAATCAATGTTAAAGACGTCCGTTTATACTGAAAATATATTTTTGTATTCCTTTTTATTTTTCAATTCTCCATAGCAGCACTTTTCCACGGGTGGTCTGATTCTCTATTCCAAAATATTAGATACATAGTGAAGCTAATGTCGGTGAATTCTGTTTTGACGCATTGGTAGGTAATTTTATCGAAAAATTAATTGGTTTTATTTTTTTTCAATTCTTCTAATATTTTTGTTTGGTTATACTCAGATTGGGCGAAAGACAAAATCGCTATCCCAATGCCAATATCCAAAGTGCCATAGAAAAAAGAGTTAATTACCATCACTTTTACTCCATAGAGGACTAATAATATTCCGAATACCGCCTGTATGATCCCTACAACTGAATATCCATGACAATTCATAAACACCAGTATCGTGATGCATTATATTAAAGTTGTCTGTCACAATCAGAACAAATATGAGAAAATTTCATCCCACTATTCTTTTTTCATGCGAGTGTCAATGAGGCTGTATGAAGCCTGTATTGGCAAATCCTCCTTATCCATGTTATAATTTGGAATAACGAATATCCAAATGGGAAAAGAGATTTAAAATCACAGCAATTCTACTATCTTAAGAATTATCTCGCCATTCTTAAGGAATTGCCATGACCGGATGTTACGGTCTCATGGTTCGTCCGGTCAGCCAGGATCATAAACAGAACTTGGGAGATAGTCAGGTTGTGGTGCCCGGGCTACTGTATTGGCGGCGAATCCCCGTAACAGCATCCTGACGTAGGGATAAGTTTTAATTTTTTAAAAATAAGCCATTTTAATAGTTATTTTTCCTTTCCCCCTTTCCAGGCTGAACCAAGATCACTTCATCTTATTTTTATCATGACATTACCCAATCAAAAATACCAAATTTTATAGTGTCAAATGACCAGTATCATGCATTTGCCCCCGCGAATAGCTGAAGAAACCAGAAATTATGGAGTCCACATTCGATAGCGTGATATGTATGCTTCTCGTGGAGCTCGATGAAAAGGAGAAAAAATCATTATGAAGCCGGTATTTAAACACGCCATAAAACCGTGCCGGATCTTACGATTCTGCCCTTATGGATCGATTGTTGAAAACTACCCGATAGTTGAAACATTCCCGCTTCCCAGAAAGGACGAGCCTGAATCATGCAGCGTGTTCGGGCACCAATGCCCGGTGTTCTTTCATGCAGGGCCGTTGGTAGATGAGGGTGAAGTATCAACAGAAGATAGTGATCGGTGGTTTACCGAGCTGAAAGAAAGATACGGCTGATTCGGTACGCCTCTCCCGATGATCTACCTCGGGGAACTCGCTGTACCGAAAATTAACACCCGCTATTGCGATCCTGTAGATAGAGAAGCACTCCCCATCATTCCATTCAGAGCATTCCTTTCTGGAGCCTTTGTCAAAGCCGGATTACAATTTTCAGGATCTTTCATCATTTTAATTATTGAATTTTTTTAGTCCCAATAAGATTCCGTGATATGTTTCTTCCAGCTAAGGGTAATGCGGCGGCGGGTACTGTTGATGGGTGGATCGATGTAAACGGCCGGTAAAGGATGGCAGTAAAATGCCGCTGAAATATCCTGAGACCCACAAAGACTGTTCGACAAACAACTCTTCTGCATCTATCGATGGTGATGTCTTATCTGTTCTGGGTTATCGCATTTCGGGGAGTCTTGGGCATGCGAGGGAAAATCCCTGGTGAGCATTCAAATTTTTTATACATTTCTTCCGTGCAACAATCTGTATTCGTTTATTCGTGGACGAAAAAAGGGTTATGGGGGATCTACTGGCATTTTTATGGTAATGTAATATGCATGGACCGCCAGCAGGAAATAGATAGGGAAGAGTGTCTCGTACGTAAAAGTTTCTCCCATGTATTTCAACGCCCAAACCGTTCCGAAGATGTCGAGCTCGAAGATCATGACACCCCACCATTTTGCAAGGTAGGCGTACCCGAGACCCGGGAGCACGAAATTCAAAAATCCCGCAATCAGGGGATTTTTCTTCAGTCTGGGGCGGCGGGAGAGACCACGGGGAAGATGTATCAACTTTATACCGCATTTTTCAGAGGCAAGCACGGTTTTCCACCGCACTTCACTGTCTTCATCAGCAAGGGATTGGATCAGGGAGGGAATTGCCTGCGGACTCTTGAGCTCGCCGAGGATCTTGACAGCTTTGGTACGGACATTGCTATGCCGGTCATGAAGGACGTTGGCCAGTGCGGGAATGGCAGAATTCCCAATCAACTGAACCGCTTTCCAGTCCTGCATTCCCACAAAAAAGAATGCCTTTTCCTCATCATTGGGAGGTTTCCAGCCGATCATCTCAAGAGAACGTGCGGCGCCGAACCTGACATATTTGTCATGGTCACGGAGGCACGCGATGAGTGGTTCAATCGACTGGGGGTCAGGTATCTCGCCCAGGGCAATTGCAGCTTCCCAGCGGACCTCGCTGTTCTCATCCTTCAGCATCTCGATCAGCACTGGGACCGATTTAGGATCCCGGATCTCGGTAAGGGCCTTGATGATCACGAGCCGGTTATCCATATCTTTCTTCTTTAACGCCCGGATCAGCGCATCCGTTGCCTCAAGGCCGAGGCTGCCCAGTGCCTTTGCCGCCTCGGACTGCGTACTCATGTCATTTGAGTGGAGTGCCCTGATCAGACCTGAAATATCTTTAACTGCTGTTAATTTTTCAATATCCACCTTTTTTTGTCCAAACAGGGTTGAAAGGTCAACCATACGCTCACCCGGACAGGGCCGACTCCCTTTTTGCCATAAAGAATGTCTGTGTTGCAAATAATGCCATGATCGGAATCCAGATGATAACCGTCATGAGCAGTCCAAACAGGAGTTGACTGGTGAGGATCAGGATCATATAAATCTCAACGACAACAAGTCCCCACCATTTCCCCAGGTAATCATACCCGAGACCCAAAAAGAAAAAATTCAGGAGTGCTGCACCGAATACATTGGGTCCGGTCCGCACCCGTTTTGAAAGCTCAAGGGGCAGCTGGCTGGTCGGAACCTCGCACCGCAGAGATGAGAGCACCGCACACCAACGGACATTCTCGTCCGGGTCCCTCAATACGTGTTCACAGGATTTTTTTGCTTCAACGCCCCCGATTGAACTTAAGATCTCGGTAATCTGAGCCCGTATGGCGGGGTGCTGATCCCTGAGCAGGTCGATGAGGGGCCCGGTTGCGGATTTTCCCAGTTTTTTTATGGTATCCCAATCCTGCAGGGCTAAATAATAATATGCCCGATCCCGGTCTGTCTCCGCTGACCATCCGATCTGTTCGAGTGATTTTACCGACCCGTACCGCACATACCGGTCCTCATCTTTTAAGGAGGCCAGTAGCGCCGGGATTGCCCGTTTGTCACCGATCTCCCCAAGAGCCAGTGCGGCAACCCAGCGCACTTCGCTGCTTTCATCGGTCCTGAGGGTATGGATAAGGGGCTCAACCGATTGCGGACTTTTAATCGCTCCTAATGCCTCAATGGCACCAATACGGACATGTATCTTGGGATAAACCAGTGGCCTGAGGAGTGGTTCGCAGGCCATCTCCCCTAAGGTACCCAGTGCATCTGCAGCACGCCACTGGACATCATTTTTCCTATGGTCAAGGAGCCTTATTAATCCTCGAATATCCTGATCATTTTTCATCGCTTCGATATCCATGATACCTCTCCCCCCCGTAGAAAACCGTAGTGTAATCTGATAACTATTTTTATCGTCCTCTATATCTGAATCATTCAGAGCTGGTTATCAAATTATTGATTTGTTTGCGATAAAAAAGGCGAGAATCTTTCTTATTAAAAAAAAAGTGGCCGGATATTTTTTCCGCTTCTTGCCGTAAAGCCTGGAGGTGAAGCTGCCTGACAGACCAACTCCAGGTACCACCAGGGATTTTTTCCCGGTGTTATAGCCGTCTCTTCCACCACCCGAAGTAGGTGACCAGTGCAAGTACTGCAAGCACGATGACAATAATTACCGGGTTCTGCCTGGCTGAGGAAATAATCCAGCTATACATCTCGATATTGGTGGACATGGAGGATTTTGAGGCCACTATTATCGTTGGTTGCGGGGTCGGTGTTTTTTCGATCTCCGTAGATTTTGCAAACAATGCAATGCAGCAGAAGTGGGAGACCTGGGCCGTGATCATGCCGGTCTGGGGATTGATACTGGTGGGAAGATCCAGCCAGGTGCTGGTTGCGCTATCATACGTCTTTACCATAAGTTCCTGCCCGAATTGTGCATTTGGGGCAGTGAAACTGATCGAGATCCCCGGTGAGAAGGTTGCCCCGTCAGGCTGAAGTTCATACGCCCTGCCGGCAAAGGAAAACGAAGCTCCTGGCAAAGTACCGGGCAGGTTTTCTGCAGGAATAGCTTTGATGGTGATCGAGGAAAGCGGTTTACCCTCAGCGTCATTTGCGATAATCCCTGTACCGATATTTACTGTTGCCAGACCGTCAGTTGATGTGAGGGTCATGGCCTGAGTGACAACGCCTTGTGCGTTTGAGTAGATTTTGGCGGTTTTGCCTGGATCCGGAGGAGTGGCTTTCGTTATCTCCGGAGCGGCCGTGGTCTGGCTGACAACCGCTGTTCCTCCGCTGGAACCTCCGGCACCCGGGTTACTCGCTTCGTTGACGGCCTGTACGATAACGAAGGAGATCATCTGGAACGGATTATTGTTCCCGGTGAGGGAAGATATCCCAAACGTTGAAAGCCCAAGGGGAGAATTTGCCTCAAAGTAATCGACATTGTTCACAGGATTACTGTACAGATAACTTGTACGAAGTATCTGTCCTGATGTTCCATTATCTGATATCCGCCAGATAAATAGCTGGCCCGGTCCGCCAATAAGGTCAGAATTCCAGCTTGAATTAACGCTCATATGAATTTTGACTGATGAGACTGAAGGGAAATTGATCTTGGTAATTTTCGCGGTGTATGCGGTCCCAACAGGAAAAGCACTATTGGCAGATGCTATCTGTCGGAATTTTGTATCATACTCAGGTATCACACCCTCCCAGATTTTTGTGCTGAGTATCGCGTTACAAGGGTAGGATGGAAGATCCATGCTATAGTTAAACGAGGATTTTGTTCCTATCTCGCTTGAGAAACTTGGGGAAGGATCTATCTCTTCCGATACTACATGAACGCCGGTAGGCTTCCCGGTAATCAGGTTACCGCTCCGGGAAAAACCGATTCCGTTCAGTGCGTAGATGGTGATATTTTTAAAGCCCCGGTCAGCGGGGGATTGCAATTCCAGCACAGAATTGTTAGGGATTAATGCTGCTGGCAGGATGGATGTATCAACCGTGACAGTTTGCGGACCCCCGCAATTGGTAATGGTCAACCCGTTGATCGTTGTATTCGCTTCCCTGACAGCACCGTTGAGGACATGGATGTAATTCCATTGGGTTTTTAAATTCGATCCGTATGCATTGGTTGCAGTCAGGTTGACCGTATACGTCCCAATGGTGGTATAGGAATGGGTGGGGTTCCGGCTTGTTGAGTTTGACCCGTCACCAAAATCCCAGCTCCACGAGGTCGGACTTCCCAGAGACGTATCGGTAAAAGTTGTTGTTACCGGTGCAATATCCGCTATCGGCGAGGCTGAAAAATTTGCAACTACCGCCAGACCAGCCGGAGGCGTTGTCTCGATCACGAAGTTGAAGGTACCGCCTCCGAGTCCATCGGTTCTCGTCGCAGTGAGGTGTGATGTCTGTTCTCCACCCGTGTTGGCAATCCATGGACTTCCTGCTGATCCGGTGAAAGTTAATGTGACCATTTCGCCAGCAACCGTAGCACCACCGGTTGACGTCAGCGTCAAAGTGTTACCTGTTACCGACCTTATCCATATTGCATTGGCAGCAGTGTCATTGATTATTACATTAGCATCGGTGAGTGTGCCACTGGCAACATACGCATTCAGGCTGGAAACGTCAATGGTGATGGTGTCACCCTGAGTAATATCTGAACCTGTGATGGTGATCACCGGCGAAGTAGTTCCGTTCGTTGCCGTGATCTTTGCACCGTTTGCTATGATAAGATTGACAGGAAGTGGAGGTGCTGTCTCGATTACGAAATTAAATGTGCTGGATCCAAGTTGATCCGCCCTGGTTGCCGTGAGGTGTGATGTTTGTTCTCCACCCGTATTGGCAATCCAGGGATTTCCTGCTGCTCCGGTGAAAGTCACGGTGACCGTTTCACCAACAGCCGTAGCGCCACCGGTTGACGTCAGCGTCAGGGTGTTACCTGTTACCGACCTTATCCATGTTGCATTGGCAGCAGTGTCATTTATCATTACGTTAGCATTGGTGAGTGTGTGACTGGCAACAAGACTGAGTAAATTAGTCATGTCGATGGTGATGGTGCCCCCCTGAACAATTGGTGAATCGGTGATAGTGATCACCGGTGATGTGGCTCCATCCGCAGCCGTGATCTTCGCACCGTCTGCTATACTAAGACCGCTTGGCGGTGGCGGTGCTGTCTCAATATCGAAGTTGATGTAAGCATCTCCGAGCCCATCGGCTCTATGTACTAGCATGGAAAATGGCTGATCTCCACCTGTATCAGATATCCATGGAATTACTGCTCCGGTGAAGGTCACGGTGACCGTTTCACCGACAGCCGTAGGGCCACCGGTTGACGTCAGTATCAGGCTGTCATTGCCAACATCAACTGTCTCCGTCCAATTTGCATTTGCAGCAGAGTCAGTTATCACTACATTAGCGTCTGTGAGGGAAAAACCTTCAACAAACCATTTTAAATTTGACACGTCGATGGTGATGGTGCCACCCTGAACAATTGGTGAATCGGTGATAGTGATCACCGGTGAAGTGGCTCCACCTGTAGTATTGATCTTTACACCGTCTGTTACATTGAGACCCGCCGCCGTCACCGGCACCACCAGAAATGCCAAAATGAGAATCAACAATAGCGGCAGAGGAATTAATTCTTGTTTCTTCATGGAATACACCTGATATTTCCCACCACTTCTCACCATCTGTTCACCGAGTGTTATATGTGTGACCGCCAGAAAGCAGGCACAAAAATGTTTGGAATTATATTTTAACTGCTTATATAACTTACCAAATGCAGTTTCGGTTTCATTTACAGTAACCCGGGTACTACAAATAGTAAAATTGGGGAAGAAAATAACAAAAAAATATACCTCATGCAATCGCGTGATCCCGCATAAACAGAATAAAAAATTGCCCCGTCATCTAAAAAATAATTCTCAGGGATATCAATCGTTTTCTGCCGGTTTTCTTTTTATTTCACATTAAATGAGTCTGTGAGCTCTTACATCAAAGGAACCCTCATGGAAAAAAAATATTCAATTTTATTAGCCTGAACGGCGGTCAATGCCTTCAGAATATCCCGTATTTTGATTGCTATTGATAGTAATCCCGGTTTATCGACCCTGTGTTCCGGTCACATTCGGCATTACCGCAAGATAACGGATCAAAAATATATTCTAATGCATTGCGTTAATGCCTTGCATAGTCATTAAATATTTTATATATTATATTATCATTTATTCAGCGCGCCAAAATATTTCCCGACATTCTTCAGTCATCCTGATGACCGCCTACTATACTTGAGATTGGGAGATCGAAATTGGGAGTATATCATGAAAACGTCACGTGTATTAATGATTGTTATTGCCATTCTTCTCTTTCTGGTTCTTGTTCAGGGTGTGCAGGCAGCGGCCCCGATAGCAGTATTCACTGGCACACCGACTTCGGGTCCAGTACCATTGAACGTAACATTTACGGACGAATCGACCGGAAGTCCCACCGGCTGGACATGGTTCTTCGGCGACGAGAATTATTCGGCATCTTGGACGCAGGTGAATGCGAGTGCTGAGTGGACCGCGAGATCCTATCAGAGCAGTGTGCTGATGCCGGACGGTAGCATCGTGCTGATGGGTGGTCGGGATAGCGGCGGCTATAAGAATGACGTGTGGCGGTCAACGGATAACGGTGCTACCTGGACACTAATGAACGCGAGTCCTGGATGGTCAGCACGATTTGCGCACAGCAGCGTGGCGATGCCGGACGGCAGCATCGTGCTGATGGGCGGTCTCGACAGCGGCGGCTATAAGAATGACGTGTGGCGGTCAACGGATAACGGTGCTACTTGGACACTGATGAACGCAAGTGCCCCTTGGCCGGCAAGATACTTGTTTAGAAGCGAGGCAATGCCGGATGGCAGCATCGTGCTGATGGGCGGTATGATCAGCAGTAGCAATTTGTTCAATGACACGTGGCGATCGAAGGATAATGGCGCTACTTGGACTGAGGTAAACGCGAGTTCTGGGTGGACTAGAAGGGCTGATCTAAGTATCGTGGCAATGTCAGATGGTAGTATCGTGCTAATGGGTGGATATGACGGAAGCAACTACTTAAATGACACGTGGCGGTCGACGGATAATGGCGCTACGTGGACGCTGATCAACGCAACTTCTGGATGGACGGCACGGTCCACTCACAGCAGTTTGGTAATGCCGGATGGTAGTATCGTCCTGATGGGTGGTATTGATGGCAGTTTGAAGAATGACGTGTGGCGGTCGACAGATAATGGTACTACGTGGACGCAGGTGACCGCGAGTGCTGGATGGTCGGCACGAGCCTATCAAAGCAGCGTGGTGATGCCGGACGGAAGCATCGTGCTGTTTGGTGGTAGTATTGACACCTTTACCTATACAAACGACGTGTGGCGGCTGAATCCCATTGGATCGTCTGCCCAGAACCCGTCCCATACCTACTCTGCGCCGGGGACCTATCAGGTAGCATTGCAAGCATTCAATGCCGGCGGGTACAACAGCACACGGAAAGGAGGGTATATCACGGTGATTTCTCCAAATCTTACTGGATGCGGGGTAATCTCTTCTTCGGGTTCGTACACGCTTCAGAATAATATCCTGAATAGCAGCGCAACTGTCTGCATCAATATTACATCATCCGATGTTACCTTTGATGGCAATGGATACACGATTGACGGAACCGATACAACCAGCCCCCCCACCTATGGTATTTATGCATATAATTTATCCAAAACATTGCAAAATGTCACCATCCGGAATGTGACACTTACAGACTGGTATGCGGGTCTTGTATACTGGAATGTGAATTCAAGTGTAATCGAAAATACGACCGCTAATAGCAATAGCTTGGGAATGGATATTGCAACTGGATGCGATTACCTACACCTTGTTAACAACAATGCCAGTTTAAACACAGCCATTGGGTTCTCAGTTGATAGTGGTCATACAAATATCGACCACAATACAGCTTTAGGCAATACTAATTATGGAATTTCAATTAATTCCAATAATAATAACTTTATTCATGATAATACAATATTCCAAGTTCCCTATATGGGTATCTTGGTTATGAGCGGAAACAATACAATCACAAATAATACTATCACCGGTTTGGGAAATTGGGGAGGAATTTATCTAAGTGGTGGTTCATATACACAATATAACACAATAGTCAACAATAGTATTTCTAAATTCAGCAATCCCATCTTTATCGATAGTGTATCCAATAATTCCTTTTTCAATAATTATTTCAACAACACTCACGATGGAGTGTACTTTTACAATGCACCTTATAGCAACACCTGGAACACAACCAAAACTTTAGGCACCAATATTATCGGTGGTTCCAACTTTGGCGGCAACTTCTGGGGAAACACTTCCGGCACTGGCTTTTCCCAGACGTGTGTTGATGCGAATCAAGATGGGATTTGCGACTCTCCGTATAACATCACTTCAGGGAATGTAGACAATCTCCCGCTGACGAACAATCTCCCGTCAGCTCCGGTCCACAACCTCAATACGCACTTCAACTATACGACAATCCAAGGAGCGATAAATGATGTCAACACCTTGGCAGGCCATATCATTGAAGTAGACCCCGGTGTGTATTCTGAAAATGTGGTGGTGAACAAATCGCTTATCATCCGTTCAGCTTCTGGGAATCCATCCGATACCATCGTTCAGGCCAACGACATAAATAAAAGTGTCTTTGATGTGACTGCCAGCTCAGTAAACCTCAGCAGCTTTACCGTGGAAAATACATCAAGTTCAAGTATGGGCGGCATTTATCTCCGATCCGGCGCTAACAATTGTAACCTTTCGTATCTCACACTCACTAATAATTATTGGGGTATCTACGCTTCTTCGTCTGGTAACACCATCATCCAGAACGATGCTACTGGAAATACCGCAGGTATCACGACCACCACCTCTAGTAACAATACAATCATCCAGAACAATGCCACTGGAAACTCCGGGTGGGGTATCTACGTTTATTCCAATAGTCGCAACACTACAGTCCACGATAACAATGTAAATGGAAATCGTTATGGAATTTTCGTTTATTCATCAAATGACACCGTTCTCTACCAAAACAATCTCACTACAAATAATTGGAGTATCTCAGTGAGTGGTTCTAGTAATACTACCATCTTCCAGAACAATTTTATTGGAAAAAATAATTCAACTGATTCCGGTATTGACGTTGATTCCTCTAACAATACTACCATATCCCAAAACTATATCACTAATATGGGGTATGGCATTTTCTCTAGTTCCTCTAATACCAACACCAATATTTCCCAGAACAATGTCACTGGATCTTACAATGGTATCGAGCTTTATTCCTCTGGTAACAACACCGTCATCCAGAATTGGGCTGCTGGAAATCATCGGGGTATAATGCTTGATCATAACTCTACAAACAATATTATCATCAATAATTATATGATTAATAACACCCAGTATGGAATCTACCTTACTTCATCGAATAGTAACACCATTTTTAACAATTATTTCAGTAATCCCAATAATGCACAAGATGACAGTACAAATTTCTGGAATATAACAAAGACAGCAGGCACAAACATTATTAATGGTTCATGGCTTGGCGGAAACTATTGGAGCAATTATACGGGTATTGATACGAATGGGGATGGATTGGGCAATACTCTCCTGCCCTATAATAATACCAATGGAATCCTATTCGGTGGCGATTATCTGCCGCTCGTAACTCCTGGTGTAACCACTGGCATTACCGGATGCGGTGTAATCTCTTCCCCAGGTTCGTTCACTCTTGAAAATGATATCCTGGATAGCAATGCACTCACATGCATCGGTATCTCGTCTTCTGATGTGACATTCGATGGTAACGGCCATATTATTGACGGGATAGATACCGGGGGAACCTCAGGAATCTCAACGGCTGGCTATAATAATGTCACCATTAGCAATGTTACCCTCACAGACTGGGGGTTGGGAATTTATTATTGGAATATGGATTACGGACTTTTACATAATATTACTTACACCAGTAATCAAAATGGGATGCAGATTGCCGGTCGCAACCTCACGCTCACGAACAATACTGCTACCAACAATACGTATGATGGAATGTGGGTGTCGGGATGGAATATTTCCGTACGAGATAACACACTCGCATATAACGGCAATAACGGGTTATATATCGAAAATGATAACAATACCGTCATCAATAATATCGCGAGAAATAATACCTTCCATGGAATTAATGCCTCATATTGTAATAATAGTACATTTTCTGGGAACACTTTGAATTACAATTCAGCAAGTGGATTTTTCGTGTATTCAGGAATGAATAACACCATAGCCGATAATACCGCAAACAATGATAAGGGAAATGGATTCTCCTCTCAAGGCAGCTATTACAACAACTTCACTCATAACACCGCAAAAAATAATGATAATGATGGTATTGCTATAATATATTCCAATCTAGGGTATGGTCCAACAAACCATATCATACAAAATAATATTTTCGACAGAAATTTAGTAGGAATTGGCATTTCTTTCACGAGCTACAGTAACATAACAGGAAATTTCGTCACCAACAGTACTGATGTGGGAATTATACTTACAGGAAATACGGCTACTGATAACCTGATTTATAATAACTATTTCAAAAATAATTATGTAACTGTTGATGACCGACAAGGAGATTGGCCTAATATCTATAATGTGACCAAAACACCCGGAACAAATATTATCGGCGGTTCATATCTTGGAGGTAACTACTGGAGCGATTATATGGGTGTTGATACGAATGGGGATGGGTTGGGCAATACCCTCATTCCTTTCAATTATTCAGGAATGATTGCGAAACGCGGAGATTATCTGCCACTCACCTCACCATCTTTCACTTTGCCAGTTGCTTACTTCACCGCCAACGTTACTTCCGGCGCAGCACCGCTTACCGTGCAATTCACTGAAACTTCGACCGGTTCCCCCACTGGCTGGGCATGGTACTTCGGTGACGAGAATTTCACGGCACCATGGACACTGGTGAATGCAAGTGCCGGGTGGTCGGCGAGATACGAGCACAGCAGCGTGGCGCAGCCGGACGGCAGCATTGTGCTGATGGGCGGTCATGACCCCATAGACGGCTCTAAGAATGATGTGTGGCGGTCAACGGATAATGGTGCAACGTGGACACAGGTAAACGCGAGTGCCGGGTGGACGGCAAGAGAGGGTCACACCAGCGTGGCGCTGTCGGACGGCAGCATTGTGCTGATGGGGGGTGACATAATTAGCGGCTATACGAATGACACGTGGCGGTCAACGGATAACGGTGCAACGTGGACTGAGGTGAATGCGAGTTCCGGGTGGACGGCAAGAGGCGGTCATAGCAGCGTAGCAATGCCAGATGGCAGCATTGTACTGATGGGCGGTTATGACAGCAACAGCCCTAAGAATGATGTGTGGCGGTCAACGGATAAAGGCGCAACGTGGACCCAGATGAACGCGAGTGCCGGGTGGTCGCCAAGATCCGCTCCAAGCAGCGTAGTACTGCCCGATGGTGGCATCGTCCTGACGGGCGGTGTGGGCAACAGTGCCAGCTATAAGAATGACACGTGGCGGTCAGCGGATAACGGCGCAACGTGGACCCAAATGAACGCAGGTGCCGAGTGGATGGCACGAGCTGGTCATAGCAGCGTGGCAATGCCGGACGGCAGCATAGTGCTGATTGGGGGTACAGACTACTACGGATATATGGGTGACGCGTGGCGATCAATGGATAACGGTACAACATGGACACAGGTAAACGCGAGTACCGGATGGACTGCACGAGCTGGTCATAGCAGCGTGGCAATGCCGGACGGCAGCATCGTGTTGATGGGCGGTAGGGACGGTTTCAATAGTTTTGATAATGACGTATGGCGGTTAATGCCCGCCGGGTCATCGGCGCAAAACCCGTCCCATACCTATACCGTGCCGGGAACCTATTCGGTAGCATTGCAAGCGTACAATGCAGGCGGATACAATAGCACGCGGAAGATTGGGTATATCAACGTCACAGCAGCTGGTGTAACCCCGACAGCGAGTTTCACTACGAATGTTACATCCGGGACTGCCCCCCTACCTGTACAGTTCACTGATACCTCGACTGGTACTCCAATATCTTGGAACTGGTCGTTCAGGAACGTTACAGGAAATAATACTGAGGTATGGTGGAGCACCAGTCAGAATCCCGAAAAGACATTTGGAGTCGGGAACTACTCGATTGCATTGAACGCAAGCAACAGTGCCGGGTATAATGTCTCAATGCCGGGAACATTCATCAACGTAACGGCACTGGGCGGCGTGCATGCAGATTATCTCGTAAACACTACGAACGGTACAGCGCCCCTTGCCGTTGAATTTACCGACATTTCAACAGGAAGCCCGACAGATGTCTGGTATGATTTCGGGGATGGGACGGTAGCAAACTTATCCTCACCCGGTTCCCTATTAACTCATACATACACGAATGAAAGTACGTATTTCCCCGTAATACACGCCTCGAACAGTATAAGCAGTGATTATAGAACAAATGCAACCATTTCGGTGAATGTGACTCCACTGGCTCCGGATTTAGAAAAAGCGGCTCAAATTGTGATCAATGACCCAACAATAATACCCAATGGTGATATATCGACGATATCATTGTCGAACAGCCCGACTCAGGAAACCACCGGGTCAACGATTCAACTTTGGGGGGACAAGGACCCAATAACATTGTCCACCAAGGGTTATGTTATATTCATAGATGACGGTCCGCGTGCCAACGGGGATCACCCGGTGAGGTATGTCCAGGTTGATAATGACACCGGTGTTTCGACTGTATATAACGCTGAATCACTTTCAACGAACATTGATTTCAAGCCGCTCGCGGGAAATTTCTCGGATCCCGGCGGTG
Organism: Methanoregulaceae archaeon; assembly: GCA_015660885.1. Taxonomy (GTDB): domain Archaea; phylum Halobacteriota; class Methanomicrobia; order Methanomicrobiales; family Methanospirillaceae; genus Methanoregula. Next base: position 2,470 of record JACTUB010000006.1, on the reverse strand, counting down.
ATCCAAACTCGGTTGGTGACCCGAACTCAGTTAATTCACCATCACCCAACCCGGGCGGGGGACTGGGATTTCTTAATTTGGGACCAGCATGTACTGGCCCGGACTGCAGTCATAAATATGCGCTCCTCATAGACGGTGGGTTCAACGCGTCTCAGAATCATATACGATACTGGAATGACATTTCCTTCATGTATCAGACCTTGAACCAGACCTACGGCTATCCAAGAAACCATATTACAGTGCTGATGTCAGATGGAACGAGTTCCGGTATTGACCGGCACAACGCAACCAAGCCAGATGGCACCATTATAACGGATAATTCTCCCCGTAATCTTGATAATAGTACGGATGGCTCAAGCGATGTGACCGGTGATGCTACAAAAGCCAATATAAATGCTACCCTCAAGAGTCTGAATACCACACTCACAAATCAGGACAGTCTTTTCATATTCACGACAGGCCATGGCGGAAATGATACCAAATACTGGTCAGGAATTAACAGTTCAATCTATTACACCTGGAATCAGGAATATATCAATGATACTGAATTTGTAGCCTTACTGCCAAAAAATCCGAAGAATATCACGATGGTAATGGAGCAATGTAACAGTGGAGGTTTTGTCGATAATTTCATTGACAAATACACCGGGCCCCAGAACCGGGTGATAGCAACAGCGGCAAACGGGAGTGAACCTTCCTGGGGGAATGGCTTCTCCAACGCGTGGATGGCCGGGGTGGCGATGATCGATATCGGTGCAGGGCGTGTGGCAGATACCAATGGCGATCAAAAAATCTCGATGTCGGAAGCCTATATTTTTGCGAAATCGAAGGATCCCTCCGCAGATTCCTCGCTGTCGGTCTATGAACATCCGCAATATAGCGACAAAACCGCAGGAACTGGTACAACCCAGTACCTCAGCACCTGTCCCGGTTCTTCGATTGAAGTGACAGCTCCTAAAGGAGGCGACATCTCCATCGGAGGCGAGACCTGGTACATGGGATATAAACGTAATATTACCTGGATCCAGACGGGGTTATCCGGAAAGAATGTGGATATTGAACTGTGGAATGGTACTGGACCAACGAAGGCGCTGACTATCACTACAGTACCTGCATCGAATGGAATCTATCTCTGGAGTATTCCAAAAACTCTGGCAAATGGAACTGATTACTTTATTAAAGTAAGCAATTACACTGCACCAACGGTGAGTGGTAGTAGCAGCTTGAAATTTAGTATCCAATCATATGGTGGACCGGGTTATATAAAGGTAAATTCCACGCCAGTTCCTAATTCATCTCAATTGGGAGCCTCGATTTATATTGACGGAGTGCTGCAAAAAAGTAAACTGACAAATAGTACCATTTATCCCGCAGACCCAGGTACCCATACCGTAAGTGTGACACGTACAGGCTTCAGCGACCAGTCTGTATTTGGGCTCGTAACTCCAGGCAATACGTGGACTATGCCCAACTTCGTGCTGCAACCGGGTGGATCGAATGATCCGACTGCACCAGATTATCAACCACCCGCAGGTAACCTTGTCGTCAATTCCATTCCTGTAGACGCCGAGATCGTAATTGGCGGGGATGGCACCGGATTGATGACAAACACTGGAAAAGAGATAGGAATTGATCCAGGAACCTACGATGTGACGGTGATGCGTGACGGCTATCTAATACCAGATAACCTATCTGTGACAGTCAGTTCCGGACAGACGGTAACTGTACCAACCTTCACGCTCAGCCCGGCTCCCCCGGAAACTGGCAGCATCAATGTCACATCAACGCCGGTTGGAGCCTGGATCTTCATCAACGGTATTAATACCACGGTCACTACACCTCATTTGTTTGTCGGGCAGCTAGCAGGGGACTATGACGTGAATGTAACTCTGGCCGGGTATATTCCGTCAGAAACCCAGATCAAAACGGTTACGAAAGGTTCAGAAACCGTCTTTACCTTCACGCTCAGTCCAGTTGTTATAGCCCCGGTTGCATACTTCACTGCGGATGTTACAACCGGTACTCCCCCATTACCTGTACAGTTCACCGATACCTCGACCAATACACCGACGACATGGAACTGGTCATTCCGGAACGTTACCGGGAATAATACTCAGGTTTGGTTCAGCCAGGTACAAAGTCCCGCCCATACATTCGGAGTCGGGAACTACTCGATTGCATTGAACGCGAGCAACAGTGCCGGTTCCAGCATCTCAACGCAGGTTACGTTCATCAACGTCAGCACAACTGTTGTAGCCCCGGTAGCGCGATTCACTGCGGATGTTACGTCCGGAACCGCTCCGCTACCCGTACAGTTCACCGATACCTCGACTAATAAACCGACGAGGTGGAACTGGTCGTTCAGGAACGTTACCGGGAATAATACACAGGTCTGGTTCAGCCAGGTACAAAGTCCCGCCCATACATTCGGAATCGGGAACTACTCGATTGCATTGAACGCGAGCAACAG
>JACTUB010000001.1 GCA_015660885.1 Methanoregulaceae archaeon | reverse complement strand
GGAGATCTAATATAAATTGCCGATCTATAGTACGATGATGAAACAGATCGCCCTGTATGGCAAGGGAGGTATAGGGAAATCAACCACATCGGCTAACCTGTCAGCCGCGCTCTCCCTCAAGGGTCTGGATATCCTGCAGATCGGCTGTGATCCCAAACGTGACAGTACGCGGATGCTGATGCACGGGAATTTTATTCCAACGGTTATGGACCTGGTTCGTGTCCGGGGAGAAGCAGCACTCAGCCTCTCTGATATAGTGTATACAGGATTTAACGGGGTACGATGTGTTGAGGCCGGAGGACCGGAACCCGGTGTCGGGTGTGCCGGAAGAGGGATTATCGCAACGTTCCAGCTGCTCGAGAAATTCGGAGCACTCACCGGTGATGTCATCGTGTATGACGTTCTCGGGGATGTTGTATGTGGTGGATTTGCAATGCCGATGCGTGAAGGGTACGCACAGGACATCTACCTTGTCACCTCAGGTGAGTTGATGTCGCTGTATGCGGCAAATAACATCTGTAAAGCGATAAAGCGCCTGTCATCACGGACAAAGAGCACCTGCCGGCTTGCCGGAGTGATCTGTAATGCAAAGAACCAACCCGGGGAAGAAGAGCTTGTCGGGGAATTCGCACGGCGGGTCAACAGTTCCCTCATACAGTATATCCCCCGCGATCGTGTTGTGCAGCTTGCGGAACTCAACCGGAAGACCGTACTTGAGTATGATCCCGACTCTGCGCAGGCAGCCCAGTACAGGTCCCTTGCAGAGCGTATTATGGAAAATACCCGGTTTACTATCCCGACCCCCATTGAAATTGATGACCTTGAATCCCTTGCCTTTGAATTTATCTAGGTTCGGCGGGTGCACTCTCACCGGAGCCCTCTCGGTGACTACCCAGGTCCGGGATGCCATTACTATCGTACACGGACCAAAAGGGTGCACCCATCACAACTTCTCGCTTCTGCATGCAACCGGACTTGATAATGATCGTATTATCCTTTCGGATTTGATCTCGACCGGGCTCCTGGAGAGCGATATTATTTTTGGTGGCGAGGGTGCACTTAAACGAACTATTGATGCAGCTGCAAATCGGCAAACCAGTGCTATTTTTGTGCTTTCTACCTGCATAGTTGATATGATTGGTGACGATGTCGCTGCAGTCTGTCACGGGAATCACGGGATACCCGTAATCCCGGTTCCAACTGCGGGATTCCTCGGAGGTACGTTCCAGAATGGTGTAAACAATGCACTTACTGCCATCGCTGATACCACCAAACCCTGTACAACGGGTTCGTATGTGAATATTATCGGCGAAAAAAATCTCGAATATGAAGTTGAGGAGAACTACGCAGAAGTCAGCCGACTGCTTGAAGCGCTCGGGATACCGGTAAATCTGCGTTTTCTACGCGACTGCTCCACGGGTGACATATCCCGGCTTGGGGCAGCACGACTCAACATTCTCCGTGATGTTGAGCTGCTTGCTGTCGGAGAACGGTTACGACAACGATTCGATACGCCCTTTATTCCATCATTCCCGGTTGGACTTGAAGGAACTATCCGTTTTATCGAATCAGTTGCAGACGGTTTTGGTGTGAAATGCCTTCAGGCTGTGCGTGAGGAAAGAGCCCTCCAGGACGAACTCCTTACCGAATTTGAAGATATTACCGGTACCTCAATCACTTTCGATCCTGCCGGTATGGCTTCTGCCACATTCCCGGTTGCCCGCGAAGTTGCAGAACAGATCGATATCGCCATAGACGGTGACGGTTGCACGGTTCCGCTTCAGTTATCACCTCCGGTAGGAACAAACGGGATCCGGCATATGCTCCACCGCTGGAGGCGTGCAATCCATGCATGAGTGTGAAAATCCCCTCTGGCCGTGTGCTATGACCGGAGCTGCTGCATGTCTTGCTGGTTTTGATGGTATCACGGTAGTAATCCATGGGTCAAGCGGATGCTACTATTATCCCTCCACCCTTCTTCATGCGCCCCTCCATGGCACATTTATCCTCGAGAATGAAGTGATTTTCGGGTCCGAGCAACGACTCCATGAAGTTCTTGACGGACTTGCGGGATATGGTAAAAAAATTGCAGTGGTTATGACCTGTGTTCCTGCAATACTCGGTGAGGACATCCGGTCAATGCTCAGAGACTATAACGTGATCCTTGTTGACAGTCCGGGTTTTTCCGGTGATGTGGAGACCGGATATAAAAAGGCGCTTTCTGTCCTGGCTCCTTCCGTTGATCCGGATACACCGGGGATAAATATTGATGGTGCATGTCTTTTCGATCCTTTCTCCGGTGGCAACGTGAGGGAAATTATCCGTTTGCTCGTTAATACTTCAGTACCCGTCGGTACAATTTTTTGCTCGGACCGGCTTGAAAAAGTCGGGCATGCTGCTGCCTATACCATGGGGACAAACGGGGATTTTTCCAGCGGTGTCGGTGAGTGGCTGGGTGGCACGCTCGGGTTTGAGGAGATTAAAGCAACCCTTAACAGAGTTGCATCGGTCTTTTCAGAAGCAGATCCCGGTCCGGTCTATGAGGAAATTGAACGGGAGGATGAAAGGATTGTCCGGGCATGTGATAAATTTCTGTGCAGGTTCGACCCCCCTCACACGGTGATATTCGGTGGTTTTTCGTATGCAGCATTCGCTGCACGTACCCTGAAGCATTACCTTGATGCCGATATCCAGTGTATTGGTTCCCGTAACGATCCCGGGACCACAACTTCTTCCGCTGTGCATGTACAGGGGCTTTCCCAGGTAAAGGAACTTATCCGGCACTACAATCCCGATCTCGTCATAGGATCCTCGTTTGAACGATCCGTGGATCCGAAACGGGGTTTTATCGGACTTACACCTCCTCTCAGGGGAACGGTAAAGCTGGCTCCTCATCCGCTTGCCGGTATCAGCGGTACCCTCTCTTTTGTTGAGGATGTTTTGAATGCATGTATGGACCGGAGGAAATAATTGCCACTATGGTTATCCGGCGATTTTCGTATACACCTATCTGATCGTTAACGCCAGTTGATTACTTTCACCCCGCGCAGAACGCCAGGTTATATACCCTCCCGTATAACGCCATAATACGACAGAAGGTAGTCGTGTATGATGGAAAAGGCAGGATATCTGCAGCGGACAGGATACAAGGCATTCGACGGCGAGGGGAATGTGCATGAAGTTATCGAACTGCATATTCTTTCCATCCGGTTTGCGATCCGGCGCTCTGATCTGGCAAAGGCGATCTCCGGACATGTATTTGTGCAAGTCGAGGAACTTACCCATAACTGGAATTATTATCTTGGGGCAACCAGCGGACTTGCTCAGGTATCGGTATCCGGCAAAGCCCTGAATATTGATATTTTCAATGAGGGAAGTTTCACGGTATCCCTGAGTGCCCTCCGCAATGTGATATATGGAAAAGAACGGTACGCTTTCATCATGAAAATACCGGAACAGGTTCCGCAGTCGCAGAAGATGCGAAGAGTCACCCTTGATCAGAAACGCATATCTGCGATGGTATAACCGTTTTTTCAGACCCCGAATCTGAACACATCGTACAACATTAATAGTCCTGCAACAGATGATCTTTACGTAAATCTGGAGTCTCCTTTTTTACCCGGGGACGCCTTTTTCAACAGCCCACAAAGGGGTGGTAATCACGGCAGAGACGGAGAATTTTTACCGGGATCTTGTCGAACATCAGCAGGATCTTATCGTCAGGTTCAGTCGGGAAGGACGGCTTCTTTTTGTTAACTCTGCTTATTGTGATATTGTCGGGAAGTCAAAGGAGGAGCTGATCGGCAGTGTCTTTATGCCGGTAACCGGTGAACGGTACTCCGATGTGATCGCAACGCAGATGGTCAAGCTTTTCCGTCCTCCGTTTTCCTGTACTGTTGAGCAGTGGATACAGACACCGAAAGGCATGCGCTGCATCAGCTGGTCTGCAAAATCCATTGTTGATGTTGAGAATGAAAAATCTGTCCTGTCAATCGTAGCGACTGGCCGCGATATCACCCAGATAAGACATGAACTGAAGGGAATCAAAAAGAAAGACGAGGAACTGATGCTTGTAGTCGAGAGCGGGGAACAGATGTATTATTCGCATTCACCTGATCATGTCTTAATGTATGTCAGCCCGCGTATCCGCTCGCTCCTGGGATGTTCCCCGCGCCCGGGAAAACGTGTGTGGACCGATTATCTTACCGATAACCCGATCAACGCCGCAGGTCTTGAGAGGACGATCCGGGCAATCACTACCGGAAGACGCGAACCCCCGTACCGGCTTGAGATGGCGACAGGTAATGGAGATATCATCAGGGTTGAAGTGAACGAGATTCCGGTGGTGAAGAACGGCAAGACGATTTCTGTTGTCGGTTCAATGGTTGACGTCACTGAAAGAATGCAGGTAGAAGAAGGTCTTGCCGAAGCAGAATTTCTCATCAAAGATTTTAAGGGTGGCAAAAAACGCACTGAAAGGGTATCGTATGCATCACCCGCACGTGCGAAAGGCCCGCTTGATTATTTCCGGGCCCTCTTTTCGCGCGAAACCAGGGAAAAAGAGGATGAATAATCCCGGCGAATCTGTGTCAAATACGGTGATATAGTCCACGTGCATTTAACGAGGGCACCCAAAAACCAGTTCAGGAACACTTCGCTTTTATCTGGCCGATCCCCGGTCGTGATGATCGGAACACTGGATTCATGAGAGGTATAGAAGGGATGCACAGTTCCCGGAGATTTCTCGCAGAACAGACCCGTCTCCCTCTTTATGTGCCCTCGCATAAAATGTCCCTGTGAGGGAAAGATACTATTTTCAGCAGAGAACGACAATTTCCTGCCGATGGCAGGAGATGAGGGAACCGGGTCGAAAGAAACGTTAATCAGTGATCTTACCCGCGTCCGTTTTACCAATCTTGACAAAATAATGTACCCGCCATTACATGTTACTAAAAAAGAAGTCATCACGTATTACATCCGCGTGGCACCACGACTGCTTCCCTTTTTGTCAGACAGGCCGGTTACCATGCACCGTTTCCCTGATGGCATGGGGGAAGAGGATTTTTATGAGAAAGACGCACCGCAGGGAACCCCCGAATTTGTCAAAATATTCAGCCATTATTCAGGAACTGCCGATCGCGAAGTGAATTTTGTCGTATGTAACAATCTCGATACGCTCATCTGGCTTGCAAACCTGGCTTCACTTGAAATCCATATCACCCTTTCGAAAACCGGGGCCTATGAATCCCCGGATCTCCTTCTTTTCGACATCGACCCGGAACCCCCTCTCTCATTTGATGATGTTATCGATGTCTCATTTGTAGTCCGTGAACATCTTGAAGATACAGGAATACTGGCGTATGTTAAGACTTCCGGGAAAAAAGGACTCCATATCGTTGTTCCTCTTCGTGCCGGTTACCGCTTCGGAGAAGTCAGAGACTTTGCTCACCGCATCGGGAAAAATATCGCAAAAGATACTTCCCATGTGGTCTCTGAGTTTCCCCGGTCGCGGGATCCGGGGACCATATTTGTAGATTACCTCCAGAATGCACAGGGCAAAACAATGGTGGCTCCGTACAGCCTCCGTGGAACTCCGGCCGCCACGGTATCGATGCCACTCCAATGGGATGAACTCAAACGAGGGGTGCGGGCCGAAGATTTTAATATAAAGACGGCGATTTCAAAAAAAGAAGAACCCTGGGGGGGCATCTTTGACAACAAGCAGAAGATCGGGAAGTAATACCCAGAAAAATGTATCAGGAGATAAGGCAAGGATAAAATCCAGAAGCGTAACTGCCACCACAGCAACTCCAATGGCAGAAATTTCAGAAAAAGATAACGAGAAAAAAGGGAAGGCTGCAGCCCCGGTAATCCCGCACCCGGGAGAAAGTACACAACAGGGTAAGGCGGGAAGACCATTCTGGAGCGGTAGCATTACTATCGGACTTGTCAATGTTCCGGTCAGGCTCCATACGATGGTCAGGGACCTGTCAGTATCATTCAGGCTGCTCCATAAAGCGGATGGGCAACCACTCCGGTACGACCGGGTCTGTACAAAGGACGACCGGGTAATCCCCTGGGCGGAGACTGTCAAAGGATATGAGGTGCGCAAAGGAGAATATGTGATCTTCGAACCCGAAGAACTCAAGGCGATCATGCCCGAATCGAACAGGAAGATCAGGATTGAGAAATTTGTCTTTTACCTCTCCTTAGACCCGGTCTATTTTGAGACTTCCTATATCCTGACTCCTGACCGGAGCGAGGAGGCATACAGCCTTTTTGTTACCGCTCTCCAAGACCTTGGCAGAGCAGCAATCGGGACTATTACCCTCCGAACAAAGGAGTATCCTGTTGTAGTTCACGCTTATGGGGGCGGACTCATATTAACAACGCTCCGGTACGCAGATGAGGTCACTCTCCCTCAGGCATTCATAACATCAGCCGATCTTCCTGCCCCCAAGGAGGCCGAGCTTGCGCTTGCGAAGCGGATCATTAATGACCTGTCCGGGGATTTTTCCATGAATGATTACCATGACCGGTACCGGGAAGCGGTAATGAATCTCATCGAAAAGAAGCTCGCGGGGGAAAAGGTAGTATATGCGGAACCTCATCCGGAGGAGGCAAAAGAACTGATGCAGGCGCTCAAAGAGACTCTCTCGACACTTTCTGCGAAATGAAGACAATGGTCACCAGAATATCCATGAAATCCAGATACCAGCCGATGCTCTCAAGATCAGCAGACGGCCCGTTCAATGGAGATGCATGGTATTTTGAGATCAAATGGGACGGTGTCCGGGCGATTGCATATGTCGATGATGAACTCTCAATAAGAAGCAGGAATGACCGGGAACTGGCCGGACAGTTTCCGGAGCTTGCCGAACTCTTAAGCCTGGCGCCCCATACTGTGCTTGACGGGGAGATTGTTGTTATGAGTGGTGGGAAACCGGACATACAATCCCTCCTGCCCCGGTTGCAGACAGGTACCGCAAGATCCGCCCCCGTTGAGATAAAAAACCCGGTTACGTATATTGTGTTCGATATTCTTGAAAAAGATAAAAAACCCTTAATAGACCTCCCGTTCAGTGAGCGGAGGAAAATCCTGGAAAAATCTGTTACCGAGGGTTCCCATGTCATCCTCTCAGTTCCCGTCGAGGCCAGAGGTGAGGATTACTATAAGGCAGCGATTGCAAAGGGACTCGAAGGTGTCATGGCAAAACGCAAAGACAGCCTCTACGAGTCCGGCATGAGGAGTAGCACATGGCTCAAAATAAAGGCACAAAGGACATGCGATTGTGTGATCGCCGGGTATACCTTGGGGCAAGGTGGCCGCAGTCCCACATTCGGGGCCCTTATCCTGGGACTGTATGAACAGGGAGGAGGGAACCTTTCCCCCGTGAAAAATGGAATATCTTCACTGAAGGCAAAATCGTCAGTCTCTCTTCTCACCAAGGATAAAAACAGGAGGCTGGTGTATATCGGTAAGGTGGGAACAGGTTTCTCTGATCGGGATCTTGCAGATCTTCTGAAAATTTTCTTGCCACTGAAGACCAGAACGTCCCAATTGACCGGTTTTGAACAGGCGGAACCGGCAATCTGGCTGGAACCGGCTCTTGTCTGCGAGGTGGCTTACCAGGCGGTCACCCGTGACAAAAGACTGCGGATACCCAGGTTTATCAGGATCCGTTCTGACAGGAGACCCGAAGAATGCTCTACCGATCAGCTTGCAGAAGTTCAGGTTGCTTCGTCCCACGCAGATTCTGTGGCGGTGGATAAAGATCATTCGTCCGGAGGCAGGGGAATTTCTCCGGTAGTTCGTTCAGGGAAAGCTGAATCCACCCAAGGTGATCAACCACCGACCCCCCGGAAAGAACAGGCACTGGAGGACTATACAAAGAAACGGGATTTTTCCGTGACCAGTGAACCGGAAGGACTGGCAAATATCAAGGGTGAAGGGAATTATTTTGTCATCCAGGAACACCATGCACGTCGGCTGCATTATGATCTTCGGCTGGAGCGTGAAGGAGTACTGAAGAGCTGGGCAGTGCCAAAAGGCATGCCGGAAGTCCCCGGTGAGAAACATCTCGCTGTTGCGGTGGAAGATCACCCTCTTGATTACGGGCATTTCGAAGGAACCATCCCGGAAGGTGAATATGGTGCGGGTACTGTCTCCATCTGGGATAACGGTACCTATGACACAAAACACTGGGATCCCGATAAGATCGAGATCACCTTCCATGGACACCGCATGACCGGTCCCTACGTCCTTGTGAGGTTCAAACGTGCGGGGAAAGCCGAATGGCTGGTATTCAGGGCTGAAGGATGAGGGTTATTTCTTCCCTGATCTTCACCGGGCTCAGGCAACGACCAATCCGGAGAAAATAACTTATTTCGCCCCGATACGGGAAATTTAGTAATCTTCCGTCGTTGACACCCTGTCATACCCGTCGTTCAAATTGGGACTATCTTTAATTTTTTATAGTCAATCCCCCAAATAGGAGTTTTGAGAATATCATGCCGTACAAAACTATCGGGGATTTACCCGACTCGATACGAAATCACCTGCCTTCACATGCACAGGAAATTTACCGGGAAGCTTTTAACCATGCATGGGAAGAATATGCAGACCCTGAAAAGAGGAGAGGAGCTTCTTCCCTTGAGGAGGTCACCCGCAAGGTCGCGTGGGCTGCGGTGAAAAAACAGTATGAGAAGGATGAAAAAACCGGGACCTGGAAGAAGAAATAAGAAATATCCCCAGCCAACAGTATCCAGACAATCCTTCTGACTGCGTACCGCTATTTTTTTACATAGCGCAGAGCATGGGTAAGTGATTAAAAAGGATCCCATTCACTCCATTCAAGAACCCTACCCCCCTTTCTTAACGCAATCAGCAATATACGAACCGGCTTTCGCCGTACCCGTTGAGCCACCCATGTCTTTTGTCACCATGCCATCCATGATACTCTTCTCTATCGCCGCAACTATCGATGTGGCGGCCTCATGCTCCCCGAGATGATCGAGCAGCAGCGAACCTGCCCATATGGTGGCGATCGGGTTTGCAACATCCATCCCTTTGTATTTTGGTGCAGAGCCATGGATAGGCTCAAACATTGAGGTGCTCTTCGGGTTTATATTGCCGCCAGGTGCAAGTCCCAATCCTCCCTGGATCATGGCGCCGAGATCGGTGATGATGTCGCCGAACATGTTGGGAGTGACCACGACATCAAACCACTCCGGGTTTTTGACAAACCACATGGTGATCGCGTCGACAAAATTGAACTCGGTGGTGACATCCGGATAGGACCTGGCAGTCTCGGTAAAGACATCCCTCCACAACCCGTACACGTCCGAAAGGACGTTTGCCTTGTCGACCGAGGTCAGTTTCCTCTTCCGGCTCCTGGCAAGGTCAAATGCATATTCCTGGACCCGCCGTGTTCCCTCGCGGGTGACGATGCCTATCTGATAAGCGATCTCTTCGGCATCGCTCTCGACATCCAGCCCGAACTTGGCGTAATAGAGCTCGCGGGCAATCGTGAGATCGATCTTCTGGTGTTTCTTGAACCGCGATCCAATCCCCACATAAAAGTCCTCGGTGTTTTCCCGTACTACAACGAAATCGATGTCGGCCGGTGTCTTTCCTGCGAGCGGCGTTTCGACTCCGTTGAGGAGTTTGATCGGGCGGAGGTTGACGTACTGGTCAAAATAAAACCGGAGTGCAAGGAGGATGCCCTTTTCCAAAATGCCCGGTTTTACCCGCTCGTCCCCGATAGCGCCGAAATAAATTGCCTTAAACTCCGAAAGTCCTGCCAGATCGTCTTCGGTCAGCAGTTCTCCGGTGGCAAGGTATCGGTCAGCGCCAATGTCAAAGTCAGTCCACCCGATATCAAAACCGAACCGTTCACCCGCCGCATCCAGTACCTTTTTACCTTCATTGATGATTTCAGGGCCTATCCCATCTCCACCTATCGATGCGATCTTGTACATACCGGGGCCTCCTTTAACTGTTTTGCATATCCGACAAGCCCTGCTGCTTCGACAATGTTATACATAAATTCAGGGACCGGTTCGATCGAATACTCTTTTCCCTCGACAATCACTTTTCCCTCGTGTTCCTGGACAATGATGGTGCTTCCATCCTTGATCTCACCTGTATATGAACAGACAATGGGAAGCAGCCCGACGTTGATGGCGTTCCTGAAGAAGATCCGGGCAAAGGACTGTGCAAGGATTACCCGGATGCCGGCCCCTTTCAGAGCGAGAGGAGCATGCTCGCGGGATGACCCGCAACCGAAGTTCCTGCCAGCGACAATCACATCCCCGTCCTTTGCCAGTTTGGCAAAGTCATCGCGGGTCCCTTCAAATGCGTGTCTCGCCAGCTCCTTCTCATCATAGATGGTCAGGAACCGTCCTGGGATGATAGCATCTGTATCGATATTGTCACCAAATTTCCATACCCGCATCTTCACACCTCTCTCGGATCAGTGATCTCGCCGGTCATCGCACTTGCTGCTGCCGTCGCCGGGGAACAAAGGTAGACGAAAGCCTCCGTGCTCCCCTGTCGGCCCCGGAAATTCCGGTTTGAGGTGGAGAGAGAGATCTCACCGGGCGCAAGCAGGCCATACGCTCCGCCCATGCAGGGCCCGCAGGAAGGAGCCCCTACAAGAGCCCCTGCGGTAACGAATCGTTCGATCAGGCCGGCTTGCAGGGTTTTCAAATACTCTTGCCGTGATGAAGGGATGATGATGACCCGGACCTTACCGGAGAATGCCCTGGTACCAAGAACTTCCGCGGCTTCTGCGAAATCCTCAAACCTGCCATTCGTGCATGAGCCGATGAAGACCTGGTCGATGTGGGTTCCCGCGACCTTGCCCACCGCCACTCCCTGGTCCACGTTATGGGGTATGGCTACCTGTGGTTCTAGATTCTTAACGTCATACGTACGCCGATCAACGTAAGCTGCATCGGGGTCGCTGTTCAGCGCAAACGGTTTCATCTTCCGGCGGTCTTTTAAGTAGTCCCATGTGACCGTATCAGGTGCGACAATGCCGGTCTTTGCCCCCATCTCAATTGCCATGTTGCAGCAGGTCATCCTGCCCGGCATGTCAAGGCTTTCTATGGTTTTCCCGCAGAATTCAATCGCCTGGTAGGTTGCCCCATCGGCGCCGAGATCTGCGGCAATAGCGAGGATCAAGTCCTTTGCCCCGACCCTGTGCTGGAATTTTCCGGTTACTTCTGCCTGTATGCTCTCTGGTACACGGAAATACAGTGCACCGAACTTAAGCACGAAACCCATATCTGTTGAGCCGATGCCGGTGGCAAATGCTCCGACCGCACCATACATGCAGGTGTGGGAATCCGCACCTACGACAATCTCTCCCGGTGCTGCATGCCCTTTTTCGACCACGACCTGATGACAGACCCCTTCGTTTATGTCGTAGTTGTGGATCTGCTGCTCTGCTGCAAATTTACGCATATAGACATGGTGTTCTGCAGCAGGGATGGAGTCTGCCGGCACCTGATGGTCAAAGAGCATGATGACATGATCAGGGTCAAAAACCCTGGATCCGCCCATCTCGTAGAACTTCTGGATAGCGAGAGGGCCGGTAATATCGTGGATCATTGCCCCGTCAACCGGGGCCATCACAACTTCGCCTGCCCGGATATCCCTGCCGCACTTCCGTGAAAAAATTTTTTCTACGATTGTTGCTCCCATGCTGAATCGGGGTACTATATGTGCTCAATTATATTGTAGTTTGGGGGTGAGCAGGGTTATCATCGATAACTGCAGTTCTTTTCGCAGTTAAAGCAAGCTTTAACTTTTTTCAGATTAAGATCATGCGATAATTATGATGCGAAAACTGAACTTTTTCATAATTGCCCTCGTGTTTGTTACGATGGCAGTAATCGGTTGTGCTGCAGCTGCAACCACCGATACGGCAAACATTAATGTCATCCATGTCAGCGGAAGTGGTTCTGTGGTGGGAACACCAGATCGTGCACAACTCACGTTTGCCGTTGAAACAGAAAATGCAGATGTAAAAACTGCACAGTCGGACAATGCAGTGCAGATGACAAAAGTGATCGATGCACTGGTCGCTGCCGGGGTCCCCAGGGAACAAATGAAAACTACCGGATACTCGATTTACCCGGTGTACCAGGATTCAACTGGATTGCTGAATCAGAAGATCCAGACCTACAGGGTCACCAACACCCTTCAGGTAACCCTTAAGGACGTCAACCAGACGGGAAATGTCATTGATACTGCAGTGTCAAACGGAATTAATACCGCAAACTCGATCCAGTTTATGCTATCTGACGAACAGGCGCTGGCACTCCGAGCTGAAGCCCTGAAAAAGGCCGTGACCTCTGCACGGGCAGATGCGGATGTTGTTGCCGCTGCGCTGGGGGTCAATATCACCGGTACACAAAGTGCTGATATCTCCCAGGGATACACGCCGGTTGTTTATGATAATTACCAGGCAGGAGCGGCGACTGCAAAATCCGTAGTCCCGACTCCCATCCAGCCAGGTGACGTTACCGTAACCGCACAGGTATCCATCATTTATTCGGTTCGTTAACCTTCCCAGAATCCATTCACAACTTTTTTACATTAGCAGTGTGTGATCTTCCTTAAACTACACTGCCTGGTCTGGCTTTGCCGGACATAATATCCATAGGATTTGAAATTTCGAATATCAAAAAATTGCGGATACAATAGGAATGAATTTGATATGGAACGAAATATCGGTTTTAAAGAGCGAAGGTACATTGAGGAATTAAGAATTCTCACAAAATCCACTGCGCTTGACTGCGTGATCGATGACCGGTTTGACAGGGTGATCTATGTAATCCGGCCCGGAGATATGGGGCTTGCGATCGGGAAAAAGGGAGATAATATCAAACGGCTCCAGAATGTTCTTGGTAAGCGGATCGAGATGGTGGAGTATGCGGAATCACCGGATGAATTTATTATGAACATCTTCAAGCCAGCTGAGGTAGCGAGGATAGAACGGGGAGCAGAAAACGGGCCGGTGAATGTGTTCGTGAAGCAGAGAAGCGATCTTGGCATTGCGATTGGAAAAGCGGGATGCAATATCGAAAAAGCGCGCATCCTCTCCCGGAGATTTTTTGGGATCGATATTGGGGAAGTTCTTCTCATGGAGGAAGATGCATGAAAGGCAGCGGCGATACCGCTATTATCGCAGAGATCTGGTCGGTAATTCAGGAACGGGCAAAAAATCCTTCAGAGGAATCCTACACAAGCCGCCTGCTTGCAGATAACAAGGGTATCGATAAGGTGCTGGAAAAGGTAGGTGAAGAGTCAACAGAGTTCATCATTGCTGCAAAAAACGGAGTGAAGGAACGCACAGTCGAAGAAGCATCTGATCTTCTCTTCCACCTTCTCGTTGCATTGCGCGCAGCAGACATCGATCTGTCCGATGTGATGCGGGAACTTAAGCTGCGGCGGAGATAACCTGGCCCATTATTTTCGCAGAAAGGTAGACAGGTCAATCATATGGGGGAGATCTTCGGTCTTCCGGCCGGCTGACACAAATACGCTTTCATCGACAAATATCGGGACATCTGCACGGAGCGCGAGGGCAATACCGTCACTCGGCCGGCAGTCAATATGCTCTACATGGTTATCTGTTGAAAGCGTGAGCTGGGCGTAATAAACACCTCCCTCAATACTATCGATCTGCATGGAGTGCAGGGTGATGGAAAATTTATTAAGCAGATCCAGAAAAAGATCGTGAGTGAATGGCCTGGCCAGTACTTCCCTGTTCCTTGCGCTGTTGATGGATACTGCTTCCCAGAGCCCGATGAAGATGGGCACACTGTGCTCGCTCCCATTTGTAAGGAGAACCAGGGGGACGGTGGTTTCATCATTCCTGGCGACAAAGACGCCTTTCACTTCACACTTGACTTGCGGCATCGCTCTGCACAGTGATCGTTGTCATCAGTGATAAGAGTTAAGGTCACTGTCATCCGTGCATTCCTTTGACCTTGCTTCACGACGGACGATAATGAGGCTTGAAAGGATACCGAGCGTTATATTAAAGTAGTAAAGGACTATCCGCCAGATGACTACAAAGATGCCAACAATGGATGCCGGGATGAACAGGGCGTACATCGATGTTGCTCCGACTTCGGCAATCCCCGAACTTCCCGGTGTAAGGGGAAGCATCATCAGGATTGCGAGGATGAGCTGGATCACAAAAGACTCTAAGATGAGTGGCGGCTGCCCGAGACCTACAAGGATGAGCGAGGCAGTAATAATCTCAGAGACCCAGTAGAGAAGGGTAAACAGCATCCCCCACAACAATCCTCTCTTGGCGCTTTTAACAAACTTGATGACCGTAGTATTGAAATTATCAATCTCCACGTCGGCCCGCTTGACGAATTTCTCTACCTTTGTGGATTCCCATGTTCGGGTGAAGAAGCGTGCACCACGGTTTACGACCCTTTTTACAACATCAGGTCGTCTAATCGCCAGATAGAAGAGGAAGAGACATCCTGCGACAAAGATCCAGGTAATGAAAACCATTGCCTCCGAGATTGCCCCAAGACTTTTCCACTGGTCTGTAAGGACGATCATGGCAAACGCAGCAAGGGCAGCAAGTGCGATACCGTCAAGTACCCGTTCCATGATCACCACCGCTGTTGCATCCCCGATTGGTACGTTTGCCCGATAGAGTTCGTGCACTCGTACCGGCTCACCGCCGGCCTGTGCGGGAGTTATCGCAGCTGCCAGCAGGTTGGCAAAGACAAGGTTCAGGCAATAAACAAAACCGACATGGTAACCGAGCGAACCAGACATCTTCTTGACACGCAACGCCCAGAAACACATCGTGAGTACATGAGTCATGAACGCGAGAAGGAGGAAGAACGGATTGATCTCCCTGAGATACCGGACCGTATTTTCGTTAATGGTAAGGTACAGGATTATGATTAAGACCAGGAGGGAAAATCCGACTGAAATATAGAGCCATTTTACCTGAGACTTCTCCATTATTTTCTCTCCCTTCTAGGAACACATTATTTTGTATGCCGGGTATCTTTACAAATTATAGGACATAGTATAAACCTTTTTATGAGATGAACCCATGATGGGACATGTTTTTATACAAGCAAAGAGAGGCATATCCTCACGATCAGACACAGAAGAGATCCCGGTCTGATGTAATCCGGAAGAGTCCGGCAGATACGCCGGCATCGAGCCAGCCGTGCCCGTAACTGAAACTGGCAAGAGCTTCTTCCTGTGCACCAGACTTCAGGAGCTGTTCTCCATGCCGGGCATAAACCTCAGCAATAAAGAGAATTCGTTCGGCAAAACCATGGCTTCTTGTAGCAGGATCCGGGGCACATATGACTGAGGATCCGGCAGTTTCCAGCAGGTGTGCATAACGGTGCGACTTCTCCTCAAGTCTTTCCCTGAACGGCGATAGAAGTATCTCGGGTGGACTGGCAAACGGGCATGCAGCGGCATCTGTAACGACCAGCAGTCCTGATGACAGGCCGAAATGCAGCCAGCCGAACCCATAGTAAAAACATGCAAGTGCATTTACGGGATCTCCTGATCTGAAAAACATTATCCCATCGGTTTCATAAGCCCGTGCCATTTCCAGGACAGACGCGGCGATTTCATTGACAGGAGTTTCCTGTGGTGCGGGAATACGAGTCATGGAGAGCGTAGTGGTAAAAAGGCACTGGCATTCTGCAATCTTCATAAGCCGGCAAACAACTCCAGGTACGAGCGCTCCATGTCGTGCAGTTCTGCGGGTACAATCAGAATATGCAATGGCGGACCGAAATTGATTGATTTCAGGGTATCGGCACTCCCTGCTCTCACCAGAGGATCAACCGACCCTGCCCGTGCGATGCCGACATACAGAGGGATATGTAACTTTTTTTCTGTTGCCATCTGTTCGAGAAGGACAATGGCTTCATGTACAGTCATATACCTTTCACCCTGGATATCCAGATATACCAGCGTGTGTAACCGCAGGGACAGGTTAAGTGCTATGACATCAATGGGTGTTGTTGGAAACCAGTTCTTCTGGGGGAAAGGGATCGAGCATGACTTTCCGAACCGGTAGTTCTGAAGTCCGGAAAGGCCACAGACCGCACTTGAAATTGATGCAGCATGAATAATCGAGGTCCTGATTCCCCTTGCAGCAGCACGCATCCGAAGATCTGTATGGGTAGTAGAGACCATCGGGTCACCGGCACAGAGAAATACCACGCGATCAGTCTCTGCCTTGAGCAGGAGTTCATCAGGATGCTGCTCTACGTTCTCACGACCAAGCAGATGTACGGGCTTCCCGTAATATTTCTCAAGTGCCTGATATGATGCACCCATAAGCCTGGATGTATATATCTCCAGAAAAATATGGTCCGCATTCCGGATACACATCAGTCCTTTTTCCGAGATATCGTTCGCGTCATAGAGTCCGAGGCCAATAAATGTCAGCATTGTCTGGCTCCTTATCCAGCACAGAATTCTGGTATCATGTGCAATCTACGACACCTCAAAGGAGAAACTGCATGACGAAGTGCCAGCAAGTGACGGATATTCGTACAATAGCGACATGTGTTGTAACAATCGGGTATCCTGCGACTGTACCTTTATGGATTGATCATTTCATGAGAATGGTAATAAGGACTCCTCTCAGCATCCCCCAGAAAGAGGGTATAACCAGAAGTGATGATAGCAATTTTTGCTCCCCGTTGTTGGTACAGGACAGCAACGGTTGATATACACGGGACAAAAAGGATACTGACAATCGTAAACCTGTACAACTGGACTGAAGTCATAAGCGATCCCAGATCTGCGGTACCTGAAAGCACTGCAAGTGATTAATGCGACCAGAGACGGGAATATGGCGATCACCCCGGAATACTGGAAAAGTGCAAGAAAAACACTCGTGGCGATTAACAGGGGCATGGCGATAAACAAAAATTCCCTGATACGGAACCATGATTTCTGGAGGATGAATTTGCAAGGAGGGTAGTGGAATATAATCGGGTGAAGGTCGTGCAGAACTAAATGAGAAGACCTAAACAAATTAAAAGAACAGTCTTATACATAGTTTTAATTCGTAATAATGGGGTCGCGATGATTTACTGGCTCTATGAATACTTGCTTAAGCGTCAGATAACCGATTTGCCGGGGCATGTATGTTTTATGATTAACGGTCAGGATATGGCAGATGCTCCGGAAAATCTGGCTCTCATTACGTCCTGGTGCAACGAATTGTCAGAATTCGTATTAAAGCGAAACCCGTCAGCAGGGAAGGGGATCCGGGGTCTTACATTCCACATCAGTACTCCCGTCCCGGAAGAAATGAATCAATATCTGCCTGAGGTGAGAAAAATTGGAACGATCTCCCACCTTATTCTCCATATCGGCGACAAAGAGGAGACCGCGGGGAGTGGTATAGATGTTGTTGTTGCAATCGGAAATAGCGGGAGAGAGGAAATTACTGCATGTATCCGGAGGATGGCCCAGGATCATGTACTACCGGAAAATGTTGATGAAAAAATGCTTGAATCTTACCTTACCTTCCAGTATACTCCTGATGTGGTGATCAAGAGCGGAGGGGATCACCTCACGGATTTTCTTATCTGGCAGTCGGTATACTCGGAACTCTTCTTCTCGGACGTTAACTGGAAATATGTGAGGAAAGTGGATTTTTTACGGGTGTTTCGGGATTACCAGTCACGTATACGGCGTTTTGGGAAATAACGGAATTATCCGAGCCGGACATTTACCCAGCATGAGGTACCGCTTACTGTTTTTTCCGTGATGGCAAACTTGTTTTTAAGCAAGGTAGTAAACACCTTTCGTTCAGGAACCGGTGCAATACGATGGTCCCGGCACCATCGCGTGAAAGCCTGATACATATCCTCTTTTGATATTACTGCATCGTCGGCATCCACACGGGTTATCTTTGTTGTGACGAATTTTTTCAGCATGTCATCCTTTCTTTTCTTTTTCGAATCTGCCGATTTTCCACCAACTCTTCGAACCTTTGGACCTGAATACTCCGGAGAGATAGCTGTTTCCGGTAATGGGGTTGCAACAGGAACTGGTTTTGGCGACAGCCGTTTTGCTGTTCTTACTTTTGAAGCGGCCGCCGGATCGTCTGCGTTGATAACCGGGTAAAGAACGGAGAATTGTGGTTTTTGTCTCATTCCGGCATCTTCCTTAACAGCAGTATCTGCAGCATAGATAGCCCGGTCTGTTATTGGCCGCCCGGTCAACCGCTGTTGCCGGTAATCAATCCCCACCAGCCCAGCAAGTCTCTGATTTAATTCATCGCTGATATCCAGTCCCATCTCAGCGGCTTTTAAAAAGATATCAGATCGTACGACAACTGACGTCTGCCTCCACTGGCCATTCGGATCCTTTTTGCCCGACATAACTTCTCAATGTTGATCTGACCCTGAACAGAAATATACTATACGATCTTTTTATCCTTGGAAAAATATTTTCAATCAGGTTCCTTTTTTTACAGAAGCCCGCTGGTCATAGATCCTGATTGCACGTAACAGATCAATTTTTCTGAAAAGTGGCCAGCATGGGGCGCAGAAATATACGGCTGATTCGTGTCCGTTTGCGAGCCACGGGAGAAAGTTTGAGGTACGGTATTCGTTGCCAGTCCTGATTATCAGATCAACCGGCGGGATGCCTTTCCCTTCATGCAGGTACTGCTCTACCATCTGGACATCAATTAATTCCGGGTTCACCTTGTCTTTCTCTACAGCTGAAAGGATTTCACGGGCGGCAAGCACGATCTCGTTTCTTCCCCCGTATGCAAGGGCTATGTTGAGATGAAAACCCGTGTGATCCCGTGTTGCACTCTCCGCATTTTCCACTGCTTCCCGCAGGTCACGGGGAATCATGGACCGGTCGCCTACCATCTGTACCCGGATTTTATACTTTTTTACACGTTCATCGGTGAGTATATTGAGGAATTTTTCTTTAAACAGGGCGAAAAGATCCTCAACCTCGTCTTTTTTCCGGGAAAAATTTTCCGTGGAAAACGTATAGAGGGTAATATGCCTGACACCGAGTTCATGTGCCCAGTCAAGCATCTCCTCGGTTTTGTCGGCCCCTGCACGGTGTCCCTTCGGCGTATCGATACCAAGCATTTTTGCATAACGGCGGTTGCCATCCTGGATGATGGCGATGTGGTTGGGTACTTGCCGGCACTGCATCCTAAGATATCTTTCATACAGCGAGTCGATAAAGGGCCGCATGATCATAGCGGAGTCACCTCAACGATCATTCCACCGTTTGGATAACGTTCCACCACGTATTTTTTCCCGGGCAGGTCATCAGCATTTTTTTCAAGCAGCCACCATGCCATCTCAATATGGTCATCACAGGTCTCAAAACTCCCCGGCTCAAATACCTGCTCACAGAGTTGAGTGCATATCTCCTTTTGCTGGAGTGGCAGCTCAAGTACACCGTACACAATGGTTCCGTCAGGAGTAATTTCGTCAAATGAGCGGGCAGTATTCTCTGCGATCCGCTTCAATCTTTCCCTCAGCTGCACGGAGTCCTTGAATGCAGAAGAACACCAGTGTACATTGTCATGCCGGCACAGTTCGTCTGCCCATTCCCGTGCACCCTGGATTGCATTATGCTGATCATCAGCTGGTTCATGCCCCCGGCTGCGCATCTCGTATGCATTTGAATCGCCCCATTCGAGTTCATTGATGTTCAAAAAGTCCAGGTACGGAAGTGCGGGAATGAGCAGTTCAAGGCCGGGCAGAGCGGGGACTTCGAAGCCGATTGAATAACCCATCTCTTTTGCACGCTTTACCGACCGGATGTAGTCCGTATCAAGGATGGTATTCCAGCATTCGCGGGGTGGGTGAAGCCGTATTTCATCAACAAGCCCCTCCATCCGTGAGAGTTCGGTATCGTAAGGGGCTTTTGCCGTATAGAGATGAATGTGGTGATCCGGGCCGAAGTGATCCTTGAGCAGCCGGCAATACATGGTAACCTTATCAAGGCACAGGAGCGGTTCTCCACCCGTGATTCCTGTACCAAGGGCGCTCATGTTCTCCGCTTCCTCAATTATCTGGGCCGGAACATCCACCGGGTGTTCATTTGCGTAGACGGTATCGGTCCCTTTTCGCTCACCGGACAGCGGGCAGTACCAGCAGGAGCGATAGCATCGTCCCGTAACAAAGAGCACCATTTTTGCACCCTGGTAGCAGAGGACACATCCTTTTGAAAGTGACACAATAGCTCCCTGATTGGATAAGAGACCTGACTCTGTGATCTGTTCTTATTTTTTGTGAGCAAAGCACAAAACCCTTGCGTGCATCGTAATTGGACAGGAGTTGTAATCAGGGTTAAGAGCTTATCGGAAGTTGTCTTTGCACATATTTTTACCAGTTTTAATTTTTTTGGGAATTTATTGTATTGATATGAGTATTCCGGTTCACCAGCAGATTATACGCGTCATGTTCCTTGTTATACCGCACCAGTACATTCCGCAGTTCAAGAATTGATCCATAGGGTGCTGACGTTATAAGGTCATTTTCCGGGGTGATATGATACGAAGGCAGCACGGCATATACGGATGTCTTTGCAGTTCCATCGCATAGCTTGAAAACATGGGATCGTACATCCCCGAGTTCGGCGGACATCTTTATGCCGGCGACGTTGATTCGTTTTCCGACATGCAGGTGCAGTTTGGAAAACCGGAGGAATCTGGATCCGGCAGACAAGTGGTACGATTCACGTTTCAACATATCCCTGCGCAGGATCGCGTAACTATACTTGATATCAGTATTCACGTACCGATATGAATCCTCACAGTGGGCAAGTGTCTCCATCAACCGGGAAAGTTTGATCGCCGGTGCGGTCTCAAAACTCCAGCAGCGCGGGGCGATGCACGTCGAACCCCAGATGAATGAACATGGGCCGTAGATGGAGAGTCCTTTTTTCAGCAGTGCAATGGTAAGAGATCGCATCCTGGTCGAATTCTCCTTATCCGCAGGCTCGACGATCAGGATCGAACCATCAGGGGCGAGCCGTTCAGAGAGCTGAATGACAATATCAGCCCGGACTTCCATTGAGACATCCAGGAGCTCATTGAGGACATTGGAGAAAATTATCAGATCGATCTTATCCGGAAGTGCGGCGAGGTCAATCATCCTGATATCAGTTTTAACGGGAGGCTTGACCGAAACCCTGCCCCCCCGGGGGACAAAGGCATTGCGCAAATAGGTGAATGCCTCGATATGTTCTTCCGATCTCTCCAGAGAATAGACGGTCGCGCGTGCATCATCAAGCCGTGCGTAGAAATCTGCAATGGCGAGTGGGACAACCCCGGGCCCGGTTCCGATGTCAAGGATGGTCATACTTTTTTTCAACAGCCCATCGCGTGCGAGCATCATGAACAGGTATTCCGTCTGCACAAAATAGACCGGGAAGTGGTATGCGAGATATCCGAGTACACTGTAAGCTTTCGTGTATTGTAATGACCGTCCACGTGCGGGTTTCCAGTAATCGTCTTTCTGGGCAACAATTGCCCGGTGGAGCCGTTCGATGATAACCGGATCGTCCCATTCCTTTCCTACTTTTTTTGTAATATACTGTTCAATACTTCGCGCAAGGAGATCAGGGATAATTCTTGCAGAAAAAAATGCCACCTGCCGTTTACTCTCTTCCAGGCTCAGGAGGTATGGCTGTGCATGGGGGATCCGGATAATTTCAAAATCCCCGTCGATTTGTTTTGCCCTGAGTCCGAGGTCTGGAAGTTTTGGGGAAATAATGCTGAACAACTCGTGCACCGGCAACGGTTTATCAAGGTAGGGGATAACCTCGGACAGGAAAAATGCCTGTTTTGAAGCGGCTACATATTTTATGGTCGAGACAAGTTGTTTTTCTGCCATGGGTTGCCGGTTACTTGGTGATAGACGATATTACATCTTTGTATGGAGACTCCTTGGCAGGATACTTTTTTTGCTATGATACCTGATGCTTGACTGCTTCAACGGATATCCGAAATGTTATCTTACAGTCTGGCTCGTATATTTAATCTTTATCGATTATCTAGATGGTTCCACGTCATTTTTTTCTGATAACATGTATTGCCCCTCTTAAACATCTCATGGAAAAACGAAATTCTGCATTTTAACGAACATTTTGTCGCTATATACCGTCCCTGGCTGTCCCTGCCAGAGCCCAAATAATGAGCAGATGATCCGGCCGGAGAATTTTTTTAACCGTGCGCTGACACGGTAATAGGGACATGTATGCTTGACCATTGTCCGGGCGCTGCGAATGTAAGGACACCCACCCTTTCAATAAGGAAGTGCCCTCAATGCGGCGAGGAAGTGGAAATCTTTTCCAATGATATTTCGGTGAAATGCATGAACTGCGGTTTTGTTATTTACAACGATATCGCGTCCTGCATCCAGTGGTGCAGGCATGCGAAGGAATGCGTTGGCGAGGAGATGTACAGGAAACTTATGGAACAACAAAACATCACTGTTAAAAAATAGATGCAGACAATCCCTCTATTTCTTTTTCTTCAGTTAAGTGAGGAAATTTTCATTTTCAAGGGGGAATGTCTCGGGGTGCCCTCAAAAGCGGCGGCGTTATCGTTATCGGCGATAAAGAACCACCACACCTACGAAGTGATAAAATCCGGAGCCCGGACACCCGCTCGTCAAATAAAGAACCTTTCTTAAACGGCTAACATCCTCTCGATTGCACCCCGGGCACGATCAGCGATCTCTTCTGGCACTATGATGCGGGGCTGCAGCGAGATAAGTGCATCACGGACTTTTCTCAGGTCCGTCTTTTTCATATTCCTGCAGATTGCTGTCTGAGATAATGGAAAGCATTTCTTTGTGGGGCATTCCAAAACCAGCCGGTGCAGGATGCCGACTTCAGTACCGATGATGAACTCCTTTTCAACGGAATTGCACACATGCCTGATAATACCTGACGTGCTCGCGACATGATCTGCGAGATCGATCACTTCCGGGCGGCACTCCGGGTGCACCAGAATAATTGCCCCGGGATGAAGAGCCTGCGCCTCTCGTACATGATTTGGGGTAATCTGGTCATGGACAACACAGAATCCTTCCCATGGCAGGATCTTTTTTCTGGTAAACCGCTGGACATAGTGTCCCAGATTCCGGTCGGGCACAAAGATTACGCGGTCTTCCCTTACCGAATTGACCACCTTCACCGCATTTGACGAGGTACAGCAGATATCACTCTCTGCTTTTACCTCAGCGGTTGTATTCACATAACAGACCACGGGGGCATCCGGGTACCGGGATTTCACGAGTTTAAGTTCGTCAGCAGTGATCATCTCTGCCATCGGGCAGCAGGCATCCTGCGCTGGTAACAGGACCATCTTTTCCGGGGAGATAATAGTGGCAGTCTCAGCCATAAAATCCACACCGCAGAATACAATGATGTCGCCGTCCATGGTGGCAGCTGCCCGCGAGAGTTCAAGGGAATCACCCGTGAGATCAGCGATATCCTGCACTTCAGCGGGCTGGTAATTATGCGCGAGAATAATTGCCTGCCTGTCCTCTTTCAGCCGAAGAATTTCCTCCCGTACTAACAAATCACCCTGCATCCTGCACACTTCCGTAATTGTATGTGTTCATCCTGTGTATCAAATACATGCATAATGCATGAGAACTGTTCCTGGATTTTTCCGGAGATATCTCCTGTCAACTACAGGTATTCCTGAGCGGGATGTTTAAGAAACCTGCTCACGAAACTATTAGTCAGCGCATGAAGCTTATCTTTTCAGACCAGGACGAACGGATTATTGAGCATAGCCCGGCTCCTGTTGAACAGATACTGTTTGAAGTGGGTATCAATCCCCTTGAAGTAATTGTGTCCCGCAACGGGAATCTGATATCTGAGGATACGGTTGTAGGATCTGAGGATGCGATCCGGATAATCCGGATTGCGCACGGGGGTTGATGCTTGAAT
This sequence comes from Methanoregulaceae archaeon, assembly GCA_015660885.1. Taxonomy (GTDB): domain Archaea; phylum Halobacteriota; class Methanomicrobia; order Methanomicrobiales; family Methanospirillaceae; genus Methanoregula. The sequence continues at coordinate 290,743 of JACTUB010000001.1, read as the reverse complement.
AAGGTGGGAGTGCAACCAGGTGTGCCGGTATGTTTCCTGTGTTCCGAAAGGGCAGTAATGTACCAGCGGCAAAGCGGACATCACCTTTGCGAGACTCATTTCATTGAGGATATACAACGACGTGTCGCGAATACAATAAAGACCCGCCGGATGATCGTCCCTGAGGATCGTGTGGCAGTTGCCCTGAGCGGGGGTAAAGACAGCACAGCGCTCCTTCTCCTCCTGTGGCAGCTCCTTCCCACAGGGCAGGATATCCGGCTCATTGCCATAACTATCGATGAAGGGATTTCCGGATACCGTGATGACACGATTCGGTCAGCAGAGCAGCTTACCTCCCGGCTCGGGATCGAGCATCACTGCATCTCTTTTACTGACCTGTTTGGAGATACACTCGATACTTTCCTTAAAGGCAGGGAAACACAGGCATGCAGCATCTGCGGCATCCTGCGGAAAAAAGCTTTGGTTATCGCTGCGCAGCGGGCCGGGGCGACGAAGCTTGCCACAGGACATAACCTTGACGATGAGGCGCAATCAGTCTTGATGAACGTGTTCAGGGGCGATCTTCCCCGTCTTTGCCGGAATTCCGGTGTTGACTCATCCGGGAAGTTTATCCCACGGATCAAACCACTTTCCCTGATTTCAGAAAAAGAGATTGCTGTGTATCTTATGCTGCAGAATGAATGGAACGAACTCCCGGAGTGCCCGTACACCCGCTATGCATTACGGCGGGAGATAAGGGCATTGCTTTCGGGTTTTGAATATAAACATCCCGGTACTATGCTTCACCTCATAGAAAGCAAAAAAAAGATCGAACGTTATTGTGCAGGATCGGTGCTTCCTGCATCACTGGGATCCTGCACAATGTGTGGCGATCCCTGCAGCGGGGACCTGTGCCAGGTATGTCTGCTCCGCCAAACGTTCGGCCATTAGAATACATTTATGATAACCGTGCGCCTGTAATCCGCTCCGGGTGGCTGTAAATGTTCATTTTCCCGCCTCGGGCAAATCCAATAACAGTCAACCCGGTTTTGTTTGCTATATCAACTGAAAGAGTAGTGGTCGCGCTGCGTGAAATGATGATGGGAATATTTGCTGTTAAGCACTTGCGGACCATCTCTGAAGATATACGCCCGGAGGATATGACAAACGTCTGCGACAGATCGATACCGTTGCGCAGTGCATGGCCGATAATACGGTCGACCGCATTGTGCCGCCCGATATCTTCTGCTACGCTGATTACGTGCTGCGAATCAAGCAGGACAACCATGTGGAAACCGCCTGTGGTCCGGTGAATATCAGAATCTAAGACGGATCGCAATGCTGTGGAAATTGCTCCCGCACTGATTGAAAAATCAGAGTGGATCTTCGGGAGTTTTTCCGCATCGATAAAGGATGTGCTCCCCCCGCAACCGGAAAGAATGGTCTTTTTTGGCCCAAGCACCTTGAAGAGATTTTTAGTGATCACACTGATCCGGTTTTTCTCGATCTTAATTGACTCGATCTCGTCAACAGTTTTTATAATCTGCTCGGTAAACATGTAGCCGGTGACAAAATCTTCGAGATTGACCGGGCTCATCATCGCCGTCATTGCATGGCGGCCGTTGATGAAAAGGGCAATCGGAATCTCTTCGACAACCTCATGTGCACCATGCTCAAAGAGGTCCCCATCAACCCGTATGCAGGGCAGACTACGGTACATCGGGGTGGGCTGTGACTTTGAATCCGGTTTTATAGCCTGTTCTTTTGGGGTTGTTTTTTCCTGTTTCATAGAACCTCATCCATACTCCCGCTCCGGTATCCTGTAAGATCCAGCGAAATATAAGAAAACCCGATCGATCGTAACGTCTTTACCAGATCCTCCCGATTGTCGAGAAGTTTCTGCATATCGTCATCCATGACTTCGATACGGGCAATGTCCCCGTGCATCCTGACCCGGCACTGGTTGAACCCTCTGGTGTTCAGGAATGTTTCGGCCTCTTCGATCATGGTCAGTTTTTTATGGGTGATCTCATCCCCGTAGGGAATGCGGGATGAGAGACAGGCGGCTGAAGGCTTATTCCAGAACTGCAACCCGTAGGCCTGTGCAATCTCCCGTATGTCCGCCTTGGTTATACCGGCCTCAAGGAACGGGTGGATAATCCCTTCTTCCGTGCTTGCCATGAGACCGGGCCGGTGTTCACCTTCGTCAGAGACATTGATACCATCAGCAATGCAGGCATAATGCAGTGCCTCTTTTCGCCCTTTCAGCACTTTGGCCGATTTTTTTTTGCACCAGTAACAGCGCTCGGCAGGATTTTTCTGGAAACGCTCATCATCCATGACGTGAACGGGAATAATTTCCAGCCGAAGGCCGAATTCTTCTGCGATCTGCAGTGCCTCTGCAACCGCTATACGGGGGACAACCGGACTGTCGAGCAGCACACACCGGGAGTTCCCGGCCAAAACTTCTTTTGCGAGCACGGCCAAAAGGCTGCTGTCCACCCCACCGGAGAATGAGATGAGCATCGATCCTTTCGACGTGATTATCTCCTTGAGGGTTTGCATTTTTTCTGCGGTATTCATCGGGACACCAGAATTAGTCGGACAGACCGGTGGGGATGCGGAACAAAAAATTATGAGCCGCACCGTTCAGGTGCAGGACCGGCACAACCACCTTCTCCCTCGCGCAGTTGCCGGCAGATCCCGCAGATCCGCTCAATTACGTCGATCTTTTTCTTGTTGATCAGATCCTGCGCCAGTTGTGCTATTGATTTTTTCACTTCATTTTCAAACTCTATCCGGTACCCGCGTTTCCCCGAAAGGTACTGGGATACCGCTGAGGGTGCAATCTCGAGCATCCGTGCTGCTTCAACCTGCGATACTCCGCACTTGACGAGCTCGACGGCAATTGCCGCCCGGATAGCGGGCAGGACATCCCAAACAATTTTCTGGCAGGGGGATTCCATCAAATCACAACGTTTAAGTTATCACAATCGTGACATAATACATTGCATTCACAATTGTGAATTTATGCTGCCACCTGATATAGTCTGCCAGTCTTTGAGCGTGAAAGAGTCAGAACCAGAACAGTAGGAATGAATATACATCGTTTACAAAAAAATCAACTTTTTATCAAAACATAAGTTGTCAAAAGGAAAGAATAATTCCCCCATCAGCAAACAATGAGATACCAAGGAGAGATCATGGGAGAGAAACGAACCATCTATATGGATCATTCTGCTACAACCTACACCCGAAAGGAAGTTTTGGAAGCGATGATACCTTACTTCACGGAACATTTTGGCAATCCCTCCTCCATATACGGCATCGCCCGTGACTCGAAGAAAGCAATCGATATGGCTCGGGTACAGACAGCAAAGGCGCTTGGTGCCGACCCTGATGAAATTTATTTTACCTCGGGTGGGAGCGAGTCGGACAACTGGGCGATCAAAGGTGTTGCGCTGGCGAACCGGAAGCGCGGCAATCACCTTATCACAACGCAGATCGAGCACCATGCCGTGCTTCACACCTGCCAGTTCCTTGAGAAGGAGGGTTTTGAAGTCACCTATCTCCCGGTTGACCAGTACGGGCTAGTGGATCCATTGGTTCTGGAAAAGGCGATCACTGAGAAGACAATCCTGATCTCGATTATGTATGCAAACAATGAGATCGGGACAATAGAGCCTATCGTGGAACTCGGAGCAATCGCCCGGAAACATAAGGTGTACTTCCATACTGATGCTGTGCAGGTGATTGGTTGTATTCCTATCGATGTGAAAGCACAGAACATTGACCTGCTCTCGCTTTCAGCCCACAAGTTCTATGGTCCTAAGGGTACCGGGGCACTCTACGTCAAAAAAGGGGTGCGGATCGATAACCTCATTCACGGTGGTGGTCAGGAGCGCCGGCGGCGTGCAGGGACGGAGAATATCGCAGGCATTGTGGGTCTTGGCAAGGCAATCGAGATGGCGACTGCGGATATTCCGGGGCACAATGCAAAGATCCGTTCGATGCGGGACCGGCTCATCAAAGGCATGCTGGAAAAAATTCCCAACGCACGGCTGAACGGGCACCCGGAGAAGCGGCTGCCGGGCAACGTTAATGTGAGCTTTGAGTTCATCGAAGGAGAATCGATGCTGCTCTGGCTTGATGATGAGGGGATCTGTGCATCTACAGGAAGTGCCTGTACATCCGGATCCCTTGAACCATCGCATGTGTTACTCGCGACTGGTCTCCCTGTAGAAATATCGCATGGCTCGCTCCGGCTGACACTGGGTGATGCGAACATGGAAGGGGATGTGGACTTTGTGCTCGAAGTTCTTCCAAAAGTAGTGACAAAACTGCGGGAAATGTCCCCGCTTTATCAAAAGAGCGGAAAGGAAGGAGGCTGCAATGTACAGTGAGAAGGTCATGGACCATTTCAAAAACCCGCGCAATGTAGGGGAGATTGAAAACCCCGATGGTGTGGGGGAAGTCGGGAACCCGGTCTGTGGGGATATCATGAAGATATTCTTAAAAATCGAGAACAATATCATTACCGATGCCAAATTCAAAACCTTTGGCTGCGGGGCGGCAATCGCCTCCAGCAGCATGGCAACAGAACTTGTCAGGGGAAAAACCCTCGAGGAGGCCTGGGAGGTATCCAACAAGGCAGTTGCCGAAGCGCTCGAAGGCCTGCCTCCTATAAAGATGCACTGTTCCGTGCTTGCGGAAGAAGGAATTCACAAGGCGATCAATGATTACCGGAAAAAACACGGGCTTGAACTATGGGTCGAGAAAAATCCCCATGCACATGATCACAGCGAAGATCCTACCTCTGACCATTAGGCGGACACTTGGACAAAGACAAGGGATTTTTGGAGAACAATGTTTTCAGAACGCGAACGCGAACGATACAAACGGCAGATGATGCTCTTTGGTGACGAGGGGCAGGAGCGGTTGAAAAAAGCACATATTTTCATTGCCGGAGCGGGCGGGCTTGGTTCACCGGTTTCAATCTACCTTGCGGTTGCCGGTATTGGCACTCTAACAGTTGTTGACAGGGATGTGGTGGACCAGTCAAACCTTAACCGTCAGATCCTCCACTATGACCGCGATATCGGGCGAAAAAAAACTGAGTCCGCAGAAGAGAAACTCTGTGCGATCAATCCGGATATAAGGATCAGGGTAATTGATACCACCATTGAAGAAAAAAATGCGGGAGATCTCGTTGGTAAGGCAGATGGGATCGTTGACGCGATGGATAATTATCCCACCCGGTACCTTCTTAACGATGTTTCCATAAGGAAAAAAATTCCCCTTTTCCACGGGGCTATTTGTGGGTTTTACGGTCAGGCGACCACGATTATACCGGGGCAAACCGCATGTCTTGCCTGCATTTTTCCGAAGGCCCCGCCAAAGGAAGTGTTTCCCGTGGTTGGTGTGACTCCGGGTTTAATAGGAATGGTTCAGGCTACTGAAGTGTTGAAATATCTCTTGAAAAGGGGCGAACTTTTAACAAACAGGCTTTTCATCTGGGACGGAATACAGGCGCATGCAGACGAGATCTGCATGGAAAGAAACCCCCGCTGCACTGCATGTGGTTCTTTTTGCGAAACACCGGGGGACATATGATGAAAGTCAAGGTGCGTTTTTTTGCCAGATTCAGGGAACTCCTCGGAGCAGACGTTATTGTCGAGGTTGGGGAGCGGACGACTCTCCCCGATCTGATAAAACAGGTCACACAAAAGAATGTTGAAGGTCACAATGCCATCTTCGATGAACACGGACACTTCCGCGAGTATGTAATCCTGATGCGGAACGCCAAACGGATAGACATAGCAGATGCTGCAATGAATATTGTTGCTGATGGTGATGACGTTGCAGTCTTTCCGCCAGTTGCGGGTGGCTGAATTTCATAGCAGGTGAAGAATGATCACTATCCAGAAAGAGGACGTCGATATCGGTAAGATGATCAATGATGCTAAGCAGCGGGGTACAGGGGCGATTGTTGTCTTTGACGGGATTGTTCGCGATGATGACATCCGCGAGATGGAGCTCGAAGCCTATGAGGAAGTTGCCACAAAAGAGCTGGAACGCATTGCAACTGAGGCAAAAAAACAATTTGATCTTTTTTCCGTCGATATTATCCACCGCATCGGGCGCCTTGCCGTCGGTGAGAATATCCTGATTATTATTGTCGGAGCAGGGCACCGGAAGGAAGCGTATGAGGGTTCGCGGTTCATCATCGAAAATATCAAAAAAGGAGTCCCCATCTGGAAAAAAGAACTTCGCAGGAATGGCGATCGCTGGGTGCAGGGCGAGCACCAGCATGGCTCGGGCAAATCGCCATGATTACTCCCGAAAGAAGGGAGGTTACCCTTTATACCGGTGGTATTTCATCTGGGGTATTCTGCTCATATATACCGAATCATCAAAAGAATCGTATACCCAGTAGGTTATTTCACCGGTGACTGATTGCGTTACATAGAGATTGGTATCTTTCTTTGTCCAGTTCCCGCTATCCGTTGTTTCCCCGCGATTTAAAAAAAAATCCGTGGAAAAAAATGTCTTGTTCTCATAAAAGATTATATGCCGGTCAGTTGCAGGCAGTTCGCCACCTATCCACTGGCCGACGACAGGATCCGGGGTGTTGGTGAGAATGTGCATGCCCGGGAGCTGGATGCACCCCGCTGTTATTAGTGTGCACAAGACGATCACGGAAATGATTGCCGCTGTGTGCATAGCGGTGAATAAATAATTCTGAGATGTTTAATCTTTCGCCAGTAATTGTTCGATGGTTATGCTCTGGCAAATCTGACATTGAATCCGTTTAATATAATTTGCAGAACGCGGGTTAATAATTCCATAATCAACTGTTAATCGAGGATGTACTATGGAGACCAACCCGATGGAACTGTTCCAGAAAGAAGCGCCTGAAGTTGCCCGGGCATTCAATGGCCTGATCATGTCCCTTGTTGCGTCGAAGGGACTTGACGCGAAAACTAAACAGCTGGTATATACTGCCATGAAAGCTTCGATGGGTGACGATATGGCAGTAAAACCACATGTGCCTATGTCAAAGGCCGCGGGAGCAACGAAGGAAGAAATGGTTGATGCCATTCTTATGACCCTGACAGTGTCCGGTATCTGTGGTGTTGTGCGTTGCCTGCCGGAAGCAGTGAAACATTTTGAGAAATAAAAAAGTACCTTTTTTATTTCATGTCGCGTGAATTTATGGAAGATTCAGATGTCCAAGGCGCTGGCACGCCTCCATCAGCGTCTCATCTTTCTTGGAGAACGTAAAACGGATTCTGGTCTGTCCACCGTTATGATAGAATGAGCTGCCGGGAACTGCGGCGACACCAGTCTTCTTAACAAGGAAGCGTGCGAAATCACTATCCGTCATACCAAATTCGGAAATATCAGTGAAGATATAGTAAGCCCCTTCGGGTAACTGGCAGCTGAACCCGGCCTGCCTGAGCCCCTTAAAGAGTATCTTTCTTTTCCGGTCGTACATGGTTGCCAGCTCCTGATAATAGGTTTCCGGTAGCATAAGTGCAGCAATGCAGGCATGCTGCAAAGGAGCTGGAGATCCGACTGTTAAAAAGTCGTGGATCTTGCGGATCCGTTCTGTTATAGGAGCATCCGACAGTGCATACCCCACACGCCATCCGGTTACGCTATAGGTCTTGGAGAAACTCCCGATGGTAATGGTCCGGTCCTGCATCCCGTCAAGTGATCCGAGGGAAATGTGTTTCTTCCCGTCATAGAGGATATGTTCATAAATCTCATCGGTAATTGCAATAACGTTATAATCGCTACAGAGTTCAGCGATGAACATGAGTTCTTTTTTTGAAAATACCTTACCTGTGGGGTTATTGGGACTGTTGAGTATGATGGCCCTGGTTTTATTGGTAAATGCCGATTTCCATGCCTCTTCATCAATAGAGAAATCATCCAGAAGTGGCACAAACCGGGGTACTGCTCCGGAGATCTGCGCATCCGGGCCATAATTCTCGTAGAATGGTTCAGGAACAACTACTTCATCACCAGGCTGGATAACGGCGAGCATAGATGCCATCATCGCTTCAGTTGACCCGCACGTGACTGTTATTTCTGTATCCGGATTAAAGGTCATCTTATTATATTTTTTCACCTTCCTCGCAAGTGCCTCGCGAAGATCCTGTGCTCCCCAGGTGATGGCATACTGGTTGAAGTCGTCATTCACCGCATTGCATGCGGCGGCCTTGAGTTCAACCGGACAGGAAAAATCAGGAAATCCTTGTGCAAGATTAATTGCATCGTACATCAGGGAAAGCCGGGTCATCTCCCGGATTGTCGATTCGGTGAAATGATCTGCCCGGGACGAATGGGTAGAAAAAAGACCTTTTCGGGCATGTGTCACTGATGATGTGCTCGTGCCGGGTTTCGCTGGTTTCATGAGATAAATGGTTGGTGTAAAAAGAAATATAATGAGAGGTTGGGAAGTGACAACTTTTGCGGATATGAATTCTGTTTTTTCCCACCATTTTTCCACCAATCATGATCGAATATCAAGCTGCTCAGTGATTGTTTCCGCAAGAGTCCTGACTTCCCTGATAAACTCCGAATCGGTTGAAAGGAGCCGATTGACTGCAGGTTCGAGATGAATAATTTCAGAATCAAAAGGTAAGAACATCATTCGGGAAAATCCCGTAAACCCGCCCACCCTCTCAGGTATTTTGTCAACATCTGCCAGATTACCGACCCTGTTGATTGCCAGAATAATATCTTTGATCCCAAGCTGCTGAGCAAGTCCCGTCGATTCCTTGGCGACGGAAAGCGCATTATAGGACGGGTCAGCTACAACCAGTGCGCATGAAAAACCGTCTGCGACAGCCCTGCCGAAATGCTCCATGCCCGCGGGGGTGTCAAGAAGGATCACCTCATCAGGAAGAAGCCTCATGTGACGGAAAATAGCAGCAAGGAGCATATACTCAGGGCAGAGACAACCGCAGCCAGCCTGGCTGACGCCCCCCATTACGATAAGACGGAGATTTTTGGCAACCCTGACCGAGAACCGATCGATGACATCACTGACATCGGGATTGAGGGTTATGAGCCCGCCCGGGGATACACCTGAGCCGGCACCGGTTTTTTCCCGCAAGTACTCAGTACTCTGCGAGACCGGCACAATCCTCGCTGCATCCTGAGGCAGAATACCCATAGTCACCGCAAGGTTTTGCTGGGGATCACCATCGACAGCCAGGACCCGGAATCCTTCCTGTGCAAACAGGTGAGCCAGGAGTGCAGTAATAGTGGTTTTACCGACCCCACCCTTACCGGTAATTACTATCCGGACCCCCGTCCTGCTCAGACGGGAGAGAGGTTTATTTCCTTCTGATACAGCATGGCCTGTGATCGGGTACACACTTATATCCCAAGCTCAGTCCGTTTGCGTTCGATATGGTCCGAAATAAGTACAGACGCTTTGACCGGGTCCGGTTCAACAGAGAAGCTCGCGTTAACAGCACCTTTCAGTCCTACGGTGAGCAACGATACTACCGGTGGGCTGCCGGAGATATGGGGCATCACACCGAGCACCGTATAGATGCCGGATGCAACAAAGTATGCCCCTATAGAGACCGCCTTTTGTGAATACCATTCCGGAGCAGCTCCTGCAATGGGTAATTTGTGAATCGGGACGTTGAGGGTGTTACCGAGTTCCGCTGCAAGCGCGAGAATACGGGAGTTGTCAACGCACGAGCCCATGTGGAGCACCGGGGGGATCTTGAGAGACTCACATACCACCCGGAGATCATCACCCGCGAGTGACGCAGCTTCAGGCTGGAGAAGCCCGGCTTTTCCTGATGCAATTGCAGCACAGCCCGTCTCAACACAGAGAATATTTTTCCTGATCAGTTCTTTTGTCAGCATTATGTGCCCGAAATCATGTTTCACGTGCGGGTTATTGCACCCGACAATTCCTACCGCTCCCCGGATCTTGCCGGCTGCGATCAGGTCGATCAGCGGTTTAAATGAACCCCCGAGTGCGTTCTTGATAGCTTCATTGGAGAATCCCGACATTACCGGTACAGGTTCTCCCGGGATCAGGACTCGCTGTGGATTCCTGTTCTTGAAATTTTCCACGGCCATCCGCACTATCGCCTTTGCGGTGAGGTAGGCGTCTTCGGCATGGAAGTCGAAGAAGTAAGAGCCTGGTATGGTGGCTTTCGAACTTGTTGATATAACCAGGGTATGGTAACAGCTTGCAGTCCGGGGAAGTGAAGGGAAAATGCACTGGTAGTCCACTACCATTGCCTCAAGAGCACCGGTTGCAATGATAAGTTCCTGGTTGAGATGGTTACCGGTCATCGGGACACCTTTTCTCATCAGCAGTTCGCTGCCGGTGCAGCACAACCCGACCAGATTGATCCCTTTTGCACCATATTTTTGCGCGAGTGCTTTCAGCTCCGGGTCAGCTACCGCCTTCACAATAACCTCAGAGAGCATCGGGTTATGGCCATGCACCGAGATGTTTACGTGGTCTCCTTTCATGACTGCGAGATTCATCTTCGAGCTGGTGATCGTAGGAGTGCCAAACAGGATATCCGAAACCTCAGTGCCGATCATCGATCCCCCCCAGCCATCCGAAAGCGAAGTTCGTAACCCCTGGAGCAGGATATTTACATAATCAGCACCGACCCCCATCTGAACGCGATGCATTGAATCCACCACTTCACGGTCAATGCCTCGCGGGGTAATGCCCAACCTACCCCAAATCTCCCGGGTTGCCTTCGGGACACGGTTGAGGAACTGGAGACTATTCTTTCTCATGCCGTACTCGTCGAGCATAGCCCCGCCAAGTTCAGCGGCGAGCTGCTCAGTTTTCTTACCGTCAGGGTTTATATCATATTCTATGCAAATTCTCCTGAGTTTTTCTTTATCGGTAATTTCATAGTCTTTGGTTTTACCGGTACCAAGCAAGTACAGCGTCTCGGCAATGTCACGGCCATGGTCTGAATGTGCTGCTGCACCGGTGGCGATCATGTCAAGAAGGTTCCGGGAAACCATCAGGTCTGCGTCTGCACCGCATACCCCTCGGACACGGTTGGGAGGGATGATCCGGCAGGGCCCCATGGCACAGCGTGAACAGGATATTCCGGTGAGGCAATATTTGCATGAAGGCTGCTGCATCTCGTACCGGTCCCAGACGGTTTCGATACCCTCCCTAATCGTCAGCTCAAGGACTGGTTTGGCATTTTCATCTATTGTACGCTCATTCTTCTTTTGTTCGATTAATACCGGGTTCAGGAGTGACATTCTCGCCCTGTCAAGCTCGCAGACATCAAGACGCTCCCGGATCAGCTGGGGTTTTGGTTCATCGGTCATCTGGTATCAGTCCAATGGCAATTGATAGTTGGTAATCCGTAAAAGGGGTATATATTCTCTCGCTTCTCGGTAACCGGCCGATATGGTTCGCAAGTACCCCCGTGACTCGGAAGGAACCGCCGGAATTGTTTGCAAAAAAATTTTCTTTTCGGGTTAAACATTATCGGCTTTATAGGTCCTTTCGAATGCCCATATGACCAGCGTCTTTAATGCCGTATCATTTCTCTTTCAGGAACATTGCATATTCACGTGACTAATCAGCACTGGCACTTCAACGGGCGGTTCGGTAGCTATTGCGAAACCGACCGCTGACCCAATGCCAAAGAAGCCGATAGTAATTCTGATGGCAGGTTAATTATAGGACGCTGCGGTCAATTAACAAGAGTAAACAAGAGTATTGGCGGGTCTTTTAATTTATCTCTCAATGGTACTTTTTTCTGAGTTTTGTCGACAGCATGACCCTTCGTCTTCTCCGCAGCTGCATTCACCGGCATCCATATCTTTCCCCCTGAGAGCTGCCGAGATCATTGCCCACGCACACCCGACCCCACTTTGGACCCCGATTGCCTGGACCGGACAATTGAGCGCACAGGCCCCGCATTCCATACAGGCTGACGGATGGGCAAGAACCACAGTACTCTCTCCTCCCTCAAAGACTCCGTGAGGACAGACTTGCGTACAGCGCTTGCAGTTGATGCACCGTTCCGGGTAATACTTCAGGGTTGTTTCGGTATACGAATTAAACATCAGATCACTCCTGCCAGCCGGCTCACTCCAAGAATAATTCCGATAACGATTCCCGAACCTGCCATAAGTGCCATTACCGGAACATAACGGAAAATTTCTTTTTTTACGCCAGTCCGTGAGGTGAACGTTGTACAACCCGTGAAGTTAAGGGAAAAGTATGCGGTCACAGCCGGGATGATGAGCATCGGTACCAGTGCAGCCATTACATTTGCCCATAAGGGTAGTGCAGTAATTGTCGCATAGGAAACAGTGAACGGGATTGAAATGATTACTCCTAGGATCAGGCCTTTGGTGGAAAAGTCATACGTGGGGATTATCGGGAGCAGTGCCGGGAGGAGTACAGTTCCTGCAACGACTGTGGTAATTGCTGCGAGAGCTGCGACATAGCCTGCGAGATAGTAAAGAATAATGAAAGCCGCGATTGCCGGCAGTGCGACATGGACAAATTCTACCGGGGTGAGGACGACCCGTTCCTTCACAGGAAACTGTACCCTGCGCATTTCATCCGTTGCTTTCCGCGTTTTCAGGTACTCAGGCAGATCCCGCGCCCGGACCGGGCCGTATTCGACAATAAACCCGGACCTCCGTAATATCTCGGGCCACGAGACGCCGGGCGCACCAAGCTGGGGTACGATAATCTTCCGGTGGCTGACTACGCTGGCAAGACCCGTGGATTGTATCCGGCTGACAAGTTCATCGGTTCCGAATGTGCCTTTGCCCGCAGCGCACCAGACATTGATCCCTTTGGTATCCAGCACCAGTATATACCCGTCGTTACCTGCTAGTGCAGACCTGAGGGCATCGAAGCTGAGCGTATAGTTTGCCGATGCAAAGACCGGAGAGTCCGCTGCCGGGTTCCCGAGGCGGTACAAACCCGGTTCAACCCTGTGCTCAGATCGTTTCCAGCCCCAGCGGGCAAGAAAGTGGTCGAGATGGTTGGCAAACGTGATGGTACTTGTGATCGTGCTGATTGGCGGCAATGGCTTGTTATCTGGCGGACAGCCACAATCTGGTGGTTGTACGTTCGGTATGCATGAGCATGAGGAGGGTTGTTTTATTTCCATGGAGTACACCCTTTCCTAATCTTTCTCGTTCATAAGCGGACCTAGCACCTCTTTTACCATTCCACTTAAGTTCTCGACTTTCATGAGTGTAAGACAGCAGATGCTGCCATCTTTTTCCCAGCTGATCAGCGCCAGTTTGTCTCCATTACGGACGCCCGCCTTCTCGCGAACGTCCTTGGGAAGGACCATCTGGCCCCGTTCATCGATTGTCAGTACTGCCTCAATACGGCACCCGCCAAGGTTACTGCAGGATTCGCAAGAGGATTCTTTTTCTTTTCCGGGTGACATGACGTGGTCACTAAGTTTATTTTCACTATATTTATACTTTTCAGAAAAATCAGAAAAATCAGAAAAATTTAAAAATATTTTTTATTCTTTTCTTCTGGCAGGGGGAGATTCACCACAACTTTGCATTCTGAATTCTATACCTTGCATAGTACTATCCGTTACTTATGGTTGTGGAACGCGTTAAGAATGAGCGCTGATATACTGCCACTCAATGTTCAGTCCGCCTTGATGCGTTCATTTCCTGCAGTCCTGGTTGCCCCTTTTTAAAAAGCCTCTGTGAAAACGAGCGTGATGCCAGCGCACTGTCTGATCTGGTTCGCATAACCATCCCTACCTCCTTGTTATCCAGCCACTCTGTGTGATTAGAGCATGCATAGGGATTGCCAACTCAAAGTTATCCTTCCACCTTAACGTTCTGAAAAAGGCAGACCTCATCGATGGGAAGTCCGAGGGTAACTGGATTATCTGCTCACGTACTCAGAAAGGAAGAGACTTTATCCCATCCCATGATCCTGTGATTGATGACGGGTATCGAACCTGGTGATTTCCGCCTCGTTATTGGGACAGCGAAGTTATTTGATGGACTGGTGGAAATGTCTTGGGCATTTTTGTCTTTACTGAAGCAATTAAGAAGGGGATGCTCCTATTGTCAGCTGTAAACATCTCCCTGTCCACTGGTACTGGGAGACAAAAATATGCGGGAAATTATCAAAAAAATGATCGCAGAGGCAATGACAGCCCATAGCGCGGATATTAATCAAATCAAAAAGAAACTTGTGCAGAACTTCATGATCGAAGATACAAGGGCATATCTCGATGCAGTAACCTAGTGAATTTAGAATGAAGAATTTCAGGAACTGTCCCTGCATCTGTGGAATGAATAAAAAATCTAAAATGTATTGAACGTGACCATGTGGAGGAAATTTCGTGAAAGTCGTTGCATTTAACGGGAGTCCGAGAAAAAATGGAAACACCGCCATCCTGATTCGGTATGCCTTTCGGGAACTGACGAATGAGGGGATCGATACAGAGCTGGTACAGCTGGCTGGCAAAAGAGTCCGGGGCTGCACGGCGTGCATGAAATGTTTTGAGAACCGTGACAGACGTTGCGTCATAGAAAATGACGTCGCCAACTCCTGCATTGAAAAGATGATCGCTGCCGATGGAATCATTCTGGGTTCACCGGTATATTTCACCGATGTGACTGCGGAAATGAAAGCGCTCATCGACCGGGCAGGTTTTGTATCGATGGCAAACGGGGGTCTTTTCCGGCGTAAAGTTGGAGCAGCTGCTATTGCCCTGCGGAGAGCTGGAGCAATGCATACCGCAGATACACTATTACATTTCATGCTTGCCGGTGATATGATCCTCACCGGTTTTCCGGGGATCGGCGTTGGAAGCGCTATTGGAGACGTCGAACAGGACCGCGAGGGGGTCGAACGAATGATGGTGATAGGGAAAAATATGGCCTGGTTGCTGAAGGCAGTGGAGCAGGCTCAAAGAAGCGGATAAGAATCTCGGAAGAAATTTTACAAAAAGACACCGTCAGAGCTGTGCCTTCACTAATAAATAGACCAATGTCGGCTGTTAGCTCTTCTCATCTGCAGAGTCCTGTATCCGTCAACGAAGAATTCAGGGATTCCATAACAGAAAAAAAACAGGCTGCCAGCGCAGTACTGTCATGTACCCGTGCCATGTACCGTACCTGAAAAATGGCAAAAAGCGGTACTAGGGTCAGGATTATGATAATAAATGCTAAAATAAAACCGATTATTGTGATACCCGTACTTCGGTATGCCCAGATACAGGATTGCTATGATCAGAATCACCCACCTGATTGCATTTTCAAAAACTCCTTCTTATGTATCAGTAAGGGCATCGTCCCAAAATTCATTTGTTTACCGGAAGATAATAATTATTAAGGGATGTCCGGGGTTATTCTCCCGAATGCTCAACCCGCATTAAATTAAATAACCGTTTTGGAAAGAAGGCAGCTTATTACCTTTTCAGGCACCTTTTTATTATTTCGGATCTACTATGCATCAATAGTTAAGGAGCCATATCAGTGAAAGTGGTTATTGACCGTATGACCTGCGTGAGCTGTGGTTCATGCTGGGAAGCATGTCCGGGATTGTTTGAGCAGGACCCGGATGACTCGTTCAGCAGGATTATCGAGAAATACCGGATTAATGGTAACATTGCTGAAGGAACACCAACAGATGATCTTTCCTCATGTGCACAGGAAGCTGCAGATCTCTGCCCGGTACAAATTATCAGTATCCAGGAGTAACCCGAAATATTACACTAATTTATTATTTGCCCCCGACTGAGAATCCCTGTACTCACATGGAGTAAGTTTCCGGCGGTCACGGTCCCGGAGTACCTGAACCTGTGGAATGTTATTGTTCTGATGGAAGTATTCATGATCGGGTTTTTGGTCCTGCTCAAATATCTTGGGTTGTGAAGGTACAAGGTAATCATCATACTTTTCGATAGGGTCCGGTTTATACCACCCTGAAATTTCCCTACTGTTTATCATGGTCGGAAGAGAATAATAGAAATTTCACTGGCACAGTAATTATGTTTAAATAAATCCCGCCACATGGTCTAGATATAGGGTCCTTCCTATACTGGACCATGAGGTTGGTTCGTATGACACCAGATATGAAAATCCCGATCAATTACGCCGAGGCATCAGAGACTCTTAAAAAATACTTAAAGCTCTCCGGATCTCCCGTAGCATTCAGGTTTGCAACAAAGAAAGAAGATATTCCCCCGGGGATGCATGAACTTGATAAGACTATACGGCACTGCTCCATGGTCAATCTTGCCCGTAAAGAAGGGCGAATCTTTTATTCGCCCTCCGTCAAACATGAATGCAACGGTGGCGCATGGGCGCTGGGGCTCAGAGAGATTACCGATACCCTGAAGACAGGTGATTTTTATTTCAGACTGGGAAAATTCGAAAGTTCCGCTGCCTGTAAGCGGACCATTGACAGGGTTCCGCATCTTCAAACCAATGAAACGTATGCCACACTCTATGCCCCACTCGAAAAGACAACGTTTGACCCGCAGGTTGTTTTAATAGTTGCAAATCCCTGGAGTATGTTAAAACTCGCGCAGAGCAGCCTTTTTAGAATGGGTGGGAGGATAAACGCGGAATTCGCCGGAATCCAGTCGGTGTGCTCTGATGCGTGTGCCCAGACGTACTTAAACGGGCAGGTAAACTTTTCGCTTGGATGTGACGGTTCCCGCAAGTTTTCTGGCATAGATGACGGCGAGATGGTAATAGGGATCCCGGCTGAATTGCTCCCTGAGATGACCGAATCACTCAAAGTGGTAGCTGCTGCTCCGGGCTCAAAACCCGGTTCGAAATAACATGCATAAATATCATATATACTCACTTTTTTCGCTCCAGTTTTCCGTCATCAGAAAAAAATCTCTTGTAAAGGTCTTCAGTCCCGTTCATTTTCTGAAGTGGTTATCGCGTCCGATTTATCCCGGTAGTTTTGTATCAGTTCAGGATTTATCGTCACTGAAAACTGGTTTTTCTATGACGTACTCTGATAAAACAAATTAAGAAAAATTCTCCGGCATAATCAAATAGCCTGCAACCTGTCCAATTGACAATCAGGAAAGAAGATTGTAAAATTATACCTCTATTTGCTCTCTGATTTTAAATAAAGGCACGATTTGAAGAGATTAAAATCAATTCTAATGCACCTTATTGCACATAGGGAGCCTCTTTTTTGGTCGTCCGCCCTTTGGTGCCGACCCTTTTGGATGTTCAGAAACTCACCCAGCTTTGGGGGATCTATAAAATCGTCTGTTTACCAAAATAACGGTTTTATGGGGACTTTTGTAATCCGGGTATATTCAGGCTCCTCTTCGGTCTTCCGGAGCCCAATTTGGGCCCGGATGGGGGTTATGGTATTTTTGACCAATAATGATAACAATAGCTAAGTCCAGTACCGAAACATCATGCACGGTAAAAAATGTAGAAAATCAGAGAAGTTTTGAGCCGGCTGAAGGTCCGGGTTTGCACTCGAAGATTTCAGTAATCTTTACAATAACAAGCGAGCGCGCCGGAAGTGCCGGATTCTTCTGATTGATTTTTGCCTTCATCTCATCATATTCCTTACCGCTTGTCCTGATGGCAGCAACACCCTTGACCTGGTAGCAGCCCTTGATCTCCGGCCCCCAGACAAAGAATGCGATCTTGGGGTTTGTCCGCAGGTTGGAGAGCGTCTTGTTCATGAAATTGTCCACAAACCAGACGGTATCATCGCTCACGAGCTCGGCGATACCGAGCGGGATTACGTTTGGTGTGCCATCTTTTGTTGCAGTTGCAACCGGGAATACTTTCATCTTCCCGAATGCCTCTTTCATGTCAGCGGTTAACTTCACCATGGTACCTTCACCAATGTTCTTTCGGGATTTATTTTGTATATAGTTTAGCGTTAAAATCCTGGACCTCATATTATACATATTATCACAGGATCATGGAACACCCATGGATGATGATTATCCCCACATCGTTTCTCTTATCTCCTGAACGCACAATAAATGTGTGTGATGCGCGAACCACCGGTTAAAAAAATCCTTTACTGGTGCGAAGACTGCAATGTCCCGCTGATTGCGAAGAGCTGTGCATGTGGCAAAGAGGGGAAAAAGATCGAGCTGCTCCACCCCTTTGACGTACGCCCGGCGCTTGCAGCGGATACAGCGCTTATCAGGAAACTTGTGACCGAACGTTTTGGTACCGTCCCGCTCGCAAAAATTCTTCTTCTGAATAAAACCGGCGGTGTCGATCGTGCGGACCTGGTGATCATGCACGGTGAACGGTTCGGCTGGCTTACATTCGATCCGGTATCGAGAAAATTCAGTCTCGATATTTCGCCTGAGGCGCTCCCGTACATCCTGTCCTCCGTAAAGAAAGGAATAGTCGATCTCGATCTCCAGACAGATGCCAGAAAAGAACCGGGTCGTATTGGGGGGAAAAGGATCCCCCTCAAAACCCCTGCACCGGACGGCACGGTGATTGTAAAATACAAAAACCGGTTCGGGACTGGTGTGGTAAAAGACAATTCCATCAGAGTTAAAGAGCTTATTACCGTTATACCCCGTACACCCAGAAATCCCGATTGGGCTATCGCAGTTGAGAAGAACCGGTATCACTTAAAAAATCTCGAACGGAATGCGATTCGCACGATTAAACAGCATATCCATGACCGTCCTACCGCAAATGTATCGTTCTCCGGTGGTAAGGACAGTACCGCAGTCCTCCATCTTGCGCGAAAGGCCGGCGTGACTAATGCGTTCTTCATTGATACCGGAATAGAATTTCCTGAAACGGTGGAGTTCGTACGATCCCAGGGTATTGAGGTCATCCAGAGAGCAGGAGACTTCTGGCAGGCGGTCGAGAAGGCTGGACCGCCGGGAAAGGATAATCGCTGGTGCTGCAAACTACTGAAACTGCACCCGCTCAAGCTCTACCTTGCCGGGGTTGGTCCCTGTGTTACCGTGCAGGGAAACCGCTGGTATGAATCATGGAACCGGGCCGATCTTGACGAGACGAGCCAGAACCCGGCCAATCCGCTCCAGCTCAATATCTCTCCGATACGTAACTGGCGGGCGCTTGAGGTATTCCTCTATCTCTGGTGGCAGAAAGCAGAGATCAATCCGCTCTACGATAAGGGGCTCGAACGCATCGGGTGCTTTCTCTGCCCTGCGATGCTTGAAAGTGAGTACGAGGAACTCCGGATCATTCTGCCCGAATATGCCCGGCGCTGGGATGAGTTCCTTGAAATGTGGGCAGATAAAAAAGGGCTTCCGGGTGCCTTTTGTACATGGGGTCTCTGGCGCTGGCGTGCACTGCCCCCAAAGATGCGGGAATTGTGCAAATCGAGAGGTATCCCCCTTAATAATGATTATACCTTGCAGGCTGGACCGGCGAGGGTAAAACAAGCGACAATTGATAACAGAGCAGGGAAAACGATGGAAACACCCATGGAAAAACAGGCCGGAACAGCATTTGCGATCAACGAGATCCGGAAGGATTTCCCGATCCTCGGAGATATCATTTATCTGGACAATGCAGCAACAAGCTTTTCACCAGAACCGGTCATCGAAGCAATGGTCGAGTTTGAACACCGATACCGTGCAAATGTGGGAAGGGGTGTACACCGGTTCACCCAGATAGCATCACAGCGTTACTGGCATGCCCATGATAAAGTGGCACAGTTCATTGGCGGAAGCGGAGGAACTACTGTTTTTACGAAAAATACTACCGAAGCGATCAACATGGTGGCACAGGGTCTTGCCTGGAAATCCGGAGATCGCGTGATTACCACTATTCTCGAGCACCATTCAAACCTGCTACCGTGGAGGAATCTTGCCAGGCAGGGTGTAGGGCTCGATGTTATCGGTATAAATGCTGATTATTCACTTGATCTCGCTGCGCTGGAACAATCGATCACCCCTGCGACCCGGCTCGTTGCAGTTACTCACGCATCGAATGTTATCGGCGTAGTCACCCCCATTCCGGAGATTGCAAAGATATGCCATGACAACGGAGTCCTTTTACTTGTTGATGGTGCACAGTCAGTTCCCCATATACCCATCGATGTTGCCCGTCTCGGCTGCGACTTTTTTGCCTGTTCCGGTCATAAGATGCTCGGGCCAACCGGTACCGGTGTCCTCTGGATGCAGGAGACAGTGCTTGACCCAGTACAATTCGGGGGCGGGATGGTCGAGGTGGTATCCAAAACGGGCTTTACAACGGCAGAGGGGTACCAGAAATACGAGGCAGGAACTCCCAATATCGGTGGAGGAATCGGCCTTGGTGCTGCAGCTGAGTATCTTGAAACGATTGGCATGGAAAGGATCAGACATTATGAAGAAGCACTTACGAACCGGTTAATTGATGGATTGGTTCCGATCAACAGGATACATATATTCTCACCCGGCCTGCACGTACCCCGCATCGGCGTTGTTTCGTTCACTTTAGAAGGGGTCCATCCCCATGAAGTCGCGCAGCAGCTGGATGAGAGTGCTGACATCATGGTGCGATCCGGGCACCATTGTTGCCAGCCGCTTATGGAATACCTGGGGTTACCTCAAGGGACAGTACGGGCTAGTATTGCGCTCTATACAACGGAACATGAAATTGACATGCTCATTGCGACGCTGAAAGAACTTGCAGGTTGACCCGTGAACTCCAGCTAGATGAATGCAATGGTTTTCACCTGTATTTTTTGTGCATCAGTGCTGGCACGATTAAATAACTCCCCTCCCAATATTCTGGTGAATTCTGCTGCTGGATATGAGGAATGAAAAATGGAGAATTGCAATGAAAAATAAAAAATTCTCTGATATATTTGCAGATGTGCGCAAGAAACACCCGCTTGTCCACCATATTACCAATTACGTCACGGTCAACGATTGTGCGAATGTCACGATTTCAATAGGTGGTGCGCCGGTTATGGCAGACGCTCCTGAGGAAGTCTGCGAGATGGTTGCTGTCGCTGGTGCCCTGGTCCTTAATATCGGCACCCTCAATGGAGGACAGATAGAATCCATGATTCTTGCGGGAGGAATGGCAAACGATCTCAAGATCCCGGTTGTCCTTGATCCTGTTGGAGCTGGCGCGACCAAGTTCAGGACCAGGACAGCCCTGCGCCTGCTTGATGAACTAAAGATAACGATCCTCAAGGGCAATGCCGGAGAAATTGGGATTCTTGCCGGTGCAGAAGCAAACGTCAGAGGGGTGGATTCTTACGGAATGATCGGAGATCCGGTAAAGATTGCCCGGAAATTTGCAGACGTGTCGGGTATCACCGTGGTTATAAGCGGAGCTACTGACATCGTGACCGACGGCAAACGCGTCCTCCTTGTCGAAAATGGCCATCCTCTGATGGGTGGCATTTCCGGTACCGGATGCATGGCAGCATCAGTGACGGGAACATTTGCTGCGGTATCTGATGATCCTGTTTTAGCATCAGCCGCAGCCCTTGCAGCATTCGGGGTTGCGGGTGAGAGAGCGGCAGCATATGCGCATGGTCCTTATTCGTTCAAAACGGCATTGTTCGATGAACTGGCTGCGCTCACTCCCGAAGATCTTGCGTCTTGTGCTAAGATTAGGAAACAATAATCGTTCCATCATGATGATTGACTTATACGTCATTACCGATGAATCGGTTGCAGGTGGTTTGTCCCACGCAGAGATTGCACTTCGGGCAATTGAAGGCGGGGCAGATGTCATCCAGTTAAGGGACAAGGCGTGCGGACCCAGGGATCTCTGCCGGATCGGCCGCGTGATCCGGGAAATAACAAGAAAAACCGGAACCCTCTTCATCGTGAATGATCGTCTGGATGTTGCGCTTTCCTGCAGTGCAGATGGCATTCATCTCGGGCAGGATGACATGCGTGCCGGGACTGCCCGGCAAATCGCACCTCCCGGGTTCATCATTGGAGTTTCGGTGGGAACCCTTGAGGAGGCGATCCGGGCCGTGCAGGAAGGGGCAGACTATCTTGCCCTCAGTCCGGTATTTTCCACCACATCCAAGAATGATGCCGGACCCGGTCGTGGACTTGAGGCATTACGGGAGATACGACGGAATACATCCATTCCCGTGATTGCTATCGGGGGGGTCAACCCGGGGAATGTGGATGACGTCATCGCAGCGGGAGCGGATGGGATCGCGGTGATCTCTGCTGTGGTCGGGAGTCCGGATATTACGGCAGCGGCGAGGGATCTTAAGGAGATAATTCAGAAAAGCAAGGTGAACATGAGATCTCGATGAGGTTCAGTTCCTTTCTTCGGTTAGCGAAGCCTGATCAGCGAGCATCGAAGCTCCACCAGTCAGTGAAATAAGTACCAAAATGTTCCAAAAGATGATCAAAATCTGAATCCGTGAGGCTTCAGATAGCAACAGCCGTGTGGCAGACTGGATAATCAACTGGGAAATACCCGAGCCGGGGATAAGAAATGGCACGCAATGGAATACCCCCGCCCATCTTCCCTTTCGGCAGTCCGTATAGCCCCTTGTGCCACCGGTTAAGCGCCACAAACAGTGCGTCCTGTGCAGGGATCGCCAGAAAAATCGCGCGAAAAGCAAAATTCGAAGAAGAGAAAAATTCATCAGAATTCTTCACTGCCACATACGTGTCTGACTTCTTTCTAAGCCGGATCAGTTTCAGGAGAACGATGTGTCCCATGATGATTCACGAATAATTTGACCTTCCAGCCTCCCTGCCGTTTTTCGTCAACTTCACCCGCTCAAGTGCCAGTGCCATCTGGTTGGCAAACGCCGTGAGGATGCGTTCCTGCTCGTGGGTGATGATGCCATCGGGCTCGGCAGGTTTCACACCCATGATCCCGAGGACACCCGCCGAGCTCTGGAGCGGCATGTACCTGAGCCGGGACCCGTGCAGGGTGTCAGTATCATAGCCGGCAATGGAACCATGCTGGAACGCCCATGTTGCCACGGCGATGTCATCTGCATTCAGGACAGGTCCGGTACCTGATTGGTGAACAATGAGACGGTCCTCGTCCGGCAGGAGAACCACACTCTCCCACTGAAAGATCTCCCGGATATGCCGGGTAACCGCCGCAATAACCGAATCGGTATCCGCAGCAGCCGCGAGGTCCTGTGACAGGGCATATAGTGTCCCGGTCTCCTTCTCCCGCTCCTGTGCGGCATAGGCATGCTCGCGTACCCTTGCAACGAGCAGGCTGATCAGTGAACCAACAATGATCATCCCTGCGAATGTGATAAGATATTCGGAATCGGACACCCTGAACGCCAGGTAGGGCGAGATAAAGAAGAAGTCGAATGCAAGAACGCCAACAACCGCGGTAAATATTGCCGGCCGGAGGCCTCTCCTGAACGCGACAACAACAACCGCAAGGAGGAAAAGCATAGCGAGATTAGTCTGGGATATGAACGACTTGATAAGCAAGCCGATAACAGTGATGGAAGCGACGAGGAAAAGGCTTGCGATGTAATCCATGGGGGGAGTTGCCGGGAGCAGAGGTTCCAGATCCCCGGTTTTTTGGGGAATATGTTCATCGCTACTGATTACGTAGACATCGATGGGTCCACTGTCATGGATGAGTTGATCGACAACTGATCCAAATACATATTCCTGCCATCGCGGGCGGAGTGTTTTTCCGACAATGATTCGGGTAATATTGTGACGGTGTGCATAATCGATCACCGTTGAGGCAATATTGAGACCGAACATGGTAACCGTCGTGGCCCCAAGTTTCTCGGCAAGCTGCAGAGTCCGTGCCAGCTGCTCCTTGGCCTTTTTCGAGAGCCGGTGATGCGCAGGGGTTTCAACGTAAATAGCCGTCCACTGGGCGCCCATGCGGTCGGCCTGCCTCCGGGTGGTCCGTACCAACCGTTCGGACAACGGGCCTGAGCCGACAGATACAAGGATATGTTCTCCTGCGGCCCACGGGCCCGGAATTGCCCGTGTCTGCATCCATGCGAGCATCTGGTTATCAACCCGCTCAGCCGCACGCCTGAGAGCAAGTTCCCGAAGTGCATAGAGGTTCCCCTCATTGAAGAACTGCTCGATAGCCCGAGCCGCCATATCGGGGACATACACTTTTCCTTCCCTGAGTCGCTGGAGGAGTTCAGGAGGTGCGAGGTCGACAAGCTCGATCTCGTTCGCTTCATCGATGACTCGGTCGGGGATGGTCTCACGGACAATCACTCCGGTGATTTGGGCGACCACGTCATTGAGGCTGTCGACATGCTGGATGTTTAATGTAGTGTACACGTCAATGCCAGCGTCTAGAATCTCCTCGACGTCCTGGTACCGCTTCGTATGGCGCGAACCCGGTGCATTGGTATGGGCCAGTTCATCTACAAGGACGAGTTGCGGGCGGGCCGCCAGGACTGCATCGAGATCCATCTCCGGTATCGTCACATTCCGGTATTCTATCATCCTTCTTGGGATGACAGGAAGTCCTTCAACCAGTGCTCCTGTCTCTGGCCTGCCATGTGTCTCAATATACCCGATTTTTACGTCAATTCCCTCATTCTTCCTAAGGTGAGCTGCCTGAAGCATCTCATACGTCTTCCCAACGCCGGCAATGAATCCAAAGAAAATTTTGAGTTTGCCCCGGTTCTTCTGCCTCTCTTCACCCTGCACATGGGCGAGAAGAGTATCGGGATCAGGACGATTTTCAGAAAGGACAGCCATAGAAACCGTTTACACACCTATGAATACGAGAAGCATATCAATAATCTTTATTCCGATGAACGGGGCGATGACCCCACCGATCCCGTAGATAAGGATGTTCTTCCGTAATGCTTCTTCCGCGGTCATCGGGCGATACGCAACGCCATGAAGAGCAAGGGGGATGAGCGCAATGATGATGAGCGCGTTAAAAATAACTGCCGAGAGGATTGGGTTATGGAGACCGAGGATGTTCAGTGCAGCGAGCGCCGGATATGTAGAGGCGAATGCTGCGGGAATGATAAAGAAATATTTTGCGAGGTCATTAGTGATGGAGAAGGTAGTGAGTGCCCCCCGGGTCATCAGGAGTTGCTTTCCGATTTCCACAATCTCGATCAGTTTGGTGGGGTTGCTCTCAAGATCGATCATGTTCGCTGCCTCTCGGGCCGGCTGGGTCCCGGTGTTCATAGCTACAGCGACATCCGCCTGTGCGAGCGCGGGGGCATCGTTGGTGCCGTCACCGGTCATGGCAACCATCCGCCCACCCGCTTGGTACTCACGGATCAGCTTGAGTTTGCTCTCCGGTGTTGCCTCAGCGAGGAAATCGTCCACACCAGCCTCGGCGGCGATGGTTGCAGCCGTGAGCCGGTTGTCACCGGTGATCATGATCGTCTTGATGCCCATCCGGCGCAGCTGGGCAAACCGCTCCTTGATCCCCCCTTTCACGATGTCTTTTAAGTAGATGACACCCAAAGCCTTCCCGTTTTTTGTGACGACAAGAGGGGTCCCCCCCGCACCAGCGATGACGTTAACTTCCTGTTTCAGCTGGTCAGAGATGGAATTACCTTGCTCTTGGATATGTGCAAAAATGGCGTCTGCAGCACCTTTCCGGATATGCACATCACCGTGATCGACACCGCTCATACGCGTGTGGCTGGAGAACGGGATAAACTGCATCTCGGGAACTGACTCGGACGCCCCAACCGTCCTGCCGCGAAGTCCGTACTTCTCTTTTACCAGCACGACAATGCTGCGACCTTCAGGTGTCTCATCGGCAAGCGACGCGAGTTGCGCGGTCTCGGCAAGCTCCATGATGTCGGTCCCGTCAACAGGTTTCAGATCGACAGCCTGCCGGTTACCGAGGGTGATAGTCCCTGTTTTGTCGAGAAGGAGGACGTCGACATCTCCCGCCGCTTCAATGGCCCTGCCCGATGTCGTGATGACATTGCGCCGGATCAGCCGGTCCATGCCGGCAATGCCGATTGCACTGAGCAGCCCACCTATGGTAGTCGGGGCGAGGCAGACAAAGAGGGCGATAAGTACCGTGACCGTGACCGGTACCCCGGCACCTGCGGCTTTCACGCTATAGAGAGAAAACGCGTAGAGCGAGGCACAGACTACGATAAAGACCGCGGTCAGCCCGATGAGGAGGATATTGAGTGCTATCTCGTTTGGTGTCTTCTGCCGTTTTGCACCTTCGATGAGGCTGATCATGTGGTCGAGGAACCCTTCACCAGGATTGGCGCTCGCCCGGATAATGAGCCAGTCTGAGAGTATGACCGTGCCACCGGTGACAGCGCTCCGTTCGCCGCCGGACTCGCGGATTACCGGTGCACTTTCTCCGGTAATCGCGCTCTCGTTTACTGATGCGACGCCCTCGACAACCTCTCCGTCAACCGGAATAATGTCCCCGGCCCTGACGTAGAAGAAGTCTGACCTGTGTAGCGTTGAAGAAGAGACCTTGATAAAGTCTGTCGGGGCAGGTTCCCTTCCCTTCTCGATCTCATACCCGAGATAGAGTTTCTTTGCCTCGGTGTCCTGCCGCATCTTCCGCAGGGACTCGGCCTGTGCTTTTCCCCGTCCCTCGGCAAGGGCCTCAGCGAAATTGGCAAAGAGGACCGTGAACCAGAGCCATGCAGCTATCGCGCCGATAAACCCTGCCGGTGCCTCACCGTGACCGCCCAGTGCCTGGACCCAAAGGAGACTGGTTATCACACTGCCGATCTCCACAGTAAACATGACCACGTTGCGGTACAGGGTCCGCGGGTCGAGTTTCAGGAATGCATCGATAAGTGCACGTTTATAGAGGGAGTACTGTTTTTCCGATAGCATCCTGCCGCCGGTATGTTCAACCATGGATAACCCCACCTGCAACCATGGAAAGATGTTCGACGACAGGGCCGAGCGAGAGTGCCGGAAGGAAACTGAGCGCACCGACTACAATGACAACAAAGACGAGCCAGACTATGAAAAGCGGGCGATGATCGCGGAGCGTCCCATCCGTGACCGGAACGATCTTTTTTGCGACAAACGATCCTGCGAGTGCAAGCGTGATAATAGCGACGGCATAGCGACCGACAAACATGGCTAATGCAGTCGTGAGATTGTAGAACACACTGTTGGCCGACAAACCGCCAAAGGCGCTTCCATTATTTTGGGAAGCAGAGCTGAATGCGTAGAGGATCTCCGAGAACCCGTGCGGTCCGGGGTTGAGGATTGCCGATCTCCCGGTGTCGGTGAGGACTGCAACGGTCGTGAGGCCGAGGATGAGGAAGATCGGGATGAGGATATGGATAGTCGTGAGGGTCATCTCGTACGGCTCGATCTTCTTGCCGTAGAGCTCGGGTGTCCGCCCGACCATCAGCCCTGCAATGAACATCGCAAGGATGACGAAGATGAGCATGGTATACAGCCCGGAGCCGACACCACCAAAGACGACCTCACCAATCTGCATGTCGAACATCTGCACGAACCCACCGAGCGGCATGTACGAATCATGCATCGAATTGACGGCACCGCAGGACGTCACGGTAGTAACGACCGCGAAGAACGCGGACTGCACGACGCCAAACCTCACCTCCTTCCCCTCCATATTCCCACCCGGTTGGAAAAGGGTAGGGGTTTGGTCGATACCAAGAGGAGTGAATGCAGGGTTACCACTCACCTCCGACCAGATAGTCATTCCGACAAGTGGTGCGAAGATGAGGGTCATTGCTATCAGGATGGCGATCCCTTTTCTCGCAGATCCGATCATCTTGCCGAAGGTATAGCAGAGCGCGGTAGGGATGATGAGAATAGCCAGGACCTCGAGGAAGTTCGCAAACGGTGTGGGGTTCTCGAACGGGTGGGCTGAATTGGCATTGAAGAAACCTCCCCCGTTGGTACCGAGCTGCTTG
Source organism: Methanoregulaceae archaeon (assembly GCA_015660885.1). GTDB lineage: Archaea > Halobacteriota > Methanomicrobia > Methanomicrobiales > Methanospirillaceae > Methanoregula. The sequence goes on along the minus strand of JACTUB010000001.1, from coordinate 262,944 downwards.
ATGGCGATCTGCGATGCGGCCGGCCCAAGGGGAATCGACTGGGTGGTAACGAGCGCTCCTGAATTGTCCTTGACCGGGTCAAGGAGAGGGACGGTGACGGGCCCGCTGAACGTCTGGACAGTCCCCTGCGATACGAGTATGAGGGCGATGATAGTGCAGAGGGGGAGCAGGATCATGACACTGCGGATAAGGAGTACCCAGAAATTTCCGATCGTTGTCGCCGACCGGCGCGAGAAGCCATAGATGAACGCGATAAGGACTGCCATTCCTACGGCAGCGGATATGAAGTTCTGGACCGCAAGACCGATCATCTGGGTCAGGTAACTGACACCGGCCTCACCGGCATATGCCTGCCAGTTGGTGTTCGTGGCGAAACTGACCGCGGTATTGAGCGAGAGGTCCCATGAGGCCGGGCCAACACCGGCAGGGTTGAGGGGCAGGATCTGCTGGGCCATCTGGAGCACAAAGACCACTGCGATCCCGATTACCGAGAAGATCATCATCGCGACGGCAAACATCTTCCAGTCCATCTCTTCGCTGCCGCTCACTCCCGAAGCCGAGAGGATCCATTTCTCGACCGGACCGGTGATAGGTGTGAGGAATGTCCGCTCACCGGAGTACACCTTTGCCATGAACCCGCCGATTGGGACGATCAGGGCAGCGAGAACGATAAAGAAAAGGATCAACTGGATCCACTCCGTCATCCTGAGGCCGAAAACCAGCGGTGGGGGAACTTCCCGCTGCCCGGCCGATGGCGTTACCGTTATGAGATGTGAACTCATGTCGTCAAGTGCGAGGTTGAGCTTCAGGACGTTTACCCGGGATTCACCCAGAAGACCGAACTGACGGTTCTGGGTCTGCCGCGCTACAAGAGCCGACACGTCGCTCTCGCTCAGGTTTCTCTCCCGCGCGATGCGGGAGACCTGGTAATTCGCTGCAGCAACACTGATATCAGGATCGAGGCCGCTTCCTGAGGAAGTGACGAGATCGACTGGGATCGGAAGTGTGTTGCCCGGATCAGCTGCATGAAGGATTTCGGCCCTGGCTTTCACCGCACTGATGAGTGCAGGATTCGAGGGACCGAGGTTCGAACCCGACGAGAGGCCAGCATTGTAGGGTGCCGGAGATGTAGACGAGGGACGGCCCCAGAAATATCCCGGCGATGTAAACGGTTGCCCGATAAGTGCTGAACCGGCAACTTTTCCATCATGAACGATAAGGTTCCCGTTTGCCTGGGTCGGAAAGATCATCTGTGCGATACCGGTTACTACCAGAGGATAGATGATACCGGTAAGGATCGTGAGCAGAAAAAATACTACAAGTGCAGACCTTACCTGTTTCCGGATTATGGATTGAAAAGATTCGGATATACCCAATCAGCTCCTGTATTGTTCTTAACTCATTTCAGCAGTTGTAAGGCGGAATGTAAGGAAGGCAAATCACCGTTTTTGGCGCGATTATTCCTTAATTCACATACATTATCCGTTATAATCAGAAATATCGTGAAAATCAGACATCCCTCGCACCCTCTGCTCTGATAGAAATATCATTCCATATAATGGTAATTAAATTATGCTGTTACAGGGAATCCGGTTAGGTGAGGTTCCTGTTCCCGTCGCTCTGCATGTTGCAACCTTTATCAACTAAGGGATGTTTGTGTTCTTGGATTATTTTGTTTTGGTCTTGATCATTAGCATGTTCAACTGCATGATGACGTGATTCCTGTTATGGATCAATAAAGCTAACAAGAGTGCAGATAATTTTGGATTGCTTCCCGGCAACGAATTTCCTCCTTAAGGAGATATCCTGCTTGATGATGGCACCGGCTTTGAAGTTTTCTATCGTGCACGGTGAATATTTTTTTATCAATCCATGAAAAGAGATAGCCTGTGCAATTAATCAAACAGGATTATCATCTAAAGGATTCTTTCAAAATTGTTGTTTGAGAATTTCAACTTATATCTGAAAGCCGCAGGAGGGACGGAGAGATAATTGAGGAGAAGTCCTTCTTTCACAAGATATCCCTGATACAGCAGGTTGGGCTGATGTGAAATCCATATCGGTGGCACATCGTTTTTTAAGATCCGCCACCAATAACGAAGGAAGAGGATGATGAAACAACCATGAATTTCAACAATTTCACCATCAAATCACAGGAAGCCGTTCAGAAAGCAATGGAAATTGCAACTGCAAAACAGAACCAGGCCATCGAGACTTCGCATTTACTGAAGGGGATGCTTATGGTTGACGAGAATGTCATTCCTTACCTCCTGAAGAAACTGAATGTGAACCTTGATAATTTCACCCTTGCACTTGACAGGATCCTCGATTCCTATCCCAAAGTCAGTGTCGGGGAGCAGTACCTTTCAAATGATGCCACAAAAGCCCTGCAGAAAGCCACCGCACTTTCCCAGGAATTCAAGGATGAATTTGTCTCCATGGAGCATCTTCTCTTGGGAATTCTTTCGGTGAACGATAGCACCTCAAGGCTGCTGAAGGACAACGGGGTTATGGAGAAAGACCTGAAAACTGCCATCCAACAGTTGCGGAAAGGTTCGGCCGTGAACAGCCAGACTGCGGAAGAGACCTATAATTCCCTCGAAAAATATGCCCGGAATCTAAATGATCTTGCCCGTAACGGGAAACTCGATCCGGTAATCGGTCGTGACGAAGAGATTCGCAGGGTGCTGCAAATCCTTTCAAGGAGAACGAAGAACAACCCGATCCTTATCGGGGAACCCGGTGTGGGAAAAACAGCCATTGCGGAAGGTCTTGCTCACCGGATCATCGACGGGGATGTACCGGAAAACCTGAAAACCAAGCAACTCTATGCCCTCGATATGGGAGCCCTTATCGCCGGGGCTAAATACAAGGGAGAATTTGAAGAAAGGTTGAAAAGCGTGATCAAGGAAGTGATATCCGCTGAAGGGGAGATTATCCTTTTCATTGATGAGATTCATACACTGGTCGGGGCCGGCGCCAGCGAGGGTGCAATGGACGCGGCCAATATCCTGAAACCCGCGCTTTCAAGGGGAGAATTGCATGTCATTGGCGCAACTACCCTGAAGGAATACCAGAAATATTTTGAAAAGGACAAAGCGCTCGAGCGACGTTTTCAGCCGGTGATGGTAAATGAGCCGAATACGCTGGATGCCATTTCAATCCTCCGGGGAATTAAAGAGAAATACGAAACCCATCACCATGTGAGGATCAAGGATGAGGCTATCATTGCCGCCGTTGAACTTTCGCAACGATACATCTCCGACCGTTTCCTTCCCGACAAGGCTATCGACCTGATCGACGAGGCTGCATCAAAACTCCGCCTTGAGATCAACTCGAAACCGGAAGAACTGGAAACGATTGAACGCAAGATCCATCAGCTGGAAATTGAAAGGGAAGCCATCAAACGTGAGAAGGACCAGGAAAAACTGAAGGGCCTGAATGAAGAGATCGGGAACCTGACCGAGGAACGAAACCGGTTGAAGGCAAAGTGGCAATCGGAGAAAGATCTTGTTGAACAGATCCAGTCGCGTAAAACTGAGATCGAGAACCTGAAATTCGAGGCCGAAGGTGCCAACCGCAGCGGCGACCTTGGAAAGGTGGCAGAGATCCGCTATGGTCAAATCCCAAAGATCGAAAAAATCATTGAGGGATTAAAGGAAAAACTGACCGTGTTGCAAAAGGATTCCGCGATGGTGAACGAGGAGGTGGATGCAGAGGAAATTGCCGGAGTGGTTTCGCGCTGGACCGGAATTCCGGTGAGCAGAATGCTGCAGAGTGAAAAACAAAAACTGCTGAACCTAGAGGCCGAACTACACAAGCGTGTCGTAGGTCAGGATGAAGCTATCGGGGCAGTTTCCGATGCAATCCGCCGAAATCGTGCCGGGTTGCAGGACCCAAAACGTCCGATCGGGTCTTTCATCTTCCTGGGGACGACGGGTGTAGGAAAGACTGAACTGGCAAAAGCCCTGGCAGAATTCCTTTTCAACAACGAGAACAGTATGGTGCGGATCGATATGTCGGAATACCAGGAACGGCATACCGTTTCGAGGCTGATAGGAGCGCCTCCGGGCTATGTGGGATATGAAGAAAGCGGGCAGCTGACAGAAGCTGTTCGGAGAAAACCCTATTCAGTGGTTTTGCTGGATGAAATCGAAAAAGCCCACCCGGATGTGTTCAACATCCTCTTGCAGGTTCTTGACGACGGCCGTTTGACCGACAACAAGGGACGTACGGTGGATTTCAAGAATACCATTATCATCATGACATCGAACATCGGGTCACACATCATCCAGGAAAACCTGGAGAATATCACCGACAAAAACCGGGACGAAGTATTCGGCCGCACCCGACAACAGGTGTTCGAACTGCTCAAGAAGACCATCCGTCCCGAATTCCTCAACCGGATCGATGAGATCATCATGTTCAAACCGCTCACAAAGGATGAGATCCTGACTGTTGTCGAGCTTCAACTGGGGGTCATCCAAAAAATGCTCGAGAAGAACGATATCCGGCTTAAGGCAACAAAGAAAGCCATCCAGTTTATCGCCACCATGGGCTTTGACCCCCAATTCGGTGCACGGCCAATCAAACGTGTTATCCAGAAAAACCTGCTGAATGAATTGTCAAAAATGATCCTGGAAGGAAAAGTCAATAAAGATAAGGTGATTGTTGTTGATGAAAAAGAAGGAAAGCTGATGTTCAGAAATACCTGATCCTGTACTAATACCCTTCCTCAAGACTGAATGTACTCAATGGGATGGCGAGGAATGCTTCTCTATCCAGAGGGTTGGGCACCAAGCCTCGCTATGGGATTCTGTAGATTTTCATAAAAGAGTCTGGGTATCACTGGGACAACTGAAAAGAAGCCCTGTTTTGAATATGCATTAATAATGGGATTTCGACGATCAGTAAAGGGGGACTTGAACCTAATTAATTTTAAGCCGCCGGAGGGACTTGAACCCTCGACCTGCTGATTACGAATCAGCCGCTATACCGCTAAGCCACGGCGGCGCGATACCTCACAATATCGACCCGTGCCGTAATAAAATCTGTGTCTCAGGAATATCCACTCAACGTTGTAACTTTCTCGGTACCGTGCGTCTCTTTTGGGGCTGAGAGGGTCCCGAACTTTGACTCGTAGTCAGCGACTGTCTTTGTCAGGACTGCGAGAAGGTTTTTTGCATGTGCTGGTGTAATTGAGACAATCGCCTTAGCCCGGGCCTGGTTCACCTGTGGCAGCTGGTGAAGGAACATGAATGTGAACTCGTCATCCTTATAAGCAATCTGGATCATGTTGCTGTATACCGGATCGAGTGTCGGGGGAATATTAACGGATATTTCCTGTCCAGTCATGATGATCAGATTTGCATTACCAGTATGAAATATGTTGGCCATGATATCCCATCGGATGCATTTGTAGTAATAAATTCAATAAGTATATTCCGATTGGTTCCCTACCATTGTGTGAGGGATTATCCTGATGGAGTATGGGGGACACGTTGCAATCTCGGATCTTGTGCGGGTGCAAACATGCCCGGTCCGGTTTTATTATGAACGGAATGATCCCTTTACCGAATCCGATCGGTATATGATCTGTAAACAGCTCTCCTATCATCTTGGCAGTTCCCTTGAACCGGAAATGATCTGGGATGAAGTGCTGTCGGTCTGCCCGGGTATTGATCCCGAACTCCGATCGTTTCTGGAAACCTGCATCGCTTCCTGCAATAATACCGTCTGGAAACCGGCAGCTCAATCAGATGTGCGGGTGATCTCAGAAAAGCACGGTATTGTTGGTATGGTTGACCGTATCTTTGATAACGGGGCTTTCTCCATTATACGTGCTGTGGGAGCTATACCATTTGGTACCTTTGCTGCTGACCGGCTGCGGGTCGCAGGTATCGCCTTCTGCCTTGAGGAGATGATTGGGAATGAGGTTATTGGCGGACACGTGGAATATATCCCCGACGGAGTGTCACGATTCCATACAGTCCAGCCCCGGGACCGGAGACAGGTACTTGCGACCCTGCATAAAATCCGGGAAATAAGGAAGGGAGAATTGCCCCGGCATCCTCTCAACGCTCCCTGCAACCGCTGCAGATACAAAGAGCGATGCGAGATCAGTAGCGGGCGACGATTGTCAGATCTGCTTTAATCTTTATCCAACAAAGTGCGTGAGATAATATATTCCCCCCGCGCTTCACGTGTTGTCCCTACGACCAGCCAGAGGTCATCGCCATGCTGTTCGCAGATACCACACGCTTCGATCGTCTCACCTGCAAGAGCTTGGCCACAATACGTATGAGTAAAGGAGAGGACCCGGCTTACTGATTCGTGCTCCACCTCATATACTGCCGGACTGTCAAATGCAAGGGATGCCTCAGTTACCCTTGCCTCGATCACCTTCCTGCCAATTATCTTCCCTCTCCCGGTTGGTGCACTTTTGAGATCGTTATACGACCTGGAATAGAGTATATCAAAGTAGGTGCCCTTTATCTGCCCCCGGTTCCATTTCCTCAACTCGTGAAGTACGAATTGATCGTAAGGGATCTCAGGCTTACGTTTTTCATAGACCTTATGCCACATTTCTGGAGAGAGTTCATCCATTTTACCCTCAAATATCCCCTGCCTGACCAGTTCCTGCGCGACAAACCAGTTTTTCCCGTACACAACCATGTCGATGTCGGAAGTCTCGTTTTCCAGCCCACAGAGAAGTGAACCGGTACACCCGATAGTACCTGCGGGAAGTCTGAAAAAATCGAGCAGTTTTTGAACATGGGGGTGATTATGGGCGATGTGCGAAATCTCCATTTCAGGCTTTAAAATTCTCTTTACATCATGGTGCGGGATGCGTTGAACAAGATCTGAATACCGTGGCTTGTGACGTGCAATAAACGTATAGGCATCTTCAAAATCATATTTCTTATATCGGATACCTGAAGGGCTCATCCGTTCGCCATGGGCGTCGGGAACATACCGGAGTATGCAGCCAATCTTCTTACTGTTATCGTAGGTTGAGACTGCGTAAAGCCAGCCATCGATATCCTCGATAAAATCGCGCAGGCGGACGGGCAACATAATAAATCAGAGTCTTGTAAGGAATGCTTCGACCGCATCTGCCTGTGCACCTTTGCGGAGAATTATCTTATTTTTAAGATCTACAACAGTGCTGGGAGTACCCGGCAGATGACCTCCATCAATGAAAAGCTCACGCGATACTGTGCATTCAGCCGGGGTCTGCGGATCTTTTGCACCATGAAGGTTGGCACTTGTTGCAGTGATGGGTGCATCGAACCGTTCGATGATCTGCAGTGCAATATCATGGGATGGCATCCTGATGCCTATCATGCCGGTGCCTCCAGTAAGGATGTCCGGCACGACTCTCCGTGCAGCAAGAATTATTGTTACCGGGCCGGGAAGAAATGCCTCGATGAACCCCTGCATCCAGGGCTCAATACGGGCAACAGCTGCAAGCATGTCAAAATCAGAGACAGCAATGGAAATAGGCATACCCAGCGGGCGCTTCTTTGATTCATAGACTTTCAGAATTGCCTCATCAGAAAATGCATCGGCACCCAAACCGTAGATCGTTTCTGTGGGATAAATGATTGTCCCGTCATGTATCAGCACCGAAACGGCTTTATCGATGATATCCATCAGAACTCTCGCCCGCGGACGCGGTTAATATCAAAGACTGCTTTGCTGCTGATGTGCATTACTGCAAAAACCCCAGCCTGAATAGGGTCAGTGACCACAAGGTCAGCATGCTCAGGTACTGTTCCCGCCATCTTCAGTGCAATGACTGGGATCCCTGCTTCCCGCACCCGGTCGACTGCCTTTGAAATCTCTCCCCCCATAATAGAGCCGGCTAGAACGAGTATGGATGCCCGGGGAAGCCTTGCCACCGCATCAACGGCGAGGGCGAGCGTTCTTTCACCGACAAGCGGAATGGTATCTACCGAGATTCGCTCGCCTCGGATGTTGTGCCGGTCCGCCTCGTTTACCGCACCGAGCGCTACTTGTGCCACCTGCGCCCCGCCACCAATTATGATGACACGCGACCCGAAGATGTGGCCAAAGGGCTGGTATGCCCTTACATCCCTGATGGATGTGATATTACACAAATCCTCAATCAGTGCCTCGCGGTTTCCCCCATCATTAAAATCGTACTCAAAATAGAGTTCTGCCATGCCAAAATAGGGGCCGGAATCGAACACTTCCTGGTTGATCATGACGATGTTTGCTTCGTGCTCAGCTACTATCGTCGCGATGTCCCGCAGGACACCTTTACGGTTCTCCGCGATAATCCTAATTGCACAGCGTTCGGGTTCCATCTCCATAAATCCGATGCGATAACCGGGGATCGAACCCGGGTTAGAAGCTTGGGAAGCTCCTGTCCTACCGCTAGACTATTATCGCCCTATTATACGTATGCTCTCTAATATTGCGTGATTTTAATGATAAATATAGTGTTTTGGCAATTATTCCGGACTTAATGCAAAAAAAGGGGATAATCCTTGCACAAGAGATGGTATTTAATTTGCATCTGGAGGAAATCTGACGACTTTCCCCCCCAATCCGACCGTTTCATCCACCCCCTTTTGGAGAAATGATCTTTAAAAAAAATAACACGTTTACGGATAATTCATCTGATTTTCCTCTTGGACGTTCGATATTTTTAAGAAATACCCGGCAGCATATGTACAGTATATTTATGCCGGATTCCCGCTACCTTGATCATGATTGTGGCGAGATCGGTATGTGTTATATCAGAAGAGACCAAACCGGAGAAATTCCTATGACGATTCGAAAAAATTTTATGTGCCTGATCATTGCACTGTGCCTCATGGTGTTAATACCTCCCCTGCAGGCTGTTTCCGATGATAATACTGTCAATGTAATTTACCAGACTTCGTTTAGTTCGGATCCCCACTGGATAACCAATAATCCGTCAACTAATTTCTGGGATCCAAACTTAGGAATGTACCACTTTTCTATTGAACCGAGCACGGGTGGTTATGCATACTCTCTTATCGATTACGAAAGAGGTTCTTTTATCCTTGACTATGATCTCATTCTCACGCAGGTAGATGAGGGTGCGACATTCAGATTCGGGTTATCAGGAACTGAGATGGATCCCTCAAAAGGGCCTAATGTCCTTACACAATTCACCAATGCAAAATTCGGCAGGATCATGTGGCTCCATCTGGTTACACCCGGTAATAAAATAATGGAGATTAACAGTCAGTCCGGGGATTCGTTATCGAGCGGACCATCAGCATACAGCGGACCTACAGTGAAGTACGAGCTAAACAAAACGTACCATATCACGGTAAATTACGACGATGATCACAAGATTCTCACCATGAAAGTTAACGAGAAATTAACCGGAAAGGAGATCTGGAGCTATTTCGTGAACACTGCCGAGAGCCTGCATGGAATGAACCGGATATACCTTGGTTCCAAAGGTGACTATGGCGCGATGAATGTGTACGCATTAGGATACATCGATAATATCCGGCTTACGACTCCTGCAACCACTACACCAACAGAGCAGACAACGACGATCACGACAATCACGACGAAAAATCCGACGCCGAAACAAACCAGTGGTATACCTACACCCTATCCTACTGATACACCGAAATCGTCTATACCAGGTACTCTTGCGATAGCAGCGTTAGGCATTATCTGTATTTGGGGTGTTTTAGGCAAGATAAGAAAAAATTAATCACGTACTTTTTCTTAAATACAACCGGACTATAGTAAAGTTCTGAAAACTATGAGAGAAATCAGCAACGGTTACATATATATTCAACCGTGAGCTGAGTCCGGCGCATATCCCCGCGGATTGATTTCTTCCCCCCCCGGAAGAATATTTTGTTGCACTTTACACAGTGCTTGGGTTTGATCAGATCCCATGTATTCATAGGGATCTCGAGCCTGAACTCTGTTTCTGTCCATTCTTCAGGAGGTTTTTCTGCATTCTGCTCATAAGCTGAGACAAACTCCATGATCTGATGGGGAGGAACTCCAAGGTCGACAAATTTCTTAAAGACGAAATAATTAAAGATAAGCCACGAGAGGTCCGAGCGGTCGAGGATCCCTTCGTACTCCCCGAACGTCTCATCAAAATCCTCGAGTGAACACCCGCAGAGCGGGCATTTTCCTGCAACGAGTTCGTCAAGAAAAACCTCTTCCTGGCACCCCGGACAGGTCGTGTGAGGGGATTGCATACGTGATGTCATAGTTTCTCCGATGCGAATTGTTCCTGATGTTAATGATATAGATCTGAAAACCGTTGCAGGATAATGGGTTGTTTTTATTATTGATCGGGTCTGCACATATAGGTATCATCAGTGCATGTGTTCACCGATAAAAGGTTTTGTACCGGAGCAAAAAATCAGGTTGTGGAGAGATCTTCATGTTCCATAACCAGCGAGCCGAATACCACTTTTTCAAGCACCTGCGCAACATACTTGATATGCATTGCTTTTTCCAGATCTTCGTTCCGGTGGATATCTGCATAGAGCTGAAGGCGCAGGAGTGAGAACCGGAATCTGTCAAGTGTGTCATCATCAAGTTTCATCGCTTCCCGGTAGATAGGTTCGAGCAGGTCGGGAAATACCAGCGGATTTTCAAGACAGGCAATTACGCCACTATAGACCGGGAGTTGTGTTTCCTTTCCTGATAAAATCCGCAGATAATCCATTAATTATCCCTCAACGACTTTGATTAGTGCTTCCATCACTTTGTCCACAGTCGCCCATGTGGGACTGTTACCGCGCCGTATGATGAACGGGCGACCCTCGTCTCCTGCCTTGCGCATGTCGATATCAAGCGGAATCGAACCAAGATACGGAACTTTGAGTTCTTCTGCAATTTTCTTACCGCCACCCTTTCCAAAAAGATCAATCTCTTCTCCACAGTGGGGACAGACCATTCCGCTCATGTTTTCGATGATACCAAGGACTGGAACTTCAAGTTTCTGGATGAATTTTACTGATTTCCGTGCATCCAGTGTTGCAACATCCTGGGGTGTGGTGACAATGACTGCGCCACTGAGATTGGGAGCGATCTGGGCGATAGTGAGTGCTTCATCACCGGTTCCCGGGGGGAGATCGACAACAAGGTAATCCAAGGCACCCCAGTTCACTTCTTTGAGGAACTGCTGTATTGCAGCCATTTTCATCGGCCCACGCCAGATTATTGGCGTGCTGGTCTCTGGCAGAAGGAACGCCATAGACATAACCGAGAGCTTCCCGGTAACGTGCACGGGTTCAATCAGGTCGCCAATTACGGTAAGTTTGTGGTCCTCAATGCCCAGCATCTTGGGGATATTAGGGCCATGCATATCAAGGTCTAACAGCCCGACCCTGAAGCCATGGTTTGAAAGGGAGTACGCGAGGTTCACGGAAACGGTGGATTTGCCCACACCGCCTTTCCCTGAGAGAACCATGATGACATGCCTGACGTCAACATCAGCCCTCTGAGGGAGGTTTTGCCCACTATGAGCTGATGCACATGTGGAGGCTGTCGGGCAGCTGGAACACTCTTTTTTGCATTCCTCGTCAGCAGTATTATTCCTGGTATCTTCTTTTGTCATGAATGCCTCTTCAAAAATATAATATTCTGTACTCTCATCAGTTATCCCTCGCATGCCATAAAGATGTGGAGATAACTGCAAAAAAAAGGTGTTCATACCTTTATACAGTCAATTACTTTCGGAATACGGTATTATGTCGGGTAAAGGAATTCCGTCCAGCGCATTATTCCCCTTACTAACAGTTTGTTGCTATCACGGTACAAGAGCTCTGCCACGCCAATCCCAATCGGGTCGGGACGATTGGGGATCGGTGGCAAACACACTGCATTCCTGCTGGTTGGGATCGTGAGGTGGAATTGCCTTCAGAGCTGTCCGGTCTGCATGGTCAAGCCAGTATAGCGCAATCAGAAGGGTGAATGTTCAATATCCCTCAATCCTTCAGAAAATTGATTCAAAATCTCAATTGTGTATTCCACTTCAGAAAATCTTCCCTACGCGGGCTTTTTCATAGGTTAGAAATGGTGAGTGTATCAGGCCAATGGGAATCAGCTGCATCAGTTGTTCAACCTCCTTCATACTGCACTTTCTCTTGTTTCATCGCGCTATAAAATGCTGATGACAGGAGTTGAGCAGCGATTGATTAATCATCTCCCTCCTCACGGTCGTAGTAATAGAAAACCTCGTTGTCTCGCCGGACTTTCTTGAGTTCCCGGTGAATATACTTGTTATGGTGGAAAACCGTTCCCACACGCGGCATCAGTCGCTGTAATAATGTTCAGTTCGTTTGAGAAATCCGGATGTTCATTTACTCCCGGGATTATCGGGAATATCCTCCCACTCCAGATAAGTCCTTCAGGTATCACCAGAGAAGGATCGTCACTATCCCAATACTTGTTGCAGGTGCAGGGTGTCACGATTAGGGGACCATCGGTTATACAGGTCCCTGTCCCTCTCATGGCCAGATGATCCGGTACCAGTTCAAGGTGTATGGGTTCGATACGATGCCTGAACCTAATCCCGGGTCCAATAAATGTCAGTTCATCAATGCGATGAAATGGCACGTAATCTAGTTTGGTTAGAAAATCGCGATCTGCTCACGACGATCCGGATGTTGGTTCGGATCCGGTGCATTACTTTTATTATGCCACCCGTATATCCTCCCACTACAGGAAGGCAAAACATTATGGAAGAACTAAAAGTAAAAATTTCTGTAAAAATTCTCCCGAATGACTATACCTGCGATGGTCAGGACATATCACCGGAAATCAATATCGGAAGCGTGAATACGAAAATTGCAAAATCACTTGCAATAATCGTTAACGATCCTGATGCTCCAGGTGGTGGTGGTTTTGTTCACTGGATAGCATGGAACATGGAGCTGGTCAGGATGATCCCGGAAAAAATCCCTAAGACGCTGATCGTTACCTTCCCGCTCAAAGCAGTGCAGGGAAAAAACAGCTTTGGAAAAATCGGATACAGTGGTCCATGCCCACCCAGGGGGCAGACTCACCGGTATTTCTTTAAAGTCTATGGACTGGATACCGATCTTTCGCTTGCGGCAGGATCTACAAAGGATCAACTCGTCAAGGCGATGGAAGGACATGTTGTCCAGTATGGCGAGACGTATGTAACATATGGCAGATAGAGATAGTATGATGTTTTTTATAGGCAAATCTCTTATGGGGTAATTTCGCCCTGACTGTTCCGGCTGAGGTTTCCCCTTTTAAAGGATTTGATTCCAGACTTTTTCCGGGTTCTTTTGGTTTTCGTCACTTTTAAAAGGATCAACCGCAGATTGACGTGCAGTATGAGTAAACCTGATACAAAACGGCCTCTCGAGAAGGGACTTGAATCATCAATCCGCACCAATACTGCTAAACGGGAATCCCTCTTCTCCCCCTTAGCTTCAATCAGTGCCGATGCCCTGAGGCGGCATAACAGAAAACCCGAGGATATCCGTACACCCTACTCCCGTGATACAGACCGGATTATCCATACACGGGCATACACCCGGTATATTGATAAAACCCAGGTTTTTTCCTTCGTAGAAAACGACCACATCACACATCGTGTCATTCATGTCCAGCTTGTTTCCAAGATTGCACGAACGATCGGGCGATGCCTCCGTCTAAACGAGGATCTCATCGAGGCAATTGCACTCGGTCACGATATCGGGCATATCCCCTACGGGCATTTTGGTGAGAACTGCTTGTCCGCGCTATGCGAGCAGTTTGGTATTGGAAAATTTTTCCACAACGTCCAGAGCGTGCAATTCCTCGATAAGATCGAAGATTGTGATCTCACTATGCAGGTACTCGATGGTGTTCTCTGTCATAACGGGGAATCTGATGATGTGAAGATCTCTCCAGAACCCTGCCCAAGCTGGCTGGCGTTTGACAAAAAAGTTCAGGATAATGCGGATGGGAGACGAACAAAGGCCCCCATGACGCTGGAAGGCTGTGTTGTTAAATTCGCCGATACAATTGCTTATATCGGCAGGGATTTGCAGGACGCAAGGGAGGTTGGGTTGATCGGATCTGCAGTCCAGGTCCCCCTTGAATGCAGAGAAATTCTTGGTGACACCAACCGGGAAATCATCAACACTCTGATCTATGATCTCCTCAAAAATAGTGATACTGAAGATACAGGCTGTATCTCATACAGTCATGATGTCGAGGGAGCCCTTATCAATCTGCGGGCATTTTCCCGGATCCATATTTATGAGAACAGTAAACTCACTTCAGAGCGGGAAAAGGTGAAGCAGATGTATGCAACCCTGTTTGTGACGTGTCTTGAAGATCTCAGAAATGAATCAAATAATGCTAAGATTTTTACAGATTTTATCGATACAAATTGGATCAGCAAGAACTATCTTCAGTCAGCTACGTCTGCTGAGCTTGCCCGTGACTTTATTGCAGGCATGACTGACCGGTACTTTGCAAAGCGATACGAGGAATGTGTCATTCCCCACAAATTTGAGGGAAAATTTCCTTGAAAACAGAGTTTTCTGGCGTCAGTCATATTTTCCTTTGGGAGCAGCCCATCCGGTAAACCCGCAGTATATGCATCCCACTCCCTCGCAATACGAGCACTGCCGTTTAGGTGCAGCTACAAGCACCATGCCGGTCCTGTTGCAGTACAAACATCCTATTCCACCACAATGAGCACATACAGCAGGTTCGTAGTCATAATTTTCATTTTCTGTCATACCACTCCTCTTTCCAACAATGATTTACCCGCGTACACATCCAAAAAAACGGATCATTTATCATCCTCATCGAGGTATGCATGGAGGGCTGCAAGCAGTTCCTCTGCGGTCTGGTAGCGTTGCGCCGGATCTTTTTTCAGGCACGTTAAAATAATCTTTTCCACTGCTGCCGCTTCAGAATTGAATTCTGACGGGGCGATCGGTTGCTCCCTGAGGATTGCATTTCCTACTTCAACAATGCTCTCGCCTCCGAACGGAACCGAGCCCGTTACCAGCTCATAAAAAACAACGCCCAACTGGTAGATATCTGTCCGTTCATCTGTTCTCCCATACTCCGTGGGAGAAACCTGTTCAGGAGCAGCGTAGGCTAATGAGAACCCAGCAATGCTGGACTTTTTTAACTCGATGGTGAGGACTTTACTCATTCCCCAGTCTGTAATCTTGGGGACAAAGTCCTCATTGAGCAGAATGTTATGGGGTTTTATGTCCCGATGAATGAACCCATGCTTATGGGCATACCATAGTCCCTCTGCAATTCCACTAACGATGTGAACGGCTTTCCAGATGGGTACTGGTTTCTCGATGGTCTCAAGCGCTTTCGGTACATATTCCATCTCAACATAGGGAATCGGGAGGATATTGACAGCCGTTACCTCTACAATATTGGGAGACCGCAGGGTTTCCCATGCAGCGATCTCGTTTAAAAAAGATTTGCCGGTTATTTCATCAAAACTAATCGGGATTTTGACTGCAACTTTTATCTCATCCGTTCTACGTCGGGCAGAAAAAACCCACGCGATCCCACCACGTCCTATATATTTTATCTCGGTATATTTACTCTCCAGTTCTTTCGGGAAATAGGTGCTTGGCTCTCCAACAGATGTATAAGGCTTGGATAAAACAGGACCCTTTGTATCCACCTCGGGTGTCATGTCGGCGGGACTGTTACGGGTATTCGAAGAACTGGAGTTCTTTTGACTGATAAGTGCTTCTTTGCTATGTGACATGTCCTCCTTTACACTCTCGCTATGCTTCAGCAACCTGAAAATGACCAATACCACCACTCCTGCGAGCAGCAGTACAACGAGTTCAAACATCAGGATTCCCGTGGGTTGTCCAACAGGTGTTTTTTCAGGAATTCCCGGAGTGGGAAAAGGGGATGTCAGGTTCACTTCAGATGAGGTGACCGTCGGTAATTCTGTCTGGGATATCCCTCCTACTGTAGGTATTGGCAATGGGCCGGGTGTAATAATCTCTCCTTGGACCGGCACAATATCATGGTAATATTGTTTGGGGTCCATCAGGGGAAAAGCATCGATTATGTTCCGGTTGGATTCAATAATCGCTTTCGGGTTCGCACCGATCATAATGCCATAAGGTGCATCCCCAATCCCGTCACCGTTGTTATCCTTTCCCTTATAATCGCCCCAGTAATTACCCATGTAGTTCTCTTCATTAAGGCCAAGATGGGTATACTTGAGCGGGGCAGGAGAAGACCAGACCGAAGTCGCACTCTTGGAATATACATTCTGCGGATTGTCAAAATTGTTCCGGTAAATACGGTTGGAGAGTGAGTAACCGTCGAGCGTGATACCGACGGTATTTTTCGCCAGTATATTTTCTTCAATCAGGTTATTGTTCGATGCGTCAAGTTCAATCCCTACTTGGCTGCTACCGGTAATCGTGTTACCATAAAGTGTATTCTTCATTGCTGACTGGAGAAAAATTCCCTTTGCATTGTCTAAAAATGTATTTTGCCTGATGGTGTTGTTACTGGATGAGATACGGATTCCATTGAACAATGTGCTATTCCGGATAGTAAATCCTTCAACTGTGCATCCATCGACACGAATTTCAACGGCGTTCCCTTTTCTTTCCGTATCTATGACCGGTGTCCCACCCCCGTTGTCGACACCGATAAGAGCAATCTTTTTATCAAGCAGAATTTCCTCTGTGTAGATACCACTTTGTACTCTTATGGTGTCTCCTGGATAAGCCCAGTCAATCGCTGCCTGAATACTGGTAAATTCGGCACCTGATGGAGCTACGGAATGTTCTGACGCATCTGCTCCAGGTATACCTGCAAAACAAATGAGAGCAAGGATACTGAGTGAACAGACAATACGGTGGATCGGGATCATAGGTGACAGGGTGCAATATTTTTTGTCTTACAGTATAATATTCTGGTGATTTCTCTCACACAATATACTCTGGAATGGCATGTGCATAGTTAACTACCCTTGTGGAATAATCATGAGAAGTTTAACACCCGAAATACCTTTCGCCAGCTCGATGAGATCTCCGTCATGAACCATAATTTTTGTATTTTTTTCAAGCCGGTTGTGGTTGACCTTGGTGCCCCCCGTACTTCCACAGTCCTCAATATACCACTCATCCTTTTCATGGGTGAATCTCCCGTGCGGCTTTGAGATCCGGGTCACGGCAGTATAACCTTCGGACAGGACGATATCATCATCATACTTAATTCCAGTTCTTTTCTCTGGATCGATTCTTCCGATGCGGATTTGATTCTGTTTCAGCAGGAAGGCTTTCCCATCGTCAGGCCCTCCCAATACCATTGCTGTAGGGATATTTCCCAGGACCTCTTTTGAAAGGGCATTTTTTACTTTATCGAGACGATGGGAGATTTCAGTCCCTACAATCTGCACCTGTGTGTTGGAAAAGAGGCCAAGATTCCTTATGATAGCCTCAAGTCCACCGTGCACGATTGAATATTCCCAGACCGGGTGAATGCCTTTAGATGTGGGGGCACCGAGTCCTGCCTCTTTTTTGATAACCCCGATACTCAGGAGTTTGTCCAGATGTTTTTTTGTATTCTCATAACTGGTCTCGATCTCGTTCGAGATTGCGCGGGCGTCCCTGGGCTTTTTCTCAATAAATTTCAATATCCTGAGGCGTGCGCTGCTTGAGAGCACGTCAAGATACTCCGAGAGTTCCTCCAGTGAATCTGCATCTTCATGAACAATAATTGTCGGAGACCTGTCTGCGGAATTCATAACGCTTCACCAAAGTTATTTCTCATTTTCTTCCCATCACCCTATGATATCCAATTATTAAGGGTATGACGGTTTATATTCCTTCCATGTAGTATCAATCCCATTTGTTCATTGATCCAACTCACGGGTTCAATATATCAACTATGGTGATTTGGGGAATTTATGTGCAACTGCTATTATTGTATATTGTATGGTGATACACAATGGATTTTCGGTGTGTCACCGACCCATCCAATGCACATTGAACCAAAAGCGCACTAAAAAATCAAAACCCCGTATTTCCGGACATCATTGAACGTTTGCTAAAATCTCACTCCAGAGAAGGGGGATCCTAACCCCCTTGGCAATCATACATCAAAAGCCAATTATAATTTTTTTACAATTGATCAGTGCTGGTAATAAAAATCGAGAATTTTTCCCGTACGGGCATCAACCCAGCCTGTAGCGGGCACCGGCCATTGTTTCGCACGGATAATGTCATCGTCAAATTGGATTTTCCAAGCAATGGAGATACTACCGGGGCGGGGTATGCTTCTTGGGGGATGCATGTCTTCCCACCGGATTTCTGCAGAAATAATCTTCAGACCTGACGCTGACGCCGGGAATGTCTCTTGCGCTCTTTGCTGGACGGAAAAAATTGCCTCATATCGTTCCACCACGGGATCAACTGCAACAGAAAATGCATTATCAGGAGAGGTCCAGCGCCGGTTATATTCCGTGATTTCTCCGGTTACTGAATCGACCGAAATGGTAAATCCGTCATAATCGCAGGGAATATCCTGAACGATCCGGTTATAAACAAAAACATATTGCCCGGCAACCGATTCATTGGGAAATCCCAGCGGGTCGTACCGGGCCGCGCTCATATTGATGGGAAGAGGAGCCCCATTCCGATCGATAATGTAGCGATCTGCGATTTTTTGTGCAGCGCTCCTATCAAGCACGGGGTCTGCCTGCCTGCTCTGTAGTGATATGTTGCGGGAGAATGATGTGATCTGACCCGTATCCGGGTCCAGGGATCCGGTAATAATTGTTCTACTGTCATGTTGAACGGTAAAGATCCATGCTTTAACCGAATCCGGACTATTGTTGTATTTGATCATGATCCTGTCGGGATTAACGATAAGAAATATTTCCTGAATGAGGTTTTTTGCCTGGTCGGCAGAGATCCTTGCACTTTCCTGTCCCGGAGTATAGGGATCGCCAGTTCTGGCATCGATAAACACTGGAAATCCGGGATCTGCTGATGAAGACTCGGCCTTTTTTAATCTGAACTCATAGAGGCTGCTGTTTAGGAACCGATCTGTCAGATTCACGCTGATTATAGTATACATGGATTCCGGATAGTCCTGACGTACGGCTGCAATTGAATCATTCAACGACAGCATTCCACTGACCGGCTGAGCGGGGACACTCGTCCCGATGATGATGGCGGGAGTAACATCAACCGTCATATTCCCGGTCATGGTAGTCATGAATGCAGTCGATGAAGACACGGGCAATGTTTCGAGGGAAGGTTCAGCTGATTCGGGAAGCGTGTGCAGATATTGGTTTAATGAACCCACAAGCACTCCGCTCAGTACGACATACACTACTATAGTGATCGTGATAACTGCACAAATTACAGCGATTTTTTTGATGAGGCGCCGCCGCTTCTTTGCTTCAATCTGCTGCTTGTACCTCTCGGGCAGATATGCACCGCCCAAGGTCCTGGGATTTTTATTCACGCCAACTGCCTCAGATGATTATTTAATTATTATTGTCTCTCCCAGTAAAAAAGGAACGGAACCTTTGGAAAAATCATGTATCAGCCAACGAAATATTTCTGGCCTCCGGATCACGGACAAAAGTAATCACTCCTATTTTCACCCTCTTCGCACTGCTACAGAGGGGGTATTACGGTAATTTAATTTCTGAAAATTTATGAAAGTCTGGAATTTTCGGACTTCAATATGCTCTTCCGACCAGCGTTGCCTTTCCCGGCTTCCCGCATACAATACAGGTACCGTCTATCTCCGATACATACTGCGAACGCACATTGGTACCAAGTATACTCGCGTTCGTCTTTGCCTCAATCGCATCTCCGCATTCCTTCTGCCGGCACCAGTGGACTACTGCGACTTTACCCGCATCGAGTGATGTGTTGAGGGAATCCAGTGAGTTGATCGTGCAGAGACGGGACTTTGTGTGCTCTTCGGCACGGGCACGGAGCGCATCGGTAACCTCACCCAGAATGCGGGTCATGTCTTCTGTAACAGTTGCAAGGCAGATAGAATCCTTCCCCCCGGTCCGCTTCACAGCCATGACTTTTCCTGCATCAAGATCGCGGGGCCCGAGCTCAAGACGGAG
This sequence comes from Methanoregulaceae archaeon, assembly GCA_015660885.1. Classification (GTDB taxonomy): domain Archaea; phylum Halobacteriota; class Methanomicrobia; order Methanomicrobiales; family Methanospirillaceae; genus Methanoregula. The sequence continues at coordinate 242,825 of JACTUB010000001.1, read as the reverse complement.
AGGAACTCCCCGAATCTCCCACCAGTAGTATTTTGCACCAGGACGCATATCACGGGTGTCGAGTTTCACCCGGAAACCTTTAGCGGTGAGATCATTTGTCAGTTGCTGTGCTGCAGCCATTACATCCTCATGGCGTTTTCCGATCATAATCGGGACAATCACTGCCTGGAGTGCGGCCACGGCTGGTGGAAAGATAAGCCCTTTGTCATCGCCATGTATGCTGATCAGGGCTGCAATTGAGCGCTCCGAAATACCATAACAGGTCTGCTGTGCGAGTTTCTGCTCGCCGTTTTTATCCTCATATGTAATGTTGAAAGTCCTGGAAAAGTGATCGCCAAGGTGGTGCACAGTGCCAATTTGAAGAGTTTTGCCATTAGGCATTATCGCATCCACGGCAATGGTAAAATCGGCACCGGGGAATTTGTCCCAGTCCGGACGTTTTGAGACGAGGATCGGGATACAGAGACCATCATAGAATTCCCGGTAGAGCCTTATTGCTTCCTCGACTTGTTCATTAGCCTCCTCCCAAGTTGCATGAACTGTATGCGCTTCTTTAAAAGACGTGATCTCCCGGAGGCGGATGAGGGGACGGGTCTGTTTTGTCTCGTACCGGAATGTATTTACGATCTGGTAATATTTGATGGGAAGATCGGCATGTGAGCGGATCCAGAGGGCATACATAGGATAAATAGCTGTCTCACTGGTCGGGCGCAATGCCAGTTTCACGTCAAGCGGAGTCTTCCCGCCATGCGTCACCCAGTATACTTCATCTTCAAAACCTTTGATATGCTCTGCTTCTTTCATGAATTCCTGCTCAGGGATCAGAAGAGGAAAGAGTGTTTCCTGATGGTCGCGGTCAAGGAGATCGCGGAGTCTCTGGTATACATATTTACGAATCGCAAATCCGTAGGCGTACCACACATACAATCCCTTGACCGGATAGCGGACGTCCATGATTTCAGCCCGCCATAAAATATCATTATACCATGCAGAAAAGTCTTCTTTTGATGGCAGGGCGCCCGCATCATCGTCCATGAATCAGATCCACTAAGATACTAAATGTATGATAATTGGTGTAATAAAAGCCTCGACAAACGCGGCGATTACTACAAGTGGCACAACATACCCGATAAAGAGTCTGGCAAATCCCCTTGCATCCGCTGCGGCGTCTCCTCCGTGATACCACTCAGCTATGAGCGACTGGGCAAGCAGGATACCGAGTGAGCCGGAGAGGATAAAGGCCGGAATTTCAAAAATGCCATGGGGAAGGATCGCGGCGGCGACAAAAACTACAGAATGATCCTTGTGCACGATTTCCATGATCGAACCAATCAAAATACCATTCAGGCTTAGGACGAATATCGTGAGAATGCCAAACGATGCACCACCCAAAAAGAGCAGGACGCAGGCTTCAAGATTGTTAAAAAAGAGTCTCACAAAAATTTCAGGAGTATCTTTCCCCATGATCTGACCAGCGATCTCTTTTTCAAAGAGTTTCATCAGATCTTCTCCGATTTGTGGATTCTGCATCGTACCTACCCAGCCAACCGTGATTGTAGCAAAAAAGAGGAGAAAGGTAATTATTATCGCATTTTTTAACGGCGAATCAGACATATAGTACCATCCGTGTCATATCCCGGATACCCGGCGCAAGACCGACTACTATCATCGCGAGGAGGACCAGATGCCAGAACGTGGGATTTGCTTCCTTGCGGTACATCTCCATGATATAAACTGCCGGGAAGAGCACGACCAGTTTCAGGGGAAACATCACAAAAGCTGTGTGAGTCCATTCGATCAGGGCTGATCCTACCACATGCTGTTCAATATACTGCACCGATGGGTGCAGGTCTATGCCATAACTCGTTGCACTTGCATCCAGCAGCTGCCCGAATAGGAGTGTAATATAGAGTGGATCGGTCACGTACCGCCAGCGCAGCACGTACCGCATGCACGCCAAGACCAGAAGTGTCGCCGTCGTTGCCATTAACAGGATAATAGCCATTACAAAGAGATCGATCCGGGTGTGTGTCATTCCCCAGCCAAGAAGGACCAGCGCCACACAGAATACCGAGAAGATCCCGGCTCCGGTATACACCTTGAGGTAGTTGTCGCATAATCCCTGACTTTCCAGATAATGTGAGAGAATGAGAATACTGATGGTATAAAAAAATATCACGAAATAGATAAATGGGGTGACAATCAGGAACTGGAGATCAGACTGGATCATATGGGAATCCTGGACCACCCGGAGCACACCGCCGAATATGATATAGGGCAGTGTAGCCAGCACAAACGGACCGTCAAGGGGAAATTTGGATTTTTTAAACCAGCGGTAAACGAGGTAAACCGCGGCGATAAGTATGAGTGCGTAGGTGAGTGTTTCTACGGCATTATAGGGTTGTTCGTAGCGTATGGGATCGATGTAGTATTTGTATATGAAATCACTAATCATCCATGATAAGAATGAGTGCAGATGCAATAAAATTACTCAAACCGAAAGTTTTTGATAAATCCAAATGGATGCAGCTGCCCAGAGATGTTATCATCGGGCACGATGTATTCGGGCAGATCCCGTCGATCTGTGAAGATCTTAAACTCGGTACGTCTGCTCTTCTGATATCCGGAAAAGGCACGATGAGTGTTGCCGGGAACAACGTCCGAAGGGTCATGGCTTCCTTTTATAAAGTAAAGCCGTTCCTTGCAGAAGAGATCAGCATTCCTGTGATAAACAAGGCACAGAAAGCTGCGGCAGGATTGGACTTTGTTATAGGGGTCGGCGGCGGGCGGGTGATCGATACCGCGAAGATCGTTTCATATAATCTTGACCTCCAGTTTATATCCATCCCTACCGCAGCATCGCATGATGGTATTGCCTCCTCCCGCGCATCAGTCCCTACTGTTGAAGGACATGCATCGCTGGATGCCCAGCCCCCTATCGCGATTGTAGCTGACACAGGGATTATCGCTTCTGCCCCTCACAGGCTCCTCGCCGCCGGGTGTGCAGATGTAATCTCGAATTATACTGCAATTCTGGACTGGGAGCTCGCCTATAGGGTCAAGGGAGAGCCGATAAGTGAATACGCTATAGCGCTGTCGAAGATGACGGCTGAGATACTGATGAAAAATGCCCATCTGATCAAACCAAATCAGGAACAGTCTGCGTGGTTTGTCATAAAAGCGCTCGTGTCCAGCGGGGTTGCCATGAGCATCGCAGGATCATCCCGCCCGGCAAGCGGTGGTGAGCATAAGTTCTCCCATGCACTTGACAAGCTGGCTCCCGGGAAGGCACTCCACGGCGAGAGTTGTGGGATCGGGACTATCATTTCCATGTACCTCCATGGGGGGGACTGGAGAGGTATCCGGAGTTCGCTGAAAAGTATTGGTGCCCCGGTAACACCTGCCGAACTTGGTATCGATGATGCAATTGCTGTTGAGGCTCTTCTCATGGCAAAAACTATCCGTCCGGAGCGCTTCACAATATTCGATATGGGGTTAACACGGGAGTCTGCACAGAATCTTGTACAAATGCTCTACCTAGAGTGAAGTGATCAGCATGGCTGATGCAAAAACAAAAGTAACCCTGGTCGGGACAGTTCTGGCAAAACAGGGTATTGAGTTTATTTATGAAGGTGAGGCTGCCGAGTGTGATACCTGCAAAGTGAAAAAGGCGTGCAATAACCTCCAAATCGGCAGGAAATACCGTGTCGTATCTGTACGGTCAACTCACCATGAATGTTTGGTTCATTTCAATGGTGCAACCGCAGTTGAGGTTATGGAGGCACCGATCACGGTGCTTATTAACGCGGATATGGCAATTGTCAATTCAAAGATCAAGATCGACCTTTCCTGCAACAAGAGTGATTGCCGGAGTTATCCCCTCTGCCGCCCGGATGGGGTAGTGGACGGCGAAAAATATATTGTCACGGATGTGCTGGGCAATGCTTCTGATATCTGCGCAAAAGGGCGGGCGCTGAAACTTGTCGATATTAAACCGGCGTAACTTTTCTTTGATGCAATAAATCAAGGATCATTCACGATCACTCTTTTCTCAGCGCAATGCCAGAGAATTTCTGCAAGGTTCCGGATATCTTCGCAGCCTTCAAGTTCCTTTTTCCACCGCTCGGGAACAGCATCAATTCCCCAGTATGCACCGGCAAGTGCCCCGCAGCATGCTCCTACCGTATCTGCATCTCCTCCAAGATTGATTGCAGAGAGAATCGCCCCTTCAAGGGTTCGGGCATGCATGAAACTGACAAGAGCTGCGTGCGAGCAGAGCACAGCATCAAGCGAGGGATTTAACCCATAGTTCTCATAATTGCCGAGCACTGCATGCACTTCATCATGTGTGCAGAGCGAACGGGCATGCCGGTATGCCGTTGAGCGGGAAACACCCCGGCACATATCGCTCACCATTACGTTCAACCATGCAGAGCAGTGCGCAGCGACCGGATCAAAATGAGTAATCTGCGAACACGCAAGACTTACATCATACACGGCAGGTGACGGGTAGCAGATCCCAAGGGGAAATCCCCGCATAACACTCCCATTGCTGCGGCTGCCGTGCTGTCGTTTATGCACGAGCCATGCTGCGCGTTGCGGCAGGGTGCCGGATTTGACCAGCTCGAAAAATGCAGAAGAAGTAGGACCGTACCATTCCGGATGCTTCTCGTATCCGGAAAACAAACGTGATAAAAGGTCTTTTTGGTCAAATTTCCCGCAGGAGACCAGCGATTCTGCGACTGCCATTGCCTGTAATGTATCATCTGTAATCTGGCCCCGTTTCCGGAAATGCAGCCCACCGGGAAGCATTTCGGTCACCCAAACGCTGGGTTGGGCAGATCCTTCAAGGGGCGCACCCATTGCATCCCCAATTGCCAGAGCAACGAGCGATCCCACTGCCCGCAGGTTTCGTGATATAAATATCACCAAAAAGGTATATGTGCATCACAAGAAAAAGAATGAGCTTGGAGAAGGTGATAGTGTGCAAAAGGAAGAGTTGCTGCATTTACACATGTTGATGATTCACATCAAGAAATACTATGAAGGCGTCACCAGTGAAGAAATCGGAACTGACCGCTACGATTCTCTTGAAATTTCCCCGGTTCATATTCACAAGGATAAAAAAGCCCACAAAGATGCTCTTCTCACTCTCGGAGATGAGATCGTTACCCATATTCACGGGCACCGTTTGCCTGTGGTGAACTATTCTTCAGAGTCTGCATCCACTAAAGTTGCAGCCGAACATTAATTGTCATGGATGAGGCGCTGGCGTTCCGGGAGATGATCTCCCGTATCCTCACCCTTCAGCCTTGCGACGAGGCGATCGTTGCAGTTAAGATCGAGATTTGCCGTAAGTACGGGCTGTCTGCAGTTCCCAAAAACTCAGCGATCCTCGCGGTAGCTTCTGCTCCGGATCGGGAGATCCTCCGGAAGATCCTTCTCGTCAAGCCTACACGAACGCTGTCAGGAGTAGCCCCGGTTGCAGTGATGACATCACCGGCACCCTGCCCTCATGGTAAATGTCTGCCCTGCCCGGGTGGCCCTGACCATCCGTTTAAATCGCCACAGAGCTATACAGGAGAAGAGCCCGCTGCGCTGCGTGCGTTGGAGCATAATTATGACCCATTTGCACAGGTGCATGCCAGGCTCGAGCAGTTCGAACTGCTGGGACACCGCGTGGATAAAGTGGAGCTTATCGTAATGGGTGGAACGATGACCGCACGAACGCCTGAGTACCAGAAGGAGTTTGTGTCACGCTGTGTTGAAGCGATGAACACTTACCCGGGAGGTGCTGCGGCAACGGAAATGCATGATGTTGGCATCGTTGAAACAGATAATGAGACTTCCGCCATCCGCTGTGTTGCGATAACGTTCGAAACCCGCCCAGACTGGTGCCGGCGTGAACATATTGATCGGATGCTGCACCTCGGTGTAACCAAAGTTGAACTTGGTGTGCAACACGTGGATGATGCCATCCTTGCATACAACCGGCGCGGGTGTACCGTAGCTGATACAGTCGCAGCAAACAGATCTCTCCGGGATGCTGGCATGAAAGTAGGTTTCCATATGATGCCCAATCTTCCCGGTTCGACCATCGAGCTGGATAAAAAAATGTTCGAAACTATCTTTTCCGATCCCCGTTTCATGCCGGATTTTCTCAAGATCTATCCCACCCTTGTAACCCCCGGATCTGAGATTGAAAACCATTGGAAGCGGGGATTGTATAGACCTTACAGCGAAGAGGATATGATCGATCTTGTTGCATACGCAAAGTCCCTAATCCCCGAATATACCCGGCTCCAGCGGATCCAGCGTGATATCCCGGCGAAATTGATCATTGCCGGTTCGCGGCATTCGAACTTCCGGCAGCTTGCCCAGAACCGGCTGAAGGCAACCGGCGGGCGCTGCCGCTGTATACGTTGCCGGGAGATCGGGAGACTCCCTTCTTTTGGGGAATCAGAAATCCGGATGTTGAAATATGCATGCTGTGGTGGACTGGAGCACTTTATCTCTGCGGTATCCGATGATTCCTTGATCGGGTTTACCCGGCTCCGGTTCCCGTCAGTAGCCTATAATTCCGGGCTTGAAAATACCGCACTCCTGCGTGAACTCCATGTCTATGGCAGTCTTGTTCGGCTGGGGAAAGATGCCGAATCTGATGAATGGCAGCACCGGAATTTTGGAAAGGACCTCATTACCCGGGCTGAAGAGATCGCATCGGATGCCGGGTTCACCTCTCTCGCGATTATGAGTGGAATCGGTGTCCGCCCTTATTACCGAAGACAGGGCTATGAACGTAAAGGACCCTATATGATCAGGGAGCTGCCATGAACCCGGCGACGACAGAATTTCTCCGACAACGGTTCACGGATTATTACAAAAAAACCGTGCTTGTCGCGCCATCCTCTCTTGAGCAGAGGGAATGGGGTTTCGTGCTCTTCAATCCCCATTCAGATGCGATGCGGATGCGCAGGCATGTAGGTTTTTCATGTCGGGATGAGTTATTCGAGTATATCAAAAACCTCATTCCACAGCATACTTACTATTCGACCGCATATTACGAGAAACCGGATGCCGGGACCATGTCGGATAAGGGTTGGTGTGGTGCTGACCTGATCTTCGATCTTGATGCCGATCATATCATGCGGGGTCCCTACGACCTGATGTTGGCCCGGGTCAAAGAGGAGACTGAGAAACTCATCGCAATGCTTATTGACGAGTTCGGTATTGATCCAAAGACCATCGAACTCGTCTTTTCCGGTGGCCGGGGGTACCATGTTCATGTCAAGGATATCGCGTTCCGTGGATGGGGGAGTACAGAACGGCGGGAACTGATTGACTACGTGTGCGGGATCGGGATCGACCCCGCTGCGATGCTCTCCGGAAAAATCCTCCCGACGCCAAGTTGGCAGACAAGATACCACGAAGCACTCCTTGAATATTTCCGTTGGATTGGAAACCTGACTGACGAGGAAGCAATTGCGCATCTCACCGCGATTGAGGGTATCGGCAAAGAATCAGCCGCCACGTTTCTAAAAAAACGTGACGAGATTGTTAGGGATATTGAACGCCATCCAACGAGAATGATTTTAAAGCATCGCGTTATTAACGCTATTCTATCCCGGCAGGATGGGGAATTTAAAAAACGACTCCTTTCCCGAGCTGCTCTTGCCGATGAGCCGGTCACCACGGATACAAAACGGCTCATTCGTATGCCCACATCGCTGCATGGGGGGAGTGGGATGCGGGTACAACCTCTTGAACTCCGTGACCTTCCCGATTTTAATCCCCTCGTGGACGCAGTAGTCTTTTCCCTAAGAGATGTCAGGGTTGACCTTATCCATCCGCTCACGATGTCAATGCTCGGAAGTACTTATGAACTCCAAAAAGGCATCAATACAGTACCGGAAGCGGTAGCAGTATTCCTGTGCTGCCGCGGCATGGCGGAAATTACCTGAGGGGGATAATGGGACCACGGGGCCTTGACGATCTGCGCAGTACCTTGCTATCAGAGCGGGAGACGGGGAGACTCACAGCAGTCCCCTCCGACCTTTTCGATCGCGGGCATGCAGAACTAGCTACCCTTATCAACAAAGTTTATGAATTTGAAGATCCGCTCTCTGAAGAGGCCCGATCTCTTATTGAAGAAACGCTCGCAATAAAAGAAACGCTGCAGGAGCTCTTTGCTTTACGGTCACGCAAAATTCTCGCCCTGACTATCCTGCATGCTGAAGGCAATTATTATGACCGTGAAGAAGTAAAGCGGATGATCCCAGTTGAGAAAGAGATGTTTGATACTGCTACTGCCAGTATCGAGCGTTGCAAGGGCATCCTGCTCTACAATATACCTCATCGTCCGAAAACTGCTGTACCTCCAGATACTAAAGAAAGCGGTGAACCTGAACTGGAGCAGGTTGAAGATCATGTTGAAGCCCACGGACTTTACGCAACACCGGAACCAAAAATGCCCCTCCTGCCGCCCTGTGTACTCGTACGGGTGCTTGAGGACATGGAATCCTTTATGGGGATTGATGGGAGGATTTATGCTCTGTCAAAAGGAGATATCGTAACGCTTCCTGAGCGAAATGCCGCGGTTCTGAGTGAACGCAACATAGTCTTAAATATCAATCTTTGTAAATAATATTGGTATTCTGTATCCAAATTATCGGTGAAAATTTTATGAAAATGCCAGCAAAATTTAACACCTATTGCCCACATTGCAGGACTCATCAGATGCATGAGGTCGAGAGGGTAAAGAAAGGCAAGACAACCGGCCTCCACTGGATCGACCGGCAGAAGGCCCGCAGAGGAAAAGTAGGCAATATGGGAAAATTCTCAAAAGTGCCCGGTGGCGACAAACCGACGAAAAAGATCAACGTGCGGTACCGTTGTATCACCTGCGGAAAGGCACACCTGAGAAAGGGTTACCGGGTCGCAAAGTTTGAGCTGACGGAGTGAGTGAATAATGGTACGTGAGATTCGGGAAAACCGGAGTAAATTTTTCAAAGTAAAGTGTCCTGACTGTGAAAACGAGCAAACGGTATTTGAAAAGGCAAGTACTGTCGTGAAGTGTATTGTCTGCGGGCACGATCTTGCGCTTCCCACGGGTGGAAAGGCAAGTATCAAGGCTGAAATTATCTCAGAGCTCAAGTGATTATATCCATGCTGGACAGAGAGTGGCCGCAGGAATCGGAACTGGTTGTCTGCACCGTACAGAATATTAAAGATTTTGTGGCGTTTGTATCTCTGGATGAGTATGGGGGTCGCCAGGGGCTTATTCCTATTTCTGAAATTGCAACCGGCTGGATCAAGTATATCCGTGACCACATTCGCGAAGGCCAGAAGATAGTCTGCAAGGTTCTCAACGTCGATAAGAATCGTGGGCACATCGACCTTTCATTAAAAGACGTCAATGAACATCAGCGCCGCGAGAAAATCCGTGAGTGGAAGAACGAGAGTAAAGCCAGGAAGTGGTTGGGTTTTGTCGCAGAACAGTCCGGTGAGTCTGCTACTGCTCTGGAGGATCTGATTTTCAAGAAGTACGGGGCTTTCCACCCCGTGTTTGAAGACCTTGTTATTGACAGCGAGTCGACACTTAAAAAACTCGACCTCCCCAAAAAAGTTGCCGAAACGCTTCTTCATGTGGCACAGGAGAGTGTGAAAGTTCCCCGGGTCGAAGTGACCGGGCACCTGGTACTCACCAGCATCCTGCCAGACGGAATATCAGTAATCAAGAAGGCATTGAAAAGTGCCGAGCCAAAAATAGCCGGTGTTGATATTGAGCTCCTGTATCTTGGTGCTCCGACATACAGGATTAAAGTTACCGCCCCTGACTATAAGAAAGCAGAAAAAGCGATCGAGAAAGCAGCAAATGCAGCGATCGCAGTTATGGAAAAGTCCGGTGGAGAGGGCAAACTCGTCAAGAAACCGAAGTCCGGGAAGAGTCAATGAGCGGTCGCATCCGTTGCTGCAAAGCAGAATACACTTATACTCTTTCTGCCACCTGCCCGGTGTGTAGTAAACCGACCGTTATCGCCCATCCATCACGTTTTTCTATTGAAGATCGGTACGGGAAATACCGGAGGATGGCAAAAAATGATTGACGAGATTTTTGTCCGGTATTTTGATAGTATCAGGGAATCTCCCCCCGTTAATCCCATCCTTATAGAAGGACTCCCGGGAATCGGGCAGGTAGGTAAACTCGTTGCAGAGTATATGATCCATGTGCTGGGTGCCGTAAAGATGGGGGAGATCCATTCAATCTATTTTCCCCCCCAGGTGATTCTTGAAGAAAATGGTCTTGCACGGCTGGCACGCAACGAACTCTATCTTTTCCGTGGGGAAGGAAAGGATCTCGTCTTCATCGTCGGAGATCACCAGAGTACATCGAACGAAGGACACTACCTCCTTGCGGACCAGTACTGTACAATCGCTGAAGAACTGAAGGTTCAGCGCATTTACACGCTGGGGGGTTTCGGTGTTGGGCATCTGGTTCATGAGCCCAGGGTGCTGGGAGCGGTGAACCGCACAGATCTCCGGCCAGAGTTGGAGGCGGCCGGTGTAACGTTCGATAGGAATGAACCAGGAGGCGGGATCATTGGTGCTGCCGGGCTTATGCTTGGACTTTCTGCCCTCCGGGGTATCGATGCAGTATGTCTGATGGGCGAAACGAGCGGGTACCTGGTCGACCCGATGAGCGCAGCAAACGTGCTCGCCACACTTTCAAAACTGATTGATGTACCTGTCGATCTTACACGGCTCAATGACCGTGCGTCCGAGATGGAAAAAGCCATCGAGGGATTAGTTGAAAGCGACAGGATGCAGAAGGACGAAGAGCTGAGCTACATCGGGTAACTATGCTCGTAAATGCCGATCTGCATATACATTCTCCTTTCTCCATAGCTGTGTCTGGGGCGATGCTGCCAGAAAACCTGCTATCTGCCTGTATCACTAAGGGTATCCATGTTCTTGGCACAGGAGATGCACTCCACCCGGTATGGCAGAAAAGCTGGGAACCTTTTCTCGAAAATGATGCAGGTGTCATTATCGTCCCCACGGGAGAAGTTGAAGACGAGCATCGTGTGCATCACCTTATTCTCGCAGAGGATCTGGCCCAATTCGATCAGATCCGCGAGCTCTTCAAAGGAAAATGTAAAAGTTTCGAAACAAGTGGCAGGCCACACCTCCACATGAGCGGTAATGCTATCGCGATGGCCGTTCACGATGTCGGAGGGATGATCGGCCCAGCACATGCGTTTACCCCGTGGACGGCGATGTTTGCATATTTTGACCACGTTGCTGATTGCTACGGCAGCGAACCGATAGATTTTCTAGAACTTGGTCTCTCGGCTGACAGTTCGTATGGTGCCGCGATCCCGGATCTCACCGAAATACCATTCCTCTCAAACTCAGATGCCCACAGCCCCCAGCCCGAAAAGATTGGGCGTGAATTCAATCGGCTCCGGCTCAAAGAACTGACAGTAAAAGGTGTACTGGAAAGGCTAAAAAGCGGGGCCATCGACATGAACGCAGGTTTCTTTCCGGAGGAGGGGAAGTACAACCGTACTGCCTGTGTCCGCTGTTTCACCCAGTATTCGTTGGAACAGGCAATACTGGATTCATGGCGCTGCCCGGCAGATGGGGGTCTCATAAAAAAAGGAGTATATGACCGCGCCCGGGAACTTTCTTCCGGGGCCACTCCCCACAAACGACCCCCCTATCTCCATGTCGTGCCCCTTGGTCAGATCATCCAGATTACGGAAGGGGCTTCATCACCTCATACAAAAAAATGTCTGGCAATTTACTCATCTTTTATTAGCACGTTCGGCAATGAGATTGATGTGCTCATCGACGCCCCCGTTGTGGAGATCCGGCGAATTCATTCCAACGTCGCTGACGCAATCGAAGCACTAAGAACCGGAAGAGTGATCCTGCACCCGGGTGGCGGCGGGAAGTATGGGACATTTTCACTTGTGTAGTTTTTTCATTCCGGATAATTCTGGAAATTTACTTTAGATTCAGGTATTTTCACGTATAAGTTGATATACCACAATGCAATATTTCTGCTTGACGTTAACGACGAATCTGGGATTGCTTTCGGAAACCGTCGAGTATGAGCTGAATGGGCCGAGCTGATGAAAAGCTCTGGAAATGCATGTAAAAAGGAACTGAAATATTTTACAAGACTACATGAGTCCTCATATCAGATAGATGAACATTGTCTTCCTCTTTTTTATTATATACTCATACGCTCCTAAGCTTTCTCTGGTATTTTTCAAATCGTAAATATTAATGAAACAGAACACTTACATGATCACTCAATGCTCAAAGTACATCGGGATATCTGTGGATATTGCGGTTGTTGTGTGTCAGTCTGCCCGGAAGGTGCCCTTGAACTGATTGATGCGTACCTCTGCGTGGAGAAGAGCTGCACAGTCTGTGGAATCTGTGCAAAAGTATGCCCTCTGGGTGCCCTGGAGGTCGCACATGAAAAATAAGTACGACGTGCTGGTCATCGGAGGAGGTCCGGCAGGAGCAATCGCTGCAAAAACCGCTGTTGAAAAAGGTCTCTCCGTGTGCCTCGTTGAAAAACGCCCGGCAATCGGTGCCCCGGTGCGCTGTGCTGAAGGCCTCGGGAAAGAAGCCCTCCATGAATTCATTGACCCTGATCCTAAGTGGATATCTGCTGAAATGACCGGTGCGAGTATTATTGCTCCGGACGGATTTTTAATGAAACTCGAATCCCAGCTCGCGGGAAGTAAGGTTGGTTATATCCTAGACCGGAAGGTCTTTGACCGAGAGCTGGTCTGGAAGGCGGCTGAGGCTGGTGCTGATGTGGCGGTCAAGACACGTGCATCTGCGCCTATCATCAATAACGGATGTATACAGGGAGCGAAGATCGAGAGCTGCGGAAAAGTGAGCAAAATCGCAGCTGATATTGTCATCGCAGCTGATGGCGTGGAATCAAAATTTTCCCGCTGGTGCGGCATCGATACCACAGTGCCGGTCCGCGAGATCATGAGTTCCGTTCAGTATGTCCTTGCCGATATCGATATCGATCAACATTCGACGGTTTTTTATCTTGGCAACGAGATTGCCCCTGAAGGCTATCTCTGGGTCTTCCCCAAAGGTGACCGGACTGCCAATGTAGGCGTAGGAATATCAGGAAAAAAAAGCGGAGAAGGACACCGGGCAAAGGACTATCTTGACCGGTTTGTAAAAAAGACATTCCCCCATGGGAAACCGATCGAATATATTGCCGGTGGCGTGTCTGTCTGCCGTCCACTGGAATGTACGGTGGCAGATGGGCTGATTATTGCCGGTGATGCTGCCCGTGTTGTCGATCCACTTACCGGTGGCGGGATCTACAATGGCATGTATACCGGAAGACTCGCCGCTGAGGTTGCTGCTGAATGCATTGAAACAGGCGACGTATCCAGAACTGCACTTATGAAGTATGACAAAACCTGGCGGACATCAAAGATGGGCAAAGCCTTAGTGCGCAATTACCATATCAAAGAATACCTCATCAGGCAACCTGATGCGAAACTGAATGAGATCATCCATTCTGTCTCAAAACTGAATCTCAGGGATTTCACGACACTGTCCTTAATAAAAGAAATTATCCGGGTGAACCCAAAACTGATGCTCGAGCTGGGGACTCTCGCTGCTTCAATCCGCTGATTTTTTGAGTTGCTTGTTCAGGAGCCGGAGACAATCGTCTTCTGCTTCTTTTTTCGTAAAGACCGTGAAGATATCATTGGGCTGGATCCTGACATTACCACTCGGAATAATCAGTTCGCCCCCCGATCTGCGGATTGCAATGAACACGAAGTCTTTTACCTTAAGCTCACGGATTTCGTGCCCGACAATAGGTGCACCCTGTTCGGCAACTATCTCAAAGATGGTCCCCCCAGGAATCGAGGCAAGCTGCTGGAGCTGGGGATTCTGGGTCCAGTAATAGAGACGTGATGCCACGAGTTCATCGGGATTCTCGCTGATCCTGACCCCGACTTCCTTGAAAAAATCTGAATGAGTGGACTGGTTGACGATCGAAACGACATTGGGAACGCGGAATTTTTTTGCGAGCCAGCAGGTCATAAGGTTGACCGAATCATCGCTTGTGGTAGCAATCAGGGCATCGGCCCTATCAATCCCGGCCTCCTCAAGCGTTGTCTTGTCGGTTGCATTGCCGGTTACTGCCAGTACATCATAGTGTTCAAGAACCTCGCTGCACCGGGCTTCATCCTGGTCAATGACGACAACATTGTTTGCATGTTCGATTGCCTGTTTCGCCAGGTTTCTCCCAATCCCGCCAAGCCCCACTATGATAATATACATGACTACCGGTTACCATCATCGGCATTGAAATAATTTGCGCATTAATCAGTGTATGTGATCTGCGGAGTGGACGAGGCAGGAAAGGGATCTGTACTGGGGCCGCTGGTGATTGCTGCTGTCGGAGTACCCTCAGAGGATGTTTTTGCTGATCTTGCAGTGAAGGACTCGAAACTGCTCTCACCCGCTGTGCGGGAACACCTCTATTCAGTCATAAGGAAGCGGTTCCGTGTGGCAACAGTGCGAATTGACGCGCACGAGATCGATGAGATTCGAAGGGGCATGACCATGAACTCCTGTATTGCCCGGGCGCATGCACAGGTTATTGGCAAGCTTGCCCCCTCAAAAGCCTATGTCGACGCCTGTGACGTGAATGCATTCCGGTATGCAGAAATGGTAAAATCCCATCTTGAATGTACCTGCGAGATCATCTCGGAACATCACGCCGACGAGACCTTCAAAGTAGTCTCCGCTGCAAGTATTGTCGCAAAAGTTGTCCGTGACCATGCGATAGCGACCCTTTCAAAAAAATATGGAATAATCGGTAGCGGGTATTCTTCGGACCCGGTGACGATTGCATTCCTTTCCGCATACATCGATGAATACAAAAGTCCCCCTCCAATTGCCAGAAAGAGCTGGAAGACAGTATCCCTCATGATTGGAAAAAAACAACAGAGTCAGCTGTCGGAATTTTTCTGATTTTTTATCCTACCCGTCGGAATGTAATGAGCCATTGTTTTATGTGGCCCGCAATGTAATAAATAACGAATGGACTGGATCCCTCCGATCATTTTTCTCATCGCTATCTACGCGGCGGTAGCGTATTATATCCATTCCCGGAAACTCTGGGAGGACCACATAACCTTCTATGGCCCGATTATGGCAATAAAAACGAGCCGGATCGGATTTTTTGACAAATTTGCGGTATTCCGCAGGTTTTTCCGGATCTATGGGTCGGTAGGAGTTATTGCTGTTATCATCGTATCGATTTTCATTACCTTCATGCTCTTTGTCTCGGTACGTTACACCCTGCTTGTTCAGCCGGAACCCACCGGGATTTACAAGCCGCAAAATATCCTGCTCTTGCCCGGTATTAACGAGTATGTCCCATCCACCCTTGCCGTCTGGCTTGCATTTATCATTACTATTGGTGTTCACGAATTCGGGCATGCGATCCTCTGTCGTGTTGAGAATATTAAAGTGAAGACGATGGGTGTGCTTATTGCAGTTATCCCTATTGGATTTTTTGTTGAGCCGGATGAAGAAGAACTTGATAGAACTAAAGGAATGGCCAAGATTCGTATGTTTGGCGCAGGGATCACCAACAACCTTATCGTGGGTTTCTCCTGTTTTGTCCTTCTTATTCTCTGCATGGGACTGGTCATGCCTGTCAGCCTGCCGATCATTCATGGGGTCTACAAGGATTATCCCGCGGATCGTGCGGGTATTCCTCCCGGATCGATAGTAACAGCAATAAATGGAGTACCAGTCGGCAGCCGGACCGATGTTTCGACTATTCTTAACGCAACAAAACCCGGTGACGTGCTGATTCTTACCGCTGAACACGATAAAAATGTAAAGGATTACCCGCTCACCCTTGCTGCTTGGCCTGCTGACGTCCCCAACAGGACCAGTGGATTTATGGGCGTCGAGTATTATGATGGCACAGCAGTCATGGCAGTTGTCCAGGGATTACTGTCACCTGTAGGATTCTTTCAGTTCCTGATCATCCCCTTTACTAATGATACCGGCATCCAGTTCCTCCGTATCCTTGCGTTCGAAACTTCTGATACGACCTACTACTCTGTCCCATTTGAGGGTTTCTGGGGTGTTATGCACCTGCTCTTCTGGTGTGCCTGGATCAATCTCAATGTCGGTATTTTTAACGCGATCCCTATGATCCCGCTCGATGGCGGGTATATCTTTAAAGAAGGATTGGACCGGCTCCTCGATCGACGTGGACTCATGAAATACTCAGGATATGTCAGTAGCGCTGTCAGCTACCTCATGCTGATAGTACTGGTGTCTCTGATAACACTGCCCTATCTGCTGCATATCTGAAATTGTCATCAGGGTGAAGAGGTTAAGGATTCTACCGTTTTCCACTTTTTATCATTGACAGATCGTAATAAAAATTAGGATCTACCATTTTTATCCGTGACGTTACGTCTTTGAGCGGGATTGTGCCAATCCGGGTACCCTGCAGAGCCACCATACAACCGATGTTACCGGCAACGATTTGCTCCACAGCTGATATCCCGAACCGGGTTGCGAGAACCCGATCGGATGCAGTGGGCGTACCGCCACGCTGGACATGGCCCAGAACCGTCACCCGGGTCTCAATACCGAGCTGGTGTTCGAGTCTCTTTCCCAATAGGTTTCCCACACCCACGAATTTCTCATGCCCGCACTCATCACGGTCACATTCAGGGACTGTTGTGTCTGCGATGTCTTCATGAAGTGTCCCTTCGGCAACAACTACGACAGAAAATTTTTTTCCTGCCATATACCGTGCTTCAAGATTCCGGCAGATCTCTTCAAATGTGATATGCATCTCGGGGACCAAGATCACATCCGCTCCTCCGGCCACTCCTGCGGTAAGGGAGATCCAACCGGCATTGCGTCCCATCACTTCGATAACCATGATCCTGTGGTGGGATTCTGCGGTGTTGTGGAGCCGGTCGATAGCTTCGGTTACTATGGAGACCGCTGTGTCAAAACCAACCGTCAGATCTGTACCGAAAATATCATTGTCGATCGTTTTTGGAATACCTACAATAGGTACACCTCTGTTCGCAATTCCATACGCTGCAGAGAGCGTCCCGTCTCCCCCGATTACAACCAGAGCACCGATGTCGTTTATTTGTATGGTTTTTTGGATCTTCTCCAGATCAGCAGGATCTTTCAGTGGATTCGTTCGGGATGTTCCAAGAATTGTTCCCCCCCAGGAGATGATGCCGGAAACAGAGGAATCGTTGAGTGGCACCATATCACATTCGATAAGCCCTTTCCACCCATTACGGATTCCCAGTGTTTCCAGGTTATACCTTAAACCCGTTAGTACGACAGCCCGGATTACCGCATTGAGTCCGGGGCAGTCCCCCCCTCCGGTCATGACTGCAATCTTTTTCATACAGCGTGTATTCCTTTGTTCATATGTTCCCTCCCTGCCCTATTTTCATTGCAGTATCGTCCTGTTGTATTTACGCTTCGCCGGATAAATCAAAATTATATTTTTAGAAGTTCTTTTTCTTTCATAAATGTCCTTTCATTTCATTTTCATGGATGTATAATGACTTCTCCGGTTTCCTGTGTCATCCTTTGAATGCTATTGCCGTCCAGTCTCTATGAAGATCCGGCGATGGATGATGCGCCAGCAGAGAATCAGTTGTGCGAGATCACCTGCCGTTACATAATTCCGGTGTTTAAAGAGTGAAATGGGATGAACCCGTGTCTGCTGCTCAATGCTGAGTTCAAGCTTCTTCACCACGTGTTTGGTTAGTTCTCCGTCTATGATCAGTTCTCCCATCATGTGCCCGTTATGTTCACTTGTCAGAAACTTGAGGGAGAATTCTCTCTCCGAAAGGGACAGAATAGAGTAAAGGTCTAACGAGAGATCAATATTCTCAATAGTTTGTTTCATCCTGGTCTGAGAGAGTGTGATCCGGTAGACATTGCGCTCCTCTCCAAGGTGACGCCCGTATTCTGAATAGTTAATCCCGATGACAGCATCAGCATACTCTTTCTGGGGAGCGATATAACGTTCGTATTCTGGCTCCCTTTCGGCAATCTCCCGAATGACAGCGTCGCAGGAATAGCCACGTGTTCTGACATCACGGCGAATCTTCCAATCAGATTTTACTTCTTTTGTTGGATTTACGAAGAGGGTAAAATCAAGATATTTTCGCAGCAGAGGGGGTGAAAAACGTATGGAGCCCTTCGAGGATGAGGATTTTTTGGGGACGAAATATAACAGGAGGATCGAATGTTCCGGTTGTACGGTTGTAGACCGGTTTTTCGACAGGCACCCCGCGTTTAAGGAGAAAGAGGTCGTGTTCGAGCTGATCAATCCGGTTTATGTGTGGATTAAGTGGTGTCAGTCCCTGTTCTCTTCGGTCTTCCCGGTCGAGACTATGATTGTCATCAAGAGGAATAGTGGACACCAGATCCTTGCCGAAGATGCTTCGTATTCCTTCAGTAAAAGTGGTCTTTCCCGACCCACTGTCCCGGCCACACCAAGGGTAAAAATATAGGGTGATGCAGCGATCGTATCCCTGAAATTCAGATGGTACATGCCTTATCCCGGTATAGTCACGGATAAGGTAAAAACCATCCGGCACCGGCTTTCCCGTAAAATATAAAAAAGAGGGGGGTTGCGGGAAACGAAATACGTCAATATTATTCCGGTGGTTTTGGCACGAAATCTCCTTTCTCCTTCTCAATCGGGAGTCTGCGTTTGCTGGTGTCCTTCAGTTCGTCTTCAGAGACTTTGGGCACCGCATCCTGAATCTCTTTTAAGATTGCATCTATTGCCTCGCGTTTGGGGATATCCCCAAGAATGCTCTCATCCATTATTGGGCGTTTTTCCGCTTCTTCCGGTGTCTCATCTCCGGCTCCAAGGAATTTTGCACCCTGCCGGATCAGCTGCGAGATTTCGAACGGGAAGATAATCTTGGTTGCCTGGCCGGCTGCCATAGTCTTCAATGCGTCCAGGGACAGAACGGTGATCGCTTTTTTGTCAAGGGGGGCAGCGCCGACAGAAAGGATGCGGAGTCCCTGTGCTTCACCCTGTGCCTGCAGGATTCTAGAGAGCCGCTCTCCTTCAGCACGGAGGACTTTACTCTGCCGTTCCCCCTCCGCTTCAAGGATCATGCTCTGGCGGAGACCTTCCGCTTTAAGGATCGCTGAGCGCTTTTCGCCGTCAGCACGCAGGATCGCAGCCCGCCGGGCACGCTCAGCAGCTGTCTGTTCAGTCATCGCATTTTTGACGGCTCCTATCGGGTCAACCTCTTTGATCTCGACACGCTCCACCTTGACACCCCACTGGTCGGTCTCCCGATCAAGGATGTCGCGGAGTTTCGTATTGATAACGTCCCGGTTATAAAGGACCTCGTCCAACTCCATATCCCCGATGATCCCACGGAGGCTCGTCTGGGCGAGCGCAACGGTAGCTAACCGGTAGTTTGAAACCTCAAAGTATGCCTTCTCGGGATCAATCACCCTGATATAGATAATCGCATCAACATTTGTCGGCGAATTATCCTTCGTTATCACTTCCTGGCTGGGAATATCGATTACCGTAGTGCGCAGGTCGAGTTTGATCGCTTCGCTAACAAACGGAACGATCCAGCGGAACCCGGGATTCATCCGACCAACGTATTGTCCAAGACGGATCTGCAGTCCCTGTTCATACGGCTGGATGATTACAACGCCTCTGGCAAAAATTGCGACGATAACAAGGATCAGAAAAATGACGATAAGTGTTTCAATAAATGCCATGTTATTTCACTTCCTCAACGACGATGTGTACTCCATGTGAATCAACAACTTTTACTTTTTTTCCCGGGGGGATTTCAGAACCGGTTGAGCGGGCGCTCCATTCAGTGCTGGATATGAATACTTTTCCGGTGAGCGTGTTTGGATCTACGGTTGTTTTCACCCGCCCCTCCATGCCAATCAGGGAATCCCGGCTGAGGGTAGTCGGGCTTTGGTCCGGTGTGATCTTCCCGTACATCCAGACGGTAAACCCTGCTGCACCAATCGCAATAACTACACCGATAATAACTCCCCAGCCTGAGTTGAAGATATCAATTCCCAGCAAGAGAAGTATGCCAAGGAATATCATCACCGTGGCAGGAACTGTTGCAAAAAAACCCGGGGTATGAACCTCAACAAGGAGAAGAACAGCACCGATTACAATGAGCAGCCATCCAAGGGCAATTCCTTCCAGAAGTACCATGATCATTGATCAGATTAGACGGATAAAATTCTATGGGGCTGATTGTTTTTGTAAAAAGCTCGTGAGCGTTCGAAGTCTGTGTTGAACATTTCTCCAGAGCCATTATCTTTACCTCTCGACTTCTCGATAATCTGTTTTTTTATTTTAATTAAATAATATTTGAATTATTGTAAAGGATACCTCTGCAGTTATGCTATTTTCGAATCAGTACCGCCAATGAAGAGGAGGTGATGTAATGCTAAGATCGAAGCATGGCTATCATTGAACCCATAGGTACTCCCAACTCATCTGCAACAGGTTTGCATTTCGCTGCCAGCAGATATGCCACAGGGGGTAGATTGTCCATTTCTGACAGGGACTCAAAATTTGCCATCCCTTTTGCAATGATGATCGTGCAACGGGAAATTGCCTGCTGGAGATTATCAGGAATAATTTCCCTGGATATTCCAATCTCTGCACCACCGCCCGTGGTTGTGAGCTGGTCTGCAATAATGTCAAGCCTCAGATCCCGTGCATCCTGTAATGTGGCGTCATTGAGTATGGGGGCTTCTTTGACAGCGAGGGTTACATAAGAACCCTGTCCCTTAAGGTATTCTACCAGGAGGCGATCAAACACAATTTCGCCACAATTATCACTGAGATACACGACGCGGGAGCAGAGTGGGGCGATTTTATCTGTCTGATCGACGGTGAGCCCTCGTGCAAATTCCCTCTTGAAAAAAACGGAAAAATTTTCTTCAACGACGTGTCCCTTCACACCATAATCAAATGTGTTTCCTATGATTGATGCGAGGACATAATCGCGAAATGTCAAGAGGTCGTTACGGACCTCTTCGCAGACTTCTATTGCCTGCCGATTCCCCTGCCGCTTGAGTTCTGCGAATGGATCAGGATTTCCCAGTAGTTCATAAGCCCGGCGATGAATGAGGCTTGCAATCTGGGGATGGGAAAGCGGCGCAGAACGGATCTCATTCATTACCCTCCTGCATCCGGTTATGGTTGCTTCTGTAAGAGAGGGATTGGCATGACAGAGTGAACATTCAAATTTCACGCGGGAAAGTAAACAGTCAATACAAGTTTCAGTAATCTTCATAACAATGACCAAAAAACAACACAAGAAATGGGGCCACTGAGATTTGAACTCAGGTCAGAAGACCCCCAGTCTCCTAGGATGGCCAGGCTACCCTATGGCCCCGCTCTCTTACTATTGGATCATTGCATTTAATTATCTTGTTATGGAAAAAAAGAATTATCCATGTCCGGGAAATGAAGGTACATTTTTTTTATGTCTGACCGATCCAATCCTCTTTCAGGAGATCTTTCCTTTCGGCATTCTTATCCGATTTTACCTTTCCGGTATCTCATTAATCGACGCAAAAAAAAAGATATGTATATATGTTTCAATCAGGTATTATGAATCATAAGGGTAGTGCAGCGGGTGGGACATGTTAAAAGAGAAAATTACTGCATTTATTGATAAGATTCGATTGATAGAAGGGGTTGCAGCATGTGCCCTTGTATCCCGGGACGGTATAGTAGCCGGAAAATATTTTGACCGCGATCTCAACGGGCCATGGCTGGGAGTTCTCCTGGCAACTATCCTATCGTCAGCTGAGTCAATTGGGGGTATAATTAAGATGAAATCTCTTGAATCGATTGCAATCCGAGCGCAGGACTCCTCAGTTATGGTAGCAGGTGCAGGGGAAAATTTTCTTATCGCCGGAATCATAAATGACAGAGTGGATCCGATAAATGTCCATAGCCAGATGCTCGCGGTTGCAAAGACGATTGGGGAGTCGATGTGATGTACACTATTCTTGTTGTCGATGACAGTCCATTCATCGTTGATGTATTTGTTACCATGCTGGAGCGGGGAGGTTACAGAACTGTTGCTGCCTATGGCGGGGAGGAATGTCTTGAGATCCTAAAGACGGTGACTCCCGATCTGATCCTGCTGGATATTATGATGGAACCGGTTGATGGATGGGAAACCCTCGAGCGGATTAAGGAAAATTCCAAGACAAAGGAGATTCCGGTGCTCATGCTCACAGCAAAACAGCTTACTCCAACAGAAGCACAGGAATATGGGATATACATAGAAGATTATGTATTGAAACCAATTACTCATCGTGAACTGTACGATGCAATTGAGCATGTCCTTAAAAGGCAGCAGTCAATAAAATCTGATATTGACCTGGCAAAACAGTCCGGATTTGATACAGAAATCATCGCTGAATACGCCCGCCTCAGTAAAAGTATTGACGTGAACAAGCGGCTCATGAAGATTCTCGAAACCACGTACAATTTTGATGATGCAAAAGTAAGGGTCAGTGAAGAGATCTCAAATGCGATCAAGGGCATGGAGATGAATATAAAGTTTCAGGAAGATCGGCTTCGGCAGATAAAAGGGAACCTGTCGGGAACAACCTCATCCTGATGGCTCCTTACTTTTCTGCGTAAATTCATATCTTTTAAATCTTATAAAAAAATCGGGGAATATCCCAGACTACCTTTTATCGCTGCTCTTATATCTGTTGTTCCTTCATCGGACTACCGCTAGCCGGATAAATTTGTGCGAAGAATTAACGGGAAGCAAATATTCGTGATCATAGATGACAGTCTGTTATTCGTAGAAGTCACCTGTCACATAAAATTTACGAAGGGAGAGTATTAAACCGGTTTCCTTCCAGAAAAGAAGGAACAGGAATAATAACAAAAAACGGTCCGGAAATTCATTAAACCGATAGCAATACACTACCGGTGAAGAGATTCAAATAGGTTCTATCGGACAAAATGATTCTTACGAAAAAGACCAGAATTGACGAAAAAAACAGCATCTGCCAAAGATCATAAATATATTCATGAAACTTGGAGAAGATTTTAAGAATAAAACTGTTATTAGAAGAGAGAAAACGTTTATATAGTTTTTTGGCATTGTTATAATGCTGTACATCTTAGTTAGTATTGGGTTCGTAGCTCAGTTCGGTAGAGCGCCTGGCTTTTAACCAGGTGGTCGGGGGTTCAAATCCCTCCGGGCCCGTTGCCACGAGAAATCGTGGGTTTTTTGCGGTGATGCATCTGAGAGGAAAGCTATTCATCTGTGAGGGGGTTTTTCATTGAGCACCAAACTGAATGTGTTGAAGCACGTGATGGTGCCAGACCATAAAATCATGAGTGAGGAGGAGGTATCTGCGCTCCTCTCCCACTACAACATAACTACGGAACAATTACCTAAAATTTTCCATGACGATCCAGCGGTCAAGACGATTGGCGCAAACGTGGACGATGTTATACGAATTGTCCGAATGAGTCATACGGCCGGCAGGGCCGAGGCATATCGTCTTGTAATCAAGAGACCAAAAAAATAATTTTTGGGGTGGTCAGTCTGATCGACAGAAGTATTTTATCGAAGGCGTATTTTTCACGGGAGCATGTTGCGCGCCACCAACTTGATTCCTTTAATTATTTCTTGAAGCATAATCTTCAGAAAGTGGTTAATGAGCAGAAGGTTATCGAGACGGATATCGAGAACCGGGGAAAGAATAACGATCCGGTGTGGGTGGAACTGGGTTCGATTACGGTCAAACGACCGCTCGTGAGGGAAGCAGATGGATCTCAGGGAGAACTATATCCCTGCGAGGCGCGATTGCGCAACCTTACCTATGCAGCGCCGATCCAATTAGGGCTCACCCTTGTGCATGGCGAAGAGCGCCAGGAACCGATAATCACTACTATTGGGCAGTTACCCATAATGGTGGGTTCACTTGCCTGTAACCTGTATGGCATGGATGATGCGCAGCGCGTTTCCCATGGGGAGGACGCATTTGATCCGGGGGGATATTTCATTGTCAACGGTACTGAACGCGTACTTATGACACTTGAGGATCTTGCGTCCAACAAGATCATGACCGAGTTTACCGAGCGATACAACGAGCGTATCTACGTTGCAAAAGTCTTTTCGCAGTTCCGCGGATATCGTGCTCTTGTTGTCGTCGAGCGCAATAAGAAGAACCTGCTTGAAGTCTCTTTCCCATCTGTTGCCGGGCATCTCAAGTTTGTAGACCTGATGCGTGCACTCGGCATGACGAACGATCAGGAAGTCGTGAACGCGGTTTCTCCCGATGAGGACATCCTCACGTTCATGATGCAGAACTTAGAAGAGAGCGAGTGTGATTCAGTTGATGGAGGTATCATGTATGTGGGCAAGAAGCTTGCTCCCAATCAGACAAAGGATTATCAGCGGAAGCGTGCTGAATTCGTTCTGGACAATTACCTTCTGCCGCATCTCAACTACTCAATGCCTGCAAACTTGAAGGAAGGCGATGACGGCTACCAGGAAGCCGTACTATCCGTCCGGCTCGCAAAGGGTCACTTCCTGGGTCGAATGGCAGAGGCTTGTTTCGATCTCGTGTTGAACAAACGCAGGATTGATGACAAGGACCATTATTCCAATAAGCGGCTTAAACTTGCCGGAGATCTGATGGAGGATCTCTTCCGTATTTCGTTAAACCGGCTTACCCGGGATATCAAATACCAGCTCGAACGTGCCAGTATGCGTCACCGTGACCTGTCGATTGCAACCGCAGTACGTGCAGATGTGCTTACCGAGCGTCTCTTACATCCGCTTGCAACCGGTAACTGGGTTGGTGGCAGAACCGGTGTATCCCAGCTGCTCGATCGTGTGGATCACATGGCGGTACTCTCTCATCTGCGTCGCGTTATCTCCCCGCTCTCACGTTCACAGCCTCACTTCGAAGCTCGTGATCTCCACCCGACCCAGTGGGGACGGATCTGTCCGAGCGAAACACCTGAAGGTCCGAATTGTGGTCTGGTCAAGAACTTTGCCCAAATGGTAGAGATCTCTAAAGGTGTTGATGATGAAGCCGAAGTTATGCGGCTCCTGTATAATCTTGGCGTTGAGCAGATCCGGGGTGAAGTACGATGAAGAAGTCCCGCGTGTTTGTTGATGGGGCCCTCATCGGGCTTGACGACGATGCAAAAGCCCTTGTGGCCAGCATTCGGGCTATGCGCCGGCAGGGCGCCATCTCACCCGAAGTGAACGTATCACACAAGGAATATAACGGGGATGTGGTGATTCTCACTGACCGCGGCCGTGCCCGGCGTCCCCTCATTGTCCTGAAAAATGGTGTACCGCTCATCACGAGTGAGGATCTTGCGAAACTGGCAAAGAGAGAAGTCGATATTAACTCATTTGTCCAAAGGGGGCTGATTGAGTTTATTGACGCTGAAGAGGAAGAAGATCTCCTCATCGCAATGAATCCCGAGGATGTGACTCCTGATCATACCCACCTTGAGATTGATCCCTCCTTAATTCTGGGAATAGGTGCTGCGCACGTCCCGTTCCCGGAACATAACGCAAGCCCGCGTGTAACGATGGGTGCAGGGATGGTCAAGCAGGCTCTCGGGTTTGGTGCAGCCAATATGAAACTGCGCCCGGATACCCGGGGTCACCTGCTCCACTACGTGCAGAAACCCCTTACCCATACTCAGACCTCAGAATTGATAGGTTCAGACGATCGTCCTGCCGGGCAGAATTTTGTTGTTGCTATCCTTTCCTATGAGGGGTACAACATTGAAGATGCGCTCATCTTCAACAAGGCATCGATAGAACGGGGTCTTGGGCGCTCCCATTTCTTCCGGACCTATGAAGGAGAAGAACGCCGTTACCCAGGGGGCCAGATCGACAGGATTGAAGTTCCTGAAGAGGATGTCGCCGGAGCACACGGTGCCGAATCATACAAGAACCTGGACGAAGACGGTGTGATTAATCCTGAAACCGTTGTAGGGGAAAAAGATGTCCTGATCGGTAAGACCTCGCCGCCGCGGTTCCTTGAAGAACCGTCCGGAGAACTCATTGCCGTTGAGAAACGCCGCGATACTTCGGTCACCATGCGCAGTAACGAGCACGGAATTGTCGATACCGTAATCATTACTGAAGGAGAGAATAGTTCCCGGCTTGTCAAGGTACGGACCCGTGACCTCCGTATCCCCGAAGTTGGCGACAAATTTGCATCCCGGCATGGCCAGAAAGGTGTTGTTGGTTTAATCGCTCACCAGGAAGATATGCCCTTCACCGAGAGCGGTCTTTCTCCTGATCTTGTTATCAACCCCCATGCAATCCCCAGCCGTATGACAGTCGGGCATATGCTTGAAATGATCGGCGGCAAAGTTGGGGCACTTGAAGGGCGTCGGATTAATGGAACCGCATTCCGCGGAGAGAGTGAAGCTGATATCCGTTCATCTTTAAAGAAACTGGGGTTCTCCCATAACGGACGTGAAATTATGTATGATGGCCTCACCGGCAAGCAATTCAAGGCCGATGTGTACATGGGTGTCATCTACTACCAGAAGCTCTATCACATGGTCTCTTCGAAGATGCACGCACGGTCACGCGGACCGGTGCAGGTGCTCACCCGTCAGCCAACAGAAGGCAGGGCACGGGAAGGAGGGCTCCGGTTTGGTGAGATGGAACGGGATGTCATGATCGGCCATGGTGCCGCAATGGCGCTTAAAGAGCGTTTACTTGATGAATCCGATAAGGTTCAGGAATATGTGTGTGCACACTGTGGTATGGTCGCGATGCTGGACCGTAAACGCAATATGACGCGCTGCCTTGCCTGCGGAAATGAGACAGATATCTATTCTGTCGAGATGAGTTATGCGTTTAAACTCCTGCTGGATGAGATGAAGAGTATGGGGATTGCCCCAAGATTGAGACTGCAAGACGTGGTCTAAAGAGGTGCACCATGCCAAGCCCAAAACGAATTGGACAAATTGAATTCGGATTATTATCCCCAAAAGAGATCCGCGAGATGAGTGTAAGGAAGATCATCTGGGCGGATACCTACGATGATGACGGATTCCCGTACCCTCAAGGTTTGATGGACCTGAACCTGGGCGTTATCGATCCTGGCCTCAGGTGCAAGACCTGTGACCAGAAGGCAAGCGAATGCCCGGGGCATTTCGGGCATATAGAACTCGCAAAACCAGTAATCCATGTCGGTTATACGCGCCTTATCAGAAAACTGCTTCGTGTCACCTGCCGGTCATGTGGACGTGTTTTACTCAGTCCCGATGAAATCGAAAAGGTGGTTGGAACTGAGGATGATCAGACTGGTGACCTGCTTTCAGAAAAGGATGTGAAAAAAGAGCGAATATGTCCGCATTGCGGTGACCAGCAGCTCAAGATAAACTTCGAGAAACCAACTACGTTTTCCGAAGTTATTGTGGAAGGAGGTAAGAAAGTTGAGCATAAACTCACTCCGGCGGACATACGGGCACGTATGGAAAAGATCCCCAATGAGGATCTGATCCCTCTTGGTATCAATCCGGATGTTGCCCGCCCAGAATGGACGATCCTTACCGTGCTGCCAGTTCCACCGGTTACGATGCGTCCGTCAATTATTCTTGAGAACGGGCAGCGTTCTGAAGATGATCTCACTCACAAACTCGTGGATATTATCCGAATCAACCAGAGATTTAAAGAAAACCAGGATGCAGGAGCTCCCCAGTTGATTATCGAAGATCTCTGGGAACTCTTACAGTACCATGTAACCACCTACCTTGATAATGAAGTGGCGGGCTGCCCCCCTGCACGCCACCGCAGTGGCAGACCCTTAAAGACTCTTTCCCAGCGTCTGAAAGGTAAAGATGGGCGGTTCCGCGGTTCGCTCTCCGGTAAGCGGGTGAATTTCTCATCCCGTACCGTTATTTCGCCGGACCCGAATCTCTCGGTCTCGCAGGTGGGTGTCCCGCGTGCAGTTGCAAATGAGATGACCATTCCTGTCCGGGTTACTGTTCATAATATTGATGAGCTCAGGCAGATCGTGCGAAACGGCCCCCTTCGTCCGGACGTCAACGCACCCTGCGGTGCCAACTACGTGATCCGTCCTGACAACCGGAAACTCCGGCTCGCCGACGGTAATCTTGATACCGTAGCTGACATGATCGAACCCGGCTATACCGTAGAACGCCAGCTCCGTGACGGGGATGTAGTACTCTTCAACCGTCAGCCATCTCTGCACCGGATGAGCATCATGGCCCATCGGGTCAAAGTCATGGAAGGCAGGACTTTCCGGCTCAACCCTGCCGTCTGCCCTCCGTATAACGCAGATTTTGATGGTGATGAGATGAACATGCACGTGCCTCAGACTGAAGAAGCACGGGCCGAGGCAACAATCCTTCTTTCTGTCCACGAAAATATCCTGTCACCCCGCTTTGGCGGCCCGATCATTGGTGGCATCCATGACCATGTATCCGGTATATTCATGCTCACGCATGGAGTCCGATGGTTTACCAAAGAAGAAGCACTCTATATGCTCCGATATACTCATGTAGAACACATGCCTCCTGCCGGCAATGAAGAGAAGGGTGTCCAGTACTGGAGCAATAAGCAGATATTTTCCACGATCCTGCCAGACCAGTTGAACATGGTCTTCCGTGCAAGTTCATGCCAGAACTGCGATATCTGTAAAAAAGAGATGTGTGAGCGTGATGCATATGTTCGGATCATTGATGGAATCCTGGAAGCGGGCACCATTGATAAGAAGGCAATCGGGGCATTCGATGGCCAGATTGTTAACCGTATCATCCGTCACTACGGCATGCGCCGTGCGGCAGATTTCATCGATGACCTGACAAAACTCTCGATCCGTGCTATCATGTTTGACGGGTTCTCGTTTGGTATTGATGACGAAGACCTGTCCAAGACCGAATATGGCCAGATCGATGAAGTACTTAAGAGTGCGGCAACTGATGTCACACGACGCATCAAAATATATGAAGACGGGCAGCTTGAACCCATGCCCGGGCGTACTGTTGAAGAGACGCTCGAGATGCAGATTATGCAGGTGCTGGGAAAAGCCCGTGACCAGACCGGTCAGATAGCCGGGCGACACTTAGGCCTTGCCAACAGCGCTGTCGTGATGGCTGTATCCGGTGCCCGGGGGTCGATGCTGAACCTTACGCAGATGGCAGGCTGTATCGGCCAGCAGTCGGTTCGTGGTGAGCGAATTGTCCGTGGGTATGATGACCGCACGCTCCCTCACTTCAAGAAAGGGGACCGCGGTTCTGATGCCCACGGATTCATCGCTCACAGTTACAAGGGTGGGCTTAACCCGACCGAGTTCTTCTTCCATGCCATTGGAGGGCGTGAAGGACTTGTAGATACAGCAGTCCGGACTTCACAGAGCGGGTACCTGCAGCGAAGAATGATCAACGCATTGCAGGATCTCAAAGTCGCCTATGATGGTACGGTGAGATCAACCGGGGGTAGAATCATCCAGTTCCAATATGGCGAGGACAGTACTGATCCAACCAAGAGTGCGTTTGGTGACCCGGTCGATGTCAAAGGTATTGTCGAGAGTATTCTCAAGGAGGAAGTCTGATGCCGCTTGCAGAAAAGTTCGATAAGAAGATAGAAGCAGCAGACCTCCCGAAGAAGACCAAAGATCAGTTGCACAAATTTCTTGACGACAAAGAGATCACGGATTCCCAGTTCCGGTTGATTCTCGAGCGGGTGCTCAAAGAATACCTTTCAACAAGAATTGAGGCGTGCGAGGCTGTGGGAGTCATTGCAGCCCAGTCAATCGGTGAACCCGGTACGCAGATGACCATGCGTACATTCCACTATGCCGGGGTTGCTGAAATTAACGTTACCCTGGGTCTCCCCAGGCTCATTGAGATCATGGATGCAAGGAAAGAGCCCAGCACTCCGACAATGACCGTCTATCTGGAGGAAGAGTTCTGCAATGATCGTGACCGGGCACGTGAAGTCAGTTGGCAGATTGAAGCAGCTCCTCTCCATGAATTCGGGGATATCACAACTGACATGGAGAACATGCACGTGATCGTGCATCTGAACACGAAAGTCTGCGATAAACGAAAGATCGCGCCTGCGGAAATAATGGAAACAGCTCCGCGGAAGATCCGCGATCGTCGGCATTACCGGGACTTTGAACATGATGTTAATGAAGAGACGGCGACCATAATCTTCTCGCCAAAAAACAAGGAGAGTTACCAGAACCTCTTCCAGCTCGCCGAGCATGTAAGAAACGTCATCGTACAGGGTATCGATGATATCCTGCGTGTTGTCGTCAGAAAAGAGACCGGAGAGTATATACTTTATACTGAAGGTTCCAACATAAAAGATGTATTTGATGTTGTTGGGGTAGACACCACGCGGACCCGTACCAACAACATCAGCGAAATTGCGTCAGTGCTCGGTATCGAGGCAGCACGGAATGCTATCATCCATGAAGCGGTATCCACGCTCAATGAACAGGGTATCCTTGTTGATGTCCGCCATATCATGCTCGTTTCCGACATGATGTGTATGGAAGGCGAAGTCAAGCAGATCGGGCGACACGGCATTGCCGGTGAGAAGGAAAGTGTTCTTTCGCGGGCGGCGTTTGAAGTCACAGTCAATCACCTGCTTGATGCTGCCGTGGCAAATGAAGTCGATGAACTGAGCGGTGTTACCGAAAATGTAATTGTCGGTCAGCCGATCCAGCTCGGTACCGGTGATGTGAAACTCATCGCAGTCAGGCAGCACGATAATTAGAATATAAAACCTGAAAAACCAGAGGAATTGTACATGGATTTTAATGCTTCACTCAGAAGAGCCATCAAAACAGGAAATGTAATTCTTGGCCAGAACAACACGGAAAAATGCATAAAAGAGGGCAAAGCCCAGATGATTGTCGTTGCTGGTAATTGTCCGGCGACCTTCAAATCCAAACTTTCGGGCTATGAGAATCTTTTTATCCACACCTTTGAGGGTTCAAGCGTTGCACTCGGCAAAGCATGCGGTAAACCCTTCATGGTAAGCACGCTTGCTATTGTGACCCCGGGCGAATCAGACATTCTCTCGCTTAAGAGGGTATGATATGGTTGAAGTTAAACTGACTGAAGACTGTATGCGTCTAATCTCCCAGTTCGAAAGCCTTACCGGTGCGGGGAGCCGTGACTGTGTTGTTGACGAGCGCAACTCACGCCTTATCTTTGTGATAAATCCTGGTGATATGGGATTAGCTATCGGGAAGAAAGGGGCCTCAATCAAAAAAGCTTCAGAAATAATGGGCAAGAAAATTGAGGTTGTGGAATACAACAGTAACCCTGAACAGTTCATTAAAAATTGTTTTTTACCGGCACAGGTTACTTCAATTTTATTTGAAGGTGAGTCTGAGGAGCAGACAGTCCAGGTCGAGGTCCGGGATGAAGACCGTGGTATTGCGATTGGCAAGGACGGGAAGAATATCTTCAAAGCAAAAAAACTTGCCCAGCGCCAACATAATATCATGGATGTCCAGATCCTGCAAAAACCTATAGACATAAACGACGCGGAGCCGGCAGCTGAGTAATTTTTCTTTTCTTCTCGCTGGTTTTATTATCTATTGTTCCTGCATGAAGATCCCGCTGGTGGCTTTGGATCAAATCTTCTGTCACGATTTAACATTTTTGTTTTTCATCGAACTACTACACATTTGTGAAGCGTGATCGTATCCAAATAGCAGGCGGAGATAGTCTGGCTCAAATTTAAGAGCCTGTATTGTGACATATCAACGCGGCATCTTTCCTTCCGGATAAATTAGCGAGAGGTAATTGCCTTTCATAATCACCTCATGCCCGAATCAGCCCGGATACGCGGATTTAACAGGTCTGTTCATTCGGTCTTGTTGTTCCATTAGCAAAATCATCAGAGGTTTGTTTTACAAACGGGAATGAAAAATGCATCATCCATTTAATGATCCAATCTAAAAAAATACATTTTATTAAAAAACGGGCTTGGGGGGATTCGAACCCCCGACATCCGGGTTAGAAGCCCGGCGCTATGTCCGAGCTAAGCCACAAGCCCATCTGACGCCAATAACATTCGCGCTCCGGTATATTTAATCTGTGTCATGCATCATGAGAAGATACCACAAAGCAACAATAAATTAGAAAAAATATATCTGATGACGGTTGCAAGTTCTTTTTACTGGATTGGATGACCGGGGTAGATAATGAATAAAAAAATGTGGCTTTTGGCATATATGGTCCTGACAATGGTGCTGGCGTTTTCGTCTGCTGCATCTGCCATTGGAAATATTACCGTGAGTTCCGTACCAGCCGGGGCAACAATCCTTGTCGACGGTATAAGTACCGGTACGACTACACCAGCTATTATTGAAAGTGTCAGCAGCGGATCCCATTACGTTTTATTACGGTTGACTGGATATCAGGATTACACCCAGAATGTGATAATAACTGATAATGCAACCAGTACAGTTTCTGTCACCCTGATTGCTACTGAGACAACAACCCAGCAAATCACCAATGGCAGTATCAAAGTGGAGTCAAACCCTTCGAATGCAGCTGTATTTTTAAATACGGAGTATCAGGGAAAAACACCGTCAACACTCTATAACATTACTCACGGTACTTACCGGGTCCTGGTACAAAAGATCGGTTATCTGGATTGGTCAGACCGCATTTCCGTAACTTCCGGTACGCGAACCGATGTGTATGCAACACTCCAGGTTGAGGCAACTGATACGACAATCGTGACTGCAATACCGACGGCAATAACAGTAAAACCAACGATCTCTAAAACATCCACCGTAAAAGTGCCAACCCCATGGCCGAGCGCCACACCGACTCCTTCATCCTCAATGAGTTCGCTGGCAATTATTGGAGCAGTGGGTTTTGGGTTTGTTGTGCTCAGGAAATAATATTTTTATCTGATGGAATACTGAAAACGGGAAAGATATATTGGATAATCCTCTATTGATTACCAGTGGAACTGCTCTTCTGGAAAAATCCTGAATTTCAAATGATATAAAAAATTGGGGGTCGTTTATCCTGCATGATAACAGGATGATTTGAGCACTTCAACAGATGTCGGCCCGAATACTCCCTCGCGATAGACCTCCCTGATGACAGATGACGCACAATATTTCACTTGTATGCGGGCAGACATCCGCTCCCGCTCCTCATAATATGCACCATGCGCGAATTCCACCATCCGCTTCATCGAAACCGAAGTCGCAAGAACAATGACACATATGCCATGATCACCCGGGTCTAAGTCTTCGATATCTACCGAGGTCATGAAGATATGGGAATCAGGACCCGGTTTTACACCAGCAATACTCATGATATTGTGCGTGCTCTGCAGCTCGATGGTGCGGGGCTTTCCAGCTCTGAGATCCTTGATCACTTCAGGGGAGATTCCAGTTAACGCAGCGCATTTCATGTTCCCTCACCCGTACATGGGAAGATCTTTTCTCGGTGATTGCTCTGCGGATTGCTGTACTTCATCGGATATTTTTTGCATGCTCTGCTCAATCTCCACCGCCTGTTCGATCAAAGGCTGGACATCAAGTCCGAGATTATACATCTTGTTGAGCACTTCAATTGTCGCAGCTGATGATCGTGGATCAGGAGCATTGATGGTCTCACCAAGAAGGCCATATCCGGGAATACCCCGGATCCTGCATTCCGTGAGAATGCTGGACGCAATACCTGAGATGCTGCCGATCGGGAGGATCTGGGTATACTCCTGGATTCTCTGGAGTGCATCAGCAGTTGTTGCGACGCCAAAGACCCGCTTCTCCGGTTCATTGGTGATGATTCCAGCGATTGTTACCACTTCTTTAGGCTTGAACTGTGCGACCCAGTCAATAATGTCGCGTGAGGTCTCGTAGCAGATCATGGGATGGATCGGAATATCAGCGACTATGGCCGCGATATCGTTTTTAATATAGATCCTGACCGGGTCATTGATCACGCCTTTGTTCATCATCGCCAGCGGGGGGAAAAACTTCGAAGTCATGGTGCCGATCTGTTCAAACTCCAGCCGATCGACCATATACTGCAGTGCGATGGTACCGACAAGTCCGCTCCCCGGAAACCCAATCAGCACCGAAGCCCCATTCATGGGAAGCGGTTTTGAGATGACATTGATGTCTTTTTTCGGTTTTATTTCAACCATGTCGTTGTGTACAGTATCGAGCCGCGTAAGAATTTTATTACAACACTCTGGAGATTCAGCCGTCATTAGATTAACATACACCCACTACTAAAAAAGTATTATGCAAGAGTATCCCATCAAAAGAGGGTTGACAAAAGATCTTGATGCACGTATCGTAATAGAACTGAAGAACTGTTTCGGGGTTGAACCGGAGAAAACATCACATGGGTACCGCATCAAGACAGGTGCACTCCTGCGTCTCGATGTAACGGTGGGGACTGGAGGTAAATCTGTTATTATTGATACCGATTCTGATATAAACGCCGGTGATGCTGTTATCCTTGACACAAACAAAAGATACCGGAAGTATCTTGACGTGGTTACCGGATTCTCGACAAAAGAGCGGGTCAAGCGGTCAAAAAGCGTTGGGGAATATAAATAGAGATAATTGTAATCATCGACAGTGCATGGGAGAAAATGCTCTGGATGCACAAAATTGCTTCATACTGAGCTCGTAAAGGAGGGAGAAAGAGCTGCATTATAAAAAATAATCAAACACGAAAAAAATTATATGTCAATATTAATTGCAGCACCTCCCCTCAATGATCTCGTTGAATGATAGTACAGTAGTACCTGCTCTTGCCGAATCAATCGTATTTTTACTAACACCTCAGGCGTTGTGGGACAGACTACGTCTCCAGAGTCTCAAAATACGATTTCTTTTTTTTCAGACTAAGACAAAACAGACAAGTGAGAAGTACACCAGTTCATGCCCAGCAGTGATAATATGCAATAACTAAAAATTTATTGAATTCCCTTTTTTATTATCGCAAGCATTGCATCATCTGGTGCGTTTCCTGACTATGAGGAGCAACCCTGCGACAGCGACCATGGCAAGAGACGGGGTAAGTGATGATTTCGGGGTGCCTGTTGTCCCTGGTAGTATTGTAAATTTTGTAGATGGGATGGTTATTGGCAACGTTGTTGTTACCGGTGTCGGACTCGTCACAGGAAACAGGGGTGCAGGGATAAATGCTCCTTCGGATGTCACCCCGGGTTCCCCCAGTAAGTCGTAGCCATACAAGGCAAGTTGATCCGCGACAACAACTCGTTTTCCATTCCCACTCACTGCAACTGATCGCTGCTGGATGATACTTTCAGTCTTGGTCTCAGCCAGCAGGTTGCCGTAATGATTCAGGATATACAGGTTCCCATCAAGGGCACCTGCTGCGATAATGGATCCGTCACGGGAAACGCCGACCCCGTTGATCCACGAACCTGCCGGATACGTCCACAGCACCTTGCCCTGTTGATCAAGGACCCAGACATTCCCATCCTGACTGCCAAGAACGATAGTTGTGCAATCCTCAGAGCAGGCCATATCGATGATGGCCTCCCGGGTCACATCCTTCATCCAGTTAAGTGCCCCGCTGCTCGTATGGGACGTGACCCGGTTTTCCCCGGAGGTGATCACGGTGGAACTATCCGCGGAGATTGCAATGAACGAATCAAGACTCCCGGATTTGTTATCCGACCAGATCGGCGTCATGTCAGGAGTAAGATATTTCAGACCCACTACGGTAGTAACGACAACAAATGATCGGGAAGGAGAAATTGCAATCTGTTTTACCAGATCGCTTCGGTTCAGTCCCCAGCTTTCACCATTACCCGTCCATGAATGAATATCCCCCCGATCGTCAGCGGCAATGACTAATGAACCGTTGGTGGAAATGGCGACTGCACGGATAGGGGCACCCATTCCTCTGATCCAATATACCGTACCATTCCTGTCAAGTACCTGAACCAGATCTCCGGCGGCAGAAACTACGTAGTTTCCGTCTGAGCTCATAGTGGCAACGGTTCCAGCCCTGCCCCCCCAGCGGTTGGTTCCATCCCAAGAGCGTATAAACATCTGGTTGCCCCCGGCATAGACGGTTGAGCCATCAGCAGAGAACTTGACATCGAAAAATGAACCTTCTGCAATGGGGGTCTCTTTCCAGGCGTGTGCGAGATCTGCTGCCGTGGCGACGCCGATTATGCTGATCGTGAGAAGAAATGCTGTTATCACCAGATAAATCCGGAATTGTTTGCCCATGGTATTTTTCCTAGGAACAGAGTGTTATCGTTCTGTATATCTTGTTTGTGGATGAAAGATTGTCCGATGTCGGCCGTCTCCTTCACTGAACCGAAAAATTACACCATCCCTGTCAATGCCATGCATTACTGCATTGCATGAATTAATAACAAATATGATCTGAATCAAAAGCAAAGGAGTGAAGTGCCCTTGCCCTCAATTATGTGCAAAGATATCGGAATGGATTGCCCTTTTGAAGCGAAAGGAACAACCAACCACGAACTTATGAGAAAATTTATTGATCATGCGGAAACTGCACATAAAATGCAGGTGCTGCCGGCGGATATCATATTCAAAGTACAGAAGGCAATAAGAAAATAATTTTTTTTTAATCCTATCAATTTTACATTGCAGTAATTTATTCGCGCTCCCTTCAAAGGACACGCGTGAATATTTTTACACGGTTCAGGAGAGATCCTTAACTATCAGACAAAGGAAAGATGCCTGCCTCCCATTATCCCCCGGTGCTTAGAAACGGTAATGAAGGATTATCTGTTTTATGAAATTTTGCATTTTTAGGAGCCTCAAGCGTGCCGGGTGCGAAAATCCAGTGAGCGTTCTGGTTTTACTGTATTTTTCTCCAGAGCCTAAAAAAATCAAGAGAAGCACCGTCAAGGTGTCATTCAATAATAATCGCCGGCTTAAACGGTAATGCAGTGGCAGCCTTTGGGTGTTCGCTCGACTCAGCTTCCGTGATGTGAACGGGAACACCAAACTCTTTTTCCAGGAACCCCTTCGCTGCCTTAAAGACTGCCATCTCATT
This sequence comes from Methanoregulaceae archaeon, assembly GCA_015660885.1. Classification (GTDB taxonomy): domain Archaea; phylum Halobacteriota; class Methanomicrobia; order Methanomicrobiales; family Methanospirillaceae; genus Methanoregula. The sequence continues at coordinate 205,657 of JACTUB010000001.1, read as the reverse complement.
GACCCGCTCCTGTGTAAGAGGTTCGACTACGTGCGGTGGCAGGCGATGGATAAGCGTAGTGCACTGCTTTGCAGCGTCAGTGGCTTCTTTGCCGCGTTTGCGCATGGCATCGTTTTTCATGATCTCCCTGATCACAGTGTTCCGATCATCTGCTTTGGCGATGGCAAGGAAAATTTCGTGTTTCCATGCGGGTGCAAGCGATATGGTAATCGATTTCGGAATAATCTGGATAAGTTTTTCAATCGACTCGATGTCTTCAACCGTGCGTGCGAGAAGTTCTTCAGCAAGTTCGATCCGGGTATTGACTAGTCCTCTCTCCGCAACCGGCCACGGGGCAAACGAAACAAGCCCTTCGCCAGCGAGTTGTTTCCAGAGATACTCACCAGTGAACGGGATGAATGGGGCAAGGAGACGGACCCAGGCTGAACAGAGAGTGTGCAACTCCCTGCTACCGTCGCAGTCGTCGGGCAGTCTGCGACGATACCATTTAAGATCGGTCTCGATCCCGAAATAGGCTTCCTGTAATGCCTGGCGAGTCTGGAAGTTGGTAAGTGCGGCAGTTGTCCGATCAATATGCGACTGCAGCCGGCTGATAAGCCAGCGATCGATATCATCCGGCTCCCCCTTTGCGTCTTTTATTTCGAGCACGGTATTATAGAACCGTTCGATCTGTTTTTTTGTTGAAATAACCAGCTCATTTCTCCAGTCAAAGTCCTGCCAGGGTTCAGCACTTCCCATCAGGAACATGCGGACCGTATCGGCACCAAACTCGCTCACCGCATCCTCAAGTAAGAAGACATTTCCTTTTGACGATGACATTTTTGCACCATTGAGAAGCCCCATTCCAAATACGACCATTCCCAAGGGAAGTTTATCTTTGGGAAATATTGTGACATGGTGGAAGAGCTGGAACGTGAGATGGTTGGAGATGAGGTCTTTTGCCGAGAACCGGTAGTTGTAGGGATACCAGAACAAAAACTCTTTTCTCATCGTTTCCAGTTTTTTCTTCTCAGGCAGGTCAACGGATTCTTTCCCAAGGAAAATGTAATCAAAAACTTCCGGAGTGAGTAGCGAAGGTTCGATCTCTTTTATCCTATGGGCGATGGTGTAGTATGCCATGTAAATAGTTGAATCCGAGAGGGGTTCGATCAATTGTGTGGTGTCCCATGGAAACCGGGTACCAAGACCAACACGCCTGGTACAAGCCCAGTCTTTAAGCCAGTCGATGGTGCGTTCGAATTCAAGCCGTACTTCTTGGGGTATCAACGCCATATCACCCAGATGGTCGCTGACCTGTTTCTTCCATGCAGGGTCGCTGTATTTTAAGAACCACTGGTCATGCAGGATCTTGACTTTTACCTTGTTACCACAGCGGCAGACAACAGGGTGGGTGTCAAACTCGTACATGATCTTCGAATTGTACTGTTCAACCATAAGAGCTGCAATCTCGTCACGTGCTACACGAACCGGTTTGCCGCCGTATTTCTCAAAAAGTCTTCCTTTGGAAAATTCAGCAGAGTAAATCTCCTGTGTGAGTGTATCCATACAGCTGTCCATCTGGGAGGTAATGCCCGTCCTCTCAACTGCATCCTGTGCCGGGATCTTGCCGTAACCCTCGACTTTAATCAGGGGGACCGGTCTGATATTTGTATATCTCCCGGCATGCTGCAGGTCGCGGAGTGCAACATAGTCAAAAGGTGCATGGGCGGGGACACTCATCACGAGTCCGCTTCCGACATCGGGATCGACAAAGTCAGCCGGGAGAACAGGGACCTTACCGCAAAGCGGATGGCTGACTATCTTATCGATCAGATCCCGGCCGGCGATCTCATTTTGTATTTCTACTATATGATCCTGTAGAGCGAGCTTCTCTGCTGCATCCTTCGAAATAATCCAGGGAGTACCATCTACCAGCGCCCTGACATAGGTAATGCCAGGGTTTGCCCAGAGGTTGGTTACACCGTGGATTGTTTCGGGGCGGAGCGTTGCTGTTGGGATGAATGTATCACCATACCGGAACATGACAAGGGTGAATTTGATTACCTCAGCCTTGTCCCCTTCAAGCAGGTCGTGGTCCCCCACAGGATTATCATCCACTGTGCAATAACGGACCGGGTGGACTCCTTTGATGACATGCCCTGCATCATAAAGGTGTTTCCACTGCCACTCGATGAACTTACTATATGTCGGATCAACAGTCGTAAACCTGCGGCGCCAGTCAATCGAGATCCCGCAGGCAGTCATCACCCGCTGGTATTCGCTCGCGAAGTGGCGGACAATGGTCAGCGGATCGACAAATTCATCAAGGACCTTCTGGGGAACTTTGTAGAGATCGCGATAGAGATGGATGGTCTTTGGATCTTTTTTTGCGATGCGTTTTGAAATGCCGATAACCGGTGCTCCCGTTACGTGAAATGCCATCGGGTAGAGAACCTGTTTTCCCCGCATACGCCAGAACCGTGCAATTACATCAGGGACAATATAGGTCCTGCCATGCCCTACGTGCATCGCACCGCTTGGATACGGGTAGGCGACGGTCAGGTAAAATTTCTCAAGGTTCGACGGGTTGGATTCAAATGCATGCATCCACTGTTCCTGTGCCTCTTCTTCAAATCTTCCCAGATCAAATTCGTTCAAACCATTTCACCTTCGTTTCTTATAAAAAAATCAGAATTTCCCGGGTTATACCGGCCGCAGCTTAATATTCTCACTGTTCTGGTAGCGCCGAATCATTTCCTGTGCAATGCTCGAATTCTTGGCAAGATGAATCTCTCCCATTTCATTCACGGTAGCAGTGAACAGGTATTCCTTACCTGCAAATACGTCCACGATCTTACCGCTTTGTTCCGGGGCGACTATAGTAAGCTGCTTCTTGTCCGTTTGTATCTTAATACCGCTACCAAGATTGAACTCCACATCACTTTTCTGCGGTTGCAGCTGTTGGCGGTCAAATTCAGAACGGGGCTTGATGTCAATCCCGATACCTATTTTATTGACAATAGCAGAGATGTTTTTACCTCCCTTGCCGATTGCAGCCGGTACGTCTTTGTCATCGATATATACGACAGCTTTTGTATCGCTTATCATCTGGACGTCAACAAAACCTTCTGTATAGCGCCCGATCTCACGTTGAATATCTTTTTCCATGAGTTTCCAGCCGGGACGATCTTCGTTTTCCTTTGCGGGATTCATCTCCGGCAAGGGAACCGGGGAGTGGACGTTGCTGACAGATGCTACGGAAACGCCGACATTCTGGACTACCTGGGAGGCTTTTCTTGCTGCAGTCGATACTGCAGTCATCGGCATCACGATAGTCTCGCCATCGTACCGGAAGACATCGATAACCAGCTCACCTGTTTCATGATCAGTTACAATGGTTACCGGGCGTATGTGCATTTCATTGGCCATCCCCTCGGGAACCTTGATGGTGAAATCTACATCGTAAACCTTTGTTATCACTCCCTGCTTGACAAAGATGATTGTATTGATAATCTGTGAGAGCACCGAGAAGTCCACTCGATCGGAGAAACGCTGGACTGCATCCTGAACGCCGTTTGCATGGATGACACCAATCATGCCAAGACCAGCAAGCCGCATATCAGCAAATACATTGAAATCCTCGTTTTTACGAAGTTCGTCAAAGATAACAAAGTCCGGCCTGACCAGTAAGAGCACATCAGCGGTGTTGGACATGCTGCCGTCCAGCATCGTATACTGGGTAATCTGGTCCGGCACCTGCAGTTCGCGGGGCGCCTCCATGGTCTTTACGACAAAACCGCTGTCAGAAAGGTAGGTTGCGACACTCTGCGCAAGGGTAGTTTTCCCGGACCCGGGAGCTCCAACGATGATCAACCCTCTCTTTTCGCTGGTGATCCGTTTTGTGATGATGTCTGCCTTGGCATAGTCTTTCAATGTTACATCAACAATCGGACGGACCGCGGTGATCTCCATGCCATCAGAGAACGGGCGACGGGCGATTGCAATCCGCATCGAACCGATCTGCACAACCGTGATTCCCCGCTTTTCGACTTCGATGAAACCGTCAGGATCCCGCTTTGCCCTTTCGAGGATCTCCTGTGCAAGGGCACGGAGCTCGTATTCGCTGGTTGGCTGTTCGCGGATCTTCATAAGCTTCATATCGCTGATTGTCCCCTTCTTGGCGCTCGGGCAGACCCGTTCCTTGAGATACACCGCGATCGTATGCTCATCAAAGAACTGGTCGATGCCCAGGGGAACGAAGTCGCTTACCTGCGGTTTCAGGTAAATAACATCCAGCCCTTTTGCCCGTGCCACTTCGGCCTGAACGAAATCGCTGGTGATGAACCGTGCTGAATTCTCAATCGCAATGTTGCGTATCATCGCGTCGATCTCACCGCCGCTCGCAAGCTTGACCTGTTCAAGTGATGGGCGGACACCGGAAAATTTGAGTTCTATCGTTTTTTCTTCTGCCATCCTGCTGAGCTGCTGAAGTTCGTTCAGACCTGAAAACCCTATTTCTCGTCCGTTGTTTGCCTGGGCTTCAAGTTCTGCAATCACCGCTTCAGGAACGATTATTGTTGAACCCTTGTATTCACCGGCTTTTATCATTGAGGTTATGCGTCCGTCGATGAGGACGCTTGTATCTGGTACCAGTATCATAAAATATTTACCCCTATTGTGTCCTATGGTATGCTCTTGTATGCTATACTATTCTTGGATTTGCCAGGGAGTCATGCGAGCGTTCGCTCGCTCCCTCACCAGCACGAGTGCCTTACAAGCCGCTCCCGCCGGTAATCTGGTTCAACGACCAGATGATCGTTGATACGGTAGATATTACCTCGCAGGGTTAATAAGGGGTTCGGGATGGTGTGGTTTTACGACGACAGGTTTAGCGATGGGTGTGAGTCGGGGATCTTGGGATCACTAGGGTCGCATGGGTCAAGCGAGATCGTGAGCAACTCGCACTACAGGAAACCTGATAATTGTCCTGGCATAATGGAATGAGTATGTTTTCATGGAGAATGGACCCAATGCGTGTGGTCCTTTTCATTGCACTGGTTATTTTGTCTCTTATGGTGGCCGGCTGTACTTCCACGCCTCCCCCATCACCGCCGGTGACTACCCTGCCTGCACCCGTATCCACGGCAATTTCTGAAATACCATCACAAGCCATGGTAGGCACGTGGATCCTTACATCCATGGCAACCGGAGAGGATTCCCCCATCATCACGCCGACAACCGCAATAAACCTGACAATCTTGGGTGACAGAACCCTGAGGGGGAATGGCGGGTGCAACAGTTACTCAGGACCCTATATGGTAGAGGGGACGACGACACTCTATGGGCGTAGCATTACAATCGGCCCGGTCATATCAACCCAGATATATTGCCGTGCAACTTCAGAGCAGGAGGGAACCTATTTCCAGTTATTGCAGAGTACATCATCTTATTCAATCGATGATGACCACTTGATCCTCCGCACAAATGGTAAGACTTACCTGATCTTCCAGCGGGTTTCCTGACGTCCCATTTCAATAATTTTTCTCTTGGATAATCTGATCTTTTTTTTACCGTATCATCGTGCCGGTTCTGGTTGTACTCCCGAAATCTCATTCTTGGGTTCACCTATTCAGCCCTAACATAATGTATTCATCACACACACTTTTTTAGTGATCCTGATGCAGTGTTGATACTTCATCAAATCGACCCTAATTAAATATGTGATGCATGATGATTTTTTAATTTTTTTGCAAAAATCATTAAATCTGGCTCTGATTAAAATAGAAAAATTTATTAATTATTAAATGACTAAATGGACTTAACAGGAAAATAAAAATGGGAAGGGCAGTTCCACTCCTTGCAGTGATCCTCATAATTGTTCTAGTCACGGCCGGATTCATGATATCCGTGAAACTCCCGGGTGTTGATAAAACCACACAGAAAACTGACAGCATATTAGAAGCTGGTAATTCGTCCACTAGTAATTCAAAAAACGGGCCTGGAACTGAGAATCCCGAATCGTTATCGACTCCGGTCCCGTTGGATTTAAATGATGTTGCAGTATACAATGGAATTATCTCGGAAATCTCAGTTAGTCCCACTGTTGTAACATATGATTATAACCATGACGGAATTGTGGATGTCAAAAAAACTGTTCTGTTTTTCAATATTGGCTGATCTCTTTTTATCAGAAGACGGGATAGATTGGTTAAATCAGGGAGACCCTTTCAATATTTCGGAACAATCAGGCCCGTATATTTACTCTGTTCTCCGCAGATGAGCTTAAAACAGGGACGTCATCGAATATCTTCACTTCGGATTTCCCTCCTGTGAAGGAAAATGAGATCTCGGTCCATGCCTTGTCGATAAGGCCACGGTAAAACGGAAGATCAAATGAGTCAGCATACCATGCCGGAGAAACCTGGTATCTCCGGGCATCTGTCACCACATATTTGATCTTCATTCCGGGAGCGATTTCTATACCGTGCTTCCGGTAGGCCCGGACCGCTGCATCTTCTATGCACCGGTGAGCATACGTGAGCCGGCTTATCCTGCGATTGATAATCATCGTCCTTGGGTCAGCCGCGGGAAGGCTCTTTATCGTCTCCCGGAAAATATTCCCGATCTCTTCTTTTTTGTCGTTAAGTTCTGCGATACTCCGTGCAGTCGCCATGACCTCGAGCATCCTGCCCTGCATCAAACGGATGAATTCAGGGGTGTCGTGCCGCCGTGCCGCGATCCCCCTCGCTTTAATGCTCCCGTCAGCGAGCCTGCCGAAGTACCGATTATATGCACCAAACCCGTCATTCATCGGTTCAAAGACGATCCAGTCGAAGTGGTCGATTTCGGTGGGAATTCCGCTCTCTTTCTCGACCCTCTGTTTCAGCATACCGACAGCGGAACCCTGCACCCAGAGGCAGTCCACGATCCCATGCAGGACGATAAACCCCAGCTCCTCGGCAATATTCTTCGTGCAGATCAGGATATCCCGGGAACGTCCCGTGATCCCTTCATGCACTTCGATCCTCCCGAACTTCGCATTTTTGTAGCCTGTGTAGCCAAAGCAGGTGACGAGCATCCACTTCAGGATAGAGTCGATGCCGGTGAACCGGGGATTTGTCTTCTTTAATCGTTTGGTATTGATACGCAGTTCGAGAAGAGGCTTAAGTGCGGCAGGGAGAAAACCCTGCCGTTCCGGGTGCTCAATTGTTTCTGGTGACAGGTTGGAATGCACGATAATCGTGGGGTACATAGAGGTGAAATCGATCTCCTCGACCTTTTCGTAGATGCCCGGTGCCGGTTGGAACATCATCCCGCCCCGGTCCGCAGCCCGCAGTGCGGCGACATGACGGATCATCTCCGGGTCGCTCTTCCGGAACGGGACTGCGATTCCTTGTTTCACTGCATCATAGATTTCATAGCTGCTGATAAGAGTGCCCGGCGTGAAACGTGATGAAAGGTTCGGTGAAAGTCCCGAGAGCCGTGCGGCCATGAGCACCCCGTCAAGCCCGCCCTCCTGGTACACAAACGACTGTTCGGTGTCGATCAGGATACGCCCATCCGGGATGAGAGCTGATCCCTTGTGTTCCATCCTCCCGTAACTCCAGTACGAACGGGAATCCATCTGCCGGTACTTCCCGTTCCGTGAGAAGGGCATACCGAGGCCGTGCTTTTGTGCCTGTTTCCGGATTTTCGGCATCCATGTATCAGCATCCGGCATGAGGATTACATCAGGGTCAAGTGACTCTACGAGCAGGAAGAGATCCTCGAGCACCTCCCTTGTCTGTCCGGTCAGCTGTTCCGTGTGCTCGTGAATAATTTCAACATCGGAGCAGAGCGGCGAGAGTGACGGGTTGTTGTGAACTATAATCTCAATGCTGTTCAGACTGTACGAGAACTCTGGTGAGAACCGGTCATCGGTCTCACCGCCACACGGGAAGATCCTGTGCTCCGCCATGAAGCGCTGGTCCCGGCGCACGTCAACATTGAAAAGTTGCACATCGAATTTCGCCTGTTGTTCAATTGCCTCTGCAACATCGCGGCCTGCATACACCGAGTAGCCTTGGAGATCCCCGAAGATGGTGCGGATGGTGCACTCCTCTGCCCTGTACCGCTCCTCAAGAGTACCGATCAGCTCGTGATGTGCATGGAGGTCAGGGAAATGGACGAGAAAGGGCGGGTTGTACTCGTGATGGACTTTTGTAACAGCCCCGTCCTTTGTCCAGAGATCAACCCCCCCGTTCCGGTATGCTGAGTCAACGATCCACATCTTCCCTCATGTGCGACGCAATCTGGTCCTGGCGTTTGAGCGTCTCGACGAGCACTGAGAAGATCGCAGCTTCAAGAGGATCACCACAGGCAGCGAAAGCCTCGCTCGAGTGTTTCTTTGCCAGTTCCACCAGTTTCTCGCCGTACTGCTGGTCATCCTTTTCGAGTGCCCGTGCAGACCGGCTTCAGCGTCAGCCATGCTCTTCACGCCTTGCCGGATGCTCTCGAAACTCCTGCCTATCACGACATCTCCTGTGTCTTCTGCGAAGGTGGGAAGGGTCCGCCGCTCCAAGAAGCCGCGGGAAATAGTGTGGCCGGGCCGGTCTTCGTACGGTGCGATCTCGATGCTGTGGTCGGCCTGACGCATCAGTACTGAAAACGAGTTGTCGATAGAGGGGGTGTAGAAGATAACAAGCGATTCACGTCCGACCTTTTTGAGCATCCCCGCGATATGCGGGATCATATTCTCCGCACCTTCAAAAAGTGTCGGGTCGTGTTCTAAGAGAACAACGGTATGGCTCGTCCCACTGAGTATCGTGAAGAGCTGGTGGGCTATAAATGACCTGTGGACTTCGAAGTTTTTGGATGACCGGTTGATCGCAGTGAGGAGGCGCGAGTAGTTGCCGCTCACGTACAGGAACAGGAACCGCTGGAGATCCGCGTTGTTGTTGAGTGCAGAGACCACCACCTTCTCGGGAGCGATCACTGCGTTGAACTTTCCCTGGTGAAGTATCATCCCCTCGCGGAGTTCGATCAACATAGCACCGGATCACTCCCGCTCTGAAGAGGATAAGGCTCAGGTCTGAGCGGTGTGAAAGTGTTTCCCTGACTGAACACGAAGGTAACATTTAATGATTTCTGAAGTAGGGTGCGGTAGGCATTTCGCTCATTTTCGATGATTCCGGCAAACTATCTGCATCTTCGATCCGATGCCTGGCTTCTGCCCGATTAAAAAAATCTCAACCCACCCTTTCAGAATTTTCTTTCTCCTTCTGAAAGGCGAAATACGAATAGGCTACCGTAAACACTGCGACCGCCAGCACCGGCACCAGGATAAACCAGATGGCAAAATCCCGGAACAATAGCCCGACAAAGGAAACAATGCCGGCAATTTTGAAGAGTTTCCCGCCGATAGCATGAGTCTTCTTCCAGACGGCCTCGCTGCTCAGAGTCCACGGCGTGCGGATTCCCACGAACCAGTTCTGCTCTGCATGTTCGACGAGAAACCCGATATAGATGAAGAGGATCCCAAAAAGGAGGGGAAAGGTGCGGTTCGGGCTGACCTGGTACCCGCTGCTCCAGAGGATGATCTGGACCTGGACAGCCAGCAGGTAAAGGATGAACAGGAGGATGAATCCCTCATAATAGTTCCTGAACTTCTCATAATTCATTTTGAGCGGGTCGATACGGGGAATAACTGTAAACAGGGCAATACAGGCAGTCATGATAAGGGGGATGAGACCCAGTCCCCAGAACTTCGATATGTATCCGTCAGCCTGGCCGGCAGCGTTCCAGTGGGATACCACACGATCCGGTAGAGCAGGATAGAAGAAAATAGTCATGACAAACATAAAAACAAAACCGATAATAATTGCGAGCCTGATGAATTTCATGCTTCGTTATTTGCTCGCGATAAAGTATTAAGTAATCCGGATCGCAGTTCTCAGGATCCTGCTCTACCTTTGCTATGCCGTAATGCCGATTGCAGAATCGGATGCCGGGCAGCATTGCAGCGATGGTGATGATCACGATGAAATCTACCCTTTTTTTTTAGTTTTTCTAAAACCAGTAATGCACGAGGTCTTTGTTATTGCAGCCATTCCTGGTTTTTGTGCCGGTATAACAGCTATCGCGTAGCATTCAACGTATGTACAGGAGTGATTGAATGGAATTATTCTGACTAAAAAAGGTATTACCGCTTCACACGTTGTCGTCCATAAAAAAATTACGTTGGTGCCTGTCTCATATTCTTTTCCAGAGTAAGAACGCGGCTGTAACTGGTAGCAGGGAAAGAACCCACAATATGCCGGATTGTTGCGTGGTTGTGGGAATGTGCGGGGAGGTCTGCTGCATTCCCGGCTGGGATGTCGTTGCAACAGTCGTGGCGGCAGCCAGCGATGGGGTCACAATCATTTCAGCGGTCGCCGGAATACTTGTTACTGCAGTTGGTGTCGGCGATGCGGATCTGCTGAATTGTTCCGAGGAAAAACCATAGATATTCGTGCCATCGACTGCCACGATACGTGAACCATCCCCGCTTATTCCGACGGACCGGGATTTTATCTGCCCGGGTGCCTGGAACATCCCGAGCAGTGTTCCCGTTCTGTCAAAAACATACAGTTTTTTGTCCATGCTGCCGGCAACGATTACAGACCCGGTATCCGATACTCCTACGCTGGTTACCCAGAACCCGGCTTTTGCTGACCACAGAATGTTACCATTACGGTCCAATACAGTTACCGAATTATCATCGCGGCCAGTGACTATCGTCGAGCCATCACGGGAATACGCAAGTGCAAGGATATTTCCCCCGGGAACATATCTGTCCCAGAGCAGGGTACCGCTCCCGTGATAGAGCAATACCCGGTTACCATTGGAAGTAACGATATCGGTTCCATCTCCAGATATTTCAAGGAGGTCGGATTGCACGTTCTCGTCCGACCAGAACGGGACATAACTCAGGTTGAAACTCCGGAGTGCCCTGTCCGTAGTAACCACGATCTGATCTTTGGCAGGGGAAATCCTGATGTGTTTTACCTGGTTTGTGGTATTGTGTCCAAGCCCGGACCCTGAATTATACCAGCTTTGTACTACGTTCCCTCCTGACGCCGCGATGAGTGCCCCGTCAGGAGTAATAGAGATATCGGTGACCGGTACAATTATGGACTGGTCCCATAGCTTCAATCCCTGTGAATCAAATACCCTTACGGTTGAACCAAGGGAGGTGACAATGAACCTGCCGTCCTGGCTCAGTTCCAGCAGTTCGCTTGACCATCCCGACCATAGTTTTGTCCCGTCACGAGAGACGGCGACTAATTGGTCACCCCCTGCCACGATCATTGATCCGTCCTCTGATATTGCAACGGTGGTCAACTCAAGACCCGGAGATGTGTTCGCGATCCAGAGTGGCTCAAGTGCTGATGCAACCGGTATCGTGATGTATACCAGAAGAACAATGCCAAAAATACACGATAATGTTCGATTTATCACGGACACTCACTGATACTAGGTTGCAGGAACTGGTGATAAATATTCCTGCTTTTAATTTCACTGAAGATTCGTCAGATCGATGCATATGGGGCAACCCTGCCCGTAGAGTATTATAACCCCGTGGATGGGATAACCGGGGAGGATCGATCCCGGCTTGCATAACCGTAAAAATACCAGGGTGCATGCCTTTATCCCAATACTTCCAATCTGGTTTTAGCGTGCGGAGTAACAAGATGAATGTGATTATCGATCGCATGGCCTGTGTCAGCTGTGGAGCGTGCTGGAATACCTGCCCGGAACTGTTTGACCAGAACCATTGTGATTCATACTCGGAAGTTGTCGAGGACTACAGGTTTAATGGTGACCGGGCAGAGGGGATTGTGCCGGACTGCCTCTGCTGCTGCGCACAGGAAGCAGCGTGTCTCTGCCCCGTGCATATCATCCGGATCAGCTAAGATATCTCCGATTTCTCTCTTCATTGTACCAGCGCCGGAAAAAAAGGAATTTTGATAACGCCCCCCCCCAGAAGTGAGTGTGCGGATTTTCCGGTAAAAAAGGAACAATGAGTCAACGTCCTTTCTTTCCGTACACTTTTTCCGGGTCGAACACTTTTGTTCCCACCACTTCGCCAGCAAGAGTCCGGTAGAAACAGGAGGCATATCCCATGTGACATGCAGCGCCCTTCTGCTCCACTTGGTATAACAGGCAATCCTCATCGCAGTCGGTGAGGATTTTTACAACTTTCTGGAAATGCCCGCTTTCCTCGCCCTTTTTCCAGAGTTTCTTTCTGCTCCGGCTGTAGTAATGTGCCAGTCCCGTCTCCTGTGTAAGGTGGATCGCTTCATCGTTTGCATATGCCATCATCAATACTTCACAGCTTATCGCATCCTGCACGATCACCGGAATCAGTCCGTCCATAAACTTCAGGTTAAACATGTTACATTCCTCCTCCGACGATTTTCATGATTGCAAAGAGAACATCTCCAAAAACAAGTGCAGTGATCAGACCTGCCGTAATAGGGATCATGAATGGTACCGCATACGAGATCCATACGGTGCCGGCCTTTTTATATATCGCAAGTTCCTTCTGGAATTCTTCCGGGTGTTCCCGAAGGTCTTTTGTATACACCCTGTCTTCATCTGTATACATGCGCTTAATGGAATCCCAGAACCCGATAAATTTTCGGCTGACAATTCCTTTTCTCTCTTCGAAATCCTCCATTACAAAGCCCCACGAATTCTGGATCCTGTCGCCGTTTACCGGGAATCCAAAGAACATATACATCAACGGTGCTCTGTTTCCCCGGATTATATTGATGATAAATATCACGAGAGGTGCCGCCAGGTTAAGTAACAGAGCATTGATGAGTACGGAAAATGACAAAAAGCCCAGTGGTGGGGTACCCAGAAGTGGTGTGAAGGGAAACGTTGGGATACAAAATGAAATAAATATAAGCGCCCATGCATCTGCACCACCAAAGAGGTGCATTCGTGCAAATATATAAAAAACCCCGCAGAACACTGAAAGGAGCAGTATGAGGAGGGCCGGAGATCCCCAGCTGCCATGACTGAAAAGCATAATTACTGAGGTAATCGAAAAAATCATAATAATCAGTACGAAATACCAGCGGTTGATTATTTCCTGGATATTTGAATCCGCTCTCGTGTTATTTCGTCGGTTTTCCTGTCCCGGGCGACCTTTGAATTCAAGGTATGAAATATAGGTAAGAATTCCCGTAAACATGATGTACCAGGGAATGAGCTGAATGTTTAATGAGGATGCGAAGACGAACCACGAAATGATTGGGAGGATGAGGACAATTGCAAGATAATAAAAAATCAGGGACTTTTTGTAATACCTGGTAAGACACGGCGAATCGGTTCTCCCGTGGTTGTCCAGATAATCAGCATAGAGAAAACAAACAACAACAGCAAGATAGCCGGTAATGAGGCTGATATTTGCAGTCGTCTGCCAGAGGAGATAGCTCGTACAGACAATACCAACCCCCAGCATTGGTAACCAATAGACAAACGGGACACGACGGTCCCTGATATCAAGGAATGAGGCATAGATCAGGGTTGCAAAGACCGCAACTGCCGAGATCGCCATCGGGTAGAGTAGTTCCATAATTCCGATAAATTATTTTTTTTATAAACACTTATGTATGGCGATAATGAACGGAAAAGCAGACAACTGATTCCGCAAATGTAAAATATACCTGTTACAAATAACTCAACCATATATCTACAGAAAAAACACTTTATGACATTCTCTTCCCAAAGAGTCTATCCGATGAGATGAATTTTGATGAAAATACAGGACCTGATAAAAAATATCCATAAGGGTGCCAAACATCTGGGAACCTTTACGCTTCATGAACTGTTCCAGTTTGCCTCATCACGATACTTCAATGGGATTGCGATCTCAAAAGAGAACTCCAGGGAATATTATCTTGCGTTCCTTGCCGGTGAGGCAGAAGGTGCCATCTATATCGATGAGAAGGGGACCGTGCTCAGTGATAAGGCCGCGAGAATGATCTCCGGAGCAGAAAAATTCGATTTCTATGAGTTAACACCGGATATTGTCGAGACTATCGTGATGAGGTGCAGGATTTTTGAAAAATCTCACCTGAAAAAGAGTATTCCCAATGTAATACACGACCTGCTGGAAAATATCATCAAGGGTTCAAAGTATGTGGGGACCTTTAACATCCATGAACTGTTTCAGTTTGCCGCACCACTGAATTTCATCGGGATTGCGGCAGCAAAAGAGAACGAACGGGAATACTATCTTGCTTTTATCAACGGTGAAGCTGAAGGTGCGATTTACATTGACGAGAAAGGGTCACTGTACAGCGATAAAGCCGTGATAATGATATCAGGGAACGAAAAATTCGAGTTGTATGACGTGAAGCCGGATGTTGTTGAGGCTGTTGTTATGGGATCACGGATCTTCGAGAAGAAGCACTTAAAAAAGAGCATCCCTACCCTGATACCGGAGATCGGCAAGAAAAGTGAGGGAATGGGAGTACTCAGGCTCTCGATCCTGAAGGATACAATCCCGCAGAATGGTGTTAGTATATCGATCCGAAGTGAAGGCAAAATATTAGGAAACGATATTACCACCGGTGAAGGAAACGCCAGTTTTAAATTGATGCATGGGAAATATGACTGCATCATTATGGAACGATCCCAGAGGATTACCACGTTCCACATAACCTTCAACGACTCAAATTCAAACATTGCCCTTGATCTTAACGCAGATATTCTCCTTAAAATTTGATGCAAATTCCATCAATTCTTCGTCTGATTTGTCATTAATGCCATAATCACTATCCAAATAGTAAAAACGAAATACTTTAATCAGATAGCAACAGATTTCTCCTCAATGAAAATCGGGCGGGAGGATTTTGAGGCTCTCATCAAAGGGGAGAAAAATATCACTCCCTATATTGAAATGGACCCTGTTGCCGGCTCTTACTCCGTGTTCGGGGTAAAAACAGCAGGCAATCCTAATTATCTTGTAAAAGCTATCTACGAGATGTATGAGGCGAATCTTGATCGGAAACTCGCTGTACAGGCAGTTCGTAAGCTCTTCCACTCCGTCGGGAAAGGATCTGCGGGGCTCAATAACCTGCTAAAAAAGTCCGGAATGAATCTCAAACCAGAAGAATTTCTCATGCTTGTATTTAAGCTCCAGCACCAACAGGGTTGGGGTGCTCCGTTTGACCTTGTCGAATCCGGCCAGAACCGGATTGTGCTTCAAACAAAGCATACGTTCGAATCTGAAGTCCTTAAGGACTGGAAGATGCCTGTCTGTGGTATTCACCAGGGCTGGATAGAGGGAGTCCTGATCGCTGTAACGGGTAAGAATTGGTTCTGTAGGGAGACCCGGTGCCATGCAAACGGTGATGACGTCTGTGAATTTGTCGCGGATCAAAGAGAATCCAGCTGGAAGTGGAAGGCGGAGGCAATTGTCAAAGGCGACTCGGCGATTACAGAATATATTGAGCACAAACCCCTCCAGGGCAGGATCAAGCTTATCGATGATCCGGTCGTTATGATGCCGGGTTTTATCTTCTCATCCATGATGAACTCAATTAAAAAGACCATGGGTGAGATGCCTGCAGGAGGAGTTAATTACCGGGCATATATGGACATGGGCAGGGAAACGGTCGAGCACTATAAGAAAATGGGTATAACTAAGCCAAATCTCCTCTCAGACATGGCATTTGCATTTTACTCCCAGATGGGCTGGTTCAAAATCATCCGGATGGAATGGGACGAAGCCAAGAAGGAAAAAACTATCACACTTGAACATACGGTTGAGTCAGAAGCGTTTGGGAATA
The DNA here is from genome assembly GCA_015660885.1 of Methanoregulaceae archaeon. Taxonomy (GTDB): domain Archaea; phylum Halobacteriota; class Methanomicrobia; order Methanomicrobiales; family Methanospirillaceae; genus Methanoregula. Next base: position 189,851 of record JACTUB010000001.1, on the reverse strand, counting down.
CTGGCAAAAATGTTTGCTTTTGCACTTCCGGACTCCTCGCCGGAATCGTGGAAGGATCCTTTGGAATAAAGGTGCAGGGTCGTGAAATCAGGTGCCGTTCAAAGGGTGATGAATTCTGTGTCTTTACAATAACAAATAAACCCGGATAACCTTTTTGCATATATCAGAATTATAATCCAGTTTATACCCGTTCCGTTTTTTTTGACAATGCTGTTGCTGTATCTCGTATGATAGTCAAGGATAAAAAAATTAAAGGCTGGATACCTGCAAATTTTAATTATATATCCCGGTTTCCCCGGTTTCAGAATATGAAAATAAAAAATGTAGAACTGAGAATGACCGATAACGATAAAATCCTATTATATCTCCGATTTCTTTACAAACAATGCTTTTGTGAATCTTTCAATGAACCCTTCTTTCTTCTGCACGTCTCCTTCATCTTTGTAAGCAACCCCGGTAAGGTCTGAAGCTATACGGCGAATTGCTTTTGAGGCAGGAGATGTCGGAAACTTGATCACGATGGGAGTTCTCGAAGAAGCTGCGCGACGCACGTTGGGATCTTCCGGAATAATCCCGATTACTTTTACCCCAAGCACCTTCTCCATCTTTTTTATCATGACATCTGTTTTGTCCTGACCGACACGGTTGATGATCGATCCAAGGACATGGCCCCCGACGAGTTCAGTCAGTATCCTTGTTTTGAGGGCATCTACAATGGAAGAGAGTTCAGGATTCACGACAAGTATCACTTCATCTGCAACGGCAAGAGGAACAATTCCATCTTTGCTGATCCCGGCAGGGGCATCGATCAACAAAAAATCACAGCGTTTGACGATCTCATTCATGACATCGCGTAGCTTCTCCGGATCTGCTTGCTGGAATCCCTGGAGAGAGATACCCGCCGGTATCACTTTAAGACCTGCAGGGCATTCATAAATCGCGTCGTTGATCTTACCCTTGCCAGCAAGAATCTCATGAAGGGTGACCGGTGCATCCTGCAAGCCGAGCAGAAGGCCGACATTTGCCATTCCTATATCAGCATCCATAAGAAAGGTCTCTTTACCGAGCTGAGCAAGCATTGTTCCGAGGTTAACAGAAACAGTTGTCTTCCCAGTACCACCTTTTCCGGAAGCGATTGTGTATACCTTAACCATTGAACACCCTGTTGTGTGATTATTTCTATTTGATTTATATAAGATTACCCAATTTTTCTCGGGATCTGATTATCCCCCGAGGAAATTTATATAACGTATAAGACGTTGAGCATTTTAACCTGAAGGGTATAAACACAACCCCTCACAGAGGTTTGGGACAACTGCGTCAGAAGAACATAATCGGCAAATGCCAGAAGATTCCTGACACTGCCGGCATGACAGTGTTGATAGTAATATACATAAATGATCAGTTCAATTACTTTTAATTCAACGTTCGGTCAGATGTTCAAGACGTAGTTGTTTTATTAATGTTTTGCATTCTCCACGTATTTTATTGGTGATGATATCTACATCCATTGTCTCAAAAGTATCGATATCGCTCTCAAAACTATTAGAATCTGTATCTGCCGCATGCTGGACCTCGTCTCCGCGTTTCTTCTTCTCTAACAATTCCTGTAAAAATTCCTGCGATTGCTGAGGGATTGTTACAGAGGGATTATGATCTGCAGGTTGTGGAGATTTGTTTCCCGGTGTCTTAGATGGTTCCGGTACATGCAGTGTTTCAAACGTGATTGACGGACGCGGCGCAGACATCTCCGTAATATGCGGTTTCTGAAGGTTTTTGACCGGCATGACCACTGCTTCCTTGGATGATGCGGGGGGCGATTTAATTACCGGTGGTACATGATCTGCCTTTGCGGGAGAAAATGGAGATTGTTCTGACTTTCCCCCTCTACCGATGCGACAGGATTTATTGAATTCAAGCGACAGCTCGATCTGTGTATCATCCATGGTGGATACTGATGCGTCTACATTTTCTCCGGCAATCTTCTGAAATTCATCCAGGGCAGCATCGCCACAGATGTTACGGAATTCCGCAAGTATACGTTTACCAGATTTAAATACAAGTGATCCATTTGCTGATCCAAAAGAGATGGTGCAGATCCCGGTAAATTTCATCAGCTGGAGTTCGTCAAGAATCCCCCCCAGCTTCGAGTCTTTTTTTATGTAACGGAATGTGCCCCGCGGGAGTTGCATTATGTTGTATTGTTACGATTACCTACTATATAGTTTCGTTTTGATCGGACGATGGAAGTGCGCGCTTTTGAATATTTTAATGATATAACCCATTCACCAATTCTGAAAAATTGACGTGCTATTTTGGTATTTTTACGCAATTGTCCTGTTTTGTCCGAAAATAAAAGAAAAGACCAACATTTTAATAGAAAAAAAACAAGAGAGAATCATTTATGTGGGGGCAAAGAAATGCTAAAGCCATTATTGGAGGAATTTCTGAAAGTGGAAGGGGTTTCAGCTGCGGTTGTAGTAGGAAGAGACGGGTTTGTTATTGAAAGTGCTGTTTCCGGCAAAGTGGATATAGAAGCACTGGGTGCTATGGCTTCAACAGGTCTCGGTACTTCAGAAGCAATGGGAAATACACTGGGAAAAGGAGAACTCTCGCAAATGCTCGTCGAACTGGAAAAAGGGCCTATTATACTCTCACCACTTTCCGGTGATGAACTGATTGCCATTGTTGCAGATACAACGGCCAATATCGGAAGAATCAGATATGAATTAAAAAAGAATAAGGTCCGGCTTATTGCAGCCCTCTGATCTCCGCTTCTTATCTATATGAGATTACCTGCAGGAATTGTTGAAGAGTCTGTCACAAATCCTCAGAAGGATGGATTACTCCAGTACCTGACGACCTTCCGTGGATTGCTCGAGATTATAACTGAATCTGGGCATGGTTTTATTCTTAATGATTATGGGAAACTGGTTGGAGCGTATTTGAAAAATAATAATGCGATTTTTCGTGGAAAATCTGCTCTCTATCATCTGACAATGGAGTCAAATGAAATTTCTGACACCGTGGCGACGTTCAACCTGCGAAAATATTCTGAAACAGAATTTTCCCGAGCTGTTCAGATATCTCACGAAGAGGGATTATTCATAGGGACTCTGGCATTTCCAGATGCTTCTGAGCCCCGTACAGAAACCAGCGGGATCCCGGAATTACCTCATCGTCTTGATAGAAAAACATTAAAAAAGATTAAAAATCTTACTGGAGTTATTGCAGTTTCTGCATTTTTTGAAGGATTTCCTATCCAGTGCGTAGGTGATGCTGATTTTGAACATGTAGCGGCCTCGGCCGAGGATCTCATGCGGGCAGGGACAAAAATTGCAAAGGATATGAAAATCGGCTTCCTAGATCAGATGATTCTCGAAACTGATGAGAACAAATTTATTATTGCGCCATGCGGGGATATCTTCATGTGCATTTTTACCACCGCAGATGCACACCTCGGCCTTATCCGAGTTGTTTTAAAAAGTATCCAGTCAGAGCTTTCCGAGAACTAAGTGAACATTCAGGATTGAAAATAATTTTTATTTATAAAAATCGGCCGTCTTATTCATTATTAAAATAACAAAAGCATAAATACAATAAAATGTAATAAACAAAAGTATCAAATAAAAATAAAAAAAATCATTTAATATAAAAGGAGATCTAGATCTAGAACTAGGTCTAACGGGTGATGTCTGGATTGAACAAAGATGACGATGAATCACTGGAAGATGTAAACTCCCTCATCAGGATGATTAAAGGAACCAAAAAAGATGAGGAGACACAGAAACCAAAAGAAACTGCAGCTCAGTCCCATACTCCTATGGTTGGTGAGCCTACATCCGATATTGGCGATTTCACCGCTCTTAAGAAAAAAATGAGCATGCCGGATGAGGAGGAACCTCCGGCAACCGCACCATCATCACCTAGGGATCTTGAATTTTCTGAAGCTGACGGTCAGCAGAAAAAAACCGATCAATCCGCACAGACCTTACAATCAACTCCCGCCGAATCCGATCAGGAGAATGAAGGAAAAAACACACGGGAATCCCTGGAAAAACTGCTGGCCGGCAGGGTGTCGAACCAGCCTCATGTTTCACGAGATAGCGCTGTAAATAACAATGAGATCCAGATAATCGATGAAGATCCCAAGGCAGCCGTGAGGTCAAAATCCATAAAAACGACATCCACATCACCACCAGAGATTGAACCCGTGACGGATGCTGACAAAAAGATTGTCAATGTTGATCAGATCTCGGATTTCTCCGGTCTCATCCTTCCCAAAGGTGTATCCTTCAAAATTGATGAACTCAAACTACATGGACGTATTAGTGCATTTGAAGGGACGGGTACCCTGCCACCCGACTTCGATGAAATCTGGAAGAAAAATTTCTCCACTGCCGGCTTCAAGGATCTTGATATTGAAGCGGATATAGGACTGGCAAAACCCAGATTTGAATCCAAAAAATCCTGGTTCACCTCTCTTTTCAAGGCCATCCATACTACTCTTGAGGAATATGATCCCAAGACACATGGTCCGCTTGTTGATATCTCCTTCAAACCTTCTCCAGGAATTGAAGAGGTGGAGATCTACCCGGTGAACCCGCCGTATGCATATGTCCAGATCATATACGATCATGCAACACACGAATACACGTACTCGGTGCTCGAACCCCTTCTCACCGATCCGGAGAAAGAACTGCTAAAGGAGTTAAAGGTACGCCTGTTTGAGACGCTCGATATCAACACAAAGGACATCTCCAAGGAAGAAGCCGGTATAAAACTGCGGGCTGCTGCTACTGATATTATTCTTGATTTTGGTATCAAGCTTACCCCGGTCCAGCGTGAGGTTATCCTCTACAATATGCATAAAGATTTCCTCGGGGACGGGCTTATCGATGCGATAATGCACGACAAATACATTGAAGATATTTCATGTGACGGAGTCCATACTTCACTCTTTGTATATCATGCCAACTACGAGTCGATGAAAACCACTCTTTCATACACGAATGCCGAAGAACTCGACTCGTTTGTAACGAAGCTTGCCCAGCGTTCGGGTAAATACATCTCAATATCACAACCCATTCTTGATTCAACCATGCAGGACGGATCACGTATCCAGATGACTCTGGGTCAGGAAGTAACCGCTCACGGTTCTACCTTTACCATCCGTAAATTTAAGGACGAGCCGATCACGCCGACCGATCTTATTGAATGGCGAACATTCGCTCCGCTTTCGATTGCATATATCTGGCTGTGCGTCGAGAACGGCAAATCTGCAATCTTTGCCGGCGGAACGGCATCCGGTAAGACTACATCCCTCAATGCTGTCTCCCTTTTCATACCCCCGTTATCTAAGATTGTCTCCCTTGAAGACACCCGTGAACTGAAGCTCCCCCACCCGAACTGGATTCCGAGTGTTACCCGCGACTCATTTGATACGTCGGGAAGAGGTGAGATTAATATGTATGAGCTCCTGCGTGCTGCAATGCGGCAGCGTCCGGAATACATCCTCGTGGGAGAAGTCCGTGGCAAGGAATGCCAGACCCTTTTCCAGGCAATGAGTACCGGGCATACCACCTATTCTACCATCCATGCAGATTCTGTGGCAAGTGTAGTCCACCGTATCGAAAACCCTCCGATGGATGTTCCGCGAAACATGCTGTCCGCTCTTGATTTCGTCTGTATTCAGGTGCAGGGACGGGTTGGTGGCAAACGCATCAGAAGGAGCAAGCAGATAGTTGAGATTCTGGATATTGACCCGAGGACAAATGAACTTATTACCAATGAGGTCTTCAAGTGGCGGTCAGCGACTGATGAGATCACTTACTCAGGGAAGTCCTATCTTCTTGAAGAAATCATGGAAGCGAAGGGGTGGAGTGAGAACCGGATGCGCGAAGAATTGAAACGCCGTCAGGAAGTGCTCGAGTGGATGCGGATTAAAAAGATCAGGCACTACAAGGATGTTGCCAAGATTCTCATCTCCTATCACCGCGATCCTGAAGCGGTTATCGAAAAGGTGAGGAAGGACCTCTATGAATAGTTTTGAGCGTTTTTGCTTCAATCTCCTTGGAAAACGCATGAAGGCAAAACGGGATGACTATGCGACATTGAGAAACGACCTTCTGTCAGCCCGGTTCAAAACACCCTTTGAAGTCTATCTCTCAACCGCTTATGTCAGTTCAATCATTGTCGGATTATCAGCTGCTGTAGTAATTGGGGTTATCAGCTGGGTTTTCCAAATCCCCATGCTTATCAAGTATAACGGGGAAGTTCCTCAGATACTGCTCGGACTTTCAGCGTACAGCCTTGTGCTTGGAACTATCTTCATCACGATCTTCTCCCTCCTGGTTTTCGGTGGACTCACGTATCTGGTATTCATGCTTTATCCTGGTCTTGAAGCAGGGAACCGGCGCAGGAACATTGATGCAAGCCTGCCGTATGCGATCAACTACATCACTTCGATGTCCACTGCCGGAATCACTCCAGCAGAGGTGTTCCGGCTGCTTGGCAGCAGCACGATATATGGCCAGAGTGCAGTTGAGGCACGGTATATCTCGCGGGAGATTGATATTTTCGGCCGAGACTTAATCGATTCTCTCCGGCTGGTTTCAGCAAGTACTCCCAGCAGACGTATGAAGGAATTTTTACAGGGAACCATGGCTAGTGTTTCGAGTGGAGGAAATATTACTGAATATTTCAGGACAAAAGCCGAGCAATACGCGCTGGAAAACAGGCAGACCCAGAAAATGTTCCTTGAAACCCTGGCACTTGTCTCTGAGTCCTATGTAACTGCCATGGTTGCAGGAACATTGTTTTTAATTATCCTCCAATCGATCATGTCAGTGCTCTCCGGAGATAACAAGCCGATGTTCCTCTATGCAATCGTCTACATCATGATCCCACTGGGGAGTATTATGTTCGTAATAATGATCAGTTCCATGACACCGGAGTCCTGAAATGGGAGTAAAAGAACACTTGAAAAATCTGATCAACCGGGGAGCCGAAACCCCTCCCCTGCTTAAATCCGCAGAATTGAGCTCAGTCGAAGCGGATATTGATGAGATCACCCGGGGTCTTGAACATGAGCGGAGTACCCGGGAAGGAATGGGAAAATTCCTGAAACACCCGTTCAAGGTACTTACCGAAGAACCCCTTAACATTCTTATCGTCAGTGTTCCGCTTGCCCTCATCATCTTTATTGGTGGTTTTATCTCGATGGTGGCTTCGTATGGAATCCAGGTTCTCTTCACTTCGACCGTTATTGATGATTTTATTGTCTTTGCTGTCCTGGTCGCAGTTGTTCCGGTGGCTGTTCTTGACTTTAAAGAACAATGGCGGATAAAAAGCCTGGAGAACGCCCTCCCAAATTTCTTCCGTGATCTTGCGGGAATGAATGATTCCGGCATGACCCTGCCCAATGCAGTGCACATTGTTGCCAGCGCGGAGTATTCGACGCTCACGCCCCATATCAGAAAGCTCGATCAGGACATGTCCTGGGGTTCCGGATTCGTTGAATCGATGTACCGGTTCGGTAAAGAGCTGGGTACCCCCCTTGCTGACCGGAGTGTTGACCTGATAGCAAAGGCGAGTAAAGCCGGTGGGGACATCAGCGAGGTGCTCCGTGCAGCAGCGAAAGACACATTCGAAGTTGTAAATCTTGCCCAAGAACGTAGCAACAATATGTTAATTTATGTGATCATAGTGCTCGTTTCGTTTACAGTATTCCTGTTCGTGATTGCAATCCTTGTCTCCACATTTTTAACAACTATGGCCACAGCTGGTGCTTCAGCAGCTTCTTCCGGTGCAAAGGGATTTATAGGACAAATAGACCTTTTTGGATACAAACGGCTCTTTTCGCACGCTGCTTTGCTTCAGGGTTTCTTCTCCGGACTTGTAGCCGGCCAGATGGGGGAAGGCCGTCTTATTGCAGGCTTAAAGTATTCTGCAATTATGCTGTTCATTTCCTGGATAACATTCAGATTCTTTATCTGATATTTTTTTACCTTTTGCTTGAGACCGAACGGGATTGATACGGGTTTTTCCTGTTCCCCTCCTTAAAAAAATTCAGTCACATTCCCTTCCAGAAAGATGTTTGTTTTGGTCCATCGTGTGATTAGTTTACACGACCAAAAACAAAAGAGAAAAAAAGAAAATCTGACTTATGATGAAATTTTTCCCCTGTAATATGAGAATATATAAAAAATATCAGGAAATATTCTCTGTACTGTAACCTTTCAGAGATAACAGTTCCTTGACCCTGTCGCGATGATTTCCCTGCAACTCAATAGTGTTTCCTTTGACGGTACCACCACAAGCCAGTTTACTTTTCATATATTTTGAAAGATCTTCAAGATCGATATCGGTTGGATCAAGACCTTCGATAACCGTTACTTCTTTTCCGTATCGGCGTTTGTTTACCTTGACATTGATCCTCTGCTGTTCTTTTGCTACCTCTTCACAGATACATAGTTCTTTAGGTAGTCCACACGTCGGGCAAATCCCACCAATCATTACATGTATTTTTAAGGTTCACGTTATTTATTACCTTGCATTGCCGAAGGGTTACCGTCTTATTTATCTAAACATGAGTATTTTTGGGAAGACAAAATGTATCCCGATAGTTAAAAGAGAATCTGCTTTTTATGATCCGAAAATCCACGTGTAGTACTGAAATGTCCCTGTTCGTGGTGGGTTCAGCGTCCCATGTTGGCAAGAGTGTAACCGTTGCAGCAATCTGTCGCTGCCTTATCCGGCGTGGAATCGGGGTTGCACCTTTCAAGTCCCAAAATATGAGCCTGAACTCCTATGTCACCAGTGATGGGGGAGAGATAGGCATGGCACAGGCAATGCAGGCTATCGCTGCCAAAGTAATTCCGGATACGGATATGAACCCTATACTTCTCAAGCCAAAAGGTGATTGCATTTCTCAGGTTGTGCTGTACGGGCATCCTTACAAAGATATCCATATTGGAGACTATTACAAAGAAACACCGGAACTTCTTAAAAAGGCACTTGAATCATTTGAACGGCTGAAATCTACGTATGGTCATGTCGTTGTAGAAGGTGCCGGGGGGGCTGCAGAACTGAACCTCTATGACAGGGACATAGCAAATATCCAGCTTGCAAAAACCCTCCGCATACCCATGATCCTTGTCGCCGATATTGAGCGGGGGGGGGTCTTTGCCCAAATTTATGGGACGATCGAGCTCCTTCCTACCGATATCCGACCTCTTGTCAAGGGTATCATCATAAACAAGTTCCAGGGAGATCCAACCATTTTCATTCCGGGTATAAAAAAAATTGAAGAACTTACCGGCATTCCCGTGCTCGGAGTTGTTCCTTATTTCAATATCCCTCTGCCCAGTGAGGATTCCCTTTCGATAGGAGATAAAAAAACAAAACAGGCCACAATCAGGATTGCGGTGATCAGGCTCCCGAAAATTTCCAACTTCACGGATTTTGAGCTGCTCGAGCAGAATGCTGCCGTTGAATATATTTTACCCGGTACCTCTCTTAATGGGTATGACTGTATCATCATTCCAGGGACTAAAAATACTATTGAGGATATGGCCACGATTTTCCGGACAGGGACAGATCGTGAAATACATGCAGTGAGAGAACGCGGCATCCCGATCATCGGGATTTGCGGAGGTTACCAGATGCTCGGTAAAAAACTCGTGGATGACGGATTTGAGTCCTGCCCGGGTATTTATGATGGACTGGGATTGCTTGATTGTATTACCAGGTTTGAATCGTATGAAAAAAATACATTTCAGGTGAGACGGACTGCTTGTTCAGTCCCCCCCATCCTGTCAGCGATGGGGGAGGTCAGCGGCTATGAAATTCATATGGGAGTAACCGAAACGGGTAACAATCGTGAGGCACTTGAAGGGGATGGCAGAGTAAGTGATGATGGTCTGGTCTTCGGCACCTATCTCCATGGGCTGTTTTTAAATCCGTCAGCAGTAAATGCGCTGCTTTCTTACCTGTATGCGAGGAAAGGATTATCCTTCGAACCAAAACCGGCAGGAGATTCAGATCCCTATGACGCACTCGCGGATCTTTTCGAAGAATACGTCAATATGGACGCAATTGCAGCATTACTGACTTCCTGATTAAAACATTTTTTGGTTTATGGAAATTATAAAAAAATTAACTAATGAGATTGGTTATGCTATGGAACCCCTCTCCCTGACGATCGGCGCATTTCACTGCTTCAGCCTGTGTGAGGTCAACCTTATCTGTCACCCTGCATTTCGTACAGTATGCAAGTGACGGGGATTTCACGAACGTACCCTTAATTCTGAATTCCCGGCAGTGAATGCAGAGCCCACAGTGTTCGAGCGGCTCTTTCTTTTCCACGAGACATTGTACTCTCCCTTTTATTGCTGGTATAATCCGATAATCTTCGTCATCCATTTCCAACAGATCCCACTTCATAATTTCTCTTCCCTCTAATTATACCAATCATAACCTGAATGTTCAATTAAAAAACCATTAAGACTCAAAGGGGGGAGTCAACCCGCTATTTTGTGCTCCCCGAGAAATGCGATACTCGTGAAAATACGTCTCCATCACCACAATCGCTGGGCGGCAAGGAGACAGGCATCTTTCCTTTATCAAATAGGAGATTATCACTTCATTTGCGAAAAAAAATAAATTCTACAGAGCCGGATTATGCGGTTTTATCTACGAAATAATGAAAATACGTCATTTAAGAAATATCCGCAGCGCCAGAACTGCAATATATACACTATAATTAAAACGATCCAGCACTAAATTTGTGCTATGAAGGTGTGCATAATGTGTGGTGGGGAGGGGACCAGGCTTCGTCCTCTTACCTTCGAACGGCCTAAACCCTGTATTCCTATTGTAAACCGCCCCTCTATCCAGCACCTGGTCTCGCATCTCTCGAACATGGGATTCCGGGAAGTTGTCCTCACTCTTGGTTACATGGGTAATTCAATCGAGGAAGCACTCGGTGATGGTTCGCTTTTTAATGTCGAGATCACTTACGTACATGAAAAAACCAAGCTTGGAACCGCTGGCAGCGTGAAAAACGCTCAGCAATATCTTGACGGACAGGATTTCTTGGTTGTAGGGGGAGACCATGTCACTGATCTGAACGTCCTTGAGTTTTACCGCACCCATCAAAAAGAGAAAGCCACAACGACTATCGGGCTGATCTCCATAGATGACCCAGGTGAATATGGTATTGCAGAAATCGATGTAAGTTATGAGATCAAACGTTTCAAGGAGAAACCATCGCCCGGTGAGATTTTCTCCAATCTCGCGAGCACCGGTATGTATGTCTGCAGTCCGGAAATTTTTGACAATATCCCGCAGGGTACAAAATATGATTTTGCCCGCGACCTTTTCCCCAGTATGATGGAGGAAGGATATGTACTAAAAGGCTGGCTTGCCCGAGGTAACTGGACCGATGTGGGAAGCCCGCACTCCCTCCGCCAAGCCGAACGTTGGAAGTTACAGGATATTTCTTTTAGTGATATCATTGGCAACCTGTCCATGCATGGAGCACAAATCCAGGGGCCGGTCCAGCTGGGCGATTCGATTACTCTTGGCAAGAACACCAAGGTCATCGGTCCGGTTGCCATTGGTCCGGGCACAACTATCGGTGATAATGTCTTGATCGGGCCATACACAAGTATTGGTGACAAATGTATTCTCAGGAATAACGTGAAGGTTTTCTCCTCGTCTCTTTATAATCGGGTTATTGTCGGTGCGAATAGTACCATATCGGGCTGTATAATGGACAACGACACGCATATTGGTGAACACTGCAGTATCGAAAACGATACGGTGATAGGTCCCCGTGTTGTCCTGCGCAACCGGGTTATCGTTCACTCAAAAACCCGTCTGTGGCCTGAAGTAATCGTGACCGATGGAACCGTGGTGAAAGAGCACGTATTGAATGAAAAATTTGATCTCCGATATGATGGTTCATGAGTATTTTTGAACCGGTAAAACGAACCACATCTCTTTTTGACGGGGAAGAAATATCCAAAATTTTTGCTATTCTTTTTTTATATCCCGAACTTCAAGCGGGTATTCTTGTGAAATATCATCCGAATCGCTGCAGGAACATTCTCCAGTAATATTAGGGGCATATATGGGCTCAGATTCCATCAGACTGATGCAAATTCTGACTTGAATTGCCTCATTCCGGGGGAGAGCTGATTATTTCAGCCTTTTAATAAGGATTCAGACTCTTCTTACCAGACGATGCGTGATCGCAACAAGCGGGTGTCGGGCGTAATCGAGTATCTGAACGTCATCAAGTGATTTTAAATTCATTGCATGGGCAGTTCGTTCCATGCCCAGTTCAATATCTTCCTTTATTTCGATAATATACGCATCGAGCGCTGTTATGCCAAGCTTTTTTGCCGCAATAGCCCGGTGATGGCCATCAACAAGAATAGTTCTTCCCGGGCGCTTTACAACAATGATCGGCTCAGCGAGTCCTTTCTTGATCTCGTACATTCTCCCTTCCAGTTCATCTTCATAGATCTTTGACTGGGTCGGAAGAAGATCTTTTACCGGTACTATCCCCCGGCCAAGTTCGGGATCGACCCCATAGAGTTTCTTTAACGTGGTGATGAAATTAAAAACTTTTTCCGGAGAAACGTGCTCGATCTGGGAGCGGATCACATCCGAATTGGATATAATTCCCAACAGCCGGTTTTTTTCGTCTACAACCGGAAGTTTCTGGATCCCGCTCCGGAAAATTACACGTGCTGCATCATTGATATCCATATCCGGATCAGCCACTATCAGATTTTTGGACATTACCTGTTCGATGGGAGTTGTCAACTGGACAAAAAGAAGATCCCTTGCCGAGATATACCCGACTACCCCCTCACCATCTATAACCGGGAACCCGTCGTGATGGGTCTTTTGAATTTTCTCTATAACCTCTTTAACCGTCCCGTGCAAATCGACACTGACGACATCATAGGTCATATAGTCCTTGACCTTTTTTTTATCCATCCATAGACTTTTTAGTGAAAAGAGTACTAAAAGTCATCGGAAAAAAACAGTGGGGGGAAAATTAGAGTTCTTTTATCAAAATGCATTGTTTTTCGGAGATTTTTATCTTTTTGAGCCTGACTTCCAGGACACCGTTTTTGAAACTGGCCTTTGCTTTCCCATCAGTTTACATCTGGTGGCAATGCGACCATGCGTAGATCCGTATACCCGCTCCCCTACACAGTAGCCTTTACTTTTTTCCTCTCTCTCCTTTACAGTCACATAATATCTCCAGGGTTCTTGGATTGAGGAGCTGAAGCGCTATCTCCTCTTTTCCACGCCAGGCAGGTCTGCCACGACGATTACCTAATCCTCATGGTCCCTGATATCAACACGGAATTCCCCTCAAATTGCAGGAAGCATCCGGTTGGTGACTCTTCCTGCAGGAAGGAATTGGCCGGCGGGAGATACCCTATGGAACATATTTTCCGGTTCAGTTTGCATTTCTTCAATTATCTCTCCCCATCGATTCATAGGGATTTTCTCTCCACATATACATTCTTCCATTCCTGTTTTACCCACCTTGTCATGTGAAGGATAACCTCAAGTCAGTATTTATTTCATTTAATTTTTATTATTATGACAGCCGGAAGCGGAATAGTTTATGACGGTTGGACTATGATGTATTAGGGAGGAAAAAAAAGCATGGGTGAGAAGAAAAAGAAGAAAGCATCGACGAAACTATGGCAAAAGATCCTTATTGTGGGCGCCTGTGTTCTTTTTGTTGTGCTCATGATTGTTTCGGGCATGGGTTCTGGCTGGTTAAGTGTATTCACAGTAGTTAAACCAGGCGACACTGTTGTAATTGACTACACACTTTACAATGCTGAAGGAAATCCCATCCTGACAACAGACCAGCAGTTATATGCAACGACTGCATCGACCAGCGGGGGATTGGTATTGTCAAAACAAATCAGTATCACCGCCAACCAGACCCTGACCAGCTCTATCTACCCGGTGCAGATATATACTTCTGATAGCGGATGGAGCAAACAGTTTGCAATTTTCTCTCCTGAATTTAATGCGATCAGTGCAGGGATCGTCGGAATGAAAATCAATGAACAGAAACGGATCAGCATCCCGTCCAGTAGTTCTATGACCCAGGACTGGTCGACGGATCAACTCCTGCTCAACAAAGTCAATATCAGCGACATCAGTATCGGAGATGTCCTGGCAATTGGTGTATCAGAAAATCCCGAAGCAGAAGTTTCCAATTCCTCATCATTTACTTATATACGTACCGGGGAAGTCACTCAAAAGACCCAATCGGGTGTTGTTGTTGACTTTGGCTATCCCGTTGTGGAGATCCAGGTTGTCTCTATAAATAAGGGTTAAATAACCTCCACAAACTCTTTTACTATCGCTCTCGATTGATTTTCATGGCAGTGCGTGTGATCTGTTTTTACCAGCCGGGGTGTATGGGTTGTATGGAGCAGACTCCGATCAATGCTGAAGTTGCAAAATCCCTCAACATTACTATTGACGAGATCGATGTGATAAAAAATCCACAATATATCAGGGAATTCCGGCTGAAGGTGACACCAACAATTGTGATTCTTAAAGAAGGGCTCACCCAGGAGCGGTTTGAAGGAGTTGTTCACACAGAACAACTCATAGGCGTTCTTAAAAAATATCTATAACCGGCAGCCGTAGATCCGCTTGATCCGATGAGCGACAGTTTTCCACCCTTCTTTTCTCATCAGCGGGCCATCACGCAGTTTAAGGTGCGACACTTTGAACCTCTTTCCGGATGCGACATACATCTCCCCTACCACAAACGGCTGCTCGCCATCACATTCCATATAAACCGGCGCTGTTTTTCTGCCATCATGGATAGAAATCTTTACAACCACCTGTTCGATCGTGCGGGTCCACAGCGTTGTGATATCGGGTGCCTTTGCCCGGTTGACTCGTCTCTCTCCGCTTTCAATGGAGGTTACTTCGACACCAAATGCTTCGTCACCGCATTCCGCAACGAGATGGTCTCCTACACTGCATTCGTCATCTTCTGCAAGCTCAATTCCACAGACGAGCGAAGTCCCTTCCTTGGAGACAATTGCTTTGACCATGACGGATTGCGGTTCTGTATCCTTTTTTATACGCTGGTAATGACCGCAGGTAGTGCAGCGGACAAGCAGATCGCGGGATTCAGTGACCACGTCGTGTTCGGTCTGATCGTTGCACTCGGGGCAGTGGACGGTGATAAACATTGAATATGCATGGCAACCCTTACATGATAAAGTATGGAGGCTCAGGAAATCGTGTATTGCCGGGGGCACCCGCGTGTCCTTGGCAGCCACCTGACAACTTTTGAGGTAACCCGGGAGGAGCACCTGACGGAAAATGGCAACTGCATTATCGGTATTACGGCCGATAAGGGCTGCAGTGAGTTGTCATCTGTCTTCAAACGCGTGATTGTCCATGATGATGCGATTCTTGTTACCCGGCTGTTGTGTGGGGGGGTAACTGCAGAGGTGAAATCACGGGGGTCCTCATTGTTCACCCTGGATCATCCGACTGACATGGTCTGGCGACGGAGTTCCTTTGTCTGCGGACGGACAATCGGTATTCTGTCCGATCACGTGGCGGCGACCCTGCCAAAAACACTCATGGCAAACCTTGTCAGGGGAAAAGAGATGATAATCATCCTGACTGCTATGCGTCCCGGCTGAAGGTGGTAATTTTTAATTCTGCTTCGGTGAGCAGTATCTCGCATTGTTTTACCAGCACTGCACCCTGTTCATACAGCCTTATGCTTTCATCAAGTCCGGTATTACCGTCCTCAATCTTTTCAATGATCTTTCTTAATTGTTCGATTTTCGTCTCATAGGTTTCTTTCATGATCCACCTGCTCCACGATTACCCTGCTGTTGCCGTCATAAAATCTGATTTTCATACGATCTCCTTTTGTTAGGGTGTCTGAGCTTCTCACAACTGCACCCTGCTTCTCCGCAACACAGTAGCCCCGGGCAAGTACGGCAAGCGGGTTCCTGCTGTCCAGTGCAGTTTTCATCTCCGCGAGAAGAAGGTGTTCGCGCTCGAGCCGGTTTGAAAAAGCCCGTTCGAGCCGATCCGACAGATCAGCGGTGTTTTGTTTTCTTTCTTCGAGTTTCCGGCTGAACCTCTGCGGGCGGAGCCGGTCCCGAAGATCAGAAATCTCATTACATGCCCAAGCAACCCGGGCCTGCAATGCAGCGTTCAGCTGGGATTTAAGTTCCTGTAACCGGGCTATCAGCACGATCCGGTCTGGTACCACCAGTTCTGCGGCAGCGGAGGGGGTTGCTGCCCTAAGGTCTGCAGCGAGATCACTCAACGTTACATCCACTTCATGCCCGATTGCGCTGACAACCGGAACTGGACATGCAACAATTGCCCGCACCACATCCGGATGGTTAAAGGGGAACAAATCCTCAAAGCTGCCACCTCCCCGAGCAACGATGACTACGTCCACCAGACCCGTGAGGCGGGTAATCGCATCTGCAATCTCCCGCGGTGCCAGTTCTCCCTGCACTGCCGTCGGTGATATGATAATTTCCAGAGGGTACCGTCTTGCCACTACGGTCCTGATATCATGGATTACCGCTCCCGTCTCGGAGGTAACCACACCGAGTCGTGCCGGGAAGGTGGGAAGGCAGCGTTTCCGTTCCAGGGAAAAACACCCCTCGGCGGCAAGTTGCTTTTTCCACTGTTCAATGAGCAGGAATTTCTCTCCCAGACCGGCTTTTCTTATCTCTTTTACCTGTAGTTGGTACGATCCATGGGGTGCGTAAGCCCTTACCGTCCCTGCCACGATTACCTCCAAGCCCTCGGAAGGATTGAATGAAAGCCGTTCTGCATCGGAACGCCACATGACACATTTAATAACAGCAGCGGTGTTGCCCCCGCCTTTCTCCGAGAGCGAGAAGTAGCGGTGTCCCCGTGCATGATGGGTATAATTAGTCACTTCTCCACGGACGAGGATATCCTGCAGGAGCGGATTGTCCAGGAGACCTTCAATAATCGCTGACAGCTCGGAGACCCTTAATGGTGCTTTTTCACAAACGGCGGGGGCATCAGGGCGGTTGAACCAGTCCATCAAGCATTATTAGGTTAAAACCGCATATGAAATAGTACTACCATGGTATCTTTTTCCGTCGCCAGTATGTTTTTTCATGAGTACACGCTCAAAGAAATATTCTCGTTTGTGTCCCGCGCCGGCTTAAATGGAATGGAGTTCTGGCTGGAAACACCGCATTTCTGGCTTCGTGACCTTCCGGTGAATGAAGTGATTGCGTGCAGGAATGAGCATCCTGAAGTTGCCACCATGACCGTCCATGCACCTATTCTCGACCTGAATCCCTGTTCCATCAATCCCGATGTGGCACAGGTCTCTGTGGAATACTCCGTCCGGGCCATCACGATAGCTGAGCGGCTGGGAGCTCATATCCTTACGGTACATCCGGGCCGCAGAACGGCAAAACGACCCCCCGGTACAGCGGACTTTACACGATTTGATCACTTTGTCTCCGCGATCCGTGAAGTAACGACCAGCAATTCGATCAAAATCGGCATGGAAAATATGGAACCGATCGTCAACTCCCTTCTCTGTACACCGGAACGCATGCGTTCACTGCTTGATGAGGAACCTTGGTTGTTCTTCACTCTCGATGTTGCACATGCAATGGCAAAATCAGTTGACGAGCCTATCCGGTATATCGAACTCTGTTCCGATCGACTGATCAATGTGCATCTCAGCCGGTATAATAACGGTAAAGCACACTACCCCCTTGATCGGCATACATCTATGGTGACGGTCATGGAATCTTTAAAAGAATACCATTTCAAGGGAAGCCTTACTCTCGAGATCGAGGACCTGAATTTGCAGCGTCCACTATCCTGCGAAGAAAAGATTGCACTGCTTGCCCGGGATTGCGCCTTTATGCGGGAATGTATGGACTAATAAAGCGCTGGTTTTATTTAATTCCTTCCCGAATATGTTAGTATATTTTTATTTATGATCCAGAATACTCTGCGTGCACCAGCACGGCGTGAAATGCGATGATCCAGGACGCTATTGAAATCCTGCTCTTCGTCATCTGTATCCTCCTTTCGGCGTTCTTTGCGAGCTCGGAAGTTGCCCTTATCTCGATAACCCGTGCAAAAGCAAGGACACTTGTCAATGAAGGAAAGCCCGGTTCAAACGCCGTTGCTTCACTAAAAGAATCTCCCGAGCACCTTCTCATTACCATTCTCATCGGGAATACGATTGTTAACATTGCCGCTGCTTCAATTGCAACCGCTATCGCGATACAGATATTCGGAGATCTTGGTGTCGGGATAGCCACCGGGTTTGTAGTTATTATTCTTCTTATCTTCGGTGAGATCGGCCCCAAGATCTATGCGGCCCGGGCATCGGATTCGTTTGCGCTTACCGTCGCACCAGTCATCCTTTTCCTCTCACGCATTTTTACTCCTTTAATCTGGCTTGTCGAACGTGTTAGCCCGAAGTTCGGTATCGGTAAGGAAAGTGCTGAACCGGCAGTGACTGAAGAGGAGATTAAGGAATGGATTGATGTCGGCAAGGAGGATGGGACCATCGAGCAGGGTGAGCAGGACATGCTTTACTCGGTGCTCGAGTTTGCTGACACCACCGCACGCGAGATCATGACGCCCCGGGTCGATGTGATACTCATGGAGGACACGGTAACCTTTGAAGAAGCAATTCGGATCTTCAATGAAACCGGCTTTTCACGTATTCCTGTATACCACGATCAGAATGACAATATTACCGGAATTCTGAATGTAAAGGATGTCTTCTCTGCGATGGTCTCGCGTCGTAAAGACTCGACAATTAAAGAGATCATGTATGACCCAATGTTTGTCCCGGAAACCAAAAAAATTGACGATTTGTTAAAAGAACTTCAAGTGCACAGGGTTCAGATGGCGATCGTCATTGATGAGTACAGCAGTTTTGTCGGAATTGTGACCGTTGAGGATATCCTTGAGGAGCTTGTCGGTGACATCCTGGACGAGTATGATAAGGAAGAACCTGAAATCCTGAATATTTCCGAAGGTGTTTATGTGGTGGATGCCCAGATGTGGGTGGACGATATCAACGATCGAATTGATATTAATCTCCCGGTTGACGAAGCGTACGAGACTGTTGGCGGCCTTATCATTGACCGGCTGGGGCACATCCCTCTGCATCCCGGAGAAAAAACAGAGATCAACGAAGGAAAGATTACACTGGTAGTGATGCAGATGCATGGTCGGCGTATCGTGAAAGTGAAGATAGTAATCCATCCCTCACAAGGGGAGGAAAATCGTTAAGAAAGATTCAGATTTAAACCCCATAGGAAGAAAATGATGAAAAAACGCATCGCGGTACTGGCATCGGGCAGAGGTTCGAACTTTCAGGCAGTAATCGAGGCCATCCAGAAAGGAAAAATCCCCGCAACCTGTGTCGCACTTATTACTGACAATCCGGATGCGTATGCCATCGAAAGGGCAAAAAATGCCGGAATCCCGGCAACGATCATAGATTATTCATCATTTCCATCACGTGAGATGTATGAATGTGCCCTCCTCTCGGCAATGCAGCAGGTCAATGTGGATCTCTTCGTGCTTGCCGGTTACATGCGTATTCTCGGCACCAGCATTGTCCGCTCATTTTCCGGAAAAATAATGAACATTCACCCTGCACTCCTCCCCAGCTTCACCGGGCTGCATGCCCAGCGACAGGCATTGAATTATGGCGTAAAGGTATCCGGCTGCACGGTGCATTTCGTCGACGAAAGCCTTGATTGCGGCCCGATTATTCTCCAGCGCTGCGTCACCGTACTGGATGGCGATGATGAGGATTTACTTGCAGAACGGATTCTGGAGCATGAGCATGAATGTCTTCCTGACGCAATCCGGCTTTTCTGTGAAGAAAGGCTGGTGATTGACGGAAGAACTGTCAGAATCTTCTGATTTTTTTCGTATTCAGGTTGTCCCATCCGCACGAATGGAAAAATCACCGTTCCTTTTATATCTCATACGCTGATAGATTACCACATCCGGGGAGCAAAGTAACAAAGACAATGAAGGAGAAATCCCGCAACCCTGCGACCAAAAAGATCGCCCGGGAGCGTATTGAGGTCCTGTTTGAACAGGCACGGAAGCAGTTTTGTGCGAATCCCGAACGGAGCAATCGGTATGTCGAAATAGCACGAAAGATTGCTATGCGCCAGCGTATCCGCATCGATCGGGCACTCCGTCACCAGTACTGCCATCACTGTTATTCATTTCTCGTACCCGGGAGGAATATGCGGGTTCGGGTACACCGGGGCAATGTGGTTGTTACCTGCCATTCCTGCAATAAAAAGACCCGTTATCGTTTGGTGAAGCTTCATGTCCCGTCAAGCTGACCGATCGATGCAGGACCTCAAACCGACCGTGTGGATCGGTAGACAGGGCTGTACCGAAACCATGATCGATGAGATCGGGGAACAACTCAGGAAACGCAAGATGATCAAAGTAAAATGGCTCCAGAACATACAAATTGACCCGGTAACCGTTGCTTCTCAGGCAAATGCGACGCTCGTAGAGGTGCGTGGGAGGACGATGGTGCTTGAAGAAAAAAAGAAAACAGCCAGAAAATAACCTGCGTTTGCCTTCTGGTATGGCGGAGAACTGCTGCCAGAAACGTATAAAAACCCTATCCACGAATATGTATAGACTGTTAGCAAAAAATGAACAGTGAGGTCCCTAGATGACAACGGTATTCGATGCCTCGGCTGACCACCTTATCAGGAAGGTCGCAGAGGAGCTCAGGAAACGGAAGGAAATTACTCCACCGGCATGGGCTTCCTTTGCAAAGACCGGGGCACATAAAGAAATGCCTCCCGAAGATCCGGACTGGTGGTTTGTCCGAGTGGCGGCAGTGTTGAGGCGCGTCTATGTCGATGGCCCGCTGGGTGTCGAGAGGATGCGGAGTTTTTACGGCGGGAAAAAGAATCGGGGTTCAAAGCCGAATGCATTCAGGAAAGGCAGTGGATCTATTCTTCGCAAATCCCTCCAGCAGCTGGAAGCTGCAGGACTCGTCGTCCATGACAAGACCGGCCGAAAAGTTTCACCCGCAGGTATGGCATTTCTTGATGGCATGGCACATGAAGTTAAGACCAACCCGCCGGCACCGGTGCCCCGACGCGTAAAGGCAACAGCCGAACCCGAACCCAAGAAGGCAGAAGGCAAGAAATCCGACGCCAAGAAGGAGAAGGCCGAGAAAGCCGGTGGCGTAAAGGGTGAAAAGACCGAAAAAGGTGAGAAGACCGAGAAGAAACCGGCAGCTAAGAAAGCTGAAAGCAAGAAACCGGAAAAATCCGAAGTACCACAGTGAGGCACACTAATGGGAGACGACGAGCTGAATGAACTCCGCAAACGCAGGATGGCCCAGCTGCAGCAGCAGGCTGGCGATCAACAGGCAATGCAGGCAGAGCTCGAACGCCAGGAGCGTATTAAGTCTCAGATGCAGATGGTGCTTATGTCGATCCTCGAGCCCGATGCCCGGGAGCGCCTAAACACTATCAAGCTGACGAAACCGGATTTTGCCGGTGCTGTTGAACAACAGCTCATCCAGCTTGCCCAGAGCGGGCGTCTCAAGAACAAGATCACGGATTCGCAGCTCAAAGAACTGCTCAGGCAGCTTGCGCCAAAGAAACGTGACTATACAATTACCCGGAAGTAATGAAGGCAGGAGTGCTCTACAGCGGCGGAAAGGACAGTTCCCTTGCAGCAATAATGCTGGGTACGTATTACGAGGTTGAACTCAATGTGTTTGTATTCGACCCGTCCCGCCAGGTCCCATCGGTGGATGCTGCGGCACAAGCGCTGGAGTTGCCTTTAATAAAGCGGGTATTCAGGAAAGGATTGCTGAACGATATGGTAGATCTGGTGAATGCGTGCGGGTATCCGAACGATGCAATCAATAGAGTGCACCAGATCGCTGTTGAAACTCTTTCCACCGAATATCGTGTGGTTGGTGATGGCACACGGTTTAATGACCGGGTGCCGATGCTTTCAAGGGCAGAAGTCCTGAGTCTTGGTAACCGGACAGGGTGTTCGTATATACGACCCCTGCTTGGGTATGTCAAGCCTGAAGTTGATCGGCTCGTCGACCGGTTCCTGGTGGTAAAATACGGGGAGACGGGAACGATCAGTAATGGTGATTACGAGACCGAAATCCGGGAGGCGATATTCGCTCGCGGTATAAATCCCGCACCCCTGTTTCCGGCTCATCACGACCAGTCGCTGGTCGTCGGAAAAAAAGCAATATTATTATCAGGTGAAGGAAAATGAGCAAATTAAGCAAAGGCAGAAAAATACGGCTGGCAAAAGCATGCGACCAGAACCGTCGTGTGCCACAGTGGGTAATGGTACGAACCAAGCGCTCTGTAGTTGCGCACCCGAAACGGCGCAACTGGCGGAAGAGTACACTGAAGGTGTAAGATAATGGCAGAACAGATGCAGGAGCACATTTATGTTATCCCATTGAGGGATGCTCGCAGGATGCCCCGCTGGAAGCGGAGCAACGGCGCCATAAAAGACATCAGGAAGTACCTTGCAAAGCATATGAAGAGCGACGATGTGAAGCTCGATCAGGGTATTAACGAGAAGGTGTGGAGCCGGGGCAGTACCAAGCCGCCGTCAAAAATCCGGGTTCGCGCCATGAAGATGGAGGACGGGCAGGTTCAGGCTGAACTTGCGCCGGAATCGTAAGATGGAACGTACGATCACGCTTGCAGGCGATCCAAACATCGGGGTTTTTTCCCGGGTACTTGGTAATATTGCCATAATCCCTCCGGATGCCCCGGAGGATTACCGGCAGGCACTTATCAAGGCGCTCAACGTCGAGCTCGTAGAAACGACAATTCAGGGAAGCGCCATCATCGGCTCGCTCGTAGCCGGAAACAACCGGGGGATTGTCATGAGCGGGCTTGCAACCGAAGAAGAGATCGCGACGCTCGAGAAGTGCAGGAAAGTGCTGCTCCTCAAGGAGTCGATGAATGCGGCGGGTAACGTGATTATGACAAACGACACCTTCGCTGCAGTCCATGAGGACATGCCTTCAGATCTTGCGCATGAGATCGGCGAATTTCTGGAAGTAGAGGTGATCCACCTGACCCTTGGCGGCGTGAAAACTGTCGGCATGGCCGGCGTTGCTACCAACAAGGGGATTATCGTGCACCCCCGGGCGACCGCGCACCAGATTGCGCGACTTGAAGAAGTCGCAAAGATTCCCGTTGGTACGGGCACCATCAACATGGGAAGCGGCCTTGTTGGTACGGGTCTTTTAGTAAATGAGACCGGTTACATTGCCGGCAATGCGACAAGCGGGTTTGAACTGGGGCGGATAGAGGATATATTTGGATTTCTGGAGTAAATATCATGGAGAATCAGAAGTTTGAGGTTAAGGGTACATTCAGGATGGGTGAAGACTGGATGCCGTACACGAAAGTGATTGAGGCACCCAATGAGAAGCAGGCTCAGGAGCGCACATTTGCCGTCATCGGCAGCAAACATAACCTGAAGAGACGATATATCAAAATCGCCGGCGTCACCCCGGTAAAAGGTGAATAATTCTCTCTCTCTTTTATTGCGGTATTCCTCCGGGTGTTTGAAGCAGAGTGTTCGCTGAGCAATGGCTGGATATATTGAAAAACTATGCTTCCCGAGAGATAGTGATAAAACACTCTACACCGATTTTCGGTGTTAGTTCTTCTCCTCAATAACCGAGAAGCTTGAAGTAGCCTGATTCGCTCAACCCTCCCATAACCTCTGATGCATTGGGGAGGACCCGGACTCTTTCCGATTGACGGACCCGGCGGATTGAGGATGGGGCCGTCGTCAACTGCCGGAACCGAGGCACTGAGAAGCGCGGCGTGAAAGAGGGGTTTGAGATGTCGATGAAAAAGAGAAATTATCTGAAAATAAGATTTCATTCACGTGATTTTTCTTTTTTTAAGATCGTCAAGGTATTTTTCTAGCATTGGAAATGTTGCACGACTTTTGTAAAAAAAGTACTTATTATTGACGATAAACCTGCAATTGCCGGTTCACGGAAAATTGGGTGTTTTTTTCCTAACATATATACTGCAGCTTGAGCGCGGCTTCCTGGGTAGATAATCCATACGGAGGAATTAAAATTGATGTCCGCAGACCCACCAGTTGTCGTCGTCTTTGCGATAGTCCGTTGCGACCTTAAGATTGTTGTCGTAGTCCAACAACGTTACCGTCAGCGTCCTTGACTTGGGATATTAACAAACCACCACCGACCTCCTTAACATTTTGTACAACTTCAGCACCGACTTCAATCATTTCCTGAAGACTGCTTTTAATATCCTTTACATCCGTATAAGCAATAGGCCCCACCTTTGAGTTAGGGTCTAATCCGACTTCCTGATTGCCAACCTTATAACCTACATAGTAGGCGCTATCGACATACGGTTCAGCGTCCAGAAACCTGCCATAAAATGCTTTAGCTTTTTCTACATCCCGAACCGGATAAACAATCAGTTTAATGTTTTGTACCGTAATATGCCTCCTAACCGCATTACATCCCAAGGAATTTTAGGACTCCATAGACGAGGAAAGCGGGCCAGACGAGCGCTTTGAGAAATCCCAGGACTCCGGCCAGCAGACTTGTGGCAGTAGTGAGGTAATATACCAGGGCGCCGATGAAGCCCAAGACGTAAAGGGCGCCTCCGGATCCATGGCAGTACGCATGCTCTTTCATTCTCCAATTGGACCAGTACGGATTTTTCGTGCATTGCCCGGATGTTTCGTTCTCCATGTGACTGAACTCATGATTCTAACTATATAATCCTTTTTTTTCAGGAAAAAATCTCAATGCGATCATTGACCGGCGGACGACGAGGATAACCGCACCGATCCTGAAAGCGCCTTAGACAACGTTCACCCGGATGCCGCCGGTCGATCTACATCTTCTGGAGCCCGAAAATCATGATCCAAAACAGGGGTTTCATTCATCGCGACCGTGTTACCCCCCAGCAATGTCGAGTTTTGCCTCCCATTAGCGTCCATTAGCGTTTTACAGTGCCGAGCAAAACGCCCCGTTTGGCGTAAATCCTATTATACGGGTGTTTTCCGGAAAAGTGTGTAAAAGTGTACGGTTTTTTGCAGGTAGTTCCGGAAAAGGGGTGTCCGGAAAGGCAATCCGGGGCTGTACAGGGCTCGGATTGGGGGTGGGGAGAGGTGGGTTTTTAGGAGGGGATATAAGATGGAGGAAGGGGGGTGGATGTTGGGATCGCAATCGGTGCCGGTACCGATATGGCGGTCGAGAGCGCCGATATCGTGCTCGTGAGGAGCGATCCCCGGGATGTTGCCGACGTTATCGGCCTCTCGAAAAAGACTTATGCAAATTGTTATAAATTTTTTTTAACTACTATTTTTATATGTAGAAATACGAAGATATTTTTGTGAGTTGAAAAAAATGGCCATCGATAAAGCAGATGAAACGCTACCTTATGGATTAGCTGTTGAAAAATTTTTATTAATTTTGGATGAAATTAAAAAGCGTCCATCAACAACTGAAGGCGAATTATCTTTGAGAATGGGTGGTGCGTTTTCAAAATCTAGACACGCAGCAATCGAATTAAATGCTATTATTATCGAAAATGATAAACCGTCATTAACTCCGATTGGAAAAAATATTGCGTGGGAAACAGATGATAAAATTAAACAAAAAAAAGTTTTTTCCGAAATAATTCAGAAATACAAACCATATGATATCGCTTTTGAAAGAATGATGAAAGTGGGAAAAGATGTAATCCCTTCAGATTTTGTTCAGCAAATTTGGGCACGAGAAATGAACTTTAAATTAGGTGAAGAAAACTTATCAAAAGCAACTTCATTTTTTTTTCAATTGTTAGAATTTTCTGGAATAGGAAAAATGTTTCTTGGAAGAAAAGGTAAATCGACAAGATTTCAGATTAATTCGGACGCAAAGAATATTATTGAAATATATCGGAATAAAGGAGATTTAGGAAATATTGGAACCGAAAAATCCTCAAACGGACAAAATAGTGAAGTAATAGGAAAATCTACGGAATCAAATGGAGAATTGGTTGATAAGGAAAAAGTATTGATCAAAAAACAGGATCTATCCTTTTCACCCGAACCGGAATGGTCAATATTAAACACGGATTTTTTCATCTTAAAAATTAGAAAAAACTCTGATGCGTGGGATCTCTTGTTAACGATGATACCCATTTACAGGAAATCATTGAACTTGATGACCGATGATAAAGAAAAATCTCCGCTTGAAAATTTGGCTGAGGTATCCAAAAAAATCTAAATTATTGCCCTTCTCTCATTTTGATATGTCATACAGCTGACAATAAATGAAATTGCGACTGATACATATTCCAGTCCTGTTCGATTTGTTATTGTCCAAGGCATTGATATTTCAGGATCGTTTCCATGATCGGCAGCATTTCTAATGTGCCCTAAATATTTCCCCACATTAGCTAATTTTTTTGGCAGTTTTTGGAGTCGGGATAGTTCATCAATTTTTGCATTAATTCCAGTTTTATTAATCAATGCAACGCCTACTAGAGTTCCATAATGATCTAAAAAAGATTCAATCGAATTTCCTGCAAATAATACAGCCCCCCGAGGGTCATTTTGTGTGCATTTGATCAGAGCCTCAGATAGAGGATTAATAATTATTTCATCTGATAATCTGCTTGGGATTGAATTTCCTAAGTCATCTCGAATTTTGTTCTTAGCACTAGCTATATTTTCGCATCCCTTTACAATTGAAACTAAAGGATTTTCTAATGACTCCTCAGTCGAATGATAGATTCCCGCACCGCCAGTAGTTAAAGCATGACTATATGTTCCAAGACTGATAAGTGTCTCATTAACCGCCTCATGGTGTTCGGCAAGATCAAGTATTGTTACAGTTTGTTTTGCAGCAGTGATGGCTCTTTGATTGACTTTCAATAATTTTCTGTACATCACAAAAGGCTCATAAGACTCCAACTGAATTCGTAGGATTGCGGCTTTTTGTGTTTCAGATGGAGAGACTAGCAAATCACAAAAATAATTTGCTTTCTCAAATTTTCCGTTATTTTCACGTAAAAATCCCAAATCAATCGCTAATTCGAGAGCTGATTTCGCAGTCTCGTGGGGTTGATCACAGAATTTTTCGACAAAATCGATATCGCTTGGTTTCCCATTTTGAACTATCGATTCTACAACCCCAATGACTTGCTCTGCAGTTGCGCGGGAAAACGATCTTGTCATAAAATTATCTCGACATATTTCCCGGTTCAATGATCAAATTTCCAATCCGCTCTTTAGTTAATTCTTTCAATTTTGGGTAAAACTCAAGGAATTCGTTAGAGGTGCAATTAACCGATATTTTTATTTCGATATTTAGACGGGAATCGCCTATTCTATCACTAACCTCGTTTTCATAAGGTGTCTTTTCAGTCTCTAACTTTTTCGAAATTTTAGACGAAGAATTTACTAAGTTGTTTTGATTTTGTTTATCATCAGAAATGGTTTCTTTGGTTGGCACAATCTTATCGTCGGTATCAATGATTAACTCAGCCGCTTTTAAAATATCAATAATCGAACCGGCACCCGCGATTATTTTTTTTCCTTTTTTTTGACCCGCAGAGTATGCTATATGTGAAATCAAGGTATTTCGATCCATTACCTTTCTAATCCGTATGGCTGCATAAATTTTTGAGAGGAATTCATTATTTTTAATGATATTCTCCCAATTTGTCCTAATCTCTGACGGCATTTCATGGTCTAATGATAGAGCCAGAGAATGGCCAATTTTTGTAATTATTTTTTTACCGCCACTCCCACCTTCAATTATTCCTGTCGATACCAGAAATGCATTGTTCCCACTAATAGTTGTGGAATTGATCGTAGCAGTTTGGCTTACATCTGTTAAACTCAGTTCTCGCTCAATAGTACCATATGCTCGAATTATTTTTATTAATTCTTCATACGAAGAAATCGGAAGTTTAAATCCATCATCGCTCATATTGCGCCTTAAGTAAAATTACCGACATTTGTTATTTAGTTTTATCCATGAATTCTATGTAAAAATGATATTTAAAAAAAATTAAGGTAGATTCGTAAAAGCAATTAATCAAGCTATTCTGAAATATTTAGGAAATCGCCGAAATTTGCTAGGCGGTGATTACGTTCATTTGTTTATTGCTTCATCAACTTTTTTGGCTCCATCAACAATCTGATTAGCCAGTTCAAGGAATCTCTCAGTAACCCGATCTTCTTTTTCACTTTCTGAACGAATTTTTAATACGCTCATCTCTTCTTGATTATAATCGGGCATACCTTTACTCATCAAATGCGTTGCTAATAGCAAAGGATTGATATTTTTCCACTCGTTCAAAGTTGTAACATTGAGCTTTTCCTTGATTGTATCGTAATGTGTAATGAGAAACATTCTTTCCGATTCGAAAAGTCCAGGACAAAAAATATTGAACGGAATAATACTTGCGAGTTCATTCAATGTTACGGACGATTTTGCTATTTCATTCCATATTAGAGCGTCCTCAGATTCATATCCGGTTTTAAACCATTCGATCGCGTTATAGCAGTTCAACATTTTTTCGCTAGTAAACGATCGATTAGCTGGAACTGTAAATACCTCATCTTTCGAAAAATCAATAGGAATTATCCTAACAATGATCTCCGAATTTTTATCACAGAGTGATTTGATAATTTCAACAAATTCCGGAGATGAATTAATTTTTGGAGGTTTAACAATAAACATCCCATATTTTGCATTTATATCAATATTTCTCGCCGATGGATTACAACCAGACAATCCAGGAAGCGACCGTAAATAATTCTTTACTTCGTCATTAACCCCATCGTGTAATACAATAAACATTCTCTCGGAAGAAAGTCGATATTTGACATCCTTCTGTATTTTTTTAAGTGATTCTCTAGTTATTCCGTATGTCGAAAATTTGCCTTCGGTAATTAATTGTTTCAAAGTGTCGTGTAAATTCTTTGTTTGGCTAATCTCTTTTGCGATTTCAAAAAGATACAATTCTTTGTAATAATGTTCAATAAAATGTTTCAAGAGAAGATCATTATTAATTTCATTAATTCCATCCGGTTTGATGACAAAATAGTATAATTCTAAAAATGTATTTAAACCATCAGTAATTTGAAAGTTCTTCACCCCTAAAAGATCTGCATATTGCTTGATTTTGTAAAAATCGTCTGAGTTCTTATTATCGTTCCACTTTTTGCAGTAGTAACACAGAATACATCCAGTGATGAATTGGTCGTCATTTTGAGTAAAGTTATCTCGTAAAATTTGTGTTAATAATTTGATTTCATCTACTTCGTTGTCAAGATTTTTCAATTTCAAGCTATTTGGCAAATATTTCGGGAAAAACCTTGTTAAATTATTAATAACTTGGTTTTGAATTTTTTTGGCCGCTCTTTTCTCATTCAATTCCTGAAAAAAATCCCGAATAGTATAACCCAAAAAACTAAGGACCACTGGTATTACAATAATTAAAAAATCTCTAACAAGACCTTGTGGAAGATAGAAAACAGAATAAATGAAGAGGATACTCAGAATAATAATTGCACTAATTTGTTTTTTCATGTTTTTCTTCCGGTAAATCAAAAAGTCGTCGTTCTCTCCAAAATTTTCTTGGTTTGATATTTATTTGATGTTTAGAGGGAAGTATATATTTTCTCTAAAATGAATCCGATTCTTACATTTTCATCCAAGGCTATTTTCACCTCCTAAAATGCCGCCATCTGACTAGTACCTCACAGAATGCAAGACTTCATCATCAAAAGGTGCACGATAGTATAATCTCAAAAATTTAAGATGCCCCCACCTCCCTATGCTATACCCCTCGACACTCTCTTTTTCGCCTCCCAATAGGTGCTATTAGCGGCCATTTCCAGCTCCAGGATAGCCTTTGATAGCTGAATTGACAGAGAATTGAGAGATCCCTGAAAAATTAGTGTACGTTTTTTGAGAATTAGTGCCGGAAAGTCCTCCGGACCAGCCAATCGGAGACTGAATTGGGGAGATCCGGGTGTATCTTTCCGGAGGGCTTTTCAGACACAGTCTATGATCCTGTCCCTGATTAATCTGACATTTTCACTGACCCCACTTACTCAAGGTGATCATTTCCCCCGCGTCCTTTGTTTGGTTTTTGAACTTCGACTCCTGTTGTTTCCTCCACAAGTCTAACCATGATGTATTTATGATGCCGGAGGACATACATATCAGGAATAAATCAGGATACCAGATATTGAGGAGTGGAGGATTTTGGCAGATACGACGCAACCGATGACCCAGAGTGAACTGATGACACTCCAGCATTACCTGAAAGAATACGGGCAGCAGGCCGAGATTTTTGTCAGTCAGCTGGAAATGCTGGAGAACGGGAGGATGGAGGCGTTTGCGGCTATAGAAACGCTTCAGGCAATGCTCTCAGCCGATGATGGGATTGTTCTCCTTCAGATCGGTGGCGGAGCAAGCGTCAGGGCAAAGGTTCTCGAACCCGATAAAATACTTCTGAGTATTGGCGCCGAAGTTGTTGTCGAGCGATCGAACAAAGATGCCGCCGAATTTTTAAAAGAACGTATCATAGAGATGGAAGCCTCGCAAAAGAATGTTGCCGAGACGCTCGATCGTCTGCGTTCTCAGATGAATGAAATAAATAAGAGACTTGAATCCGGGTACCAGCAAACAGTAGCGGCAGGACAGGATCAGGAGTAACGGGGTTTTTTCTCGCATGTTCGGGGGACTCAAAGAGAAGCTGCAGGCGGCCAGGGACCGGTTGGGAAGCAGCATTCAGGGAGCTGAGGCCAATCAGGCACCAGCCACGGATGCGATAGAAACAGCGACTGATGCAGCAGCAAAAAAAACAGTTTCTCCTGGTGCACCAACGTTTGCTGACAAGGTTAAAGTATTAGTTATCGATCGGGAACTGATCGTTTCAGAAAAAGATATATCAGATGCACTCTCTGAACTCGAGATGACGCTCCTCGAGAGTGACGTGGCGCTGCCGGTCTGTGACGCGATTATTGCGCGTGTCCGAACGAGTTTGATTGGAAAACACCGGAAGATCGGCCGGTCTGTTGATGCACTCGTGGTCGGCGCATTAAAGAGTGCACTACTTGAGGTCCTTGGTAACGGGTTTAACCTTGTGGATTATATCAAAACCCACAGCCGGCCGGTAAAGATCCTTTTTACCGGCGTCAACGGTACAGGCAAAACCACGACCGTTGCAAAAATCGGGGCATACTTAAAAAAACAGGGATATACTGTTGTGATTGGCGGGGGGGACACGTACCGTGCCGGCGCAATAGAGCAGATCGGCGTGCATGCAGAACGCATCGGCCTAAAAATTATCCAGCATCAGGAGGGAGCTGATCCTTCCGCGGTGCTCTTTGATTCAGTCCAGTATGCAGTTTCGCATAAGATCGATGTCGTGCTCGCTGATACTGCGGGGAGATTCCATACCAAATCCAACCTGATGAGCCAGCTTGAAAAGATCCGGCGGGTCATGAAACCTGATCTCGTTGTCTATGTCGATGAAGCAGTGGCCGGTAACGATGCAGTTATAAGAGCTGCCGAATTTGACCGTACCGTCGGTGCAGACGCAATAGTGCTCACTAAGGTGGATATGGATTCCCGGGGCGGGGCTGCTATTTCAATCGCTCACACTATTGGAAAGCCGCTTATGTTTCTTGGCACTGGTCAGCGATATGAAGATATCATGCTCTTTGAACCGGCGCAGGTTGTCGAAGAACTCCTGGGAAGTGACAGCTGATGCTTGACAATCTCTCTACTTCGCTCAAGGACGCATTGAAGAAACTCGCTGGAAAATCGGTGATCGATCGTGCTGCGGTCGACGAGCTGGTTAAAGATCTCCAAAGGGCACTGATCTCTGCGGATGTGAACGTAAAGCTTGTCATGGAGCTGAGCAAAGCAATCCGTATACGGTCGCTCGATGAACAACTGCCAAAGGGAACCAATGTCCGGGAGCATGTGCTGCGGATCGTTTATCAGGAGCTTGTCCGGCTTGTCTGGGCGTCTGCTGACATAAGACTTGAGCCCCAGATAATCCTCATGGCAGGATTACAGGGAAGCGGCAAAACCACCACAACTGCGAAGCTTGCCCGCTACTTCCAGAAAAAGGGCATGAAAGCCGGGGTAATCTGTGCAGATACATTCCGCCCGGGTGCATATGACCAGCTTTCCACTCTCTGCGCGAAGATCAACGTCCCCTGTTTTGGTAATCCACTGGAAAAAGATGCTATTAAGATTACCCGTGAAGGGCTCGGGAACCTGAAAGATCTTGAAACGGTTATTGTTGATACCCAGGGAAGGCACGCTCTCGAAGCTGATCTCATAAAGGAAATAATCGAGCTTAATAATCTCACTAAAGCTACGCATCGCTGGCTCGTTATCGATGCAGCACTCGGACAGCAGGCAAGCGAACAGGCTAGACGATTCCATGAGGCGATAAATATCGATGGCGTCATCATTACCAAGATGGATGGTACCGCAAAAGGTGGCGGAGCACTCTCCGCTGTGGCTGAGACCAAAAGCGGCATTGCTTTTATCGGAAGTGGGGAGACCATTGAGGATCTCGAGCGATTCGATCCTGACGGCTTCATCTCCCGTCTTCTTGGCATGGGGGACTTAAAGGCGCTTCTTGAGAAAGCGGAAGGAGCGATCAAACCAGATGACATAGACGTCAATGCGATGATGAAAGGGAAGTTTACCCTCCGCGACATGTATAAACAGCTCGAAGCACTTAACAAGATGGGTCCCCTTAAGCAGATCATGGGGATGCTCCCCATGGGCAATATGGAACTTCCCGAGGGGGTTTACGATGTCACAAGCACTAAAATGGTGCGGTACCGGATCATTATGGACTCGATGACTCCTTACGAGCTTGATGATCCTTCATTGATCAACAGCTCACGCATGCAGCGGATAGCCCGTGGAGCCGGAGCAACTCCTGATGAAGTACGGGAACTCCTCAAGTACTTCAAAATGATGCAGCGTACTCTGAAAGGATTACGAAGCGGCGGAGGAAAATTCAACATGCAGCGCTTAATGAAGCGTTTCTCCGGATTGCAGTAAGATGACCTCATTTGCCATTATCGGTCACCTTGCCCATACAGACGGGGCTTTTACCCTCAATGACCTGCCGGGGAGCGGTGGGCGCATGGATATCCTCTGCCGGTGCGTAAATGCCTCTCTTTTTCTTTCGCATGATATGCGCCGGGATGTAGATTGTTATCTGGTCCTCTGCGGGGAACCGGCACCACCAAAAACTGTCAGATTTTCCGGAAATGCTGTACGTTCTCTCTCTCCGGATGAAAGGAGTGCAGGTGCGCTGATCAAAAAAGCACTGGACATTCCCACAGGGAGTGAGTTTCGTGAAGCTGCACCAGGGGTATCTGTGCGCAAAGGAGGACTTCCACAGCTTATGACGGAACATGTATTTGCTGTGCTCGATGAGAGGGGAACCGATATAAGGACTGCAGGGATAATTCCCGATGCATTCCTTCTCTCCGATCACCTCAATTTTACCGATGACGAGGAATTGCAGACGAAGCAGTGTCCACGGTATTCGGTAGGGCCTCCGTGCATCCATGCCGATCATACAATTACTATTGTACACAACGAACTGGACAGGAGAAGATGCGGGTGGAAATAAACCAACAGGTAAAATCGATCCTTGCATACGGTGAATGCTGCGACCATTGCCTCGGCCGGTTCTTCGGCAAACGCTCTCATGGACTCTCCGATGACGAACGCGGGCGCAGCCTCAAGATTGCACTGGCCCTTGCAGAGAACCTGCCGTATACGAAATTCAGCAGTAGCTGCTGGGTCTGCGGCAATTTTTTTGATTCAATTCCAGAATGGGTAGATCGTGTGATTGCAACTACAGCGGGCATTGAGTTTTCAACATTCCTGATTGGGTGCAGGGTACCCCCGCTCATTGCCGAGAATGAGGAAATGGTCTGGAGTGATCTGTCACTTAACGAACCGGAACCGTTCAAGTCAGAAGTGAACCGTGAAGTCGGCAAAGCAGTATCTGCACGTATCGGGAAGACGGTGGACTTTAAAAACCCCGACATCGTTGTCATTCTCGATCTTTCCTCGGGCTCGGCTGAAGTGCAGATTAATTCTGTCTTTTTTTACGGGAGGTACCAGAAATTTGAGCGGGGAATCCCCCAGACACACTGGAACTGCCGTGCGTGTAAGGGTGCAGGATGTGAGAAATGCAATTTTACCGGTGCGCAGTATCTGGACTCGGTGGAGGAACTTATCGGGAGACCGGTCATAAACGCGTTCGATGCGCAGAATGCGGTCCTTCACGGGGCCGGGAGGGAGGATATAGACGCACGGATGATTGGTACGGGAAGGCCATTTATTCTCGAAGTGGTCGAACCAAAGAGACGTTCTCTTGATCTTGACGAACTCGAAAAGGAGATCAACCGGACAGCGGATGGCAGGGTTTCGGTTTCGATAAAGCGCTGGAGTGACCGTGCTGAAGTGGAAACCCTTAAGTCAAACAAAGCGCATAAAAAATACAGGATCCTGGTCGAGGTTGATGGTGCATTATCAGCGGATATGTTCGCAAATGCCTTGAAAACCTTACAGGGCGCCACAATATACCAGCGCACACCCGAAAGGGTCGCTCACCGGAGAGCAGACAAGATCCGTGAGAGAATCGTCCTCGATGTAGCGTATATAGGGGAACAAGATGGCAAATTTGTTGTCGAGGTTCTTGGAGAAGCCGGTCTCTACATCAAAGAACTCGTATCGGGTGACGGAGGAAGAACCCACCCGAGTCTTGCCGAGATCCTGAACAGATCGGCGCACGTATTCTGCCTTGATGTCGTGCAGGTAGATGGAGCAAAGGAGGGAGATTAGATAATGGCACATCACAACGGACCAAGAAAGAAAACACGGTATAAATTCAAGAAAGATTTAAGAGAGCGCGGGCTTCCGCCCGTAACCTGCGTCATCCAGAAATTTGAGATTGGCGACAAGGTACACATTGTCTGTAATCCCACAATCCAGAAGGGGATGCCACACCGCCGCTTCCATGGACTGACAGGAACTGTCCTCGGTCAGCGTGGGCGTGCCTGGATGCTTACCATCCGCGACGGCAATGCAGATAAAATCGTCATTGCGCGACCACAACATCTAAAAGCACAAAAGTAAATTCTCTGTGAGGTGACTGGCATGAAAGTGAAGGGTATCATTAGCGAAGAGAGGGTTACACTCCCTGAGATGCGTGGAGTCCTGTTAGGAGTGGAATCTGAACGGATTGCAGCAGAAAAAGAGATGTCCTATGAGTTCCGGCGCAGTATCGAACATGCCAATCAACTAGCAAAGACCTCTCCCGAAAAAGCAAAAGCACTGGTAGCTGAACTCTTAAAAATGGAAAAGATGAAGCCTGAGATCGCCTTCAGGATTGCTAATATAATGCCAAAGACCCGTGATGAAGTGCGGGCGATCTTTGCAAAAGAGCGGTACACTCTTTCTCCGGAAGAACTCGATAAAATCATCGAACAGGTAATGGCACACTTCTGAGGTGCGACACATGAAGGCGGAAAAAAAAGAGGTTAACGCGATCGTACTGGATGTGTTAATAAAAGGCCACCCTGACGATCCACGCCCTCCTTTTAAAAGAGAGCCGATTGTTCAGGCAATGGGACTTGAACAGTTCAAACTCCTTGAGCTTGTTCCCAAGAACAATGTATCCATTGAGCTCCATGATAAAGTTTATATTGGGGATGCTGAGCGGGATAAGATTGAACGCGTAAAGCGTCGGATTGGATTCAATGATCTGACCCAGACAGCACGGGGCGAGCTCCCGTTCGTGATTGAGAAACTTGTCAAGGATCGCGAACCCGATTTCGTTGCTTTCTTCAATAAAGCCATCTCGATCACTCCAAAACTCCATATGTTGCACCTGCTCCCGGGGATCGGGAAAAAGCTGATGTGGGAGATTTTAGAGGAGCGCAATAAAAAACCATTCGTGAACTTTGCTGATATCTCCAGCAGGATTAAATCTATCCCTCACCCCGAGAAGATGATTCAGTTGCGGATCCTTGAAGAACTACAGGATCCTGATGTCAAGTATCACGTATTCACCTCAAGATGAAAACGTTTCACGATCAGCATTTCCTTATTGATCCTCAAGCAGTGAAACGCATTGCAAACCTTACCGAAGTAAAGGGTAAACGCGTTCTTGAGATCGGGCCGGGTAAAGGTGCTCTCACCCATGCCCTGCTTGACCGGAAGGCGATTGTGTGCGCCGTAGAGCTTGATGGATCACTCTGTGAGGCACTTACCACTCTTTTTTCTGAGGAGATCACCCGGGGACAACTCACCGTACAGCAAGGTGATGCAACACGATGTGAACTCCCCCCGTTTGATATGGTTGTATCAAATCTCCCGTATTCCGTTTCGTCAAAGATAACTTTCCGTCTTCTTGATATCGGATTTCAGGAAGCTGTGCTGATGTACCAGAGCGAGTTTGCTGACCGGATGATTGCACCACCTGGTTCCAAGGATTGTGGGCGGCTCTCGATTATGGTGCAGACGTATGCAGCTGTACGGCAATGTTTCAAACTTCCGCCATCCTGCTTTTCCCCCAAGCCCCAGGTTCATTCAACGGTGGTGAAAATAATTCCCCGCAAACCGATTTTTCCAATCAATAACCGGCATCTGTATGCGGATGTGGTTCGGGCGCTCTTCTCACATCGCCGCAAAACTGTTCGTAATTGCTTCAGAAGTTCCGGCGGTATGCTTAATCCCGAATGGGTCAGCCGGGTGATTGCAGCACTCCCTGAGGAGATCCTGAAAAGCAGGCCGGAGGAGTTGTATCTGGAAGATTTCGCGACGATCAGCAATATTGCGTGACGGGCAATGGTACCGTAAAAGCATTATGGACCCCGTATGAAATGGAAAGGATGGAAGCGTATCCCGCTCCTTATATCGGATACCGCTGGGAATACGGCGACAAAGGAGGTGATGGCGATCGCCCCGCTGATCATCTCGGCCAGCCGGTCGACTGACATTCCGGCGTTCTACAGTGACTGGTTCATGGCGCGTCTTGCAGCGGGGTACCTGCAATGGAAGAGCCCGTTTGGCGGTACCCCGCTTTACGTCTCATTCTCAAAAGCCCGGGTGTTCGTTTTCTGGTCAAAGAATCCGGCACCGTTTTTCCATCATCTTGACACCATCAACGATCTTGGATATGGATCGTTCTTCCTGTTCACCCTGAATGAATACGAGCGGGAGGGACTCGAACCCAACGTCCCGCCGGTCGATGAACGCGTCGCTACATTCATCCGCCTGTCCCGAAGAATAGGAAAGGGCAGGGTCGCGTGGAGGTATGACCCGCTTGTCCTGTCTGACCAAATCTCGGTTGATAACCTGCTTTGCAAGGTACGAAGAATCGGAAACCAGATCCACCCCTTCACCACACGGCTCATCATCAGTTTTGTGGATATATCCAGATACGGGAAGGTTCAGCAGAACCTGAAGAAACTCGGACTCAGCGGTGTCAGGGAATTTACTGATGATGAAGAGACGGAATTTTGCGAAGGGCTGGTATCACTCAATAAACGGTGGGGGCTCTCCATCTCCGCGTGTGGGGAGCGGCGAGATCTTTCCAAATACGGAATCATGCGTGGGCGGTGCATCGACCGCGACATGATGATGAGGGAATTTGCCGGTGACAGAATATTGATGGAATTCCTGCAGGCCGGAGAGCACACAATCATTTCCGAGGTTGCCGCCCGCCACCTCAAGGATCCGGGACAGCGGAACACCTGCGGGTGCGTCGTGTCAAAAGATATCGGGCAGTACTCTACATGCATGCACCTGTGCGCATATTGCTACGCAAATTCGTTCCCGACTGGTGTCTGCAAGCGCTACACGAGATACCTTTCCGATGCGCGAAAAGGCATATTCCACGAAACTATTCTCGACTGAAATGGGGAGCGTGATCCGTGTTGCATTATGGGAATTTAAGAATGGAACTGATATCCATGACAGGCAGGACATCCGATCGCGGTTGTCAGTTCACGACAGTTTTTTGTATTATAAACTGCCGGGAAGTTTACAAACACGGTTTGCCTGATCCCCAGTACTTCCGAAAGTAACTTATGACGAAAAAAAGTCACCCATGGTTTTTTGCTGGCATTGATAATGATGAGAGAATTGAAGCTTTTTTCCGTTTTACCTTCTTTATTTCGTTATTTTTATAAAAATTCCGTCGGAGGGAACAAGAAACAACTTATAAAATAACTGCTAATTTAATTGTACAGTTATCGAGTAAATCCTGATGTATCACGTTCTTTATGTTGATGATGAACCTATTCTTCTCGAGATTGGCAAACTTTTTTTAGAAAAATCTTGCCAGTTCCACGTTGACACGGTGACATCGGCTCCTGAAGCACTTCAAATTCTAAAATCAACGTCGTATGATGCGATTGTCTCGGATTACCAGATGCCCAGTATGGATGGTATTGCTCTCTTAAAAGCGATCCGTACTGAATTTCCTGATCTTCCCTTTATCATCTTCACCGGTAAAGGAAGGGAAGACATAGTGATCGAGGCCTTTGACAACGGTGCTGACTTTTACCTCCAGAAAGGGGGGCAACCAACACCCCAGTTTTTGGAACTTGGGCATAAGATCACCGCGGCGGTACGGAGGAGGCAGGCAGAGAAAGCGCTGAAGGACAGCGAGCAACGCTACCGGAATATTATCGAAGACCAGACCGAATTTATCTGTAGGTTTCGCCCTGATGGCACCCATGTCTTTGTCAACGAAGCATATTGCCGGTATTTCAATAAAACCCGCGAGGAGATCATGGGGCACAACTTCCGGCCGGAACTATTTCCGGAAGACCAAACGCATCTGAAGAAGATGTTTGCATCCCTCTCACCGGAAAACCCTGTGGGATTCATCCGTCAGCGGGTCATATTTCCTGACAGAAGCATTCGCTGGCAGCGCTGGGTCGACCGGGCGATCTATGATGAAAGCGGAACTCTTGTGGAATACCAATCTGTGGGCAGGGATATCACAGATATCAAAACTGCTGAGTTGGCACTGGCGGAGAGTGAGCGGCGCTACCGGAATGTGGTTGAGGATCAGACCGAATTTATCTGCCGCTTCAAACCGGATGGAATCCACAATTTTGTGAACGATGCATATTGCCGGTATTTTGGTATACCGAGAGAGGAAATCATTGGCCATAAGTTCATTCCAAAAATCCCTAAAGAGGACAAGGAATTAATCCGCTCGCATTTCACATCGCTGACTCGTGAACATCCCGTTGGGACTGTCGAACATCGAATTGTAATGCCGGATGGCGAGATCCGCTGGCAACAATGGAGTGACCGGGCAATTTTTAACGAAGACGGCATGATAATTGAATTCCAGTCGGTAGGTCGCGACATCACCGACCGTAAGAAAATGGAGGAAACTCTGAAGCAGTCGGAACACCGGTTTTCTGATATCATCGACAACCTTCCAGATGCAACCTTCGTAATTGACCCAGATGGCAAAGTCATCGCATGGAATAAAGCAATTGAAGAAATGACCGGAGTGAAAGCCCGGGACATGATAGGTAAGAATAATTTTGAGTATGCAATACCCTTCTACGGGAAGAGAAGACTAATCCTGATTGACCTGATTTTTAAGTCTGATGAAGAGATAGCCCAAAACTATTCAGGCATTATCCGCGAGAAACAGAATGTACTGATTGCGAAAACCACCCTACCACATCCCAAAGGAAAGAAATCTATTCTGTGGGCAAAGGCCTCGCCCCTTTATGACGATAAGGGAAATATAGTTGGTGCAATCGAATCAATCCGGGATATAACTGAAAGTGGAGAGAGCTAGTTGGCGTCTGCTATGGGTCAATGCATAAGGGACTAGTGACGCAAGTTATACTTCCTGACCCCCCATTTAAGTCTATGAGGGGTATAATACCCTTATGGCCAGTAAGATCTCCCAGCAGAGGCTCATGGCAGAACTCACTATTCGTCTGGTATCATGAACCTGGCCATAAGGGGGGGAAGACCCGGTACTGTCCTGAATTTCGGATCTTCCGTACATGATACCTACACTGATGGAATAATAAGGTTTGGCAAACAGTGCAAAATCGTTACACTTATGATGCCAATGGCTCAGAATGCGCTATTGTATGTCTGGTGTAAAGTCGGACAACAAAGCAACAAGAGAGAGGGATAAACAAGAGAGGAAAACAATAATCGGAATTGTTTATTTTTTGCTCTATCACTCGGATGAGGCTTTATTTTGCAAAAGATTTCTAGCAACCAACGCCCCGTGTCGTGTCTCTACAATTTTAAATAAATGACTTGCAAGTATTATAATTTCGACCGCTTCATTCTGATCTATGGATACATTTCTGTGACTATGAGGATTTTTATAGGAACCGAGGGCACCTACAAACAAATGCTGAAGTGTCAAACGTTCGGGTTCTGGTGAATTTAAATCCGTTAATGGCCCATGGTTTATGTCAAATGCCTTTCTTATCAATTTTTCACCTACATCTGTCGATGAAAAGCCTCCGGCATCACGAATGAATATTTCAACTTCTCTAAACGCTTCGAAAACGGCAGTATCATAAGCGCCTCGAATGAAAGGCGGCCAAACTTTTTGGGCAATAATTGGATGCAATAAGTGTTTTGGCAGTATATTGCCATGATAAATTTTTCGGAATTCTTCTTGATTCAAAACTTTTTTGCCTCGTCTTGATATGAAAAACCAAGGACCATCCACAGAATTTGGTCTTGGGGCAATCAAACCCTCCCTATCCAGCCAACTCCATGCCTCCATTAATGCGTACTGGATTTCCTTTTTCTTTTCTTGAGGGTAACCATCAACGACTTCTGGTAGACTAAAATTATGTGTATTTAGCAATTGGTTGGCCTGATCGTGACCAAGTGAATTCAAAAATTCAAGTATATTCCCCGCTAACTCTTCCGGTTCTAATGATAATAACGTATCAGAATCTGGAAGAAGATCATAAAGTCTTCCGGGCATGTTCCTTCACACATTGAGAATATGATTATCCCGTGAATATCAAATCTCTTAAAAATTCACCATCACATTTTTACTTTCGGAAGTACTGGATCCCCAGTAGCTCCGAAAGTAAATAGAACTGGAGGGATCCTTGTTTCGAAAAAAAGTTGGGAAGAAAGTGAAAGTTGTATTAATTGAACCGTTGTAATACACGTAAAATAGACACAATAAACTGGGCAGGAGGAGGGCAGAGCGATCCACACGG
Source organism: Methanoregulaceae archaeon (assembly GCA_015660885.1). Lineage (GTDB taxonomy): Archaea > Halobacteriota > Methanomicrobia > Methanomicrobiales > Methanospirillaceae > Methanoregula. The sequence continues at coordinate 148,424 of JACTUB010000001.1, read as the reverse complement.
TTGTGATCAACCTTAATATACCGGGTGTCCTGAAGGGCACAGGAGAAGATTTGGAATAGATTAACCGCCCCGATACACCTTCGATATATCCGTGATAAGATCAAAATTGCCAAATTCCTTCGGGATCAGTAAGAATTTATTGTATACCGCAATTATCTACTCAACGATTACCTGTTTAATGATTCAATCCTATACGGGGAGATAAAATATGAGTAAACCTTACAAGAAAGAAAAAAAGACCAAACGGGCAAAGGAGGATGAAAAGACAAATAACCGGAACCGTAAATATCTCATGATTGCCGGTGGAGCAATCGCACTTGTTGCTATTACGGTTACTGCAGTCCTCCTCTTTAACCCGGTTGTTGCGATGAACGGTGATAATGTAACCGTGTATTATACCCTGACGTTTGAAAATGGAACGGTTATTGATACTAATATGAACGGGACTCCCCTGGCGTTAACGGTGGGTGGGAACCAAATTATCCCAGGTTTCTCGAATGCTATTGTGGGGATGAGGCTAAACCAAAAGAAGACAGTAACCATTCCGTATGATCAGGCGTATGGTCCGTACCGGAATGATCTTATCCGTACCGTCAACCGAACCGGTGCAGTCGCCAATACGACCTTCACGGTAGGGCAATATTATACAATCCATAGTAAGACAGACAATACCGTTAGCACGATTAAAATTCTTAATGTCACGCCATCAACGGTAACCTGGGATGAAAACAGTCCTCTTGCCGGTCAGAACCTTACGTTTACGATACAGATTGTCAGCGTGAACAAGGGTAATGGCATAAATGCAGCTGCGACCGCCCTACCAACTATTCCAACTACAATCCCGATCTAGCTGACAATAGATAATGAGGATGTGATTTCTTGTGGGGGTCACCAACCGTAATGCATTCTCGATCCGGCATGTGGCACAGGAGGGTTCCTTGTCGAGACCTTTAAACCGGGAAACTTTTTCCTGGGGTGACGTATCAATTCAGCGTTGACATTCAGGGTTCTGCATGTGCTGCGCTCAATGCCATTCCGACATGATCAATATCAGACCTGGTATTAAATGCTCTACAGAGACTATCTATGCTGTTTGACGCCAGTCAAGTTTACCAGCCTGAAGCCGACACGTATCTCCTGCTTGAAGCAGCACGTGCAGAGGTTCGACCTGCTGACCGTGTTCTTGAAGTGGGTACCGGTTCCGGCCTCATCGCTGCAACACTCTCAGCGGCCGCTGGCATCATTGCAACAGATATTAACCCGCATGCAGTACTCTGTGCACGGGAGAAGGGCGTTGAGGTAGTCCGAACCGATCTCTTCTCCGGGATCAGGGACACGTTCGACCTGATCCTTTTCAACCCCCCCTACCTCCCAACACAGAAAGATGAGCGGATCGATGACTGGCTTGAGTACGCACTCGATGGCGGAAAGAACGGCCGTATCGTAATCATGCGGTTTGCTGAAAATGTCGGACGTGTGCTAGCACCAGGCGGGAGAATTTTATTATTGATCTCATCCCTTACCGGGCTCCCGGAAGTGCGGGATCTTTTTTTCCGATCAGGATTTATTTCAGAAATTGTATTAAAGCACAGGATTGAAGACGAGAACCTGTATGTCCTCAGGATTATCCGGAGGGATGACACTGATCTCCGTGATACCCCTGAGACCAAGGTGCAGGAGGGATCCTCTCCCGCTTGCACGCTCGAAAAGATCAAGGACAAGGTATGAAATCTCTCCTTCATTCTTTCCCGTTCTTATAATTGTCATACAATCAACCGCTTCCGCATCAGGTTGATCGCAACAACGCAGAAAACTGATGTCACAATCACAATCCAGGCAAGATGGAGTAAAATTGTCCATGAAAATGCAGGAAGGGTAAGCATTCGCATAATTGCGACCAGATGGGTAAGCGGGAGCAGGGCGAGCGCGAAATACTGGAAAAGTACCGGTAGCAGGGTGATCGGAAAGAATGTTCCTGAGAAGAGCGCCATGGGTGTTATGAGAAGGAACGAGGGGTAATTCAGGGTGTCTATACTCGGGGTGATGGCTGTGAAACACATCGCGATCCCGGCAAACATAAGTCCGCCCAGGAATGCAAGCGGGATTGCGAGCAGCGAGGCAGGAATTGAGATAACGCCAAATGCAGCAAGGACGGGAAGCATGATAATTACATACATCACACTCCGGGTCGCCCCCCAGAGGAGTTCACCGGCAATCACGTCCTCGATGGAGAGCGGGGTTGCGATCATCGCGTCAAAACTTTTCTGGTAATACATCCGGACATATGACCCGTACGTGCACTCAAAGAATGCCGAGTTCATGACCGAAATGGCAAGGATTGCGGGTGCGATAAAGTTTATGTACGGGGTTCCGTCAATATCCTTCACGTAGGTGCCGATGCCCATTCCAATGGCAAACAGGTACAGGAACGCTTCGATCAACGGCGGGAAGAAGTTCACCTGCCAGGTCCGGAAAAAGACCACGAGGTTTCGGTGCCAGACCTTCCACGCCCGCCGAGTTATCCGGGGCATTGACCAGATGTGGTACATAATCACTCCCTCAGTTTCCTGCCGGTCAGTTTCAGGAATACATCCTCGAGTGTTGCAGGGCGGGTGAGAACTTTGTGGGGGGAGCAGTGATCAAACAGGATCCGGGCAACTTCACGGGATGATTCAGTTGCGATCTGCACAGTATCACCAATTATTTCGAAGGGAATATGCTCCCCCTCAAGACAGGAAAGCACTTCGGCTGTCTTTTCTATTTCCACGATCTCGTTTCCGACATATTCCTTAACGAGTTCTGCCGGTGAACCTTCAACGTGGATTTTCCCATTGTCCATGATTACGAGCCGGTCGCAGAGCCTTGCCGCTTCGTCAAGGTAGTGGGTTGTGAGTACAATCGTATTTCCCTGGGCCTGCAATAATTTCAGTCTTTCCCAGATCAGGTGACGAGCCTGAGGGTCGAGTCCGATTGTCGGCTCGTCAAGGATGAGCAGATCCGGGTTGTTGACAAGAGCCCGGGCAAGGATTAATCTCCGTTTCATCCCCCCTGATAGTTTTTCTACGGTAACATCCCTTTTTTCCCTTAACTGGACAAACTCCAGTAGTTCCTCAGCTTTCTTTTGCGCAACATCAGATGGCATATCAAAATAGCGTGAGTAGGTAAACAGGTTGCCATAGCAGGTGAAGTCAGGATCGAGATTTGTCTCCTGAGGGACAACCCCGAGTCGCTGTTTTATCTCTGCAGGGGATATATCCGGGTCCATGCCAAAGACCCTGAGTGCACCCGATGTCCGTGGTGAGACGCACGCGATTATTTTCATGGTTGAAGTCTTACCCGCACCATTAGGGCCCAGGAACCCGAAGACTTCCCCTTTTTTTACCGCAAAGCTGATACCATCCACAGCTGTTATTCTGCCAAATGTTTTTTTCAGGTTTGTCGCTTCAATAATAGAGGGAATCGGGCCACCCCCATAGACCAGTGGTTCGGTGTTTATCCATAAAAATCCCCCCTGTGGCAGCAGGAAATAAAAAAGGATAATGTTTATTGTCGTGAATAAATGTTCCGCCGGGTAGCCCATTTCCTGTTATGCGGATTCTAATCGTGCAGGGTTTTACAGGAAGTTATCTATACTGGCATCCATAAAAACCAAAAACACATAATACCATGATTTCAGGGTTTTACCCGGAGTTTCCTTAGAGCTGCTTCTGCCGCCTCACGGACCTCAGAGAAAGGGTCATGCTCAAGATCTTTTAACGGTCCTGTTGCCCGGCGATCACCCAGTTTCCCCAGTACTTCTGCAGCGCCGATCCTGATGATTACTTCCTTGTCTAAAAGACAGCGGATGAGCGGGTCAACTGCATCCCGGTCTTTGATTTTTCCCATTGCCGCGATGGCAGCGGCACGAACATACGGGTCGGCATCATTCAGCGAAGCGATCAATCCTGTAATGGCCGAGGAATCCCCCAGCCTTCCTAACGCCTGAGCAATTTCGCTGCGAACACCGGGATGCGGATCGGAGAGCGCCTCAATAAGGGGGCTGATCGCTGACAGGTTGCCGGATTTACCCAGTAGTGTTGCTGCAGCCCGTCGGTTTTTTATTGTCTGGTCGTGGAGTTGTGCAACAAGCTGGGCAATGTCGCCCGTGAAAAAAATCAACGTTCACATTCACTCCCGGATTCGTATGCAGCAATGACTTTCTGTGCGATTTCTTTTGAGAGCCGCTCGTGGATAAGGTGTACGAACGCCTCGATATCCTCAAGCGGGAGGCAACCCATGCTTTCCTCCCCCTTCAGGATCATTTCGGTTATGTAGGTGAGTTCATCATCAGAAAGACGGCTTATCCGCTGGATAAAATCATCAGTATCCTCAGAAAAATGGTTGGAAACCGGAGGCAGGATCGAATGGAATATATGCCCCGATCCTGAACAGGTAAGTTCTCCGCATTCCGGTGCGAGTTTTTTTAAAATTGAAATATCTCTTTCGGTAAGTTCACGTGGCATGATCAGAGAGTCCCCTTGGATCATTTCACCGGCTTTGGAATAAACGTGCGGGAAGGGCATCGTTCACTGTCGCGATCGGGAGCGGTCTCCCCGTTGATGCGACAGTCGCCGCGATCCCTGGTTTTTTGTATATAACTTATACAGTCACCACAGGTTGGCATACATTTCTCCCAGTCATCGTGCAAATATTAGTTTCGAAAAAAATCAGAAGTGTTTACCGAGCCAGTTTTTTATGCCGGCAAGGATACCTCCAGTCCCAGGCGATTTTTGGGACTTTTTACTCTGCGGAGGTGTCGGTCGGGAGATTGTCCGCTTGGGTGGAGGGTTCTCCCGTACAGGAATATCCTTTAGTGTGCCTTTAGGTTCGTCAGCGATGGGCTCGAAACCCCAAGCGAACCCGATCTTGTATGCATTCTCATTCTGCCTGATCCAGTTGGCAGCATTCATGTAACCCCGGTCCTCTGCTTTCTTAATTGTGTCCTGGTGATCCTGGGTGAAATGAATTTCACGCTGGAGGGCTATCAATTCCTCATACACCTTTCCGGGGACTTTGATCTTCTCCCTGCTCATAACTCCTCATATAGGGTTATGCAGGAACACGATATTTAATGCTTTGGTCAAAAATCGCCGAGAATGCGGAGCGATCCGTGTCCGGACTGTATGAAGGGGTCCGAACACGCATCGCACATACCTAAATAGAACTTCTTCAATAAAATATCAGGATGGGTGAGTGGGAATTATGGGAAACGTGATCTACGAAGGGGATGATTTCAAAAGAATGTACCGTTCGGATATGGCAAGCCTTCAGAGGCTTATCAGTACGAAATCATTCGGTATCCATGAGATATCCTATAAAGAAGGAAAGATCAAGGTTCAGATCACCAAAAAAGGAGACGACATAGTAGTGAAGCGATTTCGTGTGATGTGAATAACACCTTTTTTTTTGAAAAATCCCTGGCATATTGAAGTGATTGGAACAGATGGCAATATCTGTCCCATCGGATGAAAAGAGGTCCATGAAAGAGAGAGGGAGTAATGTCCGGGATTCAATTTTATTAACGTTGATTTTTTGCTGTTGATCAGATCCTGTCGTCTGATTCTTTCGTCAGGAGTTTCGTTTCGGGTTGGTCTGAAAATGGTAATCCGGGACAATCGCGGACTTTTTCTTGTGGTGTTTGGTCGCGACCTTTCCCAGGAAAATGCTGAAAAAAATTCAGTAAAGCATCGTTATAAATCAAGCATGCAAAACAGGTGGCAGGTGGCTGTTTCAATAGTGTTGAGATGACCTTGGCTGTCATATATCAGCCCGCCCCTCATTTCAAACCTTTCCTCCCACTTTTAGAGAAGAGCTCCCCGACCCGAATTGTGACAGTGTCATCCAGTGCCCACAAAAATGATAACTGCATTGACCCGGGATACCCTTCCATTTATCTTCCGGCTTTTCCCTGAATACGATGACCCTCTGACAGGTACTGCGACATAATCGCATGAGCCTTCACGGGCGGTAACGGGAGACAGGTCCTGTCCCCCCTCTTTCATACATATCTTTTGTTATCAGCAAGAACGAGGTTTCTAGAGAGCCTTTTAAACTGCTTTTTTTAGTGGACACCGGAACCGAGAGAAGGACCCGCCATCTTGTCACTCTCGTCTGCTTCTTGGAACCTTCCCAGACTTCTAAGGGTAATTGCCTTATTATACCAAACGAAGGCGTTGATCGGACTTAATCTGAGTGCATTTTCAAAATATCTGAGTGCATCTTCATTTTTTCCCAGCTTGCGTAACGCGATGCCCTTTGATGCCATTGCCCGGATATTATTCGGGCTTGATGCAAGGATCGTATCAAAACAGGCAATTGCTTCATTGAATCTACCCAGCTCATTCAGCGAATATCCTTTGTTTGCAAGGGCAGAAGTGTAATTTTGATCCCGAGAGAGTACCTCATCAAAACAGCGGATTGCATCTTCATACCGGTGGATCTTTCTCAAAACGTAGCCTTTCTCATACCAGACAGATATGAGATTGGGATTGATCTCTGTTGCTTTATCGTAGCATGCAATTGCATCTTCATGCCTTCCGAGGATGTAATAGACTTTGCCTTTATTTTCCAGGGCAGTTACATTATTTCCGTCGAAGTTCAGGACCTGATCGTACACTGAGATTGCGTTGTCATAGCGACCAATCTTCGCCAGATGATGTGCCTTGTCAAGGAGTGCGGAGATGTTTATATCATTCATTGTTCCTCACATGGTGTATGATATTACCTCTCGTTATAAAAAAAATTGGTTGAAAAAATTCTCACCAACACATGCATCGGGAACTCCAAACGTTTATTGAACCGCAGAAATTTATAATCAGCATGTGATAAATAATTCCTTTTCATTCAGGACAATCACTTTTTTAAAAAACGTGCAGAAATGCTCGGGAAAATAAATTCGGTAAGGATTAACCGGGTCTTCGCTCTTTTATTTTTAGTTTATTTATCAAAACAGAATAAACCGGATGTTTATGCTGCTATGGGGATTCGGTATTGAGGTTGGAATCCCCATTTTTGTTCCAACTTTTTTTCATCTTTGAACTTCCTTGGTTCTTGCAATACTGGCTTTTTTCAAAGGATAAAAGTTATGCTGGTTTTTGAATTTAGCATTTTGAAATCAGACTGGGGGAAAGTAAAGTCATCTCAATGGCTCTTTTATACGGAATCTGTTTGAAAACAGATATTGTTTATTCACAAAACATACCAACACTATGCCAATGAGTATGGAGGTCTGGAAAAGGTACCTTTTCCTACGGCAAATCATGGCAGCACTTCTTTTGGGTGCGCTCATTGCCGTTGTTCCGCCTCACAAGTAACGAGCCGGTACAATAGCTGCCATGAATGCGAGCACCGGCCCGACGATCACTCCTGCCCAGGCTATGAGCCCGACAATTCCGATTACTACCATCAGGATACGGAATCTTATGTGTGTCTGCTTATACAAGCGGACCGAGGCACTGACAGCAGTCACTCCGGCACCCAGCACTATCGCAACAAAGACCAAGGTGACCAGTACTGCCAACCCTGCTGGGGCTATTTGTAGGGCAATACTGGTCTGAAGCAGGGTGGCAGCGCCGGTGCCAATATATATAAGCCCTGCTATAAACCCGAGCCATGCAGGGGGGCTCATCCGCTGCCGTCCAGGCAATTTCAGAAAAAGAAATATCCCAATAACCATTACTACCAGGTATGGCCCGAAGATCAGCAGCGGTGACTGCTCCTGCCATAACCTGATCTGGAGCTGATTAATGGGTACTATAACCCATTCAGGAACGGTGAATGCTTCGAGCGTCCCCGTCGCGAGTGTGTAGGGACCACCATCGTTTGGCGCTGCGATTATATAAGTACCGGTTGCAGGAGCCAGACCTTCATACATTGCCGTCTGGTACCCGGCAATTGGGGTGAACGGTTCATAATCAGCATTCAACGGGTGCATTCCAGTAATAGCGATAGCCGTATCTCCATCGGGAAGCTCGACTGTCGTGGGAACGGCGCCCTGCGGGGAGATCCCGGGGCCAGCAATAACAAGCCAAGGGGCAAAGGATTCTTTGACGGGTGTCGAGATCATAAAACGCAGGGGAGCGTCCTTCTGCAGGGTAACCTTATAATAATCGGTCTCCTCGGCTTCGTGAAGAGTGCCATAGATCGCATAGGTAATTGACGGATCCTTGAGTTGCACAGCCGTGTCTAGTGAGTTATGATCACCAGGTAGGATAGGAACATGGGCAGCTGTAGGCATTATCAGCAGCAGAATGAGCACGAAAGTAAATGTTAACGGAACAAATAGACGCATACTACTCCAAATGGGATATTCCAAATATTAAAAGATAGGTGGGTACTAGGTTGACACAAATACCGGTCCCTTTAATTACAATGACTGGCTACATACCCGGATCGATCCAAACGGAAAAATAATAATCCACCAGCAAGATTCTCTCTAAGAACCGGAAACGAGAGGGAGCACATGAATGAATCAAGCCGGATCGCCTGTGTATCATCCAGTCAAACTGGATAGGCATTACCTTGCAGGAAAAGCTCTGGACCAATTCGAGATGAAACACCCCCGTACTTGGCGTACCCGCAGCGCCGTCCAGAAGATGCGGGTACTAGAAGAGTTCGACGATCTTATCAGTAGTCTTGAGGAATCGCTTGCAATCAATAACCCGGCTATTTTCATCGATCACGCCTGCTGGGCAAAGGTACATCTTACATCTCTACACTTCCCGAAGAACTTTGTATCGCTTCTTCTCGCTGCAATGGGTGAGGTCCTCAAAAATGAACTGCCCCAGGATTTCCGCAACCAAACCAGGATCTTTATCACTAAAAGTCTGGCCGTCCTTAATGATGTCTCCCTCAGCATTCCCCCGTATATCACCACGGACAAACCCCTTGCTGATGTTGCACGGCCATTCCTCGCTGCTGTCATTGAGGCGGATCAGGTGCAGGGAGGAAGAATAATCGACGATGCGGTCAAATCTGGCATAACGGTGAGGGATATCTATCTCCACATTCTTTATCCGGTTCTGCAGGAGACTGGAAGGCTCTGGCAACTGCAGCAGGTCAGCATCGCTCAAGAACATTTCATAACTGCTTTTGTCGAAACGCTCATGGCCCGGCTGCATGACCAGGTATTCTCTTCGAGTGGGATAGGTAAGGGACGAAGGGGAACGACCGTTGTCGCTGCTGGTGTCGGGGCTGAACTTCATGATATCGGTATCCGGATGGTGGCTGACTTTTTCGATATGGATGGCTGGGACACGTATTATATCGGAGCAAACATACCGGTGCAGAGCGTCCTTGATGCGGCGCGGGACCGGAAGGCTGATATGGTCGCCCTTTCAACGACCATGCCACGTCATCTTCCTGATGTCCAGTACCTTATTCGTTCGCTTCGTGCGGATGAGAGGATCGCTGGGGCAAAGATCCTTGTCGGGGGATATCCGTTCAGGATCGTTCCTGACCTCTGGAAACAAATCGGTGCCGACGCATATGCGGGAACTGCAGAAGAGGCAGTCGCCGTTGCCAATCGTCTCGTGCCGGAACGCCGGTAAGCAGCCTGTGGCAGAGTAAAAGAAATTCACCGGCGGGAGATATACAGACGGTGAAAAAGGATATGTATCCTATACCGACCGGCGGTCGATGAGGCGTTTTGGCCGCCCCCTGATCTTGTACAGCTCAAGTTCCCCCGGATTAACAAAGTTAAACATCACGGAGAATGTTCTGTCCTCGTAATGGGGTACCAAATTCTTTTTGTTTTTTAAGAATTTACCGACAAAACAGTCTTCGATGAGCCTTCGGTCTGTGATCTCCGGATCTGAGCATTCCACGCTCACCCGCATTACGACCTCACCCGTCGATCCGCCATCATAGATGAATGCCTCGTATTCGCCATTGAGGAACTGCATGTTTTCGGGCTGGAAGACACTGGCCTCCACGTCCACGCGGTTCACGGAATTGCCAAGGATCCAGACTGTTTCGGCCTCTCTCTGCGGGTTAAAGATCCGCATGTGCGTTCTACCGCAGGCACACCGCTCCCGGGAGATTACCGCTGTCGTGTCATCTGTGTCGTAATTGAGCAGGAGAGTGCCTGCCTTTGAGCCCTTTGGTAGGAGCGTAGTGAGGACAGCCCTGCCGTAGTTTCCGTCGGAGACAAACACTTTCATCTGCGGGTCGTAAATATCGAGGTGAACGAGGTCTTCCGGAACATGGAGCCCGGCAAGTTCCGTGCACTCTCCGCACATCGTCCCCTCAGTACTCCCGTAAGTGTTGTACACCGGACATCCCCACGTTTCCGCGAGGTAAGCACGGGACTCGTCAGCAAAACTCTCTCCACCAGCAACAAGTCTCGTAATCGAGGTCTCGTTTAGACAAATCCCTTCCTGTTTTAATCGGTGCGCGAGCCGGAGGAGCTTGAATACGCTTCCCACGATCGCCGTAGGGCGATATCCTGTGATGGCCCTCGACGCGAAGTCACATTTGCCGAACGGAATGATGGTCATCCCTAGCCTATGGGCTGCAAGAGTCATGGTGTTTGCACCCACGTTCATGCCATACGAGGCGCAGACGATTACCCGGTCATCGGAGCCGAACCCCTGAGAGACAAAACTTCGGGCATACTTTTCCGCGTACCGTTTCCAGTCATCCCAGGTGAGGAAAAAACTCTTTGGTGTCCCACTTGTACCGCTAGTCTCCTGGATGGTAAATATGTCTTCCCAATTCGTCGAAAGAAACTGGAAATCCGGAGTATTTGGCGGCTGGTGCTCGCGGATGGTGCGACCGGAAACTATGGGGAGCTGCAACAAGTCTTCATGGACCCGGATATCGTCCGTATCGATCCCGTTCTCTTTGAACCAATGCCGGTAAAACGGTGAATTTTTATGAGCGAACCCAACGGTATACCTCACCCGCTCATCGATCAGTGAATCTAGGCCATCACGATCCATCGTCTCGATCCCAGGGTTATGATACTTCGACATTTCCAATACAGAGCATAGTGGAAAAAAGGTTTATAGATTGCTGAACCTCGGCCAGGTCTAGGTAGTTCGCCCTGTGCCCGGACTCGTTTTCGCCAGCGCAGATCAGATAGCGACAGAGGTTACGGTGCTTGCGGTATTGAAGGATGCACGGCGATCTCTGCCATCGCTCCCGCGATATGTCCAGAGAGTTGGGCTCTATCGGAATCCACATGTGAAGGGTTTTGATGGTATGAATGTCCGCACCCACCCGTACATCCGGCACGGGATAAAGATCGGGCTGGGGGAGATGCCCGGGGAGATAGTATTCGAGGATGTACCTGGGCAGGTCCAGCAAGGGCTGAACGGACTACTCAGGTGAGTACTATCATAACCATTAATATTGAAAATGGCATTTCATGACATACAATCTCCCAGAGTACAATCAAAAAGGATTGCAACCCGGCGACTCAACCGCATTTAGGTAATCGGTTGTGTACAATAACCTCCGGATAGATTACATCATAAGGGATATCATGGACAAAAAACTGATGGTGGCAACATTTGCTGGAGGCTGTTTCTGGTGCATGCAGCCGCCGTTCCAGCAGATCGAAGGAGTAACTGCTGTAGTAGCCGGGTATGCCGGCGGAACAAAACCGAATCCCAGCTATGAGGAAGTTTCCTCGGGCACGACAGGACACCTCGAGGCGGTGCAGGTCACTTATGACCCGGAGAAGATCTCATTTGAGAAACTTCTCGATGTATTCTGGAAGCAGATTGATCCGACCGACCAGGAGGGTCAGTTCGCGGATAAGGGATCCCAGTACAGTACTGCCATATTTTACCATAATGAGGAACAGAAACGAATTGCAGAGTCCTCTAAGAAAAAATTAAACGAATCCGGAAAATTTAAAAAATCTCTCGCAACAGAAATTCGGCCATACACTACATTTTATCCCGCTGAGCAATACCACCAGAACTACGCGGAGAAGAAGCCACGGGAATACCAGCAGTACAAGAAGTACTCCGGCCGTGAGGCCTTCATTGAGAAAGTCTGGGGAACCGCCGAAAAAGTCAAAGTTTACTCAACACCGCGTTGCCATAACTGCCACGAGATCAAGGAATTCCTCACAGCAAAGCACGTGGAATTTGAGGAAATCGATCTGGCTTCCAACGCAACAGCCAGAGCCATGATCATCGAGAAGACCGGGCATCTGGGAGCGCCCATTGTACAGATTGGGAACGAGTTTATATTCGGGTATGATCCGAAAAAGATGGAGAGCCTCTTGAAATAGTGCATCCATGAACCGGGTCTTTTAAACGTAACATCCATCAAGGCTCTCAGAGATATACCTCTTAAAGGAGATGACGTTGATCATGACACAAACAATTCCTTATGAGATCACCGGCAAAACGGGAGAGATCGAATTCCGGAAGTACCCGTCCGTCGTGCATGCGACCGTCGATAGTGATGGGGATGATTCGGGATTCAACCTGCTCTTCGCGTTCATCACTGGCAGCAACCATACACAGAACAAGATATCCATGACCTCACCGGTAATTACCTCCCGCCAGATCGCAATGACGGCGCCAGTTGTTTCCGATGCCAACTCGATGTCATTCGTGATGCCTCCAGGAAAAAGCCGGGATGATATTCCTGAACCGCTGGACAGCCGTGTGCAGATCACAACGCTACCTTCCCGAGAGGTTGCGGTTATCCGTTTCAGAGGATATGCACGGCAGGACGAAGTAATAGCGGCAGAGGAACGGCTGTTGGAAGGGCTGAAGAAGGCCGCAATTGAACCGGTCGGCGGCCCATTTCTGATGAGGTACAATCCCCCCTGGACACCCGGTTTGCTGCGGCGGAATGAGGTTGCGATAGAGATAAAACGCTAATATAACTGCTCATGATAACATGCTCGTATTTTTTATACTAATTGTCTTTTTGAAACTGATTGCAATCGAAACAAATCAGGCTAATTGATACAAAACTTGAATCATTACGAATATAGAATTGATGCATTTTTCATTGTAGAATAGAGCATTGGACCATGAATGATAAAGTGCTGCTATGGAGAATTTGGACCCAGTGTCCGAATCCTCTTCATGAGATCCGCTCAAATTCGTTGTTAATCCTTTGATTTGTCCGATTCCGGCCAATCGCATGCTTCACGCGGGTTAATAGTTAAATTTCAATCAAAGAATTTATATAATACTTCTTTTCACAACGGCAATAATCATCAAGGATTACTCATGCAGATCAGTATTCCCAACAGTACGCACGACATAAGAATTTCCATCAACTAACCCACATTATTTTTTTATTGCTGTAGGTCTATGAGGAACTAAATTAGAGATATTTGTTTAATCAGAGAGAGACTGGGGCTAGTTAGATATCGACTCTTTCCGTAATCTCGGCTCCTTCGAACACGAATAGCTTGGGTTTGCCACCTTCCACCCGCACAAAGGTATTATGGATAGGTGCGGTTTTAAGCCATGAACCGATATTTGCGAGGTTCTCGGCCTTGTTCACAAATGGTCTGTGGGTATGCCCGAAGATAAGAACTTCCCCCGGCCGAACCGTGGAACGGGCCTTCCTTTCCACACCCTTCAGGGTTTCTTTGAGCCTCTCCTGTGGATCGAGCTGCAACATCTCGGCGGTTCGGCGTTTTCTACCCCCGTGTGCTATCGCGGAGAAAAAGCGAATCAGGTCATTTTCGTCTCGATTAAGAACAGCCCAGATGTTAGTGTCGCGGTCGCCCTTATGATCAGACATTCCGTGGCAGAGTGATTCCATGAAGTGCACCCTCTGCATCTCGTCAAACTCCCAGCCGTGAATAAACCTGCAATTCAGACCGTCTTGCTGAAGCGTGAGATCCCTAAGGAAGTTGATGGGGTATCCTCGACCTTGTAGTTTGAGGAGATGGAAATCATGGTTTCCTACGACGTAATAGACGTGTATCTTCTTCTGCAGGTTGATGATCAGGTCAAGAACATCATAGTTCTCGAGGAATATGCCTGAGGAATCTCGCCTCCACATGTCCACGATGTCGCCGAGAAGGACCAGATCTGTAACGCTGGGATCACTTTGAAGTTTTCCGAGAAAGCGGATAAACGCAGCCTTGTCGGAGGAATCGAATCCCAGATGCAAGTCTGAAACAGCAATAATCGCCATGTGAGCCTCTCCCAGAAATTATAGTAGAACAGCCCTTTTGTATCAAATAAAGTTACTTATCGCTTAGTCAGTCACGGCTGAGGTTTTTTTAATTAGAATTAAAACAGGAATCAGACCATCAGTGAAGAGTGCTGCTATGGGGATTCGAACCCCAGTCGCGAGCGTGAGAGGCTCGCATGATTGGCCGGACTACACTATAGCAGCGCAATTGCTCAATAACATGGGCCATATTTTTACTTAAACATGTTGATAACAGAAACTTCATTCCGTTACGTCGTAACGGAATGAAGTATCCTCTCAGTTCCCCATAAACAACTATATCTCTGACGTGCAGTGATTAATATAGGAATGAGTAGTCTTGAGGAACAGATCCAGGAGCTGGAAGCGGAGCTGACCAAGACTCCATACAACAAGGCTACTTCCAAGCATATCGGGAGGATAAAGGCAAAGATCGCACGACTTCGCGATGAAGCAGTCAGCCGTGCGATGAAATCCAGCGGGGGAGGAGAAGGATACTCGGTTAAAAAATCCGGTGATGCGACTGCTGTCCTTGTAGGATTCCCTTCAACAGGTAAAAGCACTCTCCTCAACAAACTCACCGGCACAGACAGCGCCGTGGCCGCCTATGAATTCACAACACTCACGGTTGTTCCCGGTGCTCTTGAGCATAAAGGAGCGAAGATCCAGCTTCTCGATATGCCGGGACTTATTGCCGGGGCAGCGATGGGCAAGGGGCGGGGCAAAGAAGTGATAGGTGTCGTCCGTGGCGCGGATATCATCATCATTCTCGTGGATGTATTCAACGAACGGCATTTCGACGTTCTCATAAAAGAACTGTACGATGCAGGTATACGGATCAATGTCAAAAAACCGGATATCACTGTCAAAAAGTCCTCACATGGTGGTGTTCGTCTCCATGCAGTCGGGACGCTCAATCTTGATATTGAAGAAGTGCGATCTATCCTGTCCGAGAGCAAGATGATGAATGCGGATGTGCTTGTCAGGGGTGGTGCAACACAGGATGACTTGATCGATGCAGTACAGGGCAACCGTGTCTATATCCCTGCATTCATTGCGGTGAACAAGGTAGATCTCGTGGACAAGGAGAGATTCCTAGAGATCGAGCATGATATTGCTGAACGGTTCGGGAGCCCCCCTCTCATGATCTCGGCCGCAGCCGGTTATCATCTGGAGGAGGTCAAGGATGCAATCTACGACTGCCTCGGTTTCATCAGGGTCTACTTAAAACCTCATGGCGGCGAGGCTGATTTAGTAGAACCCCTCATCGTCAGGACGGGAAGTACAGTAACTGATGTCTGTACAAAACTCCACCGGGACTTCGTTTACCGGTTCCGGTATGCACGGGTCTGGGGAAGATCCGTCAAACACCCGGGCCAGAGAGTGGGATTGCCCCACAAACTCATTGATGGGGATCTGCTCACGATCATTGTTGAGCACTGACGGCACCAAGAATTACTGATAGAGGCGCCTCTGTTTTGATGCCATACCCGGAGAAATGCGTCCGTGTCGCTGGATACCCTGAATCAATGATGCAGGCAATCACCTTGTCGATATCGGGAGGTGAGCATCCCATTATTTTTGCAATCCGGTGGTAGTCATAATGGCTCGAGGTTGGCAATTCTTCCAGGCAGAGATCGATCAGTTTTGCCAGGTCTTTTCTCGTACCAAGAACTTTCGCATCCAACTGTTCCCTCATCTGCACCAGAGTTTCTTCATGCTGAATACTGCCAAGCCAGAGAGGTCCAATCGGATTAAGGTGTTCATCACAGTGTGGGCAAGGGATTACTTCCGGAAACATTGCCTGATGTTCGATGCGATAAGGGCACTTCGGGCATTGGAGGATATAACCGATCCTCTTCAGGGTCTCATCAGCGGCCCGGGCCCCGCGAAGCAACCGGAGATGGAGCCGTACAAAATGCTCCCGGGCATAGCAGAAGATCGGTTCAATCCCACGGTCATATTTGACTGTTTCACGGACAATAAACCCGAGCAGGATCCTTAGCCCCACTTCCCCGTGATATTCAGTATTCATCGGCTGTGCAAAGTACCGGCGTTTGCCTGCCTTCAAATGAGCCCCGCATAAGGGGGCGGTATCTGTTGCAGTGACAAATAGAAACCGCCGGGCCCCCCTCACCGCCGCATCAACAATCGTGGCCGGAGTCCCGAATGGATCAAGATCCACGGCATCAAAGGATCTTTCAGAAAGCAGGGCGTTCGCATCCCGCTGTACAATCTCCACCGGCAGATTCGCATGGCAGGCATTATGCGTAATCAGTTTGATTCCCTGCGGGTCACGGTCGTTAATCGTCACAGGAATTTTGCATTCATTTGCCACCCTTAAACCACGGACACCGGTAGCTCCCATCGCATCGAGGTAATCTGATGGGTTGAGGACCGAGACAAGCAGGATCGTGGCATCACGGTTCAGTTCCATACGCCGGTTGAAGAAGATTGGTGCGCTCCCGGGAGGAAACCGAGACGTTGTGTCCTGTACAGGAACAAAAAACGTAGTTTTTCCTTCCGTTGTCCCGATTAAATCCATTGCGAGAGTATTGTTGCAGCGCGCAAAACTTATACATATTCCTCCACAATGGATATGGGCAGGGCGAGTGGCTTAGCCCGGACATAGCGTCAGCCTCCTAAGCTGAATGCCGGGGGTTCAAATCCCCCCTCGCCCGTTGGAAAAAAAATGAAATTCCCCCTTTTAGTGCATTTTAATACTTTCCCTGCCAGATCAGATCACCAATGAGGCTTGCAGGCTTTTTTACCATCACCCGCCCGGTAAATTCATTAGTCGCCGGACTTGCTGCTATTATTGCATACCTGATTGATACCGGCACTGTAATTCCCGAAACGTTACTCCTTTTTCTCATAGTGGCTCTGATCACTGCTGCCGGGAATGTAATCAATGATTTTTTCGATGCAAAAATCGATGCGATAAACCGCCCCAACCGCCCTATTCCTTCTGGAACAGTCAGCATGCGTGCTGCATGGCGTTTTGCCGCGATGCTGTTTTTTGCTGGCATCTTTGTGTGTTTTTTTACCAACGCGCTCTGTATCGGAATCGCGATCGTAAATTCGTTTCTGCTGATTGCATATGCAGGAAAGTTTAAGAGGACGCTTTTGTCCGGCAACATCATAGTAGCTTACCTTTCAGCAAGCATTTTTTTATTCGGTGGAGCGCTGAATGGGTGGACCGGTGTCGTCCACATCCTTCCAATTGCTGTTATCACCTTTTTTGCCATGGTCGCCCGTGAATTGTTGAAAGATGCAGAAGACGTTGAGGGGGACAGGGCCGGAGGGGCGGATACAGTACCTATCCGGATCGGCATTAAAAAAACATCCGAGGTCGCTCTTATTATCACATTTTTTGCTGTCGTGGTAAGTTTTATTCCCTATTTCTGGTGGGGTGTATGGTACCTTGCGGGAATCATAATGGTCGATGTCATCATCATCTTTGCCGTCTTCCGCGGACTTCACTGCGAAACATCTTCTTGTTTAAAGGCATCAAACGCTTCAGCCTTCTTAAAAGCCGGTTTGTTTGCATCCCTCGTTGTGTTTACCCTTTCTGCAGTTTTTATGTAAGCGGGATTTTTTGAGTGCAAGAATATTTAGCCAAGCAACAAGTATATCCCCTGATCATTCCTCATTTACCCTGAGGGAGTAATGCCGACAGTCATCCGGAATGGCGATACATTCTATGCACAAAAAGGGGCGTATTTCGAAGGAAATGTGAAGATTGACGGAAATTTCATTGTTCCTGCGCGCACTCATTTCTGGGGACGACTTACTGTTACGGGAACCCTTGAACTGGGTCCGGGATCCAGCGTTGCACTCGATGTGAACTGCTGGAATGCTGTTATCGGGAGGCAGTCAAGAATCAAGGGACCTCTGGTGGCACATGGAGACGTCACGATCCTGGATAGTGCCGTTGTTCACTCTGTTTCGGCAGGAGGGAAGGTCATCCTGCGTACGGGTGTCCATGTTGGAGATGTAACGAGCAAAGATACAATCATTATCCATGGCAGGATTAAGAGCGGGAAATTATTGGGTAAAAATATGAAGGTCCTCGGGGAGTAATTTTGAATCGACACCGAGGATCGCCACTTCGTAAATATCCGCCCAGTTCACGAGCGTCTCGACACAGCCTTCTTTCATCGTAACAACCCCCATTGCAACGAGACCTATCTTGTCTGCCATATCGATACCTTCTTTCACTTCAGACAGGCAGCCGATACCAATAATCGCTTTCGGGTGATATTTCTTCACCATACGCTTGATAAAGGAAGAGCCCGGAACGATAAAGATCCGGTAGCCCAATTTTTCAAGCATAATCCGGGCCTCACCAACAGTACACTGTCCGCAGTTACGGCACTTCAGCCCTTCCGGCGTGAGGTGTGCGGGGCATTTTGAGGAGCGCAGGCATTGAGGTATGAAGACAGCCCGTTCAGAAACCGGAATGCGTTCGAATTCGGTAATATTCATCGCATTGTGGAGTTTTATAAAAAATGAGAGCATTTCGCGTTCTTCAAGACCAAGGAGCCGGAAGAACGCTTTCATTAACCCCTCGAGGAACACGAGCCCGGACCTGACAAGCGTTGGAAAATACAGCCTGCCCTTCCTGATGGAATAAATGGAAATAATGACGAGAATAAATGCCGTAAGCAGGGCTCCGAGAATGATAATGACCGCGGTTTCCCCGACAAGATACATCAGGTCATTCCAGGTAATAAAATTGAAATTCATTTCTGTGAAGTTGTGCTATTGCGGACTATTTTATGCTCTTCAAGGATAAGATTGAGTCGATATCAACGGGTGGGTGCAAAACCCCCCGTTCGGTGACGATCGCGGTGACGAGATCCATGGGAGTTGCATCGAATGCATAATTTTTTACCCTGGCAGCGTCAGGGACAATACAAAGATTGCCTATTTTCGTAACTTCCTCTCTGCCACGTTCCTCGATAATTACATCCTGTTCCCTTTTTTCGGTATCAAATGTTGAGAGTGGTGCAGCGACATAGAAGGGGATTTTGTGATAGCGGGCGCAGACAGCGTGCATGTACGTGCCGATCTTGTTAAAAACCACGTCGCGGGTGATCCGATCCGCTCCCACAAGAACTGCATCGACAATGTTTTTGCGCATCAGGTACGCCGCGGTGGAATCCGTAATCACCGTTACTTCTATTCCGTCCCTTGCCAGTTCCCACGCGGTGAGCCGGGCACCCTGAAGTAATGGGCGGGTCTCACATGCATATACGTTTATCTCTTTACCGTTATCGATTGCAGAACGGATTACTCCCAATGCCGTACCCCATGAAGAACAGGCAAGTGATCCGGCATTGCAGTGAGTTAAAACAGTACATATTTCAGGAAGCAGGTCAGCACCATATTCACCAATTGCGTGACAGCATGCAGTATCTTCACGGGCTATTGTTTCCGCTTCCTCAAGTGCAATCGTGCGTGCTGAACTGATATCATCTGCATATGCAATTTTTCCCAGTACCCGGTCGATACCCCATCCGAGGTTGATAGCCGTCGGCCGGGTTAGCCGAAGGATCTCAGCATCCCGGTGCACATCGGATAAAAATGTTTTCAGATTTTTTTTCGTGGAGACCTGTGCTGCCAGCGCAACTCCATACGCTCCCGCGACCCCAAGTGCGGGTGCTCCGCGTATCTCAAGCCGTTTGATCGCTCTTGCCAGTCGTTCGATACTCCGGCATTCAACCACCGCGTATTTCACGGGAAGGAGTGTCTGGTCAATATAGCGGAGACTGCCCGTATCCTTATCCCACCACAGGGTAGCAGTCGCATTCACCCGGATCGCGTCCTGATCGCATCTATGTATGCCCGCATAGCTGCAGATCCACCGGATGCAACACTGTCAGGTATATCCCGTGGTGCCGTGGCGGTGCCCGCGACATAGATCCCGGGACACAGCGTAGCGACTGTGTCTACAGCATCATGAACCGGTTTGATGAAGCCGGTATCTTCAAGGGGGATACCGAGTCGTTCTGCAATCTTTTCGGATTTTTCGGCAGGCCCGATGCCTACCGACAGCACAACAAGATCGGGATGGAGCACCTGAACTTCAGAAGTCTCTGAATTTTCAACCTGCAGGCTCATGCCACTGCTGTCAGCAAGCACATCTGAAGGCATTCCCCGAAGGAATCTGACACCCATTTCCTTTGCGCGTTCAAAATATTCTTCGTAACCCTTACCGTAGGAACGTATGTCCATATAACAAATGATCACATCTGTTTTTGGATTTTTTTCCTTGAGCAGAATCGCGTTTTTTATTGCCTGCATGCAGCAGACACAGGAACAGTAGGGGCGGTTAATCGTAACATCCCGGGAACCTACGCACTGGATAAAAACAATGCTCTCCGGCAGTCTGCCATCGCTCAGTCGCTTGATTTTTCCCCCGGTCGGACCGCTTGCATTCATCATCCGTTCCAATTCGAGGCTTGTGATTACATCGGGAAGCTCAAGATGACCGAACTGCTTCTTACTGCATGCATCAAATACCGCGTAGCCGGTGGTGATTACAATACTGGATGCATTTATCGTTATCATTTGTTCTGCATCTTTTCGTTTTATCGCATCCGGCCCACAGACGTCATAGCAAAGCCCGCATTCGATACAGTGTTCTGGATCCTTGATAACAAAATCAGGTACTGCCTGAGGATGCGGTTTGTAGATTGCTTTTCTTACACCAATACCTGCATCGAAACGGTTGTATACCTCCACCGGACAGATCAGCACGCAATCGCCGCATCCGTTACAGGCAGACTCATCGATATATCTTGGGAATTTTTTAACCGTAACATGGAAATGTCCAATCTCACCTTCTATTTTCTCGACTTCGGAGCATGTGTGAATAGTAATTCGCGGGTGGCGCTCGACTTCAACCATTTTGGGGGCGAGAATACACATCGAGCAGTCATTTGTCGGGAATGTTTTATCCAATTGTGCCATATGACCGCCGATAGTTGGTTCACGTTCAATCAGGTGTACCTGGATCCCATGATTGGCAATATCCAGTGCGGCCTGAATTCCAGCAATTCCGGCTCCTATGACAACTACCTCACCCATGGTGAGCGTACTCCTTGGCAAGCTCCACATAGGAGACAGCGTTATTGAGGATGTGCTGCTGCTGGTCTGCCTCTGTCTGTTTGACAACCTTACCCGGAACACCGACAACCACCGAGTTCGGAGGAATTTCCTTTCCTTCCGTGATTACGGCACCTGCTCCAATAATTGATCCTTCACCTATCTTCGCACCATTGAGCACGACTGCACCCATCCCGACCAGCACCCGGTCACAAATCGCACAACCGTGCAGGATCGCCCCATGCCCAATCGATACATCATTACCTATCATGACAGGAAATCCTTTGCTTGTATGTACGACACAATTATCCTGGATATTCGACCTGTCCCCGATTGTGATACAGTCCTTGTCGGCACGGATCACAGCGCCAAACCAGATACCTACCTGTTTTCCGAACGTGATATCGCCTATGATTGTTGCATTGGCGGCCACAAAAAGCGGCTTGCCGGAGACATGGAGATCCATATGCATAATAACATAGGAAATTAAGAATCAAAGAGTATGAAGGTTATGGTAGGGGGTACGTTTGACCCCCTTCACGACGGACATAAACGTCTCCTGACCAGATCATTTGAACTTGCGGGACCTGAAGGTCACGTGCTGATTGGTCTTACAAGTGATTCATTTGCAAGCCGGAAAAACCACCCAATCCGCCCGTTTGCTTCACGGAAATTGGATCTTGAACGATTTATCCTTACAAATATCCATTCAACCAGATGGGCGGTCGAGCCTCTGGATGATCGGTACGGCTCTGCCATCGATGCGGATTTTGATGCTCTTATCGTGTCTGAAGAGACGCTCCCGGTTGCTGTCGAGATCAACAAACTACGGCGCGAAAAAGGGAAAAAGAAAGTGGATATCCACCAGATCAGCTGTGTTCTTGCTGAAGATGGACACTGGATCTCCAGTACCAGGATTTATCGTGGAGAGATTGATGTCCATGGCCACCTGCTTAAGTGATCATCAGTAACAATTATAAAAAACCTGACCAGTTAAAAATCTGATCGGTGTTGATTCATCACCATTCTCACCATCCGAAGACGGCAGTTCAGTCTTTTTTTGATTTCGTTTTGTCCTGATTGGATTACCAGGTAAAATTATTCGCCTTTACCTCATCTGAAGGGAACCATATCCAGGGAGAATTGTCGGAAAGAAGAAAAATCCTTTATTAAAAAAGTATTTTCTACGCGATAAAAATGTGATTATTTCTGTCTTGAGACTACGATCGCCAGTAATCCGATTACCGATGCGACTACGGTCACCAATGGGGATAATGGTGCCTGCGTTGTTGATGGAATTGTCGCTGGCACGTTTGTTATTATTGTTGTAACCTGTGCCACAGGGGTGGTTGTCGGTGCCGGGGTTGCAATCGTTGTTAAGGGAACCGGTGCTGCATTGCTCCGCTGGGAAGTAGATCCTGTTTTTAAGATGCTGTCTGTACCAAACTTGTTCGAGACAGTCAGCCGGACATCATACGCTCCTTCATACGGGTACAAATGGGTTGGATTCTGTTCCGACGATCCGGTTCCATCGCCGAATTCCCAGCTCCATGTAGTCGGGTTTCCTGCGGACAAATCACGGAATTTCACAATAAATGGTGCCTTGCCTTGGCGGCTATCGACGGTGAATTCTGCGATGGGTGTCTGTGTCACGGTGATGTAATCCACTTTCGTCTGGTCATCAAATCCGTTGGCATTTGTTGCAGTAAGAGTTACTGTATATGTGCTTGTTGAAGAACTGCCCATGGTAGTATATACATGCGTGGGATTCTGTTCGATGGAGGTACCCCCGTCACCAAAATTCCATGCCCATTGGGTTGGGTTTCCCGTCGACATATCCGTGAACTTTACGGTAAATGGTGTGATCCCTTTGGTTTTGTCTGCAACAAAGGCAGCCTGCGGTGTATTTACAATCGTGATGTAATCTTTCTTGGTATTGCTGATTGTGGTAAAGGCATCTGATGCAATCAGAGTGACATCGTAACTGCCCGGCTGGAGATACACATGGTCGGGGTTTTGTCCGGTTCCCGATGTTCCGTCACCGAAATCCCATTTCCAGTCAGTCGGATTGTTTGTTGAAAGATCCGTGAAGTGAATAAACTGATTCACTCCCGCCCGTGTTTTGTCAGCTTTGAAGTCAACCTGTGGTCCTTTCTGAACCGTGATCAGATTGGTCTTTACCAGGGTATCCTGACCAAAGATATTTTTCACGGTCAATGATACAGAATACGTCCCGTCCACGTTGTAAAGGTGGAGGGGGGGGTATTGCTCGCTGGAATTCTGGCCATCTCCAAAGTCCCATGACCAAGAAGCGGGGTTCCCGGCAGATTTATCGATGAACCGGACGTACTGCATTCGTGTTCCCTGCTGGTACGCCGGAATTTCTGAAATGAAGTCTGCTATTGGGGCGAGTCCTACAGTGATATAGTTCACTTTTTTCGCGGTATCGCTTCCGTCATTATTTGTCGCGGTCAGGGTAACCGTGTAAATCCCCTTCACCAAATATGTGTGGGAGGGGTTCTGTTCAGTAGCTGTAACACCGTCCCCGAAATCCCATGACCATGAGGTTGGCGAGTTGAGGGTTTTGTCCATAAAGTTAACCTGAGCGTTCACACTGACCGTTGTCCTGTCTGCGACAAAATCCGTTGCAGGCACTCCCCCAGCAACTATTGTCTGGGTTGTAGTGTCACTATTCATGCCCCGGGTCACGGTAAGGTTGACATGAAAAGCGCCTGGGGTGGAATATGCATGAACAGGATTTGGCTGTGTTGAGGTGCTGCCATCACCAAAATCCCAGTTCCATGATTCAGGATTCCCTGTTGAGAAATCGGTAAATTTTACCAAAAGGGGAACAATTCCCACATTGGGATCAGCGACAAACTTGGCTTTTAAAGAGGGTATCACATGGATGAAGTACGCCTTTGAGGTATCTGATGTACCAAATTCATTGGATGCAGTCAGGGTAACCGTATAATCTCCACTGGACCAGTACATGTGTACAGGATTCTGTTCGGAAGATGCCTTGCCATCACCGAAGTTCCAGTTCCAGGATGTCGGGTAACCGGTTGATCGATCCGTGAATGCGACTGCAAGGGGGGTATTTCCGGTTGTGGGTTCTGCAGAAAAGTCCGCAATCGGAGCAAGCCCGATTGCAATGTAATTCTCCTTGGTTTCGGTGCTGGACCCGTAAGCATTTGTTACCGTGAGTTTGACGGTATACAATCCTTTACTGATGTAGTTATGCGAGGGATTTTGATCTGTTGATGTAGCGCCATCCCCAAATTCCCACTGGTAATTCATAGGAGTGGTGCCGGTTGAATGATCCCGGAATGCAACTGTTGCCGGTACGATGTTATATGCATATAGCGCATTAAAATCGGCAACAGGTGCCACTCCAACAGTGATATAGCCGGGCTGCGAACTACTGGATGCACATGCCCCGGGCAATATGAGGGCCAGGAGCAATACAGCAGTCATCGCACACAAACAAAAGTTTTTTTGCTTCATGATGTTCACTGTTCTAATGTATTGTAAATTCTCTCTATATTAGGATATCATTTAATGAAATCTATCAAAATGTAGAAAACCTGCGAAAATTTTATAAAAAACAGTTCGTAATGCAGGTATTGGAGTAAATCAACGGTACCCGTTGGTTCAAAACCTGATAACCAGATAACACGATATCATCGCATATATATTCGGAGGATACTACAAGGAACAACTATTGTTACTATCCCGTTCGTGATTTACTATCATCCCCGCATAAACAACATCGCCAGTAGAGTTGTTATTGATCTCTCTCATTTCGAGCAACAGGTAATTCTTTTCAGATAATGTAACTGGTCAAATCCTTTGTTATTACCCAGGAACAGTAAAAACAATGAAGCCCTTTTGGCAACACCTCGAATTTGCTCTGGATCGGTTCGTTAGTATTGGATATGCACCCGGGATTGGGGCATCGCACGAGTCCGACAATAAGTGCCGGGATCTCAACTCCTTTCTTTTCGCAGACCTTGAAATTCCTGATAATGTTAATGGTTGCCCGAGGAGAGATAAGTGCTATCCGGTCGACCTCTTCTTTTGAGAGTTCCCGGTTGGTGAGTTTGACGATATCCTTGCATCCCATATTCCGGCTGGGGACATTGGTCGCAATTGACAGAGCTTCCTGTGTTGTACCGGTGATCCCTAGAATCTTTACTACATTGAGTGCCTCTCCGCCATCAATATGATCGATCACTGTACCGTTTTTAATCCGCCGGACCAAGAGCCCTTCATTCTCTTCATTCTCAGTTTTTTTCATTGCATCACCCGCATGAGCATAGCCATCCGTACAGGAATGCCGTTTCTTGATTGTTCGAAATATCGTGCGTAGGGTAATTCGTCAACCCTTGGATCTATCTCATCTACACGAGGGAGAGGATGAAGGATGATAAGATGCTTTTTTGCGCCGACGAGAAGTTCCGGAGTGATCCGATAGCTTGAGGCGACATTAAAGTAAGATGCCGTGTCGGGGAACCGTTCCCGCTGGATACGGGTGACGTAAAGAACATCCAAATCGCAGATTACTTCATTGATATCGTCATGTTCAACAATCTCCATTCCCCTCTCGCTAAGTTCCGCTGCAAGTGTTGCGGGAAGCTCGAGTCCTTTCGGGGAAATAGTATGCAGTCGTGCATTATAGAGCGAGAGTGCCAAAGCGAGTGAATGCGCGGTACGACCATACCTCAGGTCTCCGATAAGTGCCACATCTATTTTGTCGATGGGCATTGACTGGCGTATGGTATACAAATCAAGAAGAGTCTGGGAAGGGTGTTGACCTGCGCCATCCCCGGCATTAATAACCGGGACTGCGGCAAATTCAGCGGCAAGTCTGGCCGCTCCCTCTTTTGGGTGACGGATAACGATTGCATCCGCGTACCCACTTACCA
Source organism: Methanoregulaceae archaeon (assembly GCA_015660885.1). Taxonomy (GTDB): domain Archaea; phylum Halobacteriota; class Methanomicrobia; order Methanomicrobiales; family Methanospirillaceae; genus Methanoregula. Next base: position 122,202 of record JACTUB010000001.1, on the reverse strand, counting down.
CACGGATCGTATCAGCAAGTGTCTCTCCTTTGGCTATGGAACAGGCTTCAACACTTCCGACGGAAAGGGAAGTCCCTCCCAACCGTGCCATAGCAGATTCAAAGGACATCCGTGTCCGGGTGCTGGGTTCAAAAAAAAGTGTGGCAAGGATTTTACCATACAGGACATTTTTATCATATTTCCGCTGATCTATCTGCCGTGCGTGGTCAAGCAGAGCGTCTATCTCTTTCCGGTTAAAGTCCCCAATGGATATGATATGTCGCATTTGCCCCCCCGGTTCGTTCGTACGATTATTAGTTGTTCCTGTTCTAATTACCTATCTTTTACGGGAACGTCATTGATGATACTCGAAATACGGAAAAGACGAATATATTCATGTTTTTGTATAGCAATTATAATATCCAATCATTACGCATCTTATTAAAACAATTACGCATATCTGAAACGAATAGATTTTAAGGTGATTAATAGTGCAGATACCTGTTGCGCGACCGGCTATAGGTCAGGATGAAATCTCTGCAGTTAAGGCAGTGCTGGAATCAGGCAAGCTGGCTGCTGGAGAAAATGTCGCAGAGCTCGAGAAACTATTTGCCGATTATTGTGGTACGACCCATGCAATCGCTGTAAACAACGGGACCGCTGCTCTCCATGCTGCACTGCTTGCTGCGGATATCGGCCACGGCGATGAAGTAATTGTTCCGGCATTTTCGTTTATTGCAACAGCAACGGCAGTATCGATGACGGGGGCAAAGCCGGTTTTTGTCGATGTAAATCAGCAGACATTCAATATTGACCCGCTGAAGGTTGAGGACTGTATAACACCAAAGACAAGGGCGGTTATCGGAGTTCATCTTTTCGGACAGCCGTTTGACGTTCAGGGCATTCAACACATCTGCAAATCCCATAATCTGACATTAATAGAGGATGCTGCTCAGGCACACGGTGCTCTGTGGAATGGAGAGAAGACCGGAGGGTTTGGACAATTTGGTTGCTTCTCCTTCTATGCGACAAAAAACATGACCACTGGTGAAGGGGGTATGGTTACAACCAGCGAGAAGGTATTTGCCGAACGCCTGCGCCTGCTGATTAATCACGGGCAGAGCGAGAAGTACCTTCATACGAGGATTGGGTATAATTACCGCTTGACTGATATTGCAGCTGCCATCGGAATTATTCAGTTAAAAAAGCTGGAGAAGTTTAATATCCGGCGCCGGAAAAATGCCGAATATTATGATACACACATCAAGGTCAAGGGACTTCTCACTCCTTTTGTATCACCGGGTATGCACCACGTGTACCATCAGTATGTGATTCGCCTGACCGATGAATTTCCAATGAAGCGAGCCGATTTTATCGAATATCTGAAGGCAAAAGGTATCGGAAGTGCTGTTCACTACCCTCTCCCTATCCACCACCAACCCGTTTATGCAGTTGCGAACGAACCCGATTCCTGCCCGATATCGACCAGCCTCTCATCGTCCGTTCTGAGCATCCCGGTTCACCCCCTGCTCGACCAGAAGGAACTTGCTTATATCTGTGAAGTTATCAACCAGGTGAAATGAATGGATGTTGGTGTGATTGGTGTCGGAGCCATGGGAAAAAACCATGTCCGGGTCTATTCGGAGTTAAGAGGTGTGGATTCACTGGGTGTTTATGATGTGAATACCCGGGCTGCGAAAGATCTGGGTGAAAAACATGGTGCAACGGTATATGGATCTATCGGCGAACTGCTTGATAATTCTGATGCAGTCAGTGTTGTTGTACCCACCCAGTTCCACTCCTCGGTTGTTGGAGAGGTTTTTGCAAAGAAAAAATCTGTGCTAATCGAAAAACCAATCTGCGCAACAGCAGATGAAGCAAAACAGCTGATGAAAAAGGCGCCCGAAGGTATTACCGTCGGTGTCGGGCATATCGAACGGTTTAATCCGATCGTTGCTGAAATCAAAAAGATTGTTAAAAAGCCCCTCTATGTGGAGTTGAAACGGCACAACCCTGCATCTGCACGGATAACCGGAAGTTCTGTTGTAGAGGACCTGATGATTCATGATATCGATATACTTCTGAATGTATTCTTCCCGAATCCCTGTGATATTTACAGCGTTGGTAATGCAGATGTCATGAGTGTACTGATGAATTGCAACAGCATTCCGGTTTCCTTGTCTGCAAGCCGGAAGGCATCAAAGAAGATCCGGATATTTTATGTCGAAGACGCAGATTTCACCATTGAAGGTAATTTCATGACACAGGAAGTCAGCATCTACCGCAAACCCGGTCAATACCAGATTGAAGCAGAGCGATACGTGCAAGAAAATATTATCGAAAAAGTAATGGTGAACACGGTTGAACCGCTGAAACGCGAACTGGAAACGTTCATCGACTGTGTGAAGAAGAACCAGCCGTTCCCGATTACGCCGGAACAGGCAATTCGCAATCTCGAATTCTGTGAAAAAATCAGTTCTGGAATATAAATCCGGAGTGAATTTGATAATGGCACTTGAAGCATTGATACGGAAACGGGGACCTATCAAAAAGATCGGGGTTATTGGTATGGGTTATGTGGGCATTCCTGCTGCAGCGCTCTTCGCGGATTCCCCGGTGTTTGATTTCGTCTATGGTTTCCAGCGGGACTCGCCGTCGTCCGGTTATAAGATCGCTATGCTGAACCGTGGCGAAAGTCCTCTTAAAGGTGAAGAGCCCGGACTGGAAGACATCCTGAAAAAAGTCGTTACAGAAAAAAAATTTTCCTGTACTTCCGATTTCAAAAAAATTGCAGACCTTGATGCAGTGACCCTTTCAATCCAGACACCGTTTCTGAACAAGGAAGATCTCCTTCCGGATTTCTCTCCCCTTACAGAGGGGATAGAACAGGTCGGACACCATCTCTCTCCTGGAATGCTGGTGGTTCTGGAATCCACCATTACACCAGGTACCACTGTTACGTTTGCCAGAGAGATTCTTGAACGGGAGTCCGGACTGAAGGCCGGTGTTGATTTTGCTCTCGCGCACGCACCCGAGCGGGTTATGGCAGGGAGGCTCCTGCGCAATATACGGGAACATGACCGGATAGTCGGGGGGTTTGATCCCATCAGCACACAGCGGGCCACAGAACTTTACACTCCAGTACTCACCCTTGGCAAAATAATCCCGATGTCGGCAACTGCGGCAGAAGTAACAAAGACCACAGAAAATACCTTCCGCGATCTCCAGATTGCTGCGATAAATGAGCTTGCGCTCTACTGCGAAGCGATGGGGATCAATGTATACGATGTCCGAAGAGGTGTTGACAGTCTCAAAGGCGAAGGCATTACCCGTGCCATGCTCTGGCCGGGGGCCGGAGTCGGCGGACATTGCCTGACAAAAGATACCTATCATCTCGAGAGGGGTGTCCAAGTGCTGGGAAAGGATCTCCTCGATTACCCGGTGGGGGAGCCATCACTCTATATCCTCGCCCGCAGGATTAATGATTTCATGCCCACCCACATGTTCCGGCTCACGACTGATGCCCTGAAACGGACCGGACGTTCCTTAAAAGGAGCAAAGGTAGCAATTCTTGGATGGGCATTCCTTGCCAATTCTGATGATACGCGCAATACTCCATCTGAACCATATCGGGATAACCTTATCAAGGCCGGTGCAACGGTAATCGTCCATGATCCCCATGTACTGGAGTACCCCCATGTCCCCATTTTCCAGCATCTTGATGAGACGATGAAAGGAGCGGACGCCATCGTGATCTTTGCCGGGCATCACCAGTATAAAAACCTGGATCCGGACCATATCCGTGCCCTATCCGGAAGATCGCACCCGGTGATTGTTGACGGGCGAAATATGATTGATCCCGATCATTTTATCAAACACGGATTCGTTTACAAAGGGATAGGACGTGGCGATAAAAATATGCATAAAATTTTAAGATAACACTGTAAATTTTTATAGTCCCCCTTGTGATGTTCAATACAATTGAATAATTTCCTGCACATTCTAACCACGGGCAAGTAGTTTCTGTAATATTTTACAACCGGCTATCACAGATCTGAAAACGATAATGTATAAATCAGCATTTAAAAAATGTAATATAGAATGCTCCTCTCTCTTGCAGCACTGCTTCTCTTTTTTTCCCTGATCCCGTATGCAATTTATTTTTTTGGCATTTATTTCGGGAAAAAACCTGTCCAGGTTCTTCCCCTCCGGATATACCCCAATATCAGCATTATAATGTCAGCGTACAATGAAGAACAGGTTATCGAGAAAAGAATTGCGAACATTAAAGAGTGCCATTACCCCCCGGAGCAATATGAACTATTATTTATAGACGACTGCTCGAGTGATAATACAAAAAATCTGGCAAAAATCTGTCTGGAACGGTCGGGAATAGACTACCAGATAATCGCAAATACTGAACGACTGGGTACAACCAGGTCGTATAATTTTGCAATAACCAAGGCAAAATATCCGATCATTGTGACTACCGATGCCGATGTTTTTTTTGAACCCGATGCACTCAATTACCTTATCGGCCGTCTCTTAAGCGAAGAAAAAATTGCAGCGGTAACCGGAGAACTCAGACCGCTGATGAACACCAACAGTACAACAATGCTGGAAGGCGTATATCGATCGTTTTTTGGCCGGATGTGTGATTGGGAGAGCACTGTGGACTCGACATACAATTTTAATGGAGCAATAGTTGCGTTTCGTTCAGATCTAATAAAGAGGATAAATGATAAACGAGGAGCTGATGATGCGAATACTGCATTTGAAGCAATCCGTAAGGGATACCGTGCAGTGTATGAGAGTAGATCAATTGTGTATGAGGATATTCCCCAGAGCTTTATAATTCAGTACCGGCAGAAGACGCGGCGGGCAACTGGATTGATTGCAGCAACCTTGTCAAACCTGGATCTTCTGGGGAAAAAAACCTGGTTTTGCCTGTTTTTTTACCCGCTCCGGATTTTCATGTATGTTTTCATTCCTGTAATTTTTTTTCTATCGCTCGTATTACTCTCGGTGGTGATATTCTTTTATAATCCGTTTTTACTTATTATAATACTTATTCTCCTTGCCATTGCAGGGTTCATTTGGAGACGAAATCTGGTTTTTGCTTTTTTACTGAACCAATTTTATCTTTTGTCAGGCCTAATGAACCTTGGAAAAGATGTGAGAGTATGGGAGAGCACATCCAATAAAAACAGGTAAATCTTCATAAAAAAAATTATTAAGATTTTGTAAACTCTTTTTAAGTATTCATATACTTTTATTGAATACGATTATTTTCTTGCAATAGTAATATAGCCCGAATGGCACACTGATGTTGAAGGGCGTGTCCCTCTCTTTGACCGGGTCATCTCCCGTTCGATCAGCTCGTGGGTGTGGACCTCGCGGAACAATTCGGATGCTGCATCAACCACGATTGCCATCTGCTCCAAAAATGGCGTGTAACAGGCGAGATACCCGCCGGATTTTAGAAGGGTAAATGCATGCATTACATGTTCCGGCAGGATTTGCATGTCGAGATGGACGACATCAAACATTCCCTCAGCTGAGAGAAAATCAGCAGCAACCGTTTCAACATTTTTGAGCTTTGCCTCATTGATGTTCTTCTGTGCAAGCGAAGAGAATTCGGGACGCACCTCATATGTCTTGACAGTTTTTGCAATCCCGCCAAAGTAAATCGCGGCGATCCCGCTCCCGGTACCTGCATCGAGTACATGATCGTTGTGGTTCATACCGGTGTATGCAATCACAAGCCCGATATCCTTGGGCACCATCGGTGCTCCGGACCGTTTTCCATGAGCGAAAAAATCAGTCGGGCGGGGGATGCGTACAACGAATTTAAATCCGCTGTGGGTCATAAGGATATCCCCGGCTCCTGCACCGATCAGCGATGCGAGGTCAAGCTGACCTTTATCCGTAGAAAGAGTTCCCCTACCGGCCCGGATAAAAAATTCCCTTCCTTCTCCTATGAGAAGTACACGATCGCCAGTTTCGATCATGTCCTGGAGAGCAGCAATATCGCTTCAGCAATATCGCCTTTTGTCGTAACAAGAGCATCTTTTGCCTTCTCCTCAGAGACATTTGCCTGTGAAGCAACCATTGTTATATCCTCTTTTGGAATATCCGGTGCCGCCTCCTCAAACCGTGGTTCTCCGACTATCTGATACGTGGTTGCACCCTGCATGGTCATGGCAGTCACTTCAGCGGTATCGAAGATGTAATTACCCTTCGGTGTTTTAATGACAATGCTTAAAACGTTTTCAATTTGCTCGACCTGCATGCCGAGCTTCTTCATCATCGCCTTCATCTGGCGCGGATTGATATTTCCCGGAAGCATCCTTCACACTACCCTGCCGTACTTTTACCGCTACTCCGTAATTAAATGCAAGCATCTCGGCACCCGATACCGATGCAGCCCCACATGCAATCAGCCTGTCGTTACCTGAAACGATAAGCACATCGTCTCCCGCGCGGATGGCCGGGTCCGCAGCGACAACATGTTTTGCAAAGGCATTCTTTCCCTGTGCTACAAACTCTGTAACATCTTCACGGATAACGACCCGGTAACCGGGTGCCGGGAGCAATGAGTGGAGACGTTTTGCCCCTTCGATACCGAGCGTCAACCTGCCATCCGCAGCGCGGACGGTAGCAATGCGCACGCCTCCATCGAGAATTTGGCGGATTCTGCCGGTCGTCGAAAAGATGAACGTGCAGCCTTCGCTAAAGAGCCCGGTCCCTACACCGCCGCCGAACTGGTAATCAGCGATTGTCCGGACCCGCCGCAGCGAGCTGTTCTCCGAGTATTCTGTTGACACGATTTACAAACTCCTGTTCAGCCGTTTTCGGTATATATGCACCTGCTGCGATTTTATGTCCGCCACCCCCCCCGCCATATTCCGTGGAAGCGTCATTGAGTGCCTTCTGGAGATCAACTCCCTTCTCCACTACCCGCTCGTTTGTCCGCATTGATACTTTTGTCAGGCCTTTGTCTTCGGGCACTTCGCACATAATCAGGATTGGCTTTGCGCTGTTCAGTTTTGAGAGTGCCATCCCAGCGCCTATACCGACAATGGTATCCGGGTACCTTCCACCCACATGTATGTACTGCAGATTTTCAAGTTCCTTTACTCCGCTGTCAAGTATGAACTGGAGCAGGTTGCGGATGATTGCACGGTGGTTATTCAGCATGTGTTCGGCATCGCGGTAGGCAATACCGCGGTCGCCCCGGAGAATTGCACCCCCAACCTGCGGTTTTGACCACCGCCCGCAGGCATTAAGCAACGTTGCATATTCCTGTGCATTCCGGAGCGGGGTCCGGGGGATTTCATCAGGGAACCCATACGTTTCTGCAAGGAGACGATCAACCCGCTCACCATTGGCGATTAGCTGTTCGGCGAGCGCAGAGATGATGATCCTCCTTTCCTCAACCGGGATTTCCTCCCACACAAACCAGCGCCCGTCAGATTTCTGCTGTCTTATCCCTAGGCGTTTCAGGAACTGCCGGGCGCCTTCAGGATTGTTGCTGATCCCTTGGATGTAAGGGTCGTCGTTATATGCGAGCGAAAGGTAGAGAGGACGTGTGGCAGTGCCATAGCAGTTGAGATCTTTTTTTCTGACTTCAACCGACTGATGCCGCACCCCATCCTCGACAATAATGTCACGTGCAGGGCCTACCAGCCCGCACTTCTCCCGCGCCATCATATCCCCGACATTACCGATGACGGCGAGTTTGGCGAGATCAATGTTAGCACCGTCAAGCTGTTTTGCAATGAGGTAGGATACTCCGGCTGCGCTCATCCGGGTGTGACCGTAAGGCAGGCAATTCACCTGGGTATACTGCCGTTTGCATGGCTGGCTTACATGGTGATCGACGATTATGACTTCTTTTTCCCGGAATCCGCGCTCCAAAAGAAGATTCTGCTGACCTGCCCCGAGGTCGGTAAAAACTTTGAGTGAAGAATCTGAGGGAACCTGCGTCATCGTCAGCGGTTCAAGCTGACGGACGAAAACCGAACGGACGGGAATTTCCCGACGGGAGATTGCCTGGGAGAGGATTGCCTCGCATGCAATGCCATCCGCATCAATGTGTGAGATGATGGTTATTTCCGGGGCTGCTGCAATCTGTTCAGCGGCAGTTTTCACATCATCGCAAAAACCCATTGCCTATTATTTATGGAGTTCATACACATGAATTGTGCTCTAGAATGCAACCGGAACTGATTGAAGAGTTTCTTGAGGAGGGGATCATCAGCTTTACCAGGATGCGTGCAGTTGAGGCTAACGCGATTGCACTGGGAGTTTCTGACCTCCAGTTGATGGAAAGTGCGGGTAAAGCACTCGCTGATGTGGCACGCACTGCCAGCCCGAACCGTATCCTCGTGCTTTGCGGGAAAGGCAACAATGGTGGCGACGGCATGGTGGCCGCCCGCTACCTTCAACGGGGCGTAGTAACAGATGTCTGCTACCTGGATTCGGGGAAAAGGAGCGATGCCTGTGAGCACCAGCTTTCAGCGTTAAAGCATTGTTGTGTTGCCCTTCACCCCTTCCGGTGTCGGGATGATATTGAGGCAATCCATTCCCAGTTTGAGAATGCCGATATAATCATTGATGCATTGCTCGGTACCGGCTCAGCTGGCACCATAAAAGAACCGCTCTCCACCTGCGTCCGGATGGCGAATGCATCCAAAGCGCAGATTATTGCTGCTGATATCCCCACCGCGGGAATGCGGGCGGATCGTATCTGTGCATTCCACCGGGCAAAGATTGAAGGATCGATGGTTGTTGATATTGGCATCCCCCTTGAAGCAGAGTGTTATACTGGTCCCGGTGATCTGACCCTTATTCCTTCCCGCAAACGAACAGCCCATAAAGGGGCCGGTGGTGAAGTCCTTGTAGTTGGCGGCGGCCCGTACCAGGGAGCTCCCTGGCTTGCCGGACTGGGAGCGTTGCGGGCAGGGGCAGATATCGTCCGGATAGCTTCACCGGTCTTTGAACCAATACCCGATTTGATCTATGAACGTCTCGCCGGGGAACGGATCGGTGAAGAACACATCGAACGGCTGATCACGCTTGCAGGACATGCCGATGTAGTTATCTGCGGGAACGGGTTGGGTGCTGAAAGTCACAGGGTTATACATACAATCGCTCCCTATTGCAAAAAAGCAGTTATTGATGCAGATGCTCTCAGGCTTCCTTTACCGGTAGCAGGAAACGAGACCTTGTACACCCCCCATGCCGGGGAATTCACCCGCATCACCGGCATCAGTCTGCCCGACGATTCACGGGAACGTGCACTGGTTGTGAAGGATGCCGGTATCAGGGGCACTGTTCTTGTCAAGGGACCAACTGATATCATAACAGATGGAAAGCGGGTACGGTTCAACCGTACCGGCGATCCTGCGATGACTGTGGGCGGTACCGGTGATGTGCTTGCCGGGATTGCCGCTGCACTACTCTGCCACCTGCCCGCGTTCGAAGCGGCGTGCATTGGAGCATATGTCAATGGCAGGGCGGGGCAGATTGTTGCAGCAGAGCGGGGAGAGGGTATGCTTGCCACCGATCTCGTTGACAGGATTCCTGCGGAACTATTCAGAGGAAGGAGTAAACATGGTTGAATTCACTCACATCCATAATGAGCGGGCACAGATGGTTGACATAAGCGCGAAAAGCGACGTTATCCGTGAAGCAGTGGCTGCTGGGAAAATTTTTTTAAAACAGGAAACTCTGAAGGCAATCCGGGAGGGGGCTGTCGTGAAAGGCAACGTCCTTTCTACTGCCCGTGTTGCAGCAACACTATCGGTTAAAAATACTCCTTCACTCATACCTATGTGCCATTCTATCCCGATCAGTGCAATCGAGGTTGATTTTGAGGCAGGCAACGGGTTCATAGAAACGACCGTGCGGGTAAAATCGACGGGCAAGACCGGTGTGGAAATGGAGGCACTGGTCGGAGTTTCCATTGCGCTGCTTACTGTCTGGGACATGGTTAAGTCTGCTGAAAAAGATGCAGCCGGCCAGTATCCGCTTACCTGTATTCAGGATATCCGGGTTATCGAGAAGCGCAAAGGCACCTGAATGGAGAATTATCCAAAAGAGCAGGAGCTGGAATACTTTAATAGCCGTCCGGTTAAAGTATGTGGGAATACGGGATCCGTCCCGTTGAAAGGAATGTAGCTTGTAAAAGAGCCGAACCTTAGGTGATTATCATGGTAAAATCGATGTACGCCTTTGTCAGGGAGGCATGGAAAGTACCTGAAAAAAGCGGAGTGAAGGCGCTCCTCTGGGATCGTATGCAGGCATGGCGCCGTGAAGGCAGTGTTGTCCGGCTTGAACGCCCCACCCGGATTGACCGTGCACGCTCGCTCGGTTACAAGGCAAAACAGGGTATCGCTGTTGCCCGCGTGCAGGTGCGCAGAGGCGGCCGACGCGCATCCCGGTATGTCCGTGCACGCCGATCGGCACGCATGGGGAAGAACCATTCCACTCCCGGTAAAAGCATCCAGCGGATTGCCGAAGAGCGCGCTTCAAAGAAATTCCCAAACATGGAAGTGCTCAACTCCTACTGGGTCGGACAGGACGGGAAACTGAAATATTACGAGGTAATTCTCGTTGATGGCCATCACCCTTCGATCCGGGCTGACAGGAATCTTGTATGGCTGGCAGAATCTACGCACCGGGGACGGGCCGAGCGCGGTAAGACCTCCGCAGGACGTAAAGGACGGGGCATGCGATTCCGTGGAAAGGGTACAGAAAAGACACGACCGAGTATTCGTTCCCACGCGAACCAGGGCAAATAATCTTATTCTCTTTTTACGCAAGTTACCTTCATGAAGATCACCGATGCCTGTGTCTATCCGTATCCATGCGGGGACTCTTCGGTGCGCAGGATGGCACTGGAAGCCAAATCCCTGGGATTTGACCGTCTTGTAACAGCTGGCATATCTTCTGGTGAGTTTTATGGCATTGAAGTGTCTAACGGGATCCTCATCCGGGACACCATGGTAAAAGATCTCATCAGCCGGGTCAGACAGGAGAAGAACAGTAAAGCAGTTATATCTGTACAGGCCGGGGATAACGGGTTCAACCGGGCAGTGATGGGCGTTAAGGGTGTACACATCCTGAGAGGCATTCAGTCCGCAGATAAAGCCGCGTTTGACCATGTGGCAGCCAAGATGGCAGCTGATAACTGTGTCGCAGTCGATATTGATTTGTCTCCCCTTATATCCGGTAGGGGTATTATGCGCCAGCGTGCCATACACAGGTACCGTGATATCCTGGTACTTGAGCGGCGGTTTGAGTTCCCGATTACCCTCTCGTCACATGCACGTTCGATTCTGGAAATGCGTGCAGTCCGCGAGATCTCCGGGCTCTGTTCCCTCATTGATATGGATACTCCTGATGTTGAAAGGGCGTTTATTGGGGTAGACACGATTATCACCCCTCCGAATCCGGCAGTGAGGGTGATCTGATGGGTACCCGCCCTCCGACATTGCGCGAGAAACGTCGTTATATTTTAGTCTCCGTCGAACCTTCCGGGACGATTATCGATCGAAAAGATCTGTATTATGCGGTTTGTGATGCTACAACCTCGCTCTGGGGCGATGTAACAGCAGCTGTAATTATGCCGGCAGTTATTGCGTCTGAAGGACATTATATGATCATCCGGTGTCGTCGGGGAACAGAGCGGGAACTCTCAATTGCTCTCTCTACAATCACGTGCTGCCGCGATAACCCCATTGCCCTGCGCATCGTTGCGGCTTCTGGTACAATCGAAACACTGCGCGAAAAGATTCGGATATTAAAAACTCCTGACAGGGAGTTGGCATCTTCGCCCGAATGCATGTTCGGGGAAAAATTGTTCCAGATAGATTATTGTTACGGTCAGAAGGTTGATGCAATTGAAAAGGGATTTAAAAATACAAACCGATTGTTCTTAACAAAAGAAGATCTGGAGAAATTATAATGCAACCACAATATCAGATGGGATACGACAGGGCGATTACGGTCTTTTCACCCGACGGACGGCTCTATCAGGTTGAGTACGCCCGTGAAGCAGTGAAGCGTGGGACAACTGCAGTGGGTATCAAGGCAAAGGATGGGGTTGTCCTGATAGTCGATAAACGTGTGAGCTCGAAACTACTCGAAGCCTCATCGATCGAAAAAATTTTTAAAATCGATGAACATATCGGTGTCGCATCATCCGGTCTTGTAGGAGATGCGCGGGCACTCGTGGACCGGGCCAGAATAGAATGCCAGATAAATCGCGTTTCCTACGATGAGCCTATAGAAGTTGAAGCTCTCGCAAAAAAGCTCTGTGACCATATGCAGACTCTCACTCAATACGGTGGCATCCGTCCATACGGGACGGCGCTGCTCATCGCCGGTGTCAGTGACGGCGAATGCCGTCTTTTCGAAACCGATCCTTCAGGAACCCTTCTGGAATACAAAGCAACGGGAATTGGTATCGGACGCCCCGCGGCGATGAAGGTCTTTGAAGAGGAATATACTCCTGAATCTGAGGTTAAAGACGTAATCCTCCTTGGGCTCAAGGCACTTCATTCCGCCACAGAGGGGAAATTTGATGTTGACACCGTTGAAATAGGTGTAATCAGTCGTCAGAACCCGGTATTCCGTAAAATGAGCAAAGAAGAAGTCGCTTCATTTGTTGGACAATTCAAGCAGTGACCTTCTATGATCCCACTCGATAAGGCAGTGGTAGCCCGCCTCGAGAGTTTCGGGGAGCACTTTGAGATTCTCGTTGACCCGAATCAGGCAGCTCTGGTCAGGCAAGGCCAGAAAGTTGATATTGAAGACGTAGTTGCCGCGTTACATGTCTTTGGCAACGCTTCACGGGGGACCCGGGTATCAGATGAATCACTTGAAAAAGTATTTCACACTACTGACTTTGATGCTATTGCCCGCCGCATCATTGAAAAGGGAGAGATACATCTCACTGCCGAACAGCGCAAACATATGATAGATGAAAAGCGCAGGCAGGTAATAACCTTTATCGCAAGGAATGCCGTAAACCCCCAGACCGGTCACCCGCATCCTCCGCAGCGGATAGAAATGGCGATGGAAGAGGCGAGGGTGAATATCGATCCATTCAAACATCTGGATGAACTGGTCAAAGAAACAGTCAAGGCGTTGAGACCACTTCTTCCTATCAGGTTTGAAGAATTACGGCTGGCGATTCGAATTCCGGCGGATTTTGCTGCAAAAGCATATGGGGATATCGCTGCTGGTTCCACCATGGAGAAGGACGAATGGCAGAAAGATGGTTCATGGATCTGCGTGGTTCGCATTCCTGCCGGTATCCAGGGCGAATTTTATGATCTCATCAACAAACTTTCAAAAGGAGAAGGGCAGGTAAAAATCCTCAATCAAGTATATTAATCACGAGGACAAATAAAAGAAGACAGATCGGTGGGTACACATAATGGCAAGCTCGACTCATAAAGCAAAAGGAAAAGTAACAGGTAGTTCAGGACGTTTTGGCTGCCGGTATGGAAGATTTGTGCGCAAGAGAGTGGCAGATATCGAAGCAATTTCAGGTGCTCTTCACCGCTGCCCGAAATGTGACATGCAATCAGTTCAGCGTAAGGGTACCGGGATCTGGGAATGTCGAAAATGCGGTTATAAGTTTGCAGGAGGGGCATACCAGCCGCAGACACCGGCTATGAAGATAGCCCAGCGTGCAATCGACCGGACTCCCGAGCAAATTAAAGGATAATTTTGGACCTGATATGGCAAGTACTTATAAATGTGCACGGTGCAAGCAGAAAGTTGAGATTGACGTCAATGTCAGGTGTCCATACTGCGGACACCGCATTCTCTTCAAAGAGCGCGGTGCTGCGATCAAAGAGATGAAAGCCCGTTAAATATTTTATATGGCAAAAATGCCCGCATAATAACTACTTTTATCATCTTTTTTATGCATATTTCTGTGCGTGGTAATCCTGTGGCGCATCACGAGGCAACCTTCCGGTTTTCGACATCCCATGCCCAGCAGATCTTTAGTGCACTGGCCCCGGAACTTTGCGATGAGGTGAACTCCCGCTCGCAAACCCAGTGCTGGCTTGAAGGGGAGGAAACGCTTGTGCTTACCATAGAAGCACGGGATATTGCAGCACTTCGGGCAGCGCTTAACATGTTTCTCCGGCTCGTTAATGTGGCCGATGAGATGCAGGATATTAAGTAATGCCTTGTTATCGAAATGCTCCTGCAATAATACCCGAAAATATAAAATATGCAAAACGATACCCGGCTTTTAGAATAATCCTTTTTATCGATTGGAACTGATATAATAACAGGAAAAACAATCATGAACAATCTTTCACCAAAAGTTCAGAACCAGTTGGGCATGCTCCAGCAGATACAGCAGCAGTTACAGACCATACTTTCGCAGAAAGCCCAGTACGAGATGGCAGTGCGTGAGGCAAAACGTGCCCAGGAAGAGATCAGCGATTCGGCAGAGGACGCTGTTATGTATATGAGTGTCGGAACGGTAATGATGCAGAAGAAAAAAGACGTAGTGAATGCAAAGCTTACCGAGAAAATTGAGACGCTTGAGCTGCGTATCAAGTCCCTGGAAAAGCAGGAGAAGATGATGCAGGGGAAATTTGAACAGCTGCAAGCCCAGATCAAGGCGGCACTTGAGGGTAAGGGTGCCCCCCAGGCAGCATAATCCTCTTTTATTTGGCCTTTACCGAAGAGAACCTGATTGAGCACCGAAAAGCATTTCCCATCAGCCATGGCTGAACCGGGCATGTTTTTCCGGATGGATACCCTTGGTGTAAAAACGCCTAACGGTTTTTCTTCCACCCGTCATGGAGTTCTTCTGCCAAGATGGAGAACCGGGATCGAAAAACAAAAAAGGGTTGAGTAATTTTTACGCCCGGTTGATCAGGTTAATCGCATTGACCAGCGCCTCAACAGATGACAAGACGATATCGTCCCCGCTCCCGCTGGCATCGAAGATCTTCCCGTGCTCGTCCTCGACCGCAATCGTCACGTGGCACATTGCGTCCGAACCGCCCGAGATCGCCTCGATATTGAACTCCTTGAGTGCCAGCTTCGAGGGTGTGATCCCGAGAATAGCGGTCAGCGCCGCATCCACGGGGCCGTTACCCACCGCGGAGAAGACGTGCTCCTTTCCATCTACTATCGCTTTCACGCTGGCAGTCGGGATTACGTGGTTGCCGGTCATGATTGCGATGTCCTGTAAGTCAAGCACCTTGTTGTTCAGCTCGATACCCATCACGGTCTCGGCAATCTCATAGAGATCTGCGTCGGTTACCCGCTTGCCCCGGCTAGCTATCGCTTTCACTTTTTCGATGATCGCGTCGAGCTGGGGGTCGTTTGGATCGATATGGACGTCGGTCAGCATCTGCCTGACAGCGTGCCGGCCCACGTGCTTGCCAAGGGTCAACCTGCGGCGGTGCCCTACCATCTCCGGGGTCATTATACCCGGTTCGAACGTAGCCGTGTTCTTGATAACACCATGCGAGTGAATGCCGCTCTCGTGCGAAAAGACGTTCTCGCCGACCACTGGCTGGGTCGGAGGGATGCCGATGCCGCTGAACCGGGAGACGAGACGTGAGGTCTCGACAAGTCTCGTCTTCTCGATCCCGGTTTTGATCCGGTACATCGACTCCATGATCATCACGGTCTGGGCAAGGTCGGCATTGCCTGCGCGTTCACCCAGCCCATTAATAGTCACCTGCACCTGCGATGCCCCGGCTTCAACGGCGGCGATCGTATTCGCGACCGCGAGCCCGAAGTCGTTATGGCAATGCACATCGATAGGGCACCGGATCTCTTTGTTGATGCGTTTGATGAGCATCTTCATCGCCGATGGCGAGATAACGCCAACCGTATCCGGCACGTTGATGATTGTTGCGCCGGCGTCTGTGGCTGTCTGGAACACCTTCATCAGATAATCCCAGTTCGTCCGTGTGGCATCCATAGCGGAGAACATGCACAGGTCGGAGTGCTTCCGGATATAGCCGATGATATCAGCCGTAATCTCGAGTACTTCCTTCCGGCTCTTGTTAATAGTGTTCTCCCGCTGGATATCCGAGGTAGGGATAAAGACGTGCACCATATCGACGTTACAGTCAAGGCAGGTGTCTACATCGTTTTTCACGGACCGGGCAAGCCCGCAGATCTTCGACTTAAGACCAAGCTTTTTGATGGCGGTTACCGTCTCTTTCTCGGCTTTCGATGACGCAGGGAACCCTGCCTCGATTGTGTAGACGCCGATGTCAGAGAGCTGGCGAGCGATCTGGAGTTTCTGTTCAAAGGTGAATGCAATCCCCGGGGTTTGTTCTCCATCCCGGAGCGTAGTGTCAAAAACAGTCACTTCTTCACGAGCTGAGCTATCAGTGAAGAAGACGATCCCCCGCAACATCCTTGCGAGCAGTCATGTATCTTAATGGGTATGTGGATTATTTAAATAATGCCCAGAAATTCCTGAAATTTGGGCAATTTCTGCCATTTCACCCTGATCTTTTACGATATGTTTAATACCAGACTATCCCTACATTTATAGCGCAGTGCCCCGCCTTAACTCAGCTCGGTAGAGTGCGCGGCTGTAGTATGGTTTACCGGTATCGGTAACTGCGCGGCTACCGCGATGTCCCCGGTTCGAATCCGGGAGGCGGGACATTTGTTCATAAGAGAGCCCAGGTAGTGTAGTGGCCCATCATGTTTGCCTGTCACGCAAACGACTCGGATTCGAATTCCGACCTGGGCGTTACTATGATTTTTTTGTAATTTTAAATGTAGTGGAATACCTTTTTACTCCACCCGGTACCCTTTCTCCCGAAGGAACGTGGCTATCCAAGGCTCGGCCTCCACATCGGACTTCGGCCGTTTCCGCTCCATCGCCACCCACACTGCCCTGAGTCCCGGGTCATCGGAATGGATATCGAGGGTTCCCCTGACGGTACCAAGCACCATACCGTGCCGATCCTGCACCCGCATCACCACGCAGCGATAAAACTTGCACTGCGGCGGGCTGTCCCGGTGGATCGTGCATCGGACGAGGTCTCCGTCCGGGCGCAGAAAGCGACAGGCCGTGGGATGCTGCTTTGGAAACGAGAAATCAGAAAAGATCCGCCGCTTGTCCCTGTCCACTTCTGCATTAAACGGGGTACCGGTCGAGACCGATTCACATTCAAAGGTGAATGGCCCGGTCTGGCGTTCGATCGCGATATAATCGCCCATATACATGCAGCATGACCCGCATTGCCTGCAGATAAATACCATAGTCCGATTATTACCCTTCCGGTTCAGCGGGCAGATGTCTGCCCGCGAATTTTTCGGGAGAACATCAGCGAATCTTTTCCGCTGCCTTTTGCGTGATATCTTTTAATGTTTCATAATCTGTAGTCGTGCCTGTCATGGTAATTTTTTCATACACGTTCTTTTTTGTAAACAGGACTGTATAAACCACGAAGTCATAAGGATCATTAGTAAGAGATCCCCGAAATGCAATGCTCATATCTCCAATGGTCGGGAATGGAATTTCATAGAATGTGCTTGAACCATTGGACCCGGATTTCATATCCTCTTTTTCAATGGAGAATACTTTGTTCATGTTCTCAAGAGGAAAAATATTGATTGACTGCCGGATAAAGGTCTGATCATCTTTATCCTTATTCAGGCGATAGAACAGGACAAAATACCCTTGTCGCCAGCCAAGATCATGCGTGAGCTGAGTTACTTCCGGAGAGATCATTACCGATCGGTCTTTGATAATATAATCTGAGTTCATATCTGACAGCTGGAGTGCCATATCAGATGGGGGAACAGTGGCAGTTCTGCTCTCGGGTGTTGACGGGACAACCTGTGTTGGTGTCGGGGTTGGCGTTGGTTGGGCAGGGAGTGAGGATGAACATCCGGCAGAACAGACAAAAAAAATGAGTACCAAGACAACTAACACATACCTTTTTTGCATATCATACTCCATGGCATAGCGAATTTAATATGTTGCCGGTGTGGTTATTTGCATCAGTACAGCTCCGACCAGAATCCCGATAGTATGAATTCGCATTCAGAATCGTTGCAAAAAATTCCAATTGATTGCACTTCGAAGCAATTACCTGCTGATCCGGTAATCCTGGAGTAACAGATTATACCGGAATAAGGAGAAAATATTCTTTTGTCAGCTTTCACTCCCGGTAGTAAAAATCCCCATCTGAACCGGATTCTGGATGATTGTTATCACAGATCGCAAACCGTAATTATCAAACCTGACAGGATCCCATTACAATTCAGACAATAATTTTTAACAAATCTTTTTCTCGCCAGACCTACTAATTTCTACACAAGTATCGAGAACTGAGGGGTATAATGGGCGATCCGGAACTGCGTAGTGATGAGTCTGTCATCTTACGGACACAGGGAATATTTGTCAAATCGATTCCGTTTGAGGGTATTCTTACCAACAAGCGGATCATTCTTGTTGACAGGGCAAAAAACCTCTTACCCCAAAAAGAGATTCCCCTTGTTACGATTAAAGATGTTGAAGTGGGCGAGAATGCGATACGGGACCAGATTATAACATTGTCAGTCCTGGCAAAGACCGGTGAAATACGGCAGATGATCCTCACGTTCTCCCGTCAGACTGGAGGGAACAGGATCAGGGAGCGCGATGCGTGGGCGAAGGCGTTGAAAGAGAATATATCATCATCCTTTGAACAGGCCATTCGTAAAGTCATCCCGGGACGAGGACCAGCTCCAAAAAAACCGGAGCGCACTGTAACGCCTCGTATCGAGGTCAGTTCACCAGCAACACAAAATATCCCCACCGTGATGAAAACCACTGCGAAGAAAGAAATGGATGTATCTCAGCCTGTTAATGTTAATGAGACTACTACCAAAAAACCTGCCCCTTCATCGCCATCGATAAAAGAGTCTGACATGTCGGTTTCCGGTTTTGGTACCTATTGTTCACGGTGCGGAAACCGTGTGCCGGAGGGATCGGGTTTCTGCAACCGTTGTGGATCTCCGATCGTTGTTCCAGGCAGTATGGGAGCATTCACCACAACTGAGAAAGTGCCGCAATCTCTCAAACAGGAATCTGGTAGAAATATTCTGCCAATCAACACGGATATACTACCGAAAGAAACTCTCATTGATCGTTCAGCAGGTATTATACCATTGGTTCCCCCCAAGGAAGTTCCTCAGCAACCCGAGGCCCCAAAAGAGCCCGAATCTTCTGCCTCCCCCCAAGAAACAGTTGTTTCAGAGTCAGATTCAACCTCTCCCCAGAGTGACGAGATACCCGGACCGGAAATCCCTGATATCTCCCCATCACAATTCTCAGAATTCATGCTTCCAGCGGAGGAACCTCCTGCCCCGCAGCGACCCGGGTCTGGTCCCGGCATTGCGCCCGGGAGAAAGACCGTTTACCGTATCCTTGTAATAGTAATTATTATTGCGGCAATTTTGGGAGGAATTTTCCTCTATCCGGCAATATTAAAGGGAGGATTGACAGCGCCCAAAACGACTGCTTCACCGACCGCTATTGAAACAACTCTGAAACCTTCAGGAACGACTATTATCCCTACCGTGAAACCTGCGGTAACTGTTCCAAGCGAGGGCATATATGTTCACATTAAGTATCTCGGTGGGTGGAAAGGATCGTACGGCATGTCATCCGCTCTTATGACGGTGACAAGTTCAGGTGACAGGTACTATCCTGTTGAAAATGCAACCGGTTCTGTAGAGGCTTCATTCTCAAAACTTGACGGAACGACAAAACAGGTTCTCCTGGTGGAGATTCTCAAAAATGGCAGTATACTCACCTCCGGGAACACTACTGCCGGGTTTGGAAACGTCACTCTGTCGGTAGATACTGTGACGGGCATTGCCAAGACTCCTGTCGTAAGTTCTGGTGCAACAGCAGTAATCTCTGCAACGAAAACTGCTAATATAACGGGAACTTCAACAACAGTTGCAACGGCAGACACCACTACTGCCAAAACTACAGTTCCGGTGAACAATACAACCACTGCGACACAATAAATCCCATTGCCGATCCTTTTTTATCAAGGGCCCAGCTCGAATTTATCGGGAAAAATCTTATTTTGTTACTTATTATGCCATTCAAACCAATTGCAGCGACTTTATTGGCGTACCACGGGTTTTTCTCGGTACTTCTACCCTTTTTCTGAGAACGGTACTGCGTAAACCTTGAACAAACCCATCAGAGGACTCTCTTCGGATCACTGAATGGTAAAAGCATTCAGATGTTCACGACCTGCACCGGAACAGCAGAATAATTAAGGGTAGTCTTTCCTTTGATTCCGATTATACGAAGAGAACATATAAAGATGAATTCATCCGCGTCTTTCGTGCAGCCACCCTATACCGGGAAAAATCCGCACCCGTATGAGCTGATAAACGCACCGATAATCAAAAAATTTATTTTTTATCCGATGATTCAGGTTTCTCTGCAATTTTCTTACCCTTTCTCCATCGGTAGATCCCGTATCCTGCACCACCAACCACAATGAGCGGAAGCAGCGTGAAGAGAATGATAATTATCGCATCAATCATGCCAAAGAACCCTGCGATCCCATCATTGATGGTTGAAATAAAGTTATGACCGGTATCACCGCCAACCGGTTGGGGTTCCTGAAGGTTAATGGTAATAGTAGAGAGGTCAATTTGGCTGTCAAGATATTTCAGCCTGCCCTCAAGACGGTCTAATTCTGTCTGGACCCGGTCGATCTGCTGTTGAATAACTATAACATCCTCCACTTTCACCGCTTTTTTCATGATTTCATTATACTGGGCAAGCTGGTTCTGGTATGAGGTTTTCTGTGCCTGGAGATCAACATACTCCTCAGTTACGTCCTGTCCCTGGGTCGAGACCGATTTGACTGTCCCGATCGCCTTGACTCCGGTGAGGGTATTTTCAAATTCTGCTGCAGGAACCCGGAGTATCACGGAACCAGAGACAAGGTTATTGTAATTTTTCTGGATATTTGTTGAGGATAAATAGCCCCCCTTCTGTGATGCAAGATTTTTTAGGGTTTCTACGGATCCGGGAACATCTTTTACTTCGATTGTTATGTATGCAGTCTGGATGATCTTCGTATCGACAACGGAAGCCGCTGAGCCGGATTGTGAAGGACCACTTGCTGGTTCTGTTATGGGGTTACTGGCATACATCGCCTTGGATTGATCCTGCGACTGCCCGCCGGTGCCGCTTAAAAGTACACTTTCCTGTGACGAGGCTGCCTTATCTGAACTTATAGCCGGAAATCCCATGCAACCGGCAGCCGCGACTGTTGCAATGCACATCACGAGGAGCACGATGACTTTGTAATTCATACAAAATGCATCACTGCGTGAAATATTTATATCCGTCGTAAACTACGAATAATTTTGGAGTTATCCTGGTAGAGGTACCTTTTCCCGAAGTATTTTTCGGCATATCGATAATCATCATCGTCTTACTGTGAATGACGTAAGCACCTGAATATTCCTGATAAAAAAATCCATTGATCTGGCAACCACACGGTACACAAGATTCGGGTGATCGCTCTTATATAATACAACAGGAGATACTTCATGGTGGTATTATGGTTGAAATAAATGCGCCTGAAAAACCGGATGGAGCCGAGGAACTTGAGAAGATGGGAGTGAAGGATCTGATGAACTCCCTTCGTGACAACACCGATCCGTTGGTACGGCAATATGCTGCATACCTGCTCGGAAAGGCCCAGAACCCCCGTGCCATCCAGCCACTTATCGAGGCGCTCGGTGACTTTGACAAATCGGTTCGCGAACAGGCGATGCTTGCACTCTCCTCAATTGGCAAAGCAGCAATTGAGCCGCTGTCCGTGACGCTGAAGGAACCCCAATGGGAGACCCGGTACCGTGCTGCTGAAGCTCTGGGAAAGATTGCGGATGAAAAAGCAGTCAAACCCCTCATCCAGGCTCTGAAGGATAACCGGGATCACGTACGGTATATGGCTGCAAAAGGTCTTCGTGCACTTCGCGATTCAGATACCATAGAACCGATGATAATCCTGCTGAATGATGAAAACAGGTACGTCCGGATGATGGCCGTCCGGGCACTCGGTGCAATCGGCGGAAAAAATGTGAACAATGCGCTTAAAAAAGCGCTTGAATCCGAAAATGATGAGAAGGTAAAGGAAGCAATCATCGAAGCAATGAAATAAAAAATTTAGTGTTAAGTATCAACTTACCTCTTTTCCCTCTCCAATATTCGAGTGTTTTTAATACATTCCGGATTCCGTTCGGTGATTGGTTCTCCAGACATTCTCTCCTAAGCTGAGAACAATCTCTTAACGAATATCTCCTTTTTTGCAGGTTTTCGTTTCAGGTATCCTCATAACATTTCAATCCCTTTATATGATACCTTTTCGTCACAGTAATGATATTCATTATCATTGACGATACGATGGAGATATCCTTGTGCAGGTATCTAACGAATGAAAGAACCCGGTTTTTTCGTTGCATAAGTGATTGAAGAGTATCAGCATCAACGTCCTTGATAACGCCGGATCCGACTTACCCTTGCAACAGAGGATTCCGAACGTGGATCCTGCGATGCAAGTAAAAAGTACATCCATGTTGTATTATGATTTCCTGACAGAAACAGTTGAGATAAACAATCCGGCCCTGAAATTTATTTTTCAGAATCCATTTTAGGTTAAAAATTCAGGAAAATCGGCTCCAAAATATATTCGCACAGTGACTTAGTTAGTATATACTTTTTCAAAATAACAAAACTTATCGTTACAGCGGAGTTATCCAATGGTACTCGATATGTTCGAATGAACATCTGAATTATTTGGGTTTTAACAGAGATGGAGCAGACAGATGGTGAAGGATCCACCCATACGTAGAATGCGATCTCTCTCCCTCTCACTTTTACTATCCATGATTCTCCTTATTATTTGTATTGTCGGTTTCATTTCTTTCAATGGTTACCTTTACACAAAAAATAATTTTGAACGTGAATCCAATTTGCTCCAGGCACAGACTGAACAAAATATTATTGAGGCAATGCGGCTTGAGGATATCACCTGGAATGTTTACGATGAAACCCTCAATGACCAGATGAAGCAGGGATTGATCTCGGTACTCCTCGAATATAACCGGACCCGGGGGGAGCCTGACAAAATGAACCTTCCAATGGTCAAAAACAGCCTCGGGAAAAATTACGATATCTATGTGATCAATGAGTCCGGGGTCATTATCTCTACGACATATACGGAGGAACTTGGGATGGACTTCAGGCAGATCCCGTATTTTTATGATTATCTTACAAAGATCCGCCTGTCAGAGGGATTTTTCCCTGATCGTATTGTCCGTGAGAAGCTGGGGGCAGGTCAGTTGAGGAAATTTGCCTATATGCCTACCCCTGACCATCGGTATATCCTGGAACTCGGTCTCTCTGGTACGACATTTGATGCGATAAGCCAGCAGTTGGATGACAAGAATAATATCCTTAAAATCGTTTCAGTTAACCCTTACGTGGCGCAGTTCACGATTTTTAATTCCATGGGAAGGCGACTGGATAACAACAGCCTTCCCGAAAAAACCGTACAGGGTTATATTAATGAGGTGCTAAAAGACCGGAAAACGCTTGAAGTGCAGGACCGTGAACACCAACTGACAACACGATATCTTTTTGTGGATTTAAAGGTTGACAAGTACGGGTCAGACCCGAGCAGGGTTGTTGCAATCACGTACAACTTGCAATTAATTCAGGACGCTCTGAACCGGCTTATCCTGTTTCATATCGTTACCGGGATTGCTGCAATCAGTATCGGGTGTGCTCTGGCATACGAATTTTCACGACGTATCACCCGTCCTATCAAAAAGATTGTCGATGACGTAGATATCATTGCACATGGCGATCTTGAACACCGAATCGGCTCGACACAGATTACCGAGTTTGCCATCCTTGAAAACAGCACCAACATGATGGTTGATTCGCTCAAGCTCGCCCTCCAGCAGGTAAAAGACGGAGAAATTCTCCGAAGGGAAATAATCGATCAGCTGCCCGTGGCGGTCTTCATGAAAAGCATAGAAGATGGAAGATATACTTTCTGGAATAAGGCATGTGAACGGATTTTTGAGCTGGAAGCCTCTAACGTAATCGGAAGGACAGACCAAGAGCTGTTTTCAAAAGAGATAATATCCATCATTGATCATGAGGATAAGGAAGCAATTCTCAACCATATTTCGATAAGTAATAAGAAAATTTCAAACAAATCACGGGGCCAGCGTATTCTCCATATGATCATAGTCCCGATTTTTAATTCGGAAAATACCTTGCAGTATATTCTTGGGATTTGCGAGGATTTGACCGAGGAGACCCGGAACCTGAAAATGGATCTTCTCTTCAGTATAATCAGGCAGGATATTCTAGACCATCTCTCAGTTATCGTGAATTATCTGGAACGTGCACAGCTTAAGACAACCCATGAAGCAATGCAGTTGTTTTTTGATAAGACGATTGAATCTATCGAGTCGATCCGTAAGCAGATGGCATTTGGAAAATCACTCCAGGATCTCGGGATTACCTCTCCAACATGGCAATCGGTTAAAAAGTCATGGAATGATGCGGTCAGGTTATTGCCGGCATACACTATTGATATCAGTATTGAAACGGCAGATATCGAATTGTATGCGGATCCTCTCCTTCCAAGGGTTTTTTATAATCTCCTGATGAATGCGTTAATCCACGGGGATCGTCAGCTCACAAAAGTCAGACTTTATACCAGCATATCCGGCGAATCTCTGGTCCTGATCGTTGAGGATAACGGCATAGGGATTCCCTTTGATGAAAAAGAGAAAATATTTGAATTCGGTTATGACAAGGGTGCCGGTTTTGGCCTGTTCCTGATCCGTGAGATACTGGGATATACCGGAATTATGATAACTGAAACAGGCGAACCCGGGAAGGGTGTGAAGTTTGAGATTCTCGTCCCTAAGGGGAAATTCAGGTTTACATCATGAGCAGACAAAATCCCAGCGGAAAAATACATAAAGATCCCTAATTTGTAAGATCAAAAATGGAATCAGGAACTCCTTTTTCAGAAGATCATCTGTATAATACCGACAAATAGTAGTTTCGTGGTACAATTACTTAAAAAAAAATTACCTATCGCTGCACAGCACCAAGATTTGCCTGTTCTACCGTTTTTGCGTATCGGGAAAGTACTCCGGAAAGGATTTTTTTTACAGGCTTCCATTTTTTCTTACGCAGTACAAGCGTCTTTTCATCGACTACCAGATCAATCTTTTTCGCATAAAGATCAATTTCGATCCGATCATTTTCCTCGATGAGGGCAATTGGCCCGCCAATCGCTGCCTCCGGCGAGACATGGCCGATACAGGGACCACGTGTCCCCCCGGAGAACCTGCCATCTGTAATCAGAACAACGTTGGTGTATCCAAATCCTACAAGGGCTGACGTTGGTGAGAGCATCTCAGGCATGCCCGGGGCACCGCGTGGGCCTTCATAACGAATGATAATCACGTCCCCCTCATTGATCTCACGGGCAAGAATTGATTTCATCGCGAGCTGTTCATTATCAAAGACCCGTGCTGGTCCGGTATGTTTCCACATCGCTTTTGGCACTGCTGCGCATTTCACAACAGCACCATCGGGCGCAAGAGAGCCAAATAGAATTTTCAGACCCCCTGCCGGACTTATGGGTTCTTTTAGGGATCCGATAATCGTTTCATTATGTACTACGGCCTCTCTGGCAATCTGCAGGATTTTTTTACCTGATACCGTCGGGTTGTCCTCAAGATATCCTTCCAGACGTTTAAGGACTGCCGGAATGCCACCGGCCCTGTAGAGTGTCTGCATGGAATGCGGTCCGGATGGCTGCATATTGCAGATATGGGGGATAGAGTCGGCGAGCCTGTTGAAATCCTCAAGTGAAAGCGGGACATCTGCCTCGACAGCAACAGCCATCAGATGGAGTACGGTATTAGTCGATCCTCCAAGCGCCATATCCACCCGGATGGCATTGCTGAGACTCTTTTTTGTAATAATGTCCCGGGGTTTGGTTTGTTTTTCAACAAGTGGTATGATGGCTTCTCCCGTCTCCCGGGCTATTCGCAGTTTTCCTGCATCAACAGCCGGGATAGCGGCACAGCCCGGAAGTGACATTCCCATCGATTCTGTCATACATGCCATGGTATTGGCGGTATAGAGACCCTGGCAGCTCCCGCAGCCTGGCATTGCACAGCGCTCCAGTTCGTACAAAGACGTTTCATTCATAGTACCTGCCGCGACTTTGCCTACCCCTTCAAAGATATCTATAAGTGACAGGTCTTTTCCTTCCTGATAACCGGAGAGCATCGGACCGCCGGTCAGGATAACAGAGGGAATGTTGCACCTTGCGGCTGCCATAAGCATACCCGGCACAATCTTATCACACGTACCGATGCAGACTAATCCATCGAACCGGTGTGCCTGAACCATGAGTTCAACAGAATCCGCGATATTCTCCCGTGAAGGCAGGGAATACCGCATTCCCTCGTGTCCCATCGCTATGCCGTCGCAGATGCCAATCACGCCGAATTCGAATGGTACCCCTCCCCCCGCAGCGATACCTTCATGCACCTTCTCTGCCAGCGACCGTAGATGGATATGCCCGGGAACAATGGTGTTATACGCATTGGCAATTCCAATAAACGGGAGGTCCATTTCCCGGTCGGTCACACCAAGCGAACGCAGGAGCGATCGGTTTGGCGCCCGCTGATATCCGGATTTTACATCATCGCTGCGCATATATTCTCAACCTTGTTCTGTTGAAGATAGATTCGCGGTTCTATACTTTTATTCCTTGTGTGAAAAATGAAAATATCTTGAACAAATTTTAAAATCTTGTTACCGGTTTGAAAAACGAGATGCCGCATCGACAAATATGTCTGCAAATGAATCTGTAAAATATGCATGGGTATAGGTTCCAAGTGCATTTCCCGAGAAAAGCCCGTCCTTGCCGGATTCAATGCCTTTTCCTCGTGTCAGTCTGAATGCGAATTGCGCATCGCGATCCGGATGCAAGCAGGAATAATGGAATTCGTGGCCTGTTATGAACTGGGATGGAGGAAGAAACGATGTATTTTGGATACTTTCACCTTTAACATAACCAAGTGCCTGAATTTTATTTGTCATCTCACTATGTCCAGGGAGAATCCCACATAATTTATAGGTTCTGTCAGATGCAATTTCTCGAGTGAGATACATAAGTCCCCCGCATTCAGCATATACCGGTATACCTCTGTCAGCCACAGATTTCAATTCCCTTGTGCATTTCGAAGATTCCAGTAAAGGAAGGAACAGCTCTGGATATCCTCCTCCAAAATAAAGGGCATCGGCATCAGGAACGGGTTCCTGCAGAGGACTAAAAAAAAGAAGATCTGCACCGAACGTTCGCAGACGATCCAGATTATCCTCATAGTAAAAACAGAATGCATCGTCCAGTGCCACTCCAATGGTGGCGCGAATCCGTTTCCTTTTTCCCGATAGCGAAATCTTTTTTTGTGTTTTAAGGATCCGGCTTTTATTTGCACATGTTATAATTGCATCCAGATCGCAGAACTCCTCGATTAAACGACCGAATTCTGCCATCGATCCGGTTTCATGTGCCATCTTAAGACCAAGATGACGACTTTCGATGGTGATATCCTCCCGTTTTGGAATCCAGCCCAGTGATAATACTGGAAGGGAATTTTCAATCATCCGGCGGTGTCGCAGAGTTCCCACACGATTTAAGATTACCCCGGCAAAGGATATCGTTGGATCAAAGTCATGGTACCCCCTGATAAGTGCCAGAACACTACGGGACATCCCTTTTACATCGACAACAAGGATGACCGGAGCATTCAGGATCCGTACCACATGGGCGGTGCTTGCAAAATCAGTCCCATCAATACCATCGTATAAGCCCATGACACCTTCGATAACTGCGATGTCAGCTCCGATTGTGGCCCGCTCAAATGTCCGGGTAACCCCTTCTTCCCCCATCATGAACGGATCAAGATTCCGGCAGGGTCGTCCGCAGACGCTGGTGTGATGAGAAGGGTCGATAAAATCCGGACCAACTTTAAACGGCTGGACTTTTTGTCCCCGCGCGGTAAGCGCTGCCATGATGCCACTTGCAACCGTTGTTTTGCCGCACCCGCTTTGCGTGCCGGCAATGACAATACGCGGAATAGCCATTATGACCCCCCATCCAGCGTTTTCACAACAATCGGGATACCCCTTTCTTTCACAGAGACATCAAACCGGTAATATACCCGATCGACCATGTTTCCGGTTGTCATGATCAGGGAATCTTCTCCAAGAAGTGCCTTGAGAATGCATTTGTCAATGACACCACAAGTAAAATCCAGTTGGATCTGTTCGTTTTCTGCCCGCTGTTTTGCCCGTGTCCCCATAGTCCCGACTGAAATGACAGGTTGTCCCGAATGCCATGCCGAAAATGATTCAGAGATGTGCCGGTCGACATAATATATCGTTATTATTCCAGATCGGGCACAGGAATACATTTTTTCAAACATTGTTTTGATACTCTGCATCATATCGAGGACCGTTGCGAGGTTTTTTTCCCGGAAAAAAGAAGCCGCGTTTTTGCAATTCCCGTGCAGTTCCCGTAGTGCAGGGAGAAACGGGTGTGCACTGCGAACATACTCAGGATTGCCGAATGCCACTTCGGGCACATCTTTCTTGAGAATCTTTCCCTCAAGAAGTCAGCCCCGTTTTTTCCTGTAGTGATAAATCAGATAGACAAGACCAATGGCAGCCGCAACAATAATCGAGAGGTAAATAGGGTTTGAGAGGACGGAGGCAATACCGGTTGGAGACTTTACATCGACTTTTACCTTCATGGTGTCAGAAATGTAGGTGTTATCGAGTGCGTCACGGTACCGTATCTCTGAATCGAGCCCATACTCCTTTATAGTAGCCGAGCGATCCACACTCATTTCGTAGGATGCAACCACTGATTCACCTTGTCTGAGATCGCCGAGATAAGCGATATCATCATCACTCGTAAAAGGATCCACGGCACTGATTCTGCCTTGTGCACTGTAGATGGTAGTCTCGCCGGTATTTTTATACTCAACGCTGATGACTTTTTTACTTCCGGGGCTCATTTCAGCCGGAGGTGAAATTACCTCAAAATCTACCTTGCCCCCTACCGGTATTCCAACAGTGTCGCTTCGTGTCGTGACAAAATCTCCGTCCTTATTTTGATAAACCACCACTACATCAACCGGATAGGACTGACGTTCAGCATCACCGGAGACGGAAACCTTGTATTTGCATTCTACAGTACTTCCCGAAGGAAAATCTCCGATGTAAACACTGCTATCGGTTGGCACTATCGGACTGTTGCCATTTCGCAGGATTTTCACAATAGCTTTTGTTCCATCCTCTGAACCGGAATTTTTAATTTCCATATTGAGATATCCCTCAGTTCCGACATTCAGATGTTCAGGGCTTGCTGATAGAACTTCGATGGTAATATCGGATTTAATTTTTATGGGAATCCCGATATCTTCATTTACCTGTTTGTAGGTATACTGGATAGTATCAAAACCGTATTGTTCCGCCTGATACAGGTAGGTATAATTCAGCGTCAGGGGAAGAATATAAGTTCCTGCTGGTGCATCGGCGTTAATTTTTGTTGTATATACCGCACTTACGCTTTCTGAACCTTTCACATCACCCAGCATCTGAGGGTCGGATTTGATAACAAGGGGTGCATTTCCGGGATTCAGAGCTACCGTGAGGAACTTCGCCGTGTTGGGAAGATCATCGCGGGCAACAATTGCTGATTGGACAAATTTGAATTCATTGACCCCGGTATTTTCGATAACGACAGTGAGCTGCACATCATCGCCCGGGCTGAATTCATTGGTTCCGGAGATGTAGGCTGACATCTGCGGGCTTCCGGCCATATATTTTGTGTCAGCCATTGCAGGAACAATGAAAACCGCACAGAAAATTAGTAGGATGTACGATAATTTTACCATATTTCTCATCAGGTTAATCCCCCACAGGACAGTTATTAGTTATTTCTCATTTGCCATTGATAATTTATTGTTTAAGATTTTTATTTTCCTGTTTGTTACATTACATTATTATTGTCATACTTTACCGTAAAAATTTACGCTAAAGTGACATTCGCAGCCATTCAGCTTCTTGTTCCAGCAACACGATAATCCGTTCAATCTTGTCCTTACCGCTATTGCTTAAGCGGGTGTCTGTCTATACATAATCTCCCCAAATAACGGCAATCCCTCTTCTCAGAAATCCCGGATAGTGCTGTGAAAGTGCTGTGAACAAAATCAGTGTCCATGGAGTTATCATATTTCCAATCAATGATGAATCAATAATTTACCTCCCGTTGAAGTATCCATTGAAATATCCTCTTATCCCTGCAGGGAACGGAATGGTTGGAAATGGGATATTATTGACCTATCTCTGACTAGTCTTTGATGTAAAAATACGTCGAAATTTTCCAAAGATCATGCTGTTTCAATCTTTTCTTCTTCATGCAGCCCAAGTATCCTGACAGATTCTTCCCTCATCCTGAATTTCTGAATCTTGCCGGATACACTCATGGGGAAATCGCTGACAAACATGACATAACGGGGGATCTTGTAATGAGCAATTTTTCCCGTGCAGAAATCCTTGACATCCTGGTCGGTCAGCACTTGGCTGTCTTTTACTTTTACCCATGCACAGAGTTCCTCGCCATATTTTCGATCGGGTACTCCCACCACATATACATCTGTTATCTTTTCATGGTGGTGCAGGAATTCTTCAATCTCACGAGGATAGATATTTTCGCCACCCCGGATCACCATGTCCTTGAGGCGTCCCACGATTCGGAAGTATCCATCCTCATCCATGGTCCCGAGATCACCTGTATGGTTCCAGTGGTTTGAGTCAAGGGTAGCGTGTGTCGCAGATGGGTTATTGTAATAGCACTTCATCACACAGTAACCACGTGCGCAGATTTCCCCTATCTCCCCCAGTGGAACGATCTTACCCGACTTCGGATCAATAATCTTAAGCTCGGTATGCGGGAACGCACGCCCTATCGTCGAAACCCGCCGTTCAAGAGGATCCTGTGTTGTTGTCATGGTAACCCCGGGGGATGTCTCGGTCTGCCCATACACGATGACAATTTCACTCATGTGCATCTTTGTGTTCACCTGTTTCATCACCTCAATCGGACAGGGAGAGCCTGCCATGATACCGGTGCGGAGGGATTTCAGGTTATATTTTTCAAAATTCGGGTGGGTAAGTTCAGCAATGAACATGGTTGGTACACCGTTAAGGGCTGTACACCGCTCCTTTTCAACGGTTTTCAGGACTTCTTCAGCATCGAAAGCAGGGGTTGGCAGGACCATCGTTGAACCATGGGTTACGCTTGCAAGAGACGAGAGTACCATACCGAAGCAGTGGTAGAAGGGGACGGGAATGCAAAGACGGTCTTTTTCCGTAAAGCCCATCCCATCACCAATGATTTTACCATTGTTGAGGACACTGTGATGAGTCAGAACGACACCTTTCGGGAATCCGGTTGTGCCGCTTGTATACTGGATGTTAATTGCGTCATCAAACGAGAGCACCTCACTCCGTGCAACGAGTTCGTC
The DNA here is from genome assembly GCA_015660885.1 of Methanoregulaceae archaeon. GTDB lineage: Archaea > Halobacteriota > Methanomicrobia > Methanomicrobiales > Methanospirillaceae > Methanoregula. Next base: position 90,525 of record JACTUB010000001.1, on the reverse strand, counting down.
GTTGGTAATCTCTTCTGTTTTTTTCAGCAATTCCTCCCAGGTAAACATGCCATTGTAGGGAATATCACCTATGAAGATGGCATTTTTCAGGAACGGGAATTTTTCAGAGGAGATCCTGCCGGGTTTTGCTTCGAATGCCTCAGGGCATGCCTCGTAGAACATTCCCACATAATCGGAGGTCTTGAACCTTCCCTGAATGATAATCGTCTGGATCTCTGCCTGCTTGAGCACATACTCCAGCTCGTATGTACGATATGAGGGGTTGATATTCACCATAACCGCACCAATTTTTGCAGTTGCGTACTGGACGACCAACCATTCTGCATGGTTCATCGCCCATATGCCGACACGATCACCCTTCTCTACACCTAACCCCATCAACCCTCGGGCGACATCATGTACCTGCTTAAGAAATTCACGGTATGTCCAGCGGATATTCTGGTGAACCGAGACAACTGCCTCGGTATCCGGGTATTTCGCTGTAATATTATCCAGCATTTCCCCAAGTGTCATTCCCCTCAGAGGAACTGTTGATGTCCCGCTTGCGTAGCTGCCCTCAATCATCCCTAAAATATGGGGGGAGAACAGGATATATGATTAATGATATGATACTGCCGGATTGCTCATATACCAGATGAAAAAATATGCTGATCTTATTCTGCAGGACACTATCACTATTACAATCCCTCACCCCCTATTGAGCAGGTGCAGGTATCTCAAAATAAGCGGGGGGATTCCCTTAAATTTTTAATGGTAATCCGGCCTGTATAAGGAAAACTATTAAGTTAATTTAGCGCGATTTTGTACAGTCAGCTGCCGGTAAATTTCTTACCTGCGTGACCGGGGGGTTGTGGCCTAGCCCGGAATGGCGACGGGCTCCAGCGGTCTTTGCGTTCGTGTGCTGCAGATGATGAACCATGGGTCTGCTGAATTGATCTTTCTGATATCTTCGGAAAGAACATCGGGACTTGTTCCTGATGGTTGATGATGACCCGTTGGAGCACTGATGCATGTCGGAGAGACCCGTCGATCGTGAGTTCAAATCTCACCAACCCCACATTTTCTGTCTGATTCCCGGGTCGGGAATTTTTCTGTAATCTGAAGATCGTTGAAAAGATCATTATTGTCGAAAATTTCTCCATGAAATTTTATGGATTTGAAAATCCCTGCTTTCAGCAAATGAAACCCTACGGCTTTCAATTTCCGTCAGAAAAAACATACGATGCTCATTTTTTTCAACGTGGGTGTTGCTGAGATCAGGAACATCGTTTGATAAATTTATCATAGCTGACAAACACATAATAACAACGAACGGAGTATTCCATGTATCTTGTTGGAGAAGCACTTATCGGCGATGGTGCAGAAGTTGCACACATTGACCTTTTAATGGGGGACAAGGAAGGTCCCATCGGAACCGCATTTGCTCACGCGGTATCGCAACTATCTGCCGGTCACACACCACTTCTTGCGGTCATCCGCCCGAACCTGCTGACAAAACCGGTGACCCTTGTCATCCCGAAGGTTACCCTTAAGACTATGACACAGGTAAACGAAATGTTCGGACCGGTTCAGGCTGCTGTCGCAAAAGCAGTCGCTGATTGTGTCGAAGAGGGTGTTTTTACCGATATTGATATCGAAAAAGTCGTCATTCTTGCATCCGCGTTTGTTCACCCGGATGCACAGGATTATAATAAAATTTACCGGTATAATTATGGCGCCACGAAGCTTGCGATTCACCGTTCACTGGAAAAGTTCCCTGACGCAAAGACGCTCATCTATGAAAAAGATCGCGCCGCTCATGCAATCATGGGATTCAAGGTACAGCGTCTCTGGGACCCGCCCTATCTTCAGGTAGCGCTTGATCTGGTTGATATGGGTAAAGTTGCATCGGTGCTCAGGGAACTTCCCCAGAATGACCATCTCATCATTGAGGCAGGAACGCCCTTGATCAAAAAGTTCGGGCTTGGCATCATTTCAGAGTTAAGGAAGCTGCGCCCCAATGCCTTTATTATTGCTGATATGAAGATCCTTGACACCGGTAATCTCGAAGCGCGAATGGCAGCGGATGCCTCATCGGATGCTGTCGTCGTATCAGGCCTTGCTCCTGTATCCACCATGGAGAAAGCAATAGCCGAAGCCCGGAAAGTCGGCATATACTCTGTTGTGGATATGTTGAATGTCCAGAACCCTGCAAAGGTGATCGAGAAGCTGAAAGTAAAGCCCGATATCGTGGAACTCCATCGTGCGATTGATACTGAAGACACCGCCCATGCCTGGGGAGACATCGCTGCAATCAAGAAAGCGGCAGGAGGAAAACTTCTTGTCGCAACTGCCGGGGGCGTACGGGTGAACGTAGTAAAAGACGCACTCAAAGCCGGGGCGGATATTCTTGTTGTCGGGCGTGCAATTACCGCAAGCAAAGATATTAAACATGCGGCTGATGAGTTTATCGACAAACTCGATAAGGAAGAGATTGACCAGTTCCGTGTGATGACTGATTTCTAAATATGTCAGTATGTTTTTGGGGTTAAAATAGACTCCGTAAAACATCCAGATTACTTTTTTTCAGGTAATAGGTTGTATACAACTATTATGCCAGACCTAAAACACCCGAAATGTGATCATCCAAAATGCGGTGCAAACATGCAGAGACTTTATAAAAGGGTAAACTCTACTTTCGTACCATGTGCTTGGATGTGTACTGATTGCGGGCAGTTCAAAAAAGACATTTAGCCACATACTTTCATACGTTTTGGGTGAGATCTGCCAAAAGAACGCGAATATGCAGTTCAATTTTTTTACCATGACACAAGTAATTCTGACTTTGTCAAAGTGGTTCAAGCAACGGCCCGCAAACGGTGTGCCTGCTTCGGCCAGTCATCCCGAGACCAGAATCAAGATCGTGTTAGTCGGCGATTCGACGGTCACTGACATTAAAGGGTGGGGCCCGGGGTTCAAGAAGCTGCTGAAGCCGGGCGTCACCTGCATCAATTGGGCGAAGAGCGGACGTAGTTCGAAGAGCTTCATCAATCAGGGTTGGTGGGTAAAGGCGTTGGCCGAAAAACCGGACTACGTGCTGATTCAGTTTGGTCATAACGATGTGCCCGGCAAGGGACCGAAGCAGGAAACAGACCCCGTCACGACATACCCGCAATTCATGGCCAGGTACGTCGACGAAGCTCGTGCCGCCGGGGCAAAGCCGGTTCTGGTGACTTCGATGACCCGTCGGCATTTCACGCCGGAGGGCAAGATCAAGAGCGACTTAGTGCCCTACGTCGATGCGGTGAAAAAGCTGGCGGAACAGAAAGCGGTTCCCTTGATCGATTTGCACACCCGCAGCATCGAGGTGCTGAACCGGTTGGGTCCACGGGTGAGCGAGGAATTTGATTTTGGCCCCGCACCAGCGCCGGGTCAGCAGCCGGTCAACTCAGACAAGACACATCTTTCGCCGAAGGGTGCGGACGTGATGGGCAAAATGGTGGCTGAGGATCTCAAGAAGGTCGCACCTGCGTTGAGACTGTATATTGAATGAAGTAGTCGGCGTCAACGCTCCATGTTCAGACATTTCTTCCAATTGAATCTCTAACCATATAAAAAACGATAATGCAATGGGCAAAAGAAGAACTTAAAAAAATTTATTACCGTTCAATACCTGTTGAAATTATTTGTGGAATTCTCTTTTCTTTCACGATTTTAAACTAATTCTCTATGAATTTATAAAAATTAACCTTATACAATCCCCTCTTCAGTTTCGTATGCCTGGGGAGACATTGCTGCGATCAAGAAAGCGGCAGGAGGGAAACTTCTTGTCGCAACTGCCGGGGGCGTTCGGGTGAACGTAGTAAAAGACGCACTCAAAGCCGGGGCGGACATCCTTGTTGTCGGGCGTGCAATTACCGCAAGCAAAGATATTAAACATGAGGCTGATGAATTTATCGACAAACTCGATAAGGAAAAGATTGACCAGTTCCGTGTGATGACTGATTTTTAATACAAAATTATGTATATTTTTCATAAAATATAATCAGCAATTGACAAATTAAAAACAAAATCTAGTGTGTGTTTCTAATTATTTCTTATGCCCAGACTGGAACAAGACCCAACACTTTATACTGCTCCGATTCCACACCATAAGTAGCCAACAGAGGAGAAATTGATGCCGGAAAACAATTCGTCATTCAATCTAATCGTTCGTTTTTTTGCGATGGTCCCGATGATATTGTACATGATCGTCGCACTACTCCTTACGATCATTGCAATATTCTCGGTCTATGATGCGGTGCAGATAATGGTCCAGATGATCGTTTCACGTGACTTTGCAAACGGGCTGACCAGTGTCCTCACTGCATTGCTCCTTACAATCACGATCATCGTCCTGTTCGAGACAGTGACTGTCTACTTCAAGACAAAGCATGTCGAAGTCCGGGCGCTTCTCGTTGCAGGGCTCACGGGCTTGGTGCGTCATGTGCTCATCTATAACGTCAGCGGTGGTGATCCTATCCAGATGTTTGCAACAGTCGCACTCCTTGCCGTACTGATTGTTGGTATTGTCTTTGTAAAACCCGAAGAAATCCGATAATTTTTTTTAAAAATTAACTACTTTTTTGTGCTTTCTCCAAGTAATGCCCCGAAAAATGCTCCAATCCCTGAGGTAAATACTCCAGTCAATGGAGCGATTATTGTAGTAAAATTAATACTAAATGCATAAAATATCGCAACAGCAATTAGAAAAAGAACTGCAATCCACATGCATAATAATCTGGTTTTTTGTTGTCACCAACAGTTTTTAGGAACATCGTTTTCTGATACAAATTCAAAAAAAAATCAATTGAATCCTGAAACGAGGAAAATATTTTTCTTATACTTTCAATTCTTTCATAAGATTGAAGAAAATAATTTCAGCTTTGGGTTTCTCGGCAAATAATTCCTGTAATCTCTGGGAGGTATTCTGAACTTTTGCTTTTTTCTTATCAGTTTAGAGGATACATACAATCAGAACAATACTTCGAACCGAGAAGATTTACTTTATAACAAATAGGACAAACGGTGGTTCAAGTTTGTAAATCTTCTTTTTTTCAGTACCAGTTTTCTTTCCATACCAATGCATTAAAGACCCGTTGAATATGCTTTAAACACTATTTAGATGCAATGAGAAATTGGATTGACCAAAAAATTATTTAATTGTGATTTTCAGCGTCGGCTTTTTCACGAGGATTATATCGTCATTATTTATGACCCATCATTCAACATACACAACATAGCATACCAAAATATGGAGTACCACCCCCAAAAACCCATAAAAACCTCCGGTTTATCGATCCGGGCAATTATAGAAAACCCCGCAAAATGCCCGGATCCCATCTGAGCGATAATATAGCCTAAAATCTCAAAAAAAGCCTATATTGGCTTTTTTGAAAACAGGGGTTTTATGCCACGTTAAAAATCGCTTAAGCCAAATGGCGGACGAACAAAAAAGATGCCTGCCAAACCGTGTTAAGATGCGTTGGATGGCATTATAATCTCCTCAAATTGAGACTATTTTAACAAATTGGGCTTTTTATGAGGAAATCCAGCATGAGATCCCAGGGTATCAGGAATAGAGAGGGAAGATTATCGTTGACACTCCATGAAATTCTGCCCCCATCCTTGGGGGGGGTAGGAGGGGGTGCATCTTTTTCCCGGAACAAGGAGGGGAAGGGGGGTAGAGCTTGTTCAGACCGATCGGGGATCCCCCCACTCCCATATAGTGGGGGGTACCCCCCTTCGCACAGGAAACAGAGGGAATGAATGTCGAGCCCACCCTCGGAAGGTGGAAATTTGAATAGTGGTGGGTGCCCTTTTCCAGGCTGAGGATGGGGATAGGAGGGGGGTATGCCCTTTACCCCCAACAAGGAGGGGAGGGGGTCATCGATTTGCCGTGAGATGGGGTACCCCCCCTGTCTGGTCCGGCTGGCTATTGAAGTTCTCCGACGTTGTTTTGCGGGAAATGAAGGAGTTGAGTATGCAGGCAGGGGGGTACCCCCTCCTTGGGTTGAGTGAGGGGTGGTGAGGGGAGTCTCTTTTTTTGGTTTTGGAGAAAGCAGTTCATAATAAACAATAATTTTTTCGGCTGAACACCTTATCAATCAAACAAATTAATTCCCTCAAAACAAAATAGCCTTTTCAACTGCTGGGTAAATTAACAAAATAATACTCAAATTTTAACGTGATGAATCTTTTAAGGAAAAGTAAAAAGAATATGAAAATTGTGTTTTATTTTTTTATAACCTGAAAAAAAAATATTCAACTTAAATAAATGATTATTAGTGATGACAATATCCATTGATCAAAAAATCTGTGTTGAAAAAATTCTGACAAAATCTTTGAGCAAGTGGGATGAACTGTTTGAAAAATATAATTTTTTTGCATCTAATGACACCAATGATAGAAATGGGGATATTGGTTGGGATATGCTAAACCGGATTGCAGAAAATAATAAAAAATACCGAAAATTTATTCAGAGTTTTCCCGAAAAGATTGTAGTTCAGAGGGAAGTCGGTAATTACGTTCATGATGTTATCCGGAAAAAAATTGAAGAACATTCCGACTGAGAATTTAATTTTTTTTATATAATCTCATTCAATTTCAGGTCTTTTTAGTATCTCAGGCCACACGTCCTGCAGGATTTTCAACCTGTATCTGAAGGATTGAATCTGCTGCATATTCGATATCATGCCCGGTTGCCTCTGTTATTCAATGTCCGTTTTTTGGACAGAAGAAGGATACGGGGTGTAATGAAATAACAGTCGGGGCATGGACAAGGTTTCAAGGCAACAAAAAATTTTAATATTGTTTTTATAGCTGAGATTCGGTTTATGCTTCGTTTTATTAATTTTTTAAAAATTATTCAAACAAACGGTAGTTCGGTGCTTCATCCGTAATAAGGATATTGTGCGGGTGACTCTCGGTCATGCCGGCATTGGTGATCCGGATAAATTTCGCATTCTTCTGCATTTCAGAAATTGTCTTTGAACCTGTATACCCCATCGCTGATTTAAGACCGCCTACAAGCTGGTACATGACTTCCCTGACATGACCCACGTAGGGAGTGACACCTTCAACACCTTCAGGCACGAATTTGCTGCTGCCGATATCTTTCTTCTGGAAGTACCGGTCACTCGACTGTCCGGTACTCATGACGCCAAGAGATCCCATTCCCCGGTATTGTTTATAGCGTCGCCCTTTGATGGTGATTACCTTGCCGGGTGCTTCATCAGTCCCCGCAAACATGCTGCCCATCATAACGGTATCAGCTCCGGCGGCAATCGCTTTCGCCACATCACCACTGAATCGTACACCGCCATCTGCGATTATCGGGATATCTGCCTCGCGGGCGATGTCCGCAACTTGTGCAATTGCAGTTATCTGGGGAACACCCGTGCCCGCAACGATCCGGGTCGTACAGATCGAGCCCGGACCAATGCCGACTTTGATCCCGTCGACACCGGCACCGACAAGGGCTTCCGCTCCTGCACGGGTTGCGATGTTCCCGGCAATAATCTCTGCTTTCATGCTGCCCTTTATGTCTTTAACTGCTGCGACAACTTTCATATTGTGGCCATGGGCACAATCTACTACAAGTACATCCACATTGTTCTGGTCGAGCAGTTCGGCGCGTGAAAAATCGAAGGGCCCGACTGCTGCAGCCACCCGGAGGTTGCCTTTCGTATCACGGGTCGCGAGCGGGTACTGGCGTCTCTCGAGAATATCCTGCATCGTAATGATACCAAGAAGTTTACCCTTATTATTGACGACCGGGAGCCGTTCGACCTTGTTTGTATACATTATTTCGAGTGCTTTTTCCGCAGTGATCGCTTCATCGGCGACAATAGGTTTTCTGGTCATTATTGAGGTGATCTTTTCATCACCCCGTTTGGTAACTATAGCCCGGACGTCACGCCGGCTGACAATCCCGATAATCTTCCCTTTATCTACGACGGGAACCCCGCCGATACTATACTGGTGCATCAGACGTTCGGCGTCCGAGACCGTAGCAGTATCCTCTACGAAGAGCACATCACGTTCAATCAGTTCTTCTGCCTGTTTTACGAAAATAACTTCCTGCAGCTCACGTTCAGGCGTCATATTCCGGTGGATTACCCCGATTCCCCCTTCGCGGGCGAGTGCTATCGCCATGGAGGCTTCGGTAACCGTGTCCATAGCGGCGGACACAAGCGGGATGTTCAGATTGATTTTTTTCGAAAACTTTGAGTGTGTATCTGCGTCGGCAGGTTCAAGCCAGGATTCCCGGGGTTCGAGCAGCACATCATCAAAAGTTAAAGAGAGTGGCACATCCAGTTTTTCGACGAACATATATCACCTGATCATGGCAAGTGCGGTTTTTATGAGGTCTTCACGGACAGTCGCATTCCGGTCACCGCCACAGACCATCCCCCGCACACCGATTATATCCGGATTGATCCTTTTGAGTGCTTCAATATCTTCAAATTTAAACGAACCGGCCAGAGCCGTTCCGAGCCCGAGTTTTTTATTTGTGTCAGTAAACAAGCGGAGCGTCTCTTCATTCATGAATGCAAAGGTGCTCTGACGATCTTTGATGCCGGTGTCAACCATGGCAAAATCAGCCCCGCACTCTGCAGCGATGGGTGCCATCTCAAAAGGAGAGATAGAATGCATACGCGGGTAATCCGAGTATGCAGCAATCACGACATATTTTTTGGGAAATTCATCTTTTACTGCCCTGACGACCGCGCCAATGACCTCCCGCGCTTTTTCCTGCCCGTCAAAGGCAAGTCCGATCTTTACAAAATCAGCTCCGGCGCAGGCTGCGCCGTAAGCAGCAAGTGCAGCTCCTCCCGGTTTATAGTCAAAGTCACCAATTGCTGCACTCAATGGTTTGGCAATAAGTGTTTTAATTTCACGTATCACCCAGGGAAAGTTTGCGCCCAGGGAGCCTTCTGAAGGTTTTTTAACATCAATTATGTCAGCAGCGATGGAATGTTTTGCTTCGTCAATTGTGCTTGGGCTGACCAACAATTGCATAAAGTTTAATGATCTTTTATCCTAATAGTGATTGCGTTCGCCTATGAAATTATTTCTTGCGATGGATTTGCGGCAAAATCTGGTCGTTCACGGCAAATCCGGGCAACGTAGGACCTACAAACCTCTTGATTGGGGGTGTTCTCCGACTGCAGAACCCGTCAGTTTTGTAAAGGCCATCGGACCAAAATATCTGTATATCGCCGATCTCGATCGGATTGAAGGGACAGGGTCGCACGATGCTATTATACAAAAGTGCGCAGAGAACGTCAGGTGCTGTTGTGTTGACCGTGGCTGTCATTCTCCGAATGATATGCTGGCAGGTGAGCATATCGTGAATATAGTCGGAACCGAGACAGGAGGCAGCGATCTATCTCGATATCATGGAGGCTACCTCAGCATTGATGTAAAACAGGGGCTTGTCATACCCTCCGGGAAAGATCCGGTGGACGTGTTAACCTCTGCACAACACTGGGATTTTGATGGGTGTATTCTTCTTAATGTCAGCGCTGTGGGCACAGAGAGTGGTGTTGAACCACAAATGCTGGAAAAAATCCGCAGGGCTTTTAACGGGCAGCTCTTTTATGGTGGAGGTGTCGCAACCCTTAGTGATCTTGAAAAAATCAGTCATTCGGGATTTGATGGAGCCATTATCAGTACTGCCTTACACCGGGGAATTGTCCCGATTGAATGGATACGGAGGGGAAGCTGTTGTTAGTCACCCTGGAGGGAATTGATGGAAGCGGGAAGAGTACGCTGCATCTGGCGCTGCGGGAATTACTTGCTGATCTCGATCCCGTTTATACCCGTGAACCGGGAGCCACGTGGGTTGGGGAGTCAGTACGCCGGGCGATTGCTGAACAGATTGATCCGGTAACAGAGGCCACCCTCTTTGTAGCAGATCATGCAGCGCATCTCGCAAAAATTATCCGCCCGGCACTTGAGGAAGGAAAACTGGTAATTTCTGACCGGTATAGTGACAGCAGATATGCTTACCAGTCAGTGACTCTCACTGGGGTAATCCCTAAACCGGAGGAATGGCTGCGGGCGATGCATAACGGCTGGTCAATCGTTCCTGATAAAACATTTCTCTGTGTTCTTCCCATCGATGAAGCCCTATCCCGGCTCAAACCGCAGAACGAGCGCGAGCATTTCGAGAAACGAGAAGTACTTGAAAAAGTGCAGAACAACTATCTCAAATTCGCCTGTGAAGATCCCTCACGGTTCGTAATTGTAGATGCGATGAAAGAAAAAGATGAGATAGCAATGTTTGTTGCTGGTTCAATCAGGCAGATTTTGCAATTGTCACGATCACATTGCCAACGGTGATTACATCCACTTTTGCCCCCTCTTCCATATAGGAAAACTTCGGCGAAAAGGAATTTTCAGGAATCCTTACTTCAGAACCCCCGATGATAATAGTTTTTGGTGGGTTTTCCAGACTGTGGGGTGGCAGCGCTTTTATCGCGTTTATGAATGCCTGCACCTGTTTGCGGAATACAGGTCCTATTACTGCGCGGTTAAAATCAATATCCTCAATTACGCGATCGAGTTTTGCGGCATCGGTTCGCCAGTGGACATCCGCATTAAGTGCGCGCCCGGTATCCCCTTCATCATTGACGGTATGGGGGGCATAAATCGTAACTTTGCCAAGCGGAGCATTGAGTGCGAGTCCGGCATCATGCTTATACCTGCGCACTTCCGCCACGATCTGGGTGAGGAGGTTGCCCTCGTATTTTGCTGCTTCGTCCTCATACGTGAAGGACACCCAGGGCTGCTTGTGGACGCTCGCACCTTTATTCAGGTGCGAGTAGCACTCTTCCGCAAAGTAGGGGGTGAACGGGGCGAGCATTTTACAGAGAGCATCAAACGCAGTATGGAGCACAAGGAGTGCACTCTTCCGGGACGAAGCGCCTGTATACAGTCTGCCCTTGACCAGCTCAATATAATTATCGGCAAGAGCATCCCACGCAAACTCCCGGATTGCCTTGAGTGCAGTATCAAACTGGTAACTTTCCATTGCAGCATTTACCTGCTGAACAGTGTCTGAGAGACGCACAAGCAACCACCTGTCGGCAAGTGCAGTAACTGATGCATTCTGATCAAAACCTTCTTTCTCAAGCTGGATCAGGGCGAACCTGGCAATGTTCCACATTTTTGTCTGGAAACGTGATGCGGCCACAACATCGTTCCAGTTGAACATAATGTCCGACCCTGTTGCTGCCCCCATTGCTGCCCATTGTCTGAGTGCATCGGCACCATACTTCAGTAAAATTTCCTCAGGAACGATTATATTGCCCCGGCTCTTGCTCATCTTGAATCCGTCTTCTCCCAGTACCATGCCGTTAACAAGGATCTCATCCCAGGGCTTCTGCCCGGTCAGCGCAACGGAACGAAGGATAGTATAAAATGCCCATGTACGAATGATATCATGACCCTGCGGGCGGATCTGGGCAGGGAAGTACGGGGGTATCCCTCTACCGTCCCAACCAGTCACGTTAAGGACAGAAATAGAAGAGTCCATCCAGGTATCAAGGACATCAACTTCTCCACTAGATTCATTACTGCCGCATTTCAGACAAGCATGTTTTGGTTTTCCCTGTGTTGGATCAACGGGCAGATCTTTTTCGTCGGGGGTTATCATCTCACCGCATGCAGTACAGAACCAGACAGGGATCGGTGTTGCAAAGATCCGCTGCCGGGAGATGCACCAGTCCCATTCCATCTGTTCGATCCAGTTTTCCATACGCCGAAGCATATGCTCAGGATGCCATATGATCTGGTGAGCAACCTCTTGGATCTCATCTGGTTTAATCTTCACAAACCACTGACGCTCTGAGAGAATCTCTATGGGTGTTTTACAACGCCAACAGGTGCCTACACGCTGTGCCAGTTTCTCCTGACGTTTCAGGATTTTTAAGGACTTCATATCAGCAAGAATTGCAGTGCGACACTCGGCAGCAGTCATGCCCCGGTATCTGTCCGCAATTTCCGTCATCCTCCCTCGCCGATCAATTGCTTTGCGTAAAACGAGGTTGTGTTGTTTCCACCAGTGAACGTCCTGTTTGTCGCCAAATGTACAAATCATGACGGCACCAGAGCCAAATTCCGGATCAACCGCCTCATCTTGAATAACCGGAACTTCATGACCGAAAAGGGGGACTTTCATCTTCCTGCCTTTCAGGAAATGGTATCTTTTATCTTCCGGGTGAACCGCCAGTGCTACACAGGCTGCAAGGAGCTCTGGTCTCGTAGATGCAATCTCCACTCCCTGAAAGTCAAAATAATTGAGCTGGGTTTCCCGCTCTTCATACGCTACTTCAGCAAATGCGATTGCTGTCTCGCACCGGGTACAATAATTTACCGGGTGCTCGCTCTGATAGATGTACCCGGTTTTAAGCATACGTAAAAATGAGAGCTGGGTCTTGCCGTAGTAATCCGGCATCATCGTGATGTATTCGTTACTCCAGTCTGTCGAAAACGCCATCTTGCGGAGCGTGAGCCGCATATGGGTAATGTTTTTTTCGGTAAGTTCACGGCACATCCGCCGGAACTCCTCGCGGGAGACATCGTTTTTTGTAATGTGGTTTAGTTCTTCCACCTTAACTTCGGTCGGGAGACCGTGACAGTCCCATCCCTGGGGGAACATCACATTAAAACCCTTCATGCGTTTATAACGGGCAAAAAAATCTATATAGCACCAGTTTAACGCGTTACCTATATGGAAATTGCCCGTCGGGTACGGGGGGGGCGTGTCGATTACAAACTGTGGTTTTTTCGAGTTTCTGTCAAAATAATTATCTTCGTCGCGCCAGGTGTTGCGCCAGCGCTCCTCAACTTCAGCGAAATCATAGTTTTTCGGCAGTTGATCGGAAGATATCATTCTTGAGAAGGTTGGTTGTGAAATAAAATATAGTGATCGTATCCCGGTATATGTTACAGTATTGTAAACATTCAGCACTTGTTTCTCGGGAAATACAGACACGATAAAACTCTTTTGCTTGAAGACAAATAATTGATAAATGGAGAGACAACGAGGACTTGGTTACGCGGCAGTGCTTGTGGCCGGTGCCATTCTGATCGCTCCCTATATCAAGCCCGCGTGGCTTATGAGTCTGATCGTTATTCTCTATGCGCTCATCTTATGGCGTTTTTTTAATACTAAATATCTCGCATACTCTTTTTGTGTAATTGCCATGCTCTATGGAGTTACGCTTCTACCTCTTTTTGTGTTCAGCTGCACGCTGGCAATGCTTGTTATGGGAGAACTGGTCTTCCAGCGTGGCGCTGATGATTTGAACACGTATCTGTATTATATTATCTCGACGGCATGGGCGGGTATGCTCGTCATAACATACCTTAACCAGAAATTTTTTTTAACAGTGATTTTCGGAATCATCGCCGCTGTCCTTTTTAAAACCATCCTGCTTAAGTACGAGGACGCGCTCGTTATCGAAGCGATCGGGATCGCCATGACAATGTGGCTTATCCGGGAGCTTAATTATCAGGTAGATCTTCAGCTGATAGTTATCGCTGTTATCGTCGGTTTTACCTTTGGATTTTTTGCATTCCGGGCAAAAACCGCCGATCTTTCTGGTCTTTTCTCTGCTGCTCTCGTTGGAATAATCCTGTTGGTCTTTGCCGCACCTCATGGGACGCAGTGGTTTTTAATTATGCTCTCTTTTTTTATTCTGGGTTCTTTGGCGACAAGATATAAATTTGAGTATAAAAAAAAGATCGGTGTTGAACAGGGCCAGAGTGGGGCGCGAGGATACAGGAATGTTTTCGCGAACGGGATCGTCGCAGCAGCTGCTGCAGTCCTTTTCGGAGTTTTTCAGCAGCCGGTCTTTATTGTCATGTATGTCGGTTGTGTGGCAACAGCTGCGGCAGATACGGTGGCAAGTGAGATTGGGGTAACCGGTGGAATCCCCTATATGATTACAACCCTGAAAAAAGTCCCGATAGGCACGAACGGAGGCATTACCTTACGAGGGGAGGCGATCGCATTCCTGGGTGGTTTAGCTGTTTCTCTAGTCGCACTGCTGCTCAATGTAATCACGCCGGAGATGATGGTTATTTGCACACTTGCGGGTTTTGTTGGTACTAATATCGACAGCTTTGTCGGTGCGACACTGGAGAACCATGGATTTCTTGGTAATGCCGGTACCAATCTGCTTGCAACGATTGGTGGGGGAATATTTGCAATTTCACTGTTTATGTTCATGAAATTTTAGAATTTGGTGTCCCAGCCTATTGGAAAATAATCAATTTTTTTGTTTTTCTAATAGTTTCTTCAGAAGATGAAATTATATCGTTCTCCCTTTATCGTAAAGAACAGAAAATTCCCTCTATCCCTTCATAAATCATCTTTTCCGGATGTGATTATGATGTATTGTGCAATTCATTAATACACATCAGGGTGTTGATTTTTTTCAACATGCGATGCTTGTAAAATCCGGGATAAAAAAAATGGGGTTTCTTAATATTTGTACCAGCGTCCTTTGCTGTCATATTCTCCTGTGGTCGGCTGCTGGGTGATAATAGTCCCGCCAGCGAGTTTTTTAAAGAAACAAGCTTTATAGCAGTAGAGAATCGGGAGAAGCAAAAAGATACCGAAGAAGAGAATCACGGATGTAATCCATATTCCTGTCGGACCAATTATTGCGATGAGCTGATCCGGGCTGAATGACTGGAGCTGAGTTTCGTTGTAACGGGTTATTGGTTCCAGCTTATCGTACAGGAATGCTTCCCAGATAATTATCAGTGCAAGAACAATACCGATAAAGATCGCCAGGTAGACAAAAAAGAATGCGATCACTTCGTTTATACGCGCAACAACCAGCTGGATGCTTCGCTGGATGGATTCAAACACCCGTCGTTCCTCGAAAATTGCGGCTGTGTCATAAAAGAAGGTAAGGAGCATTGTTGGTATCGTGAAGCCAAATGTAAGGGCGGTCACTATACTGACGTCAGACACCCCAAAAAAGCTGAAGGTTATCATCAGCAGAATAAAGATGAGTATAACGCCGGAAACAATTACGATTTCGGGCAGGAGCACACGGAAATAATATCTGATGCCCCCGGCAAGCAATTCCCTGATGCCACCTTCATTATCCCTGATTATTGTAAGCATACCTGTAGTGAAGATGAGGAGTACCAATCCGAAGAACACCATAAACCTGCCGGCAAAGAATGTCCCGTAGAGATTGAAGGTTACCCAGAGAACAGCAGCCAGAGATCCGCCAACAATTCCGGGTATCCAGAGTAATGGCATCCTTTTGAGGAGAATTAACGCCTCTTTGAGCTCTGCAATCGCCATCGTTACCGAACCCTCGGCATGGCGACAATCTCCCGTACCTGGAGATCAAAGAAACTCCCGGTATGCGCAGGGCGGATCACGCAGACTGTATCTGCACCACATGCAGTCCCCCCTACGGCAACGACTTCCTTACTGACGTCGAGTACTCCCTGGTCAGCCGCGATTAACACGCACTCGACAGCGACTTTGAGTCCGACAGCTACAACGCGCCGCAATGCCTCAGCAACAGCCTCGCTTCGCGACCCACCCCCTACTCTGGGTGAGCGTGAAAATGCCCGTTCGAGTCCGGAGAGTGCATGGGTGCCCGTTACAATACGGACACCCTGTTTCCGTAGTTGCACTGCGATTTCTTCGGAAAACTCCCATTCACCCGGTTTTGTAAATCCGACAACATGGGACACTACAATCAGTTCAATATCCGATCCTTTCATTGCATCAAAAAAAATCTGTGCTGTTTTTCCCGAAGTACTTGCTACAACAATTGTTTTAATTTTAAGTTCTTTGGCACGCTCAATAGCAAAAACCGCCGCATCCCAGGTGTTGGATTCTCCTGGTTTTTCAAAATACCAGATTTTTTTCTGTGTAAACGTCATAAGTATCTTTTAATAAGCAGGCATGAAAAACTTTGTCAGATTCTGTACGAGCGTGAGAACAATGAGGTTTTTCATGCTCTAGGAGAAAATGTTGCAGATTTTCATGGAATTATTAAAAGGATCTGCCGGTTCCGAGCGACAAAATTATCGGATTCTTTACCAATCTGCACCATGAAACCAGTACCGAATAACTAACTGAGGAACCACACATGATCACCCTGGCCCTTGCGGGTAAACCCAACTGCGGAAAATCGACATTTTTCAAAGCTGCGACTATGGCTAATGTCGAAATTGCCAACTATCCGTTCACGACTATTAATCCGAATTTTGGTGTAGCCTACGTGCGATCGAAGTGCCCGTGTCATGACCTTCACCTTACCTGCGGGCATTGTGTTGACGGGAACCGGTTTGTGGCAGTGAATTTAATCGATGTTGCCGGTCTCGTCCCTGATGCACACAAAGGCAAAGGACTGGGCAACCAGTTCCTTGACAACCTTCGGCAGGCAGACGCGATACTTCACATTATTGATGCGAGCGGCGGCACGGACAGCGAAGGGAACCCGGTGGGTATTGGAAATCATGATCCTGAAGAAGATATCAGGTTCCTGATTATCGAGATGACGATGTGGGTCCATGGTATTCTTGATAAACATTGGACGAGGATAAGCCGTATGTCTCAGGGAAAGGGGACTGCTATTCAGCAGGGAATAGCTGATGTATTCACCGGTCTTGGCATCACGATGGAAGATGTCCGGGATGTGGAGCTGAAGCTCAAACTCGATCTCGTCCACGCAACGATCGACGATCTCATCCCATTATGCGCAGAGATAGTAAAGATCTCTAAACCGATGTTGATCGTGGGGAACAAGGTTGACGAGGCACCCGGTATGCTGCGTTCAAAACTTGCAACTCAGAAGGTTGCATTTGCGAGTGCGGCATCCGAGCTCGCGCTGAGAAATGCGGCAGGAGCACACGTAATTCGGTACTTGCCCGGGGATACGGAGTTCAAAATTGTCAATGAGGTAACTCTTACTGCTATACAGAAAAGCGGACTGGCAAAAATTGCCGGAGTAATGACGCAGTGCAAAGGTACAGGTGTGCAGCAAGCCATAAACCGTGCGGTGTTCGAGCTGCTTGACATGATTGTCATCTACCCGGTTGAAGATGAGAACCATTTCTGTAACAAGAAAGGCGATGTGCTTCCCGACGCGTTCCTGATGAGGAAAGGATCTACACCCCACGATCTCGCGTTCCAAGTGCATACCGATATCGGTAAGGGATTTTTATATGCCGTCGATGCCAGAACAAAGATGCGGATAAAGGAAAACCACCTCCTTAAGGATGGTGATATCATCAAGATCGTCAGTGCGGCGAAGTAAGTGCGGTGCTATGCGGCGCAGTAAGACGTTTGGCGTCTTATTGTCTGACAATCCCGCCGCACTTTGAAGAGACAATCGTTTTTTATTGGTTTTTTTATCGGGAAAAAGCGATTTCTGCCACAAAGTTTATAAAAGGATAAGGTAAACAGGAAAATTACCTGCAGAAGTGAGAAGGAGGTGAAGTCATGGGTGGAGATATCTATCAGGCACAGGTTATTAGAAATTTCTTTGATACCATCACCGGCACCGACCGGAACCTGACACGGATTTACATGTGCGTCATGAGCCTTGCAAAACTTCGCATGGAACCTCCGGAGAAGATGGCAGCCCTGGTTGATCAGCTCCGGAAGAGCAAGATCCAGAAGGAACTGTCCGTTGACATCCTTGATTACGTGTGTGATGCGGCAAACTCGCTCGAAATGAATATGGTCCAGACTGCGTTTGGCGTCAGGGATATCCAACAGGTTGCTCAGGACTTCAGTGGTGTCAGTCTCGATAGCCTTTGATCTCTCTCTGAAAACAAATTTTTTTTTATTTTTGAAGTGTGATACTCTTCGAGCTTCCAGTATTATATATACTGGCAAGATGAACTAGCTGGAACGTTTGAATGTTTGTCCTGTGTTTCCTGCACTCCAGACACTAACTTAAACCAAGGGCCTTCTTGTATCCCATCAGTAATCGTACAATAAATTTGCGGTGCTCAGCCAACGCCTCCTCATCGTCAGGAGAAGTAATAACTGCGACGGCATATATGAGGACGAGCGCGTTGTCCAGCTGGAAGGTACCAGAATCTTCGATCTGTTCCGGGGACAGATTCACAGGGATGTACGGAAGCTCTTCTTCTGAGAATGCTATTGTCAAGTCTGCAGTAAACTGTGCATTTTCGAGATCCATGGCATTCACACGGACAATGGAGAGTGCCTTTTTTAACGCAACATTTGCCCCGTTATCCGGGATAAGGGAGATCGCATGGGTACATTCATGGATAGCGTTGGGGTAAAGTCCGAACTTGAAGGCAAGGAATGCTGATGCAATCTCATGTGCGGTTATTGCAGAAAAGCCGTTAAAGTAAGGTCTCACGCGTTTGACGTACTCGGAAAGGAATTGTTCCATGTATATCTGATTCTCCATTGGTTTTTCTGACGAATCAAATTTTATATTCAATCACACGACAAGGGTGCCGAAGTCCGTGGCAGAACCGCAGATCTGACACAAGAATTGATGAAAACTCGGGCAATGCATACATAATCGAGATAGGTCGGGCATGGGGATTAGACATCGCATTTTCCCTGTCAGATGCGCATCCATCAGATGTTCTTACAGTACTTGGAATTTCTCCGACATGAACATATCCCAATCAGACCGGGATGAATAGTGTAACCTTGCGTATCATCAGTTTATATGATAAAGAAACTCTAATATTCTGCCGACAATATGGGTGTAGTTATCTTTTCTGATGTACATGCAGATTCAGTAGCAATCAGCGCACTTGCATCATGTATCCGGTCCCCGCTGTTCCGACAAGCGTTCGGGCAGGTCGACGTTCTTGTTAATCTGGGAGATCTCATACACCGTGGAGATCGCCCCCGGGAAACTTTGGAGATGATCCACACACTCTCGCATGAATATCATCTCATGTCGGTGCTTGGCAACCATGATCACGCTTTTCTTAATGGGATTTTAGTAAGTGGAAGTGATCCGGCCAGCATGTACCGTCATGAACAGATACGGGACTCTCCACTTCTTTCCATCTTTAACAACATCCCCATGGAATGGTCGGATCATGGCATGCTCTTCGTCCATGGAGGGCCGCTAGATCTGGGAACCCAGACGCTCCGGCTCAAATGCTGGCAGCGGCTTTCCCATGAATCCGGGGATTCTTTTGCCGGGTACAATTATACCGCAACAATGGCGTTTGATGCACTCGCAGCTCGTGGGCTCATCCATATGTGCTGCGGGCACCAGCACCAGAATATCTGTTGCCGCAAAACATCTGAGGGGATTGTCCGGCATCCCCTTGAATTTGTGCCTCTTGATGCAAAAATGGATAGGGGGGGACGCAATATTGAGGTAGTACGAGTCCCCCTAGATCTTCCAGCTCTCCTGCGTGTCGGTGGCTGTCACGGAGATGAACCCGAGTTTGCATACACTGATTTCTCTACATTTTCGTTCATCCGTATCAGTTCAAGGGATTGGTAAATGAACCAGATCTCTCCAATTTACGATTATTCTACGCACTCTATATATAGCGGGTCAGGATTTTAAGATAATTTTATATGCAGTTACCACAAAATGGTAATTATGCCTCGTGCTGGCGAGGGACGTTCGATACGAATTGATCCTGAGGTGTATGAGGCGCTCCTAACACTCAAACGTCGGAACATGACATTTTCTGATGTCATTGCTCAGATGCTCCGTGATTGCTATGGCTGGTCTGATGAGTTTTCCGCCAACCAGAGCGATTTGGGGGATTTTGTAGAGATAAATGTTCAATAATATTAACAAATGCCCTTATGGTTCGTCTGATTTCAGCAAAGAGAAGTATCAGACAGGATAAAAATGATACTAAGCGGCACACCCGGTGAAAAAAAGAAGTCGGGACCTGCTGAACAGATCACAACGCTGGTATTTCCCCTCATGCCTACGTGTGGCCGTCAATCCGAAGTTGCACGCCCTTCCCAATAATTTCTTCAATTTTATCACGGAGTTCTTTTTCCAGTGCCGGGATCTTCTCCACTATTCTCTTTCTCCAGTCCGCGAGGTCTGTTTGTGCTTGTCTCTCTTTTTCCAGCATGTGTTCAAGTTGGGTTTTTTCCCGTTCCAGCGTATTTGTCTGCACCAGAACTGGATGCGAGGCGAGGGAGTCCTGAATATTCCTGCATTCCCTGTCCTGTTTCCTTATATCTAAGCATATCGTGTACATTTCCTTACAGAATTGTCCGGTGTCGGAAAAAATTCCGCGTTCTTCTTTGTTTTTTAATACGATCTCCCCTGCAGCGATCATCCGTTCTGTGATGGGACAGGTAATGGCAAGGGCAGAAGCCAGATTATCCGGGTCAGGAAGGGTATGATCTGAGAGAAAGTCGATCGTACGTCGGAGAGTTGAGATCTCTGCGGAATGCTGTTGTTTTGTTGCAATTTTTTCTGCCTTGCGGAAAACATGGGAAGCCGTCATAGAAAGAGTCGTGTACGTTCGGGTAACCCCATCTCTTTTCTTTTCCATTTCTTCCAGTGCGAATCTTGTTTTTTTGATTTCTTTCATTCCTGCATCGGAATGCAGATTCTCCAGCTCTTTTTTCAGGTGCTCAATCCGGTTGGTGATCTCAGTTATTCGGGTACTTATCCGCTGGCCTTTTTCAAGAGCTTTTCCTGAATCAGTCCTGATATCATACAGGACATTATACAGTGTTCGTACCTCAGTTATCAGTGTTTTTTGCTCTTGGTAGGTAGTGAGGGATGTGGTTATTGCATTCATCTCATGTCCGATTGCATCGATCCCGGTTTTGACTGCTTTCATCTCTCCGGGAAACACTACCTGCAGGTACCGACCCTGCCCGCGGGTACTATTAAGGCAAATTTTCACGCATTCCACAGCAGCAGAATAAAATTCTTCAATATCTTCCGGGAGGTCTTTTGATAATGAGGCTGTCATCGCCTTCACAAACAGGGGAAGTGAATTTTTAGCGATAGCCTTGAGCTTTGGGTGAATGGCCGGATCGTGTTCAGCATCGGCAATACCGTTGACAATAATCTGCAGTTGTGCCGTTGCATTCCTGATATTCCGTACCGGCGCATCTGTCTCGGTCTGGAGTGTAGTCCGTAAGATCTTTTCACGCTCGTCGAGCCAGGCCGGGATGGCATCAAACGCAAGGGTGAATTTCTCAGGCTCTTTTTGTTTCAGGAGTTTTTTGATGAATGTATACATGGATTTCACCAGGATCCGATCGTTTCAGGAAATACAGGTCAGGTTTTTTTATGCGTGTTAATCTTTCTGGGAAATCTGGCGAAGCCTTTCCACACCGTCAATCTCGTCGAGCACCTGAACAACGACAGGGGGTACGAGATTTTTCCACGGCTCTCCGTTGATCATGCGGCTCCGGATCGCGGTGCCGCTCAGGGTCTCACGTTCGTACATAGCTGGGGATTGTACGGTGATCTCTGCTTCTTTAAAGAGCTGCATAACCAGCGGGTTTGAAGAGTAGCAGAGGTCAAACGGGGGTGTCATTGCTTGGACGTGGGCAACCCAGAGCGCGTTTCTCAGGATATCTTCAATCGGAATGACATAAAACGGGCAGCCAAGAGATGCAAGGGCGCGGGTGATCATCAGGACTCGTTCACCGGCAGTAAACGGGTTGTCGGGGAGGTGTGAGATCTGGGCACTTCCTATACCTATAACAATCTCATCCACCTCACGTGAAATATGTTCAAGAACCGACTGGTGTCCGTTATGATATGGCTGAAACCTTCCGATATAAAATCCACGTCTCATGATTTTCCCCCCATATTCGCGATACGCGCGGCAAATGCGCCGGCAGTAAAACCGGCATCAATGTTCACTACGGCAATTACCGAACAGGACTGGAGCATGCTAGCAAGTGCTGCCCTGCCTTCCCCCATATAGCCATAACCCGTGCTGACCGGAACGCCGATTACAGGCTTGTCAACGAGACCGGCAACAACTGCGGGAAGGGTTCCCTCCCGTCCTGCACAGACAATAAAGACATGGGCAGTGAGCAGATGTTTGAGTGCCGGGAAAAGGCGATGAATGCCGGCAGCTCCCACATCATAAGCGGTTCGCACTTCGCACCCCATCTCCTCAGCGATGATCTTTGCCTCCTCTGCGACCCTGATATCAGAAGTACCGGCAGTGATTACTGCTACTATACCTCCCGTGAGTTTCGGTGCAGCTCCTTTCGCAAGCACGAGTACGCTGCCGGCTTCATGGTGATGGATGACGATGCCCGTATTTTCTGCACATTTTTTTATTGAGGCCACCTGTTCCGGGATCACGCGCGTAATTATACAACGGCCTAAATCTTCCGCATACCGAATTGCAATTTCTGCCAGGTGTGCAGGGTCTTTTCCTTCGGCAAGAACCACTTCGGGCATCCCACACCGCACAGCCCTCCCAAGATCGATACAGGCAAAATCCCCGATATAGTCAAGGCGGAGCCCTTCAATCTCTTCTGCTGCGCTCTCAAGGGAAATATCCCCTCTCTTGTAGCGCGAAAGTACATCCTGCAGCGTTGGGTTTGGTATCATGATCGTAATAATACAGATATGGAACGGCGTATAATAAGTTAGTTCATTGCCATGACGTATCTCATGTATGTTGCTCTCTTCGGTGCCGCAACCACCTTTTTTCTTTGGCTGCGCGATACACGGATCTTTTTCAGGACCGGGCTTGCGGGCTACCGGAAAGCAGCTTACCACGGAGTCGCCTATGGTGCTCTTGCAACGCTCGGCGTGTTTTTCACGATATACATGCTGGAACTGCTTGGTCTTGGCCTAATCCTTGGCGCATTGTATTTACAGGGAAGGAGTGAACGCGAGAAGGTGTGGGGAAGTGAAGGGACGCTGGAGCGTTTCTTAGGAAGTGTAACTACCAACAGGGCGAATAAGAAATAACACCAACACAAACAGTAATGGATAGGGACTTTTCATATGCTTCAAAAACCGAGAGGAACGCGGGATTTTTTACCGGATGAAATGGAAGCACGGCGCACAATCGAATGGCGCATGCGGGAAGTAGCACGCTGCTGGGGCTACCGGGAAGTCTGTACTCCGGAGTTTGAGAATCTTGAGCTCTTCACCATGCGGTCAGGTGAAGGGATCGTTGAGGAGATGTATATCTTTGAAGATAAAGGGGGACGCAAGCTTGCCCTGCGGCCTGAGATCACCGCCGCCGTAATACGGATGTTCATAAACGAAGCCAAGGTCGCACCTAAACCATTGCGCTGGTGTTACTTCGCCGACTGCTTCCGGTATGAACGTCCCCAGAAAGGGCGATACCGCCAGTTCTGGCAGTTCGGTGTGGAGCTCATCGGGGCTGATACAGCTCGTGCGGATGCTGAAGTAATAATGCTCGCAGCAGATATGCTCAATGCAACAGGAATCGCGTACGATCTGAAAGTCGGACACCTTTCGTTCATGAAGAACCTGCTTAAAGATCTCGAATACTCTGCACAGCGCAGGATGATGGCCCATCTGGACAAAAAAGATTTTGATGGTTTGAAAAATACGCTTGAATCCATGAATAAAGCAGATCTCTGCAATTCCCTTATTGCTCTGGTAAATTGTCGTGATCTTGCAGAGGCTTTCGAGATTTCGGGTCCGGTTCCTGAAAAAGAGCGCATTAACCAGACAATTGAAATTCTTGATGCAGCAGGTATTGAATATTCTTTGAATTTTGGAATCGCCCGTGGATTGGATTACTATACGGGGATGGTCTTTGAAGGATTTGCACAAAACCTGGGTGCAGAGAACCAGATCCTCGGAGGAGGTGCTTATCGGCTAGCCCATCTTTTTGGGGGTGATGATGTAGCATCCTGCGGGTTTGCCTTGGGTTTTGACAGGGTTATGGTTTCACTCGGAGAAAAAATACATAGAAAGGATACTGTTGTTGCCGTAGTCTGCACGAATGAGTGTCGTAACCATGCGCTGGAAGTTGCCCGCATTTTTCGCAGAGCCGGCATCCGTTCAGAAATGGATCTCATGGGACGGGGACTGGGAGCCCAGATTGCGCATGCATCCAAATCAGCAGATTTTGCTGTCGTTATTGGCCAGCGCGAAACAGAATCCGGGAATGTGACCCTCAAGAACCTTCATACCGGTGAGCAGAAGACACTGGATCCTGAATCAGCAATAGCCGAGGTGGTATCGCATGGTGCTCGCCGATGAGCTGGCCAAGCAGCAGCGGAGTATCAGTGTCGCAGAATTCTTTGAGAAGAACAAACACCTTCTCGGTTTTGATTCCCCTACGCGTGGGGTAATTACCACCATTAAGGAAGCCGTAGATAATGCTCTTGATGCCTGCGAAGAGGCACAGGTACTTCCGGATATTTTCATAAGCATAAAAAAAATTTCAACCGATATTTTCAGGATAATCGTCGAGGATAATGGCCCCGGTATCGTACCTGCCCAGGTTCCATTTGTCTTTGGAAAACTCCTCTACGGTTCCCGGTTCCACCAGATACGGCAGACACGCGGGCAGCAGGGCATTGGGATCTCGGCAGCAGTGCTCTATGCCCAGCTCACCAGTGGCGTCCCGACAGTAGTAATTTCTCGCACGGGACCAAAGGAATCTGCATACAAATGTGAGATCCAGATTAAAATCGAGTCAAACGAGCCCGATATCATCTCCCAGGAACCGTTCGAATGGGATCGGATCCATGGAACGCGGGTCCAGATCGAGTTCAAGAGCACGATGTCGGCCAAGAAGAAGCTTCTGGAATACCTCCGGTACACCTCCGTGGTCAACCCGCACGCCCGCTTTCGGGTGGAACTCGATGACGAATCCTTTACATTCGAGCGGGTGAGCCAGGAAGTAATAGCCTGTCCGGTGGCGATCCAGCCTCATCCGCACGGTATCGAATTTGGCCAGCTGAAACGGATGGCAGCGGCAAGCAATCTGAACCTTGCCGATTTTCTCGTGGAATCTTTCAGCCGCGTGGGCAAGAAGAGCGCTCAGGAGATGTGCGAGCGGTCCGGATTCAAAGGCACCCTGAAGGTGAGGGGATTTTCTTCCGATGACTTGAAAAAACTTCTCGCCGCCATGCAGGAAGTCGCGGTACCGGCCCCTCCTGCGACCCAGTGTCTTTCCCCCATAGGTGAGGAGCTGATCCGACGGGGGCTCGAAAAAGAGTTCCAGATGGATTTTGTTGCTGCCCGCACGCGGCAAAGCTCGGTCTTCTCCGGCCATTCATTCATGGTGGAGGCAGCGATTGGGTATGGGGGAAAACTCCCGGCAGAAGGCAACGCGATCCTCCTGCGTTTCGCCAACCGCGTTCCCCTTATGTACCAGCAGGGTGCCTGCGCCATCACCGGATCTGTCACCGACATAAACTGGAAGTCGTATAATATTCCTCAACAGGGTGGCTTCCCGACAGGGCCGGTCCTTATCCTTGTCCACGTGGCTTCGACCAATGTGCCATTCACAAGCGAGAGCAAGGACGCCATTGCCAGTATCCCGGAGATAGAAAAGGAGATCACCCTTGCCCTGCAGGATCTTGGACGTGATCTCAGACTTTTTGTGTCCCGCAGGGATAAAAACAAGGTGGCAGAAGACCGGGCGCGTGCGGTCTGTGCGATCATTCCGGAGATTGCAGAAAAAGTAAGCGAAATTGTAGAAAAACCACTCGTCGACACCAGCCCTATTGAGGGTAAGCTGATGCATAAGCTGATTGTGAAAAAATGGACACGCGATGGAAACGTGATTATCGAGTTGAGTAACTATACCGGGCATGAAGATGAACTATCTCTCTATGATATCTCTGGTGATAACGCCGCTGGTGCCCTCCCGAAAGCTGACTTTGTAAGCGAGATGGACGGTCAGTTTACAAAAGTCTGGAAGGTTCACGTCCCTCCCCAGATGACATGGCGTGTCTCGTATGCAGGGAAAGGCGGGGGGTTGCTCGAAATCCGCGGGATAGAGGATAGTAAAAAGATGGTGGTGGATCTCGATGTCTAAAGAAGAGCTGGAGAAGAAGTCGATGGCCGCACTGCTCAATATAGCAGGTGACTGGTACGACCAGATGAAGGCTGGCGAGATCCCCTCGATCTCCCTTCCCACGAGGACGAAATACAATATCGAGTTTGACGATGCAAGCGAGGTCTGGAAGTACGGCGACAAGGAGAGCATGCGGACGGCTGCATCGGCCAAGAGCGCAACGCACCTTCTGAAGATGGCTTATGTAATCGGGTTTATCAAGCAGCAGCTGATCGAGAACCGCTCTTCAACGTTGAGAGAGATGTATTATATCTCGGAGGGCTGGAAACGGGCGAAGTTCGGAGCGCAGGACGAGAGTAATTTCCTGATCGAGGACCTCGAGATCCTATCCGATGTTCCCCGTGAAGGGTTCCACCTCCATCCCGAGGAGAATGGGGCATCCATTTATGGCCCGATGCGAATCCGGGAAGAGACCCGGCGGGGCATGAAGACGATCCATTGCCAGGACGATGTGGGGCAGGCAGGGTATACAATCCCCAACAACGTTGAGAATATCGAGTTCGTCGATCATGATGCAAAATTCGTTATTGCGATTGAAACCGGTGGTATGTACGACCGGCTGATCGAGAACGGGTTCGATGAGGAACACAACGCGATCCTCGTCCACCTTAAAGGACAGCCGGCGCGGTCGACACGGCGGATGCTGAACAAGATCAGTACTGCATGGGACCTGCCCATCCTTGTCTTTACCGATGGTGACCCGTGGTCGTACCGCATCTACGCCTCAGTCGCGTACGGAGCGATCAAGAGTGCTCACATGTCCGAGATCCTCGCAACGCCAAAGTCCCAGTTCCTCGGCCTGCAGCCCCGGGACATCCGGGACTACAACCTCCCCTCGGATAAGCTGACGGAAAAGGATGTTGAGGCGCTCAAGTCAGAACTCACGGACCCCCGGTTTGCGACCGATTACTGGAAAAAGGAGATTAGCCTGCAGCTCGAGATGAACCTTAAGTCAGAACAGCAGGCATTTGCTGCGCGGGGGCTGGATTTTGTCACGAAAAAGTATTTACCGGCGCGTCTGAGCGAGATGGGAATCATTTAGAACTTGGTGCAATTAATAATTGATAATTGTCCTGTCTGTTTAGAAGTGAATATTGCGCTAAAAATGTTAGGGGCTTAGTATTGCTAACTTTCATTGACAATATGGTGAATTAAATGCAAATCTGGATAATTTTTCCGCTGTTGTCAATAATTATTTTAACATTTATACTGTATAATCAAAAAATTTTAAAATCGGAATTAAATTTCAGAGAAGCATTAGTAATTTCTGGAATTTTTCTTGCCTCCGTTGTATCGATAATAACAGAAATTTTTAGTTTTTTTAATGCTATCACCGTAAATGCAATCATATCATTTTGGTTGATATTTTTTATCATAAGTATTGGACTTTTGCTGTATCTCATAATAAAAAATAAGTGGAGCTGTAAAAAAATTTTCTTTCCCTCTCTTTCAATTATTGATAAAATCCTCCTGTTATTTCTCATTGTCAATATTCTAATCATCGCAACAATTGCATGGACCTCTCCGCCATGTAATTGGGATTCAATGGTTTCGAATGTTGCCAGAATAATGCATTGGATCCAAAATAAAAATTTAAAGGTTTTTCCAACCAATATACAATCACAATTTTATTATCCTCCTTTCGCAGCCATCGCGATAATGCAATTGCAGGTATTATCAGGAACAGATTCTCTCTCAAATTTTATCCAATTTTTTAGTATGCTGGGATGTTTAATTCTCGTCTCATTAATAGCGAAAAAGTTGTCTCCATCGATCACCTGTCAAATATTCTCAATAATAATTTGTGGAACCATCCCGATGCTGATTCTCCAGGCATCTTCCACACAATATGAGTTAGTTCTGGGATTTTTTATTTTAGGTTTTGTTTATTTTATTGATGAATTCACAAATCATCCCTCATTGATGTATTCATTTTTGGTGGGTACCAGTCTTAGTTTGGCTATATATACCAAACCAATTGCATATGTTTATGTAATTCCATTTATTTTTATTTTCATCATATGCATAGTGAAAGAATTTGATTTTACAAACATCAAAAAATCGTTTGCATTTTGGTGTATTCGAATATTACCTATTCCAATATCCTTTTTGGCATTATGTACACCTTATTTTTACAGGAATTATGAATATTTTGGGAATGTTTTAGGTAACTCTCAAGGATTAGTTACCATAGAATTTTCTTTACCGAAATTAATAACAAACATTTTCTGGAATTTGGGAGATCATTTACAATTTATTTACCCGTTCAATTCAGATATATCCCTCTTTATTAATGCAATTGTAAGTAATTTTGACAATATTTTTTCAGTAAAGCCAGCTATCTTTGGAGTATTCATAAAACCGGGCTTGAATTTTAATGAAGATAATACTGGAAATGCAATTCATTTAATTTTAATTTTGTTAACTCTTTTAATAATCTTGATTTTTACAATTAGGAAAAAAATAAAAAATGTTTATATTAGTAAATACATTCTAGGTATTATATTCTCATTTATTTTATACTGTTTATTTTTTAATTATAATGAATACAATATCCGTTACCAGTTGCCCCTTTTTATAATGTCTGCTCCCCTTGTCGGGTATATTTTATCAAAATGCCTCAATAAAAAAATTTCATATCTTATTATTATAATATTATTGATAACCTCAATACCCTGGATAGTTCTCAATGAGACAAAGCCTGTAATCAGTTATAAAACATTAGAACCCACCTATCCCGCAATCAGTAAACTTATCGAGAAAAATATTTCAGAGATAATTAATCGAAATCCTCCTGAATTCTCACAAAGTATTTTCGAGAGAGATCGCAATTCTCAATATTTTAATTCTAACCGAAATGCAATGGAACCCTTCATAGTATTATCCAAAAACATCAGTGAACAAAAATATGAAAAAATCGGATTGGATATCAAAGACGGTGCACCTTACGATTATGAATATCCATTATGGATGCTTTTAGAAAACGCTTCGGGGTCCTTCCCGAGGATTGAACATGTAAATGTCGATAATCCGTCTAAAAATTCTCAAGATAATTCATTAAAAGATTTTAAGCCCGATGTAATCTTTTCAGTAAAGAACGGCAATGAAAAAATTCAGATCGGAGAACTGGTAATCATCGATAATGTCACCTATAAAAAAAATATAGGGTACGGAAATTATTCATTGTTAATTCCTTCATGACTTATAAAATGATCAATCAAAATATCGTGGTTTTGTTGCAACAGAAAAAAAAGGGTTGAAACCATTAAACAACCAACAACCAGTCTGTTTTTCAATGGTAGTACCCGTCTACCTCGAAGAGACTAACATCCATCCATTTTTGCAGGGGATTGAAAAGGTGTTTGAAATATTATAGTGGCCCCCATGAGATCCTTTTCTTCCTTGATCCTTTCCCAAACAACATGGGCATATTCAGATTTAATAGTGGAAATAATGGGTTTAAAAATTATAGTGAACTTATTGGAAAAATAGTTGGGAAAAGCACAATTAATTACCGAAAATAATCCGTTGAATATTGATTATCTTTTAAAATGCTCAGATAATTTCAGGTATCCAAATTTTGTCAGGTGCCCTAACCGATAAAATGGTTCGAGAAACATATGAAATTTTTCCGGTGTTGAAAGGATGAGATCCTGTTCAATTGTCCGCAGGGAGAACGGTTTCTTTTTCAAACCTTCCGGAGTGAGTACCCAATCGCTGTCCGCAAGTTCCCACAAGTATATCTGACGGTTTTTGACCAGCTTGACATTATTCCATGATTCCGGCCCTTCCCACCGTGTCCCCTCTTTTTGCGGGACATGCACATAGGAGTGGTTCTGGTGGATTACGTGCACAACCGATGTTGCATCGATTACAGGTATCCGTCTCTTCCGCACGTGGTAAATGAGCCAGTTATCCCACCCCCTGCGTCCTACGACGAAAGGAGGGAATTCATTGAGTATACCTTTTGGGAAAATAAAATAATCCATTCCCGGAAAATTCTGGACTGTATGATGCTCCCGTGCAAAAACGAGAAATTCCGCTGCCCAGTTTTCACGAGAGGTATCGATGGGGGTTGTTACGTCTACGTCCCATCGTTCTCCAACCATAAGATACTCTCTGACCGATATTTTTTTTACCGCTTCTATAAGTTCATTAAAAAAAATTATGTCCGCGTTGCAATAGCAGAGTATGTCGTGATGTGCTATTTTCTGAGCGTGGTTGAAAACATCATCAAGAAAAGGTGTTCCATATTCGTTTTTTCGGATATCTGGCACATGCCTGATCCCAAGTTCTTGTGCAATTTCCTGGATCCCCGTCTCATTCCCGAAAAGAATGATCTCGCATTTCGGGATCAGATTGAGCCAGCTCATGACAGCGTTTCTCTGTATGACGCCAATATGGCCAATAAAGGGTTTTGGGATGGTGAAGATGGTAAGCATGATTGTTTTTCCGGAATATTGTGTGATGTAATGGGTGAAGAGTATTCCGACAAGGTGCAAAACCGAAATTTCGGGATAATCCTTTGTTTTCAGTATTTAAATCCGGAAAAAAACCTGAAAAGTTCAATAGTCAGTGGTTCATCAAATACTCGTAAATTTTTTTGGTTTTAAATGCGGTGAGTTCCCATGAAAAATCTTTCAAACGGCCATATCCCTTTTTGATCAAATCCTCCCGGTATTTTTCATCATACAAAACTGTTTCCAGAGCTGAAATAATTGATTTTCTATCCCCGGGGTCGAAATAAATTGCACCTTCCCTTCCAATTTCAGGCAATGAACTGGAATTACTTATTACTGCGGGACAACCGCAGGAAAACGCTTCCAGAACCGGAAGTCCGAATCCTTCATAGAGTGAAGGAAAAATAAAAGCCTGTGCGTTTTTATATAAATTTTTCAAAATTGTATCGTTAATTTTTACCTGGTGTACTCTATCGAGTATATTCAGATTTTTTAAAAACTGTTTTTCGTTACGTGTAAATGGTGACGATCCCGCACACACTACATGTAATCCATCATTTTTGCATAACATTTCTGCAACAGATCCGATAAAAAAATTAAAATTTTTGTAAGCGGATCTGCCCCCCACGAATAACAGGTAGGGTTTTCCAAATACAGGACGATCTGAAGAAGGGATGACCTGTGCGGGGCTGCTTATGCGTTCAAAAGGATTTCCGAGGTAAATAACATGAATTCGGTTCGGATCTACAGTTGTGAATTTTACAATATCCTGCTTGGTATTCTCGGATATTGCAATAACAACTCCGGCATTCTCAATCAGTTGTTTTTTCCAAACCCTGGTTTGATCATTGGTTTTGAAATAGTTGGGAAAATATTCATGTATCATATCATAAACCGTTAAAACATAGGATTTTTTCTGGAGATATTTCAGGAAATAGGGCTCGTAGTATGTTGGATGGAATACGTCAAAATCCTGTTTTTTTAATAATCGGATAGATTCGTCTCGATTATTGATAAGAAAATTTAATCCAAAATTCAATGCATTAAAACGAATTTTTTTCTGAAGCGATGAAACAAAATAATTGTTATAGAGTTCGTTGTATCTTCCTGACCAGAATTTATCCAACTGAGGGAATTGAGATAAATTATCATTTTGTACAAACCGAAGTGGCAGAATAAAACTTATGTCCGGATCTGTCGAGAACTGATTCATCAACTCGCAGAAGTAACGGCTCACCCCGCCGTAATTTTGGCGGTAGAAGATCTGGTGATCGTAGAGGAGTTTCATGTGAAGTATTCTCTTTTTGAATATTGTCCTAATTTTTCAATTCTAATTAAGAATTTCGGAAAGTTGATTTAACTATTCTGAATAACTTCAAGCCTTGATAAGCGATTAAATGCAGCTATATCATTAGCCTAACTTTTATTCATTTATAACATTATAGATAATATAAATGTCTAATCCAAAATTCAGTATTGTAATACCGACGCGAAATCGCGCAGAAACATTGCAATATGCCATAAAAACCTGCCTTAATCAAGATTTTGAAGACTTTGAAATAATTATCTCTGATAATTTTAGCACTCATGATACTCAAGAAGTGGTGGAAAAATTTAACGATGATAGAATTATTTTTATGAGAACAAATCGGGCACTCGCCATGAGTGAAAATTGGGAATTTGCAATTTCGCACACTAAAGGAGATTATGTTATTCTTATTGGTGATGACGATGGCTTATTGTTTAATTCATTGTCACTTCTCCAAAAAGTAATTGATTCAACAAATGAACGTGTCATACGATGGGATTGGATATTATATTATTGGCCTGATTTTTTTATAAAAAACGTCGCGGGTAAAATGTATATTCCCGTTAATAATGGTTTTACTGAATTTGATTCTATAGAAATAATAAAAAAAGTTGCCAATTATGAACTTCATTATAAAACACTGCCGATGCTATACAATTCTGCGGTGCATAATAGTGTTTTGAAAGACATAAAAGAAAAAAACGGTACATTTTTTAATTCACAATCGCCTGATATTTACTCTGGATTTGTAATAGCAAAAAATGTAAAAAAATATTTATCGCTGAACACCCCGCTGAGTATTGCAGGTCTTTCAAAATCTAGTAATGGGGCAGCTCAGCTGTATACCAACCAAAATTCTAATATTAAAGAGGATTTTACTAGTCTGAATGAAAAGGCAGGATTCATATGGCATATAAACGTTCCATCAGTCAATGTATTGCCAGCAATTATTGCTGATTCTTATTACCATGCAAAAGACATATTATTTCCTGATGAAGAAGATGCTCTTGATTATACAAAATTTATAAAAAATTGTATTCAAGAAATAACAAATATTCCTCAAAAGGGGAATGAAGATTTTAACAAGATAAAATCGAAATGCATCAAGAGCCCTGAATTAATGGATTGGATTGAAATTGAATATCGCAAAAAAGTAATTTCTAAAAATAAATTGAAAATTAAACAAATTATCTCAAAATTTTTTGGTGAATATTCGAAATATAAAAATTTACTATTTAATGAAACTATTGAAATAAATCTAAGAAATTTTGATATTTTGAATGTATTTGATGCAACAGAATTTTTAAAATATAGCCATTATCCTGAAGATTTGGAAATAACTAATGTTAATTCCGGATATTTAATAAAAAAATTGTATAACGATTTTGCATTATACCGTAAGTTTAACCGAATTGAAAAAAAAATATGATATTTATAAAGAAGTTATATTTTCAGACTCTTACTTTGCATCAACTAGATTCAATTTGTGGTATGAAGGATTTCCCGACCATACAAACCGATCTTTGCTAACCGGATGACTATTTATTGCAAGCACTTCAAATAGCCATCTGGGCAAGCGGTGATCAACAATTTATTTTCAATCACTTTATCAATCACGAACCGATCAGTACTTTTCAGAAACTTCCACACAGCAGTTTTCGGATTATTCCCCTTACCCCATGGGCGATTTGTGGAGTATTCATCAGGCAAATCTTCAACAATTGTATCAAAGACCACACAATAGCTCCCTCTTGTTACAAGCGAGGAATATGCTTCAAGTTCCTGTAATACATGATCTTGCGTGTGCAGGGAATCGAGGCATACCAGCACTCGTTTTTTCCCTTGTGCATATTTGTGAACCTTTTCAACCACACTTTTATCCACACTTGAACCTTCAATCATCGTTATTCGTTTAAGCATCGGATGGTTTTCAATCTCCTGGCGGTTGTGTTCCCTTATATCAATGTCGATACCGAGTACATTACCTTCCCCCCCAAGCAACTCGAGCATCGAAGCATAAAATATCAAGGATCCTCCATGTGCAATACCGGTTTCTATGACGAGATCCGGCTTTACGTTCCAGATGATCTCCTGCATCGCAATGATATCCTGTGGATACTGAATAATAGGTCGTCCCATCCAGGAGAAGTTATAGGAATATTTCGTTCGTATGCTTTCTTCGAGAAAAGCTTTTGATGTTCTTTGTAACTGTTTGTCAGACCTATAACTATTTACACGATCTGCACATTCCATTTGGAATTCTTCGATTTTGTCCATGAGTCTCCTCGAATTATTCTTTCATTTTCTTTTTGGATTATCACAATTCCCTTTATTTTTCCACCAAGATATGGTATCCTTAATGCCCTCTTCAAGAGAAAATTTCGGACACCATCGGACTTCTTTTTGCAGGCGAGTTATGTCAGCGACAATAAACGGGGGTTCATTTTTCCGTGCAGAGAGGGCTCCCAATCGAATATCATCACCCTTCTCGAGAAATGTGGCAATCTGCATTACAAGTTCTTTGATTGAGACTGGTTCTCCAGATCCTATATTGACAACACCGGTTATCTTTGAATCAAGGAGTGTTACAAAAGCATCGGCAACATCCGCAACATGCAGAAAATCCCGGATCTGATTTCCGTGTGTACATTTCGCTGTTTCATAGTTTAAGAGTGATTGAATCACCGAGGGAACAAGTCGCATAGGATATTCATAAGGTCCGTATGGGTAGAAGATTCGCCCCCATGCAAAATCAAGACCCGCTTTTTCTGCATACTTTTCCCCAATTGACTGAAGCTGATATTTGCATGAACCATAATACGTGGTCGGTACTGTTGGAGTTAAATTTTCAGTACAATATCCATACCGCAGATCATATTCAAAACAGGTTCCAGCACATATCACTCTTGTTCCTCCGGATTCAGCAAATTCATGGAGAAGGTTCAGGCTTGAAATAAGCCAGTCAAAATTGTTAATTGATTCGAGATATGTTCCCGGTGTAACATTCCATGCAAAATGAAGTAAATATAGAGGCGAAACAGAGTCAAATAATTTTTTAACATCATTTCTATTCAAAAGATCTGCCTGGTGCCACGTTATATTTTTTTCATCAGAAATGATTGCAGACTTTGTCGTTCGATAGATACAATGAACATCGAATCCCCTCTCGACAAGTGGCAATATGGCTTGTCTACCAATGAAACCGGTTGCACCTGTGAGAAGAACCTGTTTCATGCGTTAAAATCCCGGTAGTTTCTATCTTTTTCGGATATAATCATGACTGGAACCGGCCAGACAATCCCTATTGACGGATCATTCCATTGCATACCCCTTGCACATTCAGGATGATAGTACTCTCCCATCTGATAGTATACAATACAATTGTCTTCAAGCGTCTGGAAACCATGTGCACAGCCTTTTGGGATGTAGAGAGCCCGGTATGAATCAGCGCATAATTTCTCCGCGTACCATTGTCGATATGTTGGGGAATCTCTCCGCAGATCTACTACAACATCATAGATCGATCCTCTGGTACAGGAAACTATCTTCGCCTCTTCAAATGGTGGAACCTGGTAATGCATCCCCCTCAGCGTCCCTTTTTTCTTGTTATAAGAAATATTACACTGGACAATATCTGTTTCAAGGCCATATTTCTGAAATTCCTCCTGAGAGAACGACCGGGCAAAAAAACCGCGTTCATCCTCAAGAAGTTCCGGTTCAATAATAAATGCACCCTTGATCTTCGTCTCGGTAAAGATCATGCCTCGATCACCTGAACATCGGGAATCGGAATAATAAATTTCCCCCCCCACTCGTGGACATAGGATAGTTGAGCCATGATCTCCTCTTTAATGTTCCACGGCAGAATCAGGACATACTCGGGTTTGTCGATCTTAATCTGGTCCGGATGTCTGATGGGAACGTGGGTACCGGGCAGGAAGTGATCCTGTTTCCGGGGATTTGCATCAACCGTATACGTGAGAAAATCCATTCGGATCCCGCAGTAATTCAGGAGGGTGTTTCCCTTTGCAGGGGCTCCATAGCCTACAATCGTTTTCCCTTCGTTTTTAATACCGATCAGGCACTTGAGCAGCGACCTTTTCGTACCTTCAACTTTCTGCCGGAACCGGTCATAAGCATAACAGTCGAGCAACCCGGCTTTCTTTTCTCGTTCAGATAGTCTGATCACCCGATCCGAAATTTCCCTGGTGGTATTGCGCTCATGTTTTGCATAAATCCGGAGTGATCCCCCATGGGTCGGCAGTTCATCGACATCGAATATGTCAAGATGGTGTGTCTTGAACAGGAACTGTACGGCATGAAGGGAGAGATATGAGTAATGCTCCTGGTAGATCGTATCAAACTGGTTGTTCTCCATCAGTTTCATAAGATGGGGAAATTCCATGGTAATAATACCCTGTGGCTTCAATGCGATACGTAGTCCCTCGACAAAATCATTCAGGTTTGGGTTATGAGCAAGGACGTTGTTACCAATTATCAGATCCGCCAGATGCGAAGTCTTTGCCCTCTCCAATGCATACGCGGTATTAAAAAAGATAATATCAGTTGGTATGCCTTTACCTATAGCAACCCCGGCAGTATTTTTTGCCGGCTCAACTCCCTGTACCGGAATACTATACTTTTTAAAATACTGAAGGAGATATCCATCATTGCTTGCGATCTCCATCACCAGAGATTTTTTGTTCAACCCGAACCGTTCCACCATCATATCCACATAAGACTTGCAGTGCGCCAGCCAGCTGGACGAATAGGATGAGAAATAGGCATAGTCCGTTGAAAAAATATGTTCCGGTGTTTCGAATTCATCCAGCTGAACGAGATGGCAATGAGGGCAATAATAGACCTCGAGCGGGTAATATACTTCTGGCTGGTGGATATTCTTTTCTGAAAGATAAGCGTTGGACAGGGGGGAATTGCCCAGGTCCAGAAACGGCGAGGGCAGTTGTCTTCCACAGGATCGACAGCATTCCATGTTCACACCATACTTAGCTGAATATTCATGTATTCGTCAATATGAGCAGATCGCTGGTTGAACACAACATCTTCAGACAACCCCTCTATCCTGTATTCATCGATAGTGAACTGCACGGATTTTTTTAATGGGAGTACAGGATTCCATTTCAGCAGATGTAATGCCTTGTTGATGTCCAGAACCAGCATATTCGATTCCTTGCTTTTCTGTTGAGATTCGTTGATATGGTACATTCCGCTGCCCCATTGACAGATGATCTCCTGTACAAGATCTTCAACTGTCACTATATTGCATGGATGAGGACCAAAATTCCATGGACCGCAAAATGTTTTTCCATCTGGTCCGGATAGTGCGCTGCCGAGTAAGAGATATCCGTACAGTGGTTCCAGTACGTGCTGCCATGGGCGTATCGAATGGGGATTCCTTAGTCCGATGGAGCGATTGCATCTCAGTGATCGAATGCAGTCCGGAATGATCCGGTTCTCTGACCAGTCCCCGCCGCCAATAACATTGCCGGCACGAACCGACGCAACACATGGAGAATTCTTCTCCTGAAAAAATGACCGGATATAGGATGAGATAACGATTTCAGCGGCTCCTTTTGATGCACTGTATGGATCCCCCCCACCAAGAGGATCGGATTCCCGGTATCCGTGAACCCATTCCCGGTTTTCATAACACTTGTCGCTTGTTACGATCACTGCTGCTTTTATACCGGGATTTTTCCGGATCGCTTCAAGAACATTCAGGGTTCCGGTCACATTGGTAGTAAAGGTCAGGCGTGGATCCTTGTAGGAGTCGAGCACGAGAGCCTGAGCTGCCAGATGAAAAACAAATTCTGGTCTGAATTCCTTGAATGCATCAGAAAGTAACGTATAATCGCGAATGTCTCCGTTAAGATGATCTATCCTTGAATTAAGACCGGAAACGGTGAAATTATCCTCAAGGTTTTTTGGCGGCAACCCAAAACCGGTAACCCGTGCGCCGAGTTTCAGTAACCATATTGCAAGCCATGACCCTTTGAATCCTGTATCTCCGGTAAGCAAGACCTTTTTTCCTGAATAATTGTTCAAGGAAAAAGGGGTCATTGCCAAATCTTCCAGAACGCTTTATTTTCATCCCAGATTTTATTCAGGTAATCCATATCACGGAGAGTATCCATGCAGGCCCAGGATCCGCGGTGTTTGTAAACCATTAACTCTCCCTCGTTTGCAAGTATATCAAGAGGTCCAAACTCAAAATCACAATTTTCATCTGGAGTGAGATAATCAAAAATTTTCCGGTTAAATACGAAAAAACCGCCATTGATATATTCTGATCCTGAACTAGGTTTCTCGCTGAACCTTTCAACGCGATCGCCATTAATTTTTAATTCTCCGAATCGTGCTGACGCATTTACTCCAGTAACTGTGGCAATTTTTCTGTGACGACGATGGAACTCCAGAAGTTTTGGAATATTAATATCGGACACCCCGTCCCCATAGGTTAACATAAATTCATTATCTTTTATATATTTCTCAACTTTTTTGATCCTTGCTCCTTTCAGGGATTTTTCACCCGTGTTTGCCAGAGTAACCTTCCAGTCATTTTCTTTGACTTCATTGTGGAAAACGCAGGTATTTTGGGAATTGCCCAATTCTATCGTAACGTCACTGTCCATCAATTCATAATGATAAAAATATTCCTTGATCATTTCACCTTTATACCCGAGAGCAAGAATAAAGTCTTTGAATCCATAAGATGCGTAAATTTTCATTATATGCCAGAGGATCGGGCGGGTCCCGATTTTTACCATAGGTTTCGGGCGAAATTCCGTCTCTTCCTTAAGTCTGGTTCCGAGTCCACCACATAAAATGACAACTTGCATATAAGCACCAGTTAGCTGGTATATTGGATTTGATCAGGATAATAATTTGTTTTCAATTTATAGTTCACCCTTGGTAATAAGTCCAAATTTTAATCAGCAAATCGTATCGCTAAAATTCGCCATTTTGTTGGAAATCATGGAGAGGTGCCGCACAAAATAACGTATATCCTAATTAAATTTCCCTGAATCCTTCTGTTAGTGAATTATGATCGCATATCGTGGAAATTTTTAAATCCAACGGAAAATTATTCAAAGTTAATAAATAATACCCATTTCATGAAAAAATAATATATCTGCATTATTACCCGAGGAGATCCCTATAACCACCCTGGCCATGGAACTCCGAGATCCATACTCAGTTTCTTGAGTTCATCGTGAATTTCCCTATCCAGTTTAAACAAAACAGATACATAAATTCCTGCTCCAACGATAACCACGGATAAAACCGCAGCAACGTGAGTAAGAGGAAAGATAAAATGAATGAAAAGAAGGAAAATACCCATGCACCCTGCGGCGTAGAGCATATTTTTTACCGATTCATATTCAAATTTTATGGAAATTATCCGCGAAAGGAGTATAAGGGCACCAAGCGCATTCAGAGTCATCGCCACAAGGGTTGCGATGGCAGCTCCTGTTATGCCCATGAGGGGGATAAGGGCGAAGTCAAAGAGGATGTTTGCAATCGCTGCAATGACGGTTATCCAGAATGCATCTTTTGGTCGGTTGAGTGCGTTCAGGCACATCGTTCCAAGAAACATGAAGACATTAACCACCTGCACGAGGAGGAGGAAAAAAAGGGCAGATGCCCCTTCAGCAAAAGAAGCACCGTAAAGATAATAGAGGAGACGCTGCCCCAAAATCCACCCACCGATGCAGGTTGGAATTGCCAGAAAAAGGGAATAGGTAAAAGCCCTTGCCAGAGAAGTCTCAATTTCT
Organism: Methanoregulaceae archaeon; assembly: GCA_015660885.1. GTDB lineage: Archaea > Halobacteriota > Methanomicrobia > Methanomicrobiales > Methanospirillaceae > Methanoregula. The sequence goes on along the minus strand of JACTUB010000001.1, from coordinate 50,902 downwards.
GTAACCTTTTCTTGTGCTCCCCATGTGCTGATCTTTGGATAGAGAACGATTTGAAAAGCCAGTGTCGTGAATGTGGCAACCGACGTGAGCTGGAACGCGGTGCGGTAGATTCCAACATCAGCATTACTCATAAAATATCCGATGAGAACGGTATCAGCATAGCAAAATACTAATGAACCACTCGCGGTCAGGAATATCCAGAAAGAGAAGCTGGACAGGCTTTTCAGGTGTGATAACCGGAACCGTACTAATTTTAAATCGAGAGACCAAAAATTTGCGATACCTCCGGCAATTAAACCTCCAACAAATCCTCCTGTAAGTCCGGCAACACCAAATCCAAAAAAGACTGCAGCGATTTGAAAAAGAGTTCGCAGAAATGCATCCAGGAAGCTACTAATCTGATATATCCCTACCTTTCCGGAACCATATAACCCTATTCCGGTACAACTAGAAAAAACTGAAACAATGAGCGCTAAGAGAAGCCAGAAAAAAATTCCTGACGAGGTTGCGTCCTTGAGGAAGGGTTCTGCCCAAACGAGTGCTGTGACAGATATTGCGAGAAATGCAATCCTGATAAAGACAAATGCAGAAAAATACTCATCCGGTTCCTCTCCCTCAGATATTCTTTTAACTGCTGCTCCCCCAAATCCCCCATCACCAACAAGGTTGAAAATCCCAAAATAAGCAAGGAACAGGAAGTATGCGCCGAGAGGAGCCGGTCCCAGGGAGTGCGCAAAATAAATTGTTGAGACGAAACCCACGAGGGTGAGACTAATAGTTGAAACGACAGTGATAACGCTCTGCCGCTGGATTGAACTTACATTCATAAGGCGGGATATAAAAAGGGAATCGGAAAGCACATAGTAAAATTGTTGAGAAAATTGTTAATGATTTCGTGACAACTATGAAATTTTTTCGCCAGAAAAAAATTCCTTATCCTAGTTCAACCGATCAACAAGGAATTTTTTCAGGTTCTCCTGCAATTGCGGATCTTGTAAGGCATAATCGATAATAGTTTCAATGTATCCCAGTTTATCCCCGGTATCATATCGCTTCCCTTTGAATTTATAGCCATACACCGGATGTTCCTTTAATAAGAGGCGAATCGCATCGGTAAGTTGGATCTCGTTTCCCACTCCGGGGGATGTATTCTTCAGACAATCAAAAATTTCCGGAACAAAAATATATCTGCCCACTGCGCCCAGGTTGGATGGCGCCAGTGAGATAGCGGGTTTTTCTATGATATCTTCAATGGCGAAAAGATCCGGCTCGATTGCTTTTCCTTTGATAATCCCATAACTGCTGACCTTTTCCGGCGGCACCGGTTCGATAGAAATTACTGATGCATTAAACCGGGAAAAAATTGACATGAGCTGACCAGTGCATGAATAACTGTTGGCAATAATATCATCACCAAGCAGCACGGCAAACGGTTCGTTCCCGATATGTTTTTCTGCTCTGAGAATCGCATCACCAAGGCCACGAGGTTCTTTTTGCCGGATATAATGAATGCCGGGAAAGTCTGTGATCTTCTTCAACCGCGAGAGTGTCTCCTCCTTGTGCTGGTATGAGAGCCGCATCTCCAGTTCGGGGGCTGCATCAAAATAATCTTCAATAGCACGTTTTCCCCTGCCGGAAATGATGATAATATCATCAATCCCGGCATCAATCGCTTCTTCAACGACATATTGAATGACCGGCTTATCAATGATGGGGAGCATCTCCTTCGGCATGGATTTTGTGACCGGTAAAAACCGGGTGCCGAGCCCCGCTGCAGGAATAACCGCTTTTCTAATTTCCATTACCAGCACATCCCCTCGTACACCGCTGCTTCATTCCGCACCTTTTCAATCCGGCGACCGTCAATCACCAGTTTCCCGCGATAATCAAGAGACTCAAACTCTTTCCATTCCGTGACAATTAGTACCGCATCGGAATCCAGCACTTCCGAGGCAAGTGCTTCGTACGAAATGTCGGGAATTAACTCCCTGAAGTGCCCCATCGCTTCTGGATCATATGCCTTGACCTTCGCGCCGGCCTGTAATAACAACCGGATCACGGGAATTGCCCGGCTCTCGCGGATGTCATCTGTATCAGGCTTGAACGCAAGTCCGAGGACACCGATGGTGTGACCCCGAGGATCGAGATGTTTTTTCAGGAGTGCAATCATCCGCCGGGGCTGGTCTTCGTTTGTGTCGATTACAGAGTTAAGAATAATCGGGTCAATCCCTTTGGATCGCGCATGGGATATCAGGGCATTCACATCTTTCGGGAAGCACGAACCTCCGAACCCGAGCCCTGATCGGAAGAATTTGGGATTAATCCGGGTGTCGAGCCCGACACCGGCAAAGACCTCATAACTGTCGATACCGGACGCTTTGCAGAGGTTCCCGATCTCGTTTGCAAAACTGATCTTTGTTGCGAGGAATGCGTTGCTTGTAAATTTGATCATTTCGGCGGTTCTGATAGAAGTCGTGAAGATGGGGACATTGAGGGGAGCGTACAATGTCTCCAGTACCCCCCGTGTCGCCGGATCCCGTACGCCAATCACCACCCGATCGGTGTGGAAAAAGTCCTCTACTGCTGTTCCTTCTTTTAAGAATTCCGGATTCGAGGCGATGCCGAAATCGATATCTGCCTTCCTTTTGGACTCTCGCTCCAGGATCGGTACAATCGTCTCCTCGATGGTGCCAGGCAGTACGGTACTCTTTGTGACAATAGTATGATAGTGGGAATCCGAGTGACTAAGGGATCTGCCGATTGTTTTTGATACTTCCTGGACCTGACTGAGATCGCTCGACCCGTCCTTTTTTGGAGGGGTTCCGACACAGATAAAAGTGAGATCGGTTCTCCGGACTGCATCCGGTAAATCAGTCGTTGTGTCGATCATTTTCTTATTCTTCACCAGTAACTGGTCGAGACCTGGTTCAAATATAGGACTTTTCCCGGCTCGTATGAGATCGAGTTTCTTTTGATCTCTCCCCACAAAAATTACGTGATGTCCCATCTCTGCAAAACATGCACCGGTCACGGATCCGATATAACCAGTACCGATGATTGATATTTTCATGGAAATCCCTCGTATCGTCCTGTTTTTTTGATGAAATGCACCATTAATGAACACGTCATGGGTAATATCTTTGATTTCAGGTCTCATAGGTCTTTTTACTGCTTATTCTAGGTACGGATAAAAAGGTCGTAGATTTTTAAGAAATACCGTTCAAGACTTTCGCGTGACCGTGGTAGTGTTTTACCCTTTTTAATCACATAAGTTGCATGGAAATGCATCATGGGGTTCCTGTGCTCCGCCATGTTTGTATTTCTTGCCGAGTCTGGCTGACGCGGATGGCAATTTTATCGGTCATAATGTTTTATTCCATTAATTTTACATTAAGAAATTTTAACGATATCCGAATAATACTGCACCATTCTCCGGAAGTGGAACATCCAATATAGGAACCACACAAACGAAAGACAAGGATTATGCCACACCGGAATCCTTCAATTACGCCAATCATCGGATTCAGACCGGACAAGGTATATTTTCCCGAATTTAATTATACTTCGGCAAAGGTATTCGTTTCTTTTATAATTATCACGGGAGGTCTCAACAATGATCTTCGGGTCTGCCCATGCTATCAACATCGCCAGAATACTTCCTATACCACTTAATCGTCCGTTTCAATCCTTCCTTAAATGGCATCTGTGCCTCAAAACCGAACTCCTCTCGTGCCCTGCTTACGTCAAGGCACCGTTTAGGTTGGCCATCGGGTTTAGTCATGTCCCACCGGATTTCACCGCTGTATCCTGTCAGTTCGCTAATAAGCACGACAAGGTCGCGGATGGTGATTTCCCTTCCTGAACCGAGGTTTACCGGATCGGGTTTGTTATAGCGCTCCGTGGCAAGGATAAGTCCTCGTGCCGCGTCGTCCACATATAAAAACTCTCGTGATGCCGCACCTGTCCCCCACACTTCGACATACGGGCTATCGCCCTTTTTGGCTTCGACGAACTTTTTTATAAGCGCTGGAATAACGTGAGAACTTGCGGGATCAAAATTATCACCTGGTCCATACAGGTTCACCGGGAGTAGATAAATTGAGTTGAATCCATATTGCTGCCGGTATGCCTGTGATTGTACAAGGAGCATTTTTTTTGCTAACCCGTAGGGAGCGTTGGTCTCTTCAGGATACCCGTTCCATAGTTCCTCTTCCCTGAATGGCACAGGAGTGAATTTCGGGTATGCACAGATGGTTCCGACAACAACGCATTTTTCGACATTTTCCTGCCGGGCCGCTTCAATCATTTGTATGCCTATAATTGCATTATCATAGAAAAGATCCGCAGGATATTTTTGGTTATACCCGATTCCTCCGACTTTTGCCGCCAGATGAATAACAATATCGATATCTTTTATCACATCAACGCACTTTTTCCATTTCCGCAAATCGAACTCTCTACTGCGAGGAATCCGGATATCTTCTTTAAGGACCCCTTTTTCGAGAAGTTTATTGACGACCTGCGATCCAAAAAAACCAGCGCCACCGGTGATGAGGATTTTTTTATCTGACCAGAATATCATGGGCATGTCCTTACTTTTATGGAAGTATTTATGATACCGGTATTTTCCTGTTAATTAACAGAATTATTGATTACTCCCTTTTTTATGTATGCATGTTGAGCGAGATTAATTCAGTCAGCATGAATCAATCCGCCTTCCACCAGCGGTCCGGGAATTTTGACGATAATATTTTATCCGCTTTACCAATCGGCTCCAGTCCAGCCGTTTTCATATCAGCATCTACCATAATTTTTACAAGATCCCCGAATTTTATTGCAGGTTTCCAGCCAAGGATCTTTTCAGATTTTTTCGGATTCGCGATAAGTACATCAACTTCGGTTGGACGGAAATATTTCGGATCGATTCTTACATGTTCTTCTGTGTCAAGCCCCGCATAGGTAAATGCTTCATGCAGAAATTCACGGACAGAGTGAGTCTCTCCTGTACCTATGACAAAGTCATCGGGTTTCTCTTGTTGCAGAATCCGCCACATACATTCGACATATTCCGGAGCAAACCCCCAGTCACGTTTTGCTTCAAGATTTCCAAGATACAGGAATTTGTCTTTTCCTGAAATGATTCGTGCGATTGCACGGGTAATCTTACGGGTAACGAATGTCTCCCCCCGGCGGGGAGATTCATGATTGAACAGAATACCATTTGACGCAAAGAAATTATAACCTTCGCGATAATTTCGTGTCATCCAGTATGAATATACCTTGGCACATGCATAGGGACTCCTTGGATAAAATGGAGTATCTTCCGCTTGGGGTGGACTTGCAGCTCCGAACATCTCACTGGATGATGCCTGGTAGAATTTCATCGCATGATTACTCCGGCGGGCTGCTTCCAAGATCCGTGTAGTCCCTAATGCAGTGACATTTCCGGTATATTCCGGAGTATCAAAACTTACCCGGACATGGCTCTGGGCCCCAAGGTGATAGATTTCATCAGGTTTGATATTATACAAAATGTTTGATATTTGCTCTGAATCGGAGAGATCACCATAGTGTAAAAACAACCGGGCATGAGTATCATGAGGATCGATATATATAGAATCAATCCTGCTGGTGTTGAATGTTGAAGATCGTCGTATCAATCCGTGGACTTCGTAGCCTTTTGAAAGGAGCAGTTCCGCCAGATATGATCCGTCCTGCCCGGTAATCCCAGTTATGAATGCTTTTTTTTCCATGATGCGTCACGTATAAGTAATAATTCACCCTTAAAAAATTTGAATCTATGGTGATATTCAAAAAACCAATATTAGAAATAATAATTAAAAAATGCCTCAGCCGTGGTTGACTTTTTATGTCCAAACCCCTACGACGATAAAATTAAAACTGATATTCTTTCAACAGGGATGGTATCATTGGGACTGGTCGATAACCGTAAGTCTGCTCCGGTAGAACTCCCTGCCGAGCCACCAGAAGAGAATACCGATAAACAGCCATGACAACTGCGCAAGGTAGGCATTGAATACTGCAATCCCTATCGAAATGAGGTACACTACGGAGCCAAGTATCCCCCGAACCATATAATAGCGTACAGTTATATCGGAAAGGTCAGGATCCGAAAGCCTGCGTCCTTTTGTAGCGTGATACCAGAGGGCAACAAGGATGATGCCTGCAATTGCCTGAGCAAGGGCAAAAAAAGCAACTGCAACGAATGTTCCGGGATATTCGATCATCAGCGCTGTCATAAATGGGATTAACGTAATAAAAAGGAGGAATATGAGGTTCAGCCAGAGAAGGGTCCGATCGGCCTGATTGATGTGCTGGAAGAACCGATGATGGACGATCCACCAGTTGCCTATGACGAGAAAACTGATAATATAACTAAAGAACGTCGACCATTCACCGATAAGAGACATCGGGAGTTCTGTGGTTATATTGCCCGTTGCAATAACCGGAACGGTGAGCGACAGGACCATCAGAGTGATAGCAATTGAGAACACACCGTCTGAAAAACTGATCACGCGCTCAAAGTTCTTGAAAAATGAGTTCTGTGGGTGCGGTTTTTCAGGGCGCATACTTACATGAATATATTTTCTCCATCATTAAGTTCTCGGAAGAATGAGACTATGCCAGCAACGATGTACGGGTTCAGACTGAGGATTTCAACAAGGCCGTTTTTTTAAAAAAAAACCTACACCCTATTGAAGTAAATAAAAATAAATATAGCGGTCAGAATCTCCATAGCAGCATTTATTACTGATGGTTCTATCTCTAAAAATCTGTAATTCATAAGAAATAATAAATATTGTCTGAGTGAGAACAATGCATCCCATAAAACACCTTTTTGAAAGATAGGCTGCTTATTGGGAATGGAGTAGAAATCATGCAATCGATTGTTGATGATATAATGAATATGCTTTCCTCGGGGAATCATATTTCTGCCATAAGCAAGTCAGTTGGCGGGAATGAAACGGCAGTTACATCTGCTCTTAATATGGGCCTGCCACTGGTTTTAGGTGCCCTGGCGAACCATGCGTCAAAACCCGGTGGGACCGAAATGCTGACACAGACACTTACACAGGCAGGAAACGCTAACCCCATGGACAACATGAGCGGTCTTCTCGCCAACCCGGCAACCACAGGAGTCTCAGGAATAGCAAGCACCTTGTTAGGAAGTCAGGGAGGCACGATCCAGAATGCCATCTCACAAAAAACGGGACTTCCGCCTGCGGCAGTCAGCCAAGTAATGGCAATAGCGGTTCCATTGATAATGGGCCATGTAGGCAAAATGTTTGTCCAGCAGAAAGTAGACCCCAAAAGCCTATCGGGTGTTCTTGCGGACCACTCCATAGCGGCACTGAATTCGTCACCAGAAGCAGCCGCCATTGCTCAGCAACTGCCAGCTGCCCAAGACAGTGTCGGTAGTATCTCCGGTGTGCTGAAAAATTTAGTGGAAAAATAATCTGGATCGGGGGAACACCCGAACATGTTTTATGAAAAAAAGTTGGAACAAGAAAGGGGTTCACCACCAGAGCCCCCCCGAATGTCCCATAGCAGCACTTTTCACTGATGATCTGATTCCTGTTTTAGTTCTAATTAAAAACAAACATCAGCCGTGGTTGACTTTTTATGTTCAAACCCTACCTCATAAAGGGACCAGATCGTCATAGACCCGGTATGTTTCTCCGGAGGACATCTTTGCAATAATTTCCACACGATCAGTCTCTTTCGATCCATCGAGGGTTATATCGGTCACGCCTTTCAAGGGCAGAATGATGCCCGTTGTCACCGATCCGTCCGTATGGGTGACCTTGACATCCGCACTGCTGATGCTGCCCTCCCCCGCACTTCCGGTGAAAATTACCGAGATCTTTGAAGTAATAGGATTTTTCTGGACCTGAAAGTAGAACTTCTGGTCTGTGGGTACCAGCTGCGTTGGCAGGGGGACGAGAGCACGGGAGGCCGGGGTGGGTGTCACAGTCAGGATGGCGATGGTTGGTTCCGGTATTGGTGTGACCTCCGCTGCTGTCGGATTGCTGTGGGCGCTAAAACCCCCGTTGCCTGTGAGCATCGGCAGTCCGATGAAAAAAACGGCTGCAAGAATGGTTATCAGAACGATACCTCCTCCGATAATCCTTATCTTGTTTACCGGAGGTTTTGCCGGTACCGGCTCCTTATCAAGGAGAAACAGCGCGTCATCACCGGTCTCTGATGATCCCTGTCCTTGTAGTGCAGGAACCGTGACCGGTTTTTTTGCCTCATGTTGTATTGGAGACGTGGGTTTTGGCTTATGGTAGGATTCCAGAGTCTCATCCTCCCCGTATTCCTCCCCATATTGTTCTAATAATTCATCCGTATCCGGTTCCGGAATTTCATCTTCATATTGTTCCGGTTTCTCTTCTTCAGCCGGTTCCGGTCTTTCCTCCACATCCGGTTCCTGTGTCTCATCTACATCCGGTCCCGGTATTTCCTCCGCGATGAACGGGGCTCCACACAAGTCGCAGAACTTTTTTGGATGTATGAACTGAGTACCGCATTTGCTGCAGGTTGACAGTGACGGTATCCGCGTCCCGCAGATTTCACAGAATTTATAGCCCGGCCCGACTGGCCTGTTGCAGGCCGGGCAGGTACGCCTGAATTCTGGACGTGAAGCTGGATTTCCCATGGAACGCAGTTGAGCTTTTACATATTAAAAACAGGTGGGTCCCCCTCCCGGCTTTTCTGTTGTCGCTGCAACAAAACAGAACTGAATTGAGTTACTTTGGTATAGCACTTCAAAAACGCTCAAATGGTAACTTAATTCTTAAAATAACCCAAAAATATCGCTTAAATGGCAAATTAAGCCTCAGCCGTGATTTGAACACGGGACCTGCTGATTACAAGTCAGCCGCTCTGCCAACTAAGCCACTGAGGCGCCATATTACATAGACTGTGCATCGTAAAAAAGATGGTGTTCGGTATTTTATTGCAGCCTGTAATTTTTTGGATATAGGATCAACAGATTGTGAAAAATTTCTCATGGTCTGTGGCAACTCATTGAAAGTTTGTTCCATCTCAATGAAGTATGCCAAATGAAATTTCAGTACTGCCCCGTGAACCTCACGCCAGATGCCGTATTCTGACCTATTTCGATGAAATCGGACATGGGAAAGTTCCTCTTTGAATATCCCGTTATAGTCGATCAAATTGTAAGATGAGACGTCTAAAAAGGGATTTTCCCTTCATTTGCAGATTGGGAAAATTTTGACCCGTTCTCCGATCATCTCCATTATTCTGGAGTAAAGTAAATTTTGCTTAATATCTTTTTTTGCCATGAGCTAAACAGTCTGCAGTCTCCTGTAAGCCGGTTCGGGATTTTTGTCTAAAAATTATTGTCATTTTGTGCAGCCCCGTGACAAATCAAATAAAAAATAGAAAAGAAGGTAAAGACGAAACTGGCTCCCAGGTATTTTATCAATTCGATGGATTTATGTTGCATGGCAAGGTACCTTGATCATTAGAGTCACAGTTGTATGATTTTCATCCGAATCTTTACACCCCCCCCCATGTAATTTAAACACAATAAAGTTTGTTGAATCACCGAAATAGGATTTCAATTCCTGAAAAATGGGTTAATAAAAAATGGAGTTCATATTATATACTCTACTCATCGCATTTTTGTATATTTTTTCAGGTATAGGATTGATTTTTTTACTAAGCCCAAAAATTCTCGAAAAATACTCTCTTTATCTGTCTCCTTTTGTGGGTCTGGCATATTTGAGTTATTGTAGTTGGTTTTTTTTCGAATATAGCTCATGGGGAACGAACGATTATGCGGGATTATTATTAATTCCACCGTTGATTTTTCTTATACTGGCAGTTGCCATAAAAAAAGATCGAATTCATTCCATTTTTTTCCCGTTTAAAAAAGAAAATTTGCCTTTGATTTTTTTATGCATAATTATTTTTTTAGCCATTTCATTTCCATATTATTCGAAAGTAGAGGGAATTTCAAATACTATTACCTTGGGAAATGGTGATATCGGGGATTATGCAGCAACATCTAAGTATTTAATGCTCTCATCAAATTTGCACTCATCAATACCCTTTGTTTCTGGAGTTACCCCAAGGTTTTCTGAGATGTTACAGACATATTATTTTTCTGCATTCTTGTCTACAGCCATACCCAGTTCTATTCTTAGCCTTCAATCCTACCAAATACAAAATCTTACAATTTTTCTATTTTTTGTTTTTAGTTTACCAATCATTTTTTTAATAGGCATCGAAATTTTTAATTACTCTAAAAAAATTGCACTTATTATAATTTTATTGATTGGTATCAATATCCATTTATTGTTTATAATGTATGACGGGTTTTTAGCCCAAATAATTGGAATGGGATTTTTTTTGGGTTTAATAGTTACTACCTTTTATCCAATTTTAAAATATAATAAATTTTCAGAAATTATTATATTTTTGCCAATGAATGTCCTGTTTTGTTTTGGTTTAATAATGAGTTACAGTGTACTTACGCCGTTATTTTTAATTCCTGCAATACTGTTTATTGGTACCTATTTCATTCAATCCCGATCAAAACCCTTCCTTGTTCAGTCAACCGGTTATCTATTACTTACATTTTTTATTACTTTTTTAATTTCGCCATTCTCATTTAGTACCAGAGCCATTTCCCTAATCACGTTAAACGATGTTGCAGCCGGATGGAATCTACCGGTTTTGACCCCGGATTGGATTTTTGGAATGATAGTAAATAATTTCTTCTCTCTTCAGCAACAGGAACCCATAATTTTAAGAATACTCCTTTCATTGCCACTAGTCCTACTCGTAATATTTTCCTTTTACTATCTCTTCAAAAACGAAAGAAAACTATTTTATTTATTTGGTTCTTATTTTAGTTTTGTTACAATTTTTTATTGTTATCTTGTGGTAAAAGAATTCTTGTCTCCAGACTTTACCGGTGAGGGATATAAAGCATATAAATTGATCTCATATTTTATACCTATTATCGTATTGGCCGGATTATTTTATTTCAAGGATTTTCATTTTGAATTTCTCTCAAAGAATTTCAGGAAAAAGATCCCTTTTTTATTCCTGTTACTGTTGATCATATGGAATATCGGTGTAGCATTCGTATTTATTTCGGAAAGTCCAAACCGTTTTGAACCCATTCCGGAAAATACCATTGACCTCCAAAATATTTCTAGGTTTGAAAATGTTACTTCTATCAATGTTTTAGAACCTCCTGAGTGGAATCAAATGTGGATTTATTATTTCCTCTTTGATAAAAAAATAGTACATCTCAAATATTCATCCTATTATCCGGCATCTCCCCTGGTGGGTCAATGGACATTAATAAACACAAAAAATCAGAGTATAAATTCGATTTCAAATTTATCGAATCCAAGTGATAAAATTATCATAAATTCTGATTATTATCTTGAGAGGGGCGATCATATTTCTCTTTAAATAAAGAATCGTTGGATCCTTTCAGAAATTCTTACCATGACGAAAATGATCGATATTCTGATTCATATTCATTGCATAACCATTGAATCCTGAAAATCGAATTTTTTTAGCTGGAAAGGAAAAAATTTGGATAGCCCAAACAATTATTTTGAGTTAAAATGTTCACTATCTGATACGAGGAAACATATTTCAGCCATCGAACCAAAAATCGAATGTAAACAAGGTAAGTCATTAACCAGATTTCCTTCACGGTCTTCATTATGAGCAGGATATTTTTGTTTAAATCTATGCTTCACCTGTCTTTACCAATATTTGTTCACATTCCAAACACATTTTACGCACAACAATGGATATAACATACACAAATGGCACACCTCACCGTAGATATCGGAGGGAGCCCCGGTATCAACTGCCGCGGATTCTGCGAATATTGCTATTTTAAAAAGGTACGGGGTGTTCAGCCCTTAGGATGCAGGTACTGCCTGCCGTTCAAAAAAGGATGTGATTACTGTACCCGCGGTATCCGGGAAGAGTATAAGGGGTTCAAGGATCTGAAGACGATCGCAGATGAAACTCTTGCAAATCTTCAGGGCAAGAATGGTGAGCTTGAACGGATCACCATCAGCGGCGGGGGAGATCCAAGTTGTTATCCACGGTTCGATGAACTGATCGAACTCCTCGGAAGTATGGAGGCGCCCCTCCATATTGGATACACAAGCGGTAAAGGCTGGGACGATCCCGCCATTGCAGATCTGCTCGTCGACAACGGTCTTTCTGAATTATCTTTTACGGTCTTTGCAACAGATCCTGCTCTCAGAAAACGCTACATGCATGATCCGACTCCTGAGGTTTCGTTGTCAATTCTCGAGAGTCTCTGCGATAGCATCGATGTCTATGCCGCTGCGGTTGTCCTCCCGGGAATCAACGATGGCATAGTGCTTGAACAGACGTGTGAATGGCTTCAGGATCGGGGAGCCAAAGGGGTTATCCTGATGCGGTTTGCCAACCTCACTGAGCAGGGGCTAATTTTAGGCAATGGTCCTGTTATAACCAATCAAAAAGTCCAGACTGTTGCATCATTCCGCGATCTTATTTCAGATCTGAACAAGAAGTTTACCCTGAAGATATCCGGGACTCCTCTGTGGGATCCGGATATTGGTTCTCCTTTTGCAATCCTTAACGAACCAGACTTAATGAATAAACTCCCCCGTATCCAGCGCAGGGCAACCGTTATCAGCGGGAATATTGCAGCACCTTATATCGAAAACATCCTCCATTCGTGTGGATCACAAGTTCCAGTAATGCCGGTGACCAAAGAGATCGCATGCCTGATAACAATTGACGATTTGAGAGAACTGGATCTTTGTTCTCTGGAACCCTCGGTAATTATCCCCGGCCGGGCATTCGTGCATGATGCTGAAGCGCAGGAAGTACTCTCCCGTGACGGTATTGAGCGTGAAATAATTCGCGGCCCGGAAATGCTGACTGCTGATGCCGAAACCAGTATGGGCATGACTCGCAACCAGGTTCTTGCACTAGAGATGGACGGATTTGCGGATCTGATTCGCACGATAAACCGGTATGGAAAGTAACAGAGTTTTTTTCCTTAAAGGAGAAAAAATAAAAAATATGGAATTTATACCAGTGCAGCGGTGATACCAATCACACCGGATTGGATAATTACCGCAACGGCAATAATTACACCACCCATCTCGAGTGCGACTGCGACATTGCCTTTCTTGATCTCCTCGAACTCCTCAACCCCTTTTGTCAGCTTGTCAAGGATGTTCAGTGCAAGGTAGATTGCCGCGATTGCGAGCACGATACCAAGGATGAGCTGGATGAAGGCAACGCCAACGGCAAGCAAACCGTCAACAGACAGGATGCCAACGCTCAGTGCCTTATTGATACCTACGGAAATTCCAGACACTCCGGACTGAACCACCAGTGCAATTGCAACAAATACGGAAGCAACAATAATCCCGACTGCCGCATTTCCTTTTGCAAGTTCTTTTTCCTCGTCAATACCTTTTGTGATTTTACTAAGTACAGCAAAACCGATATACAGTGCCAGTACAGCAAAGATAATCGAAATAAGTAACTGGATTAAACCTACAACTGCGTTTGCCAATAGCATTTTTACACCTTAATTTACGTAATTTTGTTTGACGATAGGGTAAATAAACGTATCGTCAGTAGAATAAAAAAAATCAACGGATTCTCTGAAGAAATGACGATCTGGATAAAAAATGGGAACTTATTCAAAAACGGAATAAAAATATATATACAATGCTGCGGGAGGGTTACGATCCCCCGATCTCCAGATCTCTCGAAGCCGTGAAACGCAGGAGTGCGTCCAGGAACCCTATGAGTCTGGCGCCCTAACCAGCTAGGCCACCGCAGCACAAAAGTTCATAATAAAAACACCGTAAAAACTATTAAAGGTTCTGATAAGGCGTTTTACCAAAACATCAGTCATTTTTTGGTTGCAGGAACATATTTACTGCTGCAGATATTGCAGCAACTTTCTTTCCCTGCTCAAAGGATCCCGCGAGTGTCTGCATCCGGGTCTCCTCATCACGTTTGTACCTATCGAGCGTATTGAGGATATGTTCTTCCTGTAAAAAGTGCGTGTGGGTATTTCCCGCTACAAACTGCTGACTGTTCATAATCGCGTAATGGAGCGGAAGTGTCGTTTTAATACCCAGAATAATGTATTCAGAAATTGCACGTCGCATCCGTTTTATAGCTTCCAGCCTCGTACTATCCCAGGCACAGAGCTTCGCGATCATCGAGTCATAATTCGGGGGAATTGTGTACCCCATATGAATACCGCTGTCCACTCGTATTCCAGGGCCGCCCGGTGAACGATATCGTATGATTTTCCCCGGGTCGGCGGCGAAGTTATTAAGGGGATCTTCGGCGTTGATCCGGCATTCGATTGCATGACCACGGATAGAGAGATCCTTTTGCTCGAAGGGAAGGGATTCTCCCGCTGAAATAGCTATCTGCTGTTTTACGATGTCAATACCCGTAATGATTTCAGTGATGGTATGTTCGACCTGAAGGCGAGTATTCATCTCCATAAAATAGTAATTCCCCTGGCTATACAGAAATTCAACGGACCCTGCATTGGTATAACCCGAAACTTCGGCAACCTTAAGAGCCGAATCCGACATTTTGTTGCGCAACTCAGGTGTCATAATCGGAGAGGGAGCTTCTTCAATCAGTTTCTGATGACGGCGCTGGATGGAACATTCCCGGTCATAGAGATGGAGGGCATTGCCATGTTCATCCGCGAGAACCTGGAACTCAATATGTCGTGGCTTTACCAGATATTTTTCAATAAAGACCGTTGCATCGCCAAATGCAGACTGCGCGATACGCATGCTCGCAGTTATTGCGCCTTCGAGAGATTTCTCATCATTGACAATCTGCATTCCGATGCCGCCGCCCCCCGCGCTAGCCTTGACAATCACCGGGTAACCAATCTCTGCAGCAACTTTTTTTGCATGATCAATATCTTTAATTCCATCATCAGTACCAGGAAGAACCGGGACACCGGCATCCTTCATCATCTGTTTGCTTCCGATTTTCGATCCCATTGCCTTGATTGTCTTCCAGCCCGGACCGATAAAAATAACATTTTCATCAAGGCAAATCTTAGCGAACCGGTAGTTCTCCGCTAAAAACCCATACCCGGGATGAACAGCTTCCGCCCCGCTCTTTTTGGCGATATCGATGATCCGCTCCATGTTAAGGTAGCTTTTCGAGGGATGGGCTTCACCT
Source organism: Methanoregulaceae archaeon (assembly GCA_015660885.1). Taxonomy (GTDB): domain Archaea; phylum Halobacteriota; class Methanomicrobia; order Methanomicrobiales; family Methanospirillaceae; genus Methanoregula. The sequence continues at coordinate 35,635 of JACTUB010000001.1, read as the reverse complement.
ACATGAAAAGCCTCGTCCGCGTACTTAACATGGAGCGCGTTTTTATCAGCCGATGAATAGATCGCCACCGTTTCGATATCGAGCTCACGACATGCCCGCATGACACGAATGGCAATCTCACCCCTGTTAGCGATCAGGAGTTTTTCAAAATATTTCACTGCACCACCAGCAGGACGTCTCCATTCTGGACCACATCACCGGTGTCCACAAAGATCTCAGTGACCTTGCCGTCCACCGGGCTGTGAATGGGGTTTTCCATTTTCATGGCCTCGAGCACGAGGAGGGTATCGCCTTTTTTAACAGCAGCACCACGGTTTACGAGTACCTGAAGCACCATTCCCTGCATATTGCTTTTGATACCACCGGCGAACTCCCCCCGCGGGATCTTTTGCGGTGCGATGCTTGCAACTTCAACCCTGCTCCCGCCAACCGAGACAATACGCACCGTGAAGATTTCCCCATCTACTTCAACTTCCATCTGGCCAGGAATTCCCGGCTCTGGTTTCTGGAGAGATTGTTTCGCCGGGATCTCTTCGAGGGATCGTTCTCCTTTCAGGAAAGAAGGAGCGATGGCCGGATACAGGATATAGGTAAGGATATCCTCCTCTTTTTTAACGAGTCCTGCTTTCAGTGCTTCTTCTTTCATCTTTTCGTACGCAGGTTCAAGCAAATCGGCTGGCCGGGCAGTGATGACTTCGTCGTTGCCTATGATCAGTTTCCGGATATCTTCACTAACCGGGGCAGGAGAGCGGCCATATAATCCATGGATATAATCCTTGACTTCTTTGGTCACGTTCCGGTAGCGGTCCCCGTTTACCAGCACGTTGAGCACTGCCTGGGTACCAACGATCTGGCTTGTGGGTGTGACGAGCGGAGGGTAGCCGAGGTCTTTACGTACGCGGGGAATTTCCGCCAGTACCGCGTCCCATTTTTCCAGTGCATCCTGTTCCTGAAGCTGGGAGAGCGTATTCGAAATCATTCCGCCGGGCAGTTGGTAGAGGAGTACGTCGCTGTCAACACGCTCTGATATAGGGTTAAGCAACCCGGCATATTTTTCCCTGATTTGCATGCAGATGTTGCGGACTGCACGGAGTTTAATGAGGTCGATCCCGGTATCATGCGGTGTGCCAATAAGAGAAGCAACCACACTTTCCGTCGGTGGTTGGGACGTACCCATTGAAAACGGCGACATCGCGGTATCGAGAATGTCAACACCTGCTTCTATAGCAGCCTGGTAACTCATCGGCGCAATACCACTTGTCGCATGACTATGCAGGCAGACCTTAATATCCACAGTCTTTTTTATACCGCTGATCAGCTCCCGTGCTGCCTCCGGCATGATAAGCCCTGCCATGTCCTTTATGCATATTGAGTCGCACTCATCCGCGTAGAGATCTTTTGCCAAATCAATGAATTTTTGCGTGGAATGAACAGGACTCGTCGTATAGGATATCGCACCCTGCAGGTGCGCTCCCACATTTTTAACCTGGTCCATTGACCGTTTCATGTTCCTAAGGTCATTTAATGCATCGAAGACCCGGAATACATCAACCCCGTTTTTATACGCTGCTGCAACAAACCTGTCGACTACATCGTCGGGATAATGGCGGTATCCGACAAGATTCTGTCCACGCAGGAGCATCTGGATGGGTGTATGCTTCAGTTCATCCTTTAATGACCTGAGGCGATCCCACGGGTCATCATTAAGAGATCGTATGCAGGTATCAAAAGTAGCACCCCCCCATGCTTCAACCGAAAAAAAACCGCATTGATCCATCTCGCGTGCAAGAGGGAGCATATCCTCAGTACGGAGCCGCTGTGCAATAAGTGACTGGTGGGCGTCCCGCAAGGTAGTATCAGTGATATGGATTTTCTTCGGAGAGGCAGTACGCATGAGGATCCTCAGGGCTATCGTAGGATCACTTTAAGCCTCTCAAAACTTCATCGGTAAAGTATAAAAAATTCACTAACTGGAATCACAGCAGTAAAAAATACGCAAACGGCAAATAATCCTGCCACAACATCCATGGGTTTTGTTAAAAATTCCGGACATAATGTACCCCCTGACCTGTATCCGCGAATTGCTAGCAGCTCCGCTGAATCCTGTGCCCTGGCGAGTGTTCCATGGACAAGTATCATTCCCGTAGGAATGAGACTGCGTACTCCCCATCGCATCCCTTTGATCTTCTCTGCCAACCGAATCCGTTTGAAGTCAGCAGAAATTAATGAGAGGGATTGCATCCCCATTTCGGAAACCAAACCGAGCTCAAATCCAAACCTGTCACCGAACAACCAGACACTAATACTTAGAAATTCTCCCGGCTTCTGTTCTTTATAGAGCCATATGCCAATAAGTATGATCACGGTCATCCGGATAAAATACGAGAGGCCATTCCCGCCGAAAAGTTCCAGTACAAGGCTGAAAAAAGCTATCGTTAATAGTAATGGAAAAACCAGCCGGATTTTTTTTACAAGTTGAACAGCCGGTGTAAACCCCAGCCACCAGAAGAATGCAAAAGCCGCGCCTTGAAGACTTATGAAAGCCGAAATCGAGAGTATCGCTGCAGTGGCAATTCTTATCCTTGGATCCTGCATGCCGCCTCCTGAAGGTCTTCCATTGAAATGTTATCGGGTCTTAATCCGAGTGCTGTGAGTCTTTTTACTGATGGCGGGACATGGCACCAGTGTAAAAACGCATCCGGAGGTCTGCCGCAATCAATAAGCTTTCCATCCAGAATCTCCCATATCCTGGAAACCCGGGGAAGGATATTCTGTTCATGAGTAAAAATAACGGTGATACCACGGGATTTCTGCTCGATGGTTGTACACAATTTTGTTTTTTCCTGGCAGTCCAGTGAGCTGAATGGTTCGTCAAGCAGCAGGAGGTCATAGTCTTTTGCAAATATACATGCAAGGTGAAGACGTTTGAGTTCCCCCCTGCTCAGTGAGAAAGGCGATGCATCTTTTCGCCCGGTCAGCCCGGTAGCCACAACAATATCATCAGCAGAGATCCCCCAGGATGTGCATTCTTCAGCAACAGAACGACCGGTGAGGTGAAGTTCCGGAAACTGGAGAGAGAGCATGCAGGATGTAATTTCAGCTTTCTCAATGCGACCACTAGACAGAGGGAAGAGTTCCGCCATCATGAGCGCGAGAGTTGACTTGCCGCTCCCTACGTCCCCGCTGACAAGGTGGACACCTTGATTAAACGTGCCGGATGCCAAAAGTGACCAGTGGTCACGAACAGCGTATGCACGATTCAACGAAATTTTCATTATCAGCGCATCCATAAAAACGGGTAGTAAGCGGTACCTTTGAGGAAAGAAAAGACGTGTTCTGGGGTCCCTGCATGGGTAACCCGACCCGAATCGAAAAAGAGGAGTTGATTACTCTGCATAGCTGTATCCATCTGCTGGGTGCAACGGATCACATACCTGGCACCGGATGCTCTGATTACCTGATTAATCTGTGCCGCCAAGAGTGCATCAAGATGCGAATCGTATTCATCTAAAAGAAGCACCGTTGGTCTGTGAACCAGTGCTGCTGCAAGAGAAACAAGTACTTTTTCACCGCCGGATAGCTCACGTACCGCTCTGTTGAGGAGATGTGAGATGTTTATGGACTCCGCACACGCTCTAATATCTGTATCAATTTTATTACAGGAGGTGATGCGGTGGAAACGAAGTGGGGACGCGATCTCATCGATCACGTTTGCAAACAGAATATTCCGGTCAGGAAATTCATTCACCCATCCAATCTCGGTTTCCCGTGGTGCCAGATTATCGATACGGATAGTACCGCGATCCGGTAATTCTATTCCAGCGCAGATCTTAAGAAATGTTGTTTTCCCACTGCCGTTTGCGCCAATTATGGATGTAATGCCGGGTTTGATAGTGAGAGCATCAATCGCAAGATTTCGATGGCGAAGAAATTCTATAGTGATCATGGGAGTCTTTTCTCAATCGTGTACGCGGCGTACATCTTCATTACCTCACCAGGTATGAACGGAATCAATCCTGCCGTAACAGCAGGTATGAGTCCTTCTCCAAGGGAATATGTCAGCCATGCTATGCCACAGATATAGATGATACAGGTTCCTGACAAAAGTCCGATAATCCGGATTGTTATAGTCTTGTATTCATAAGCTAGTCCAACTACGAGTGCTGCACCGATAAATCCGAACAGATAACCCCCGGTAGGACCGAGCAGGATGCCAAAACCAGCAACTCCAAAATGAAACACCGGAAGACCCAGAGCGCCAAGAACAACGTACAGTGATACTGGAATTACGGCATATCGCTTTAAGATCATACCGGCGAGTAGTACGAAGAGGGTCTGAAGTGTCAGAGGTACCGGGAAGAAAGGTATTGATACCCACGCTCCAAGGCTGATAAGTCCAATAAAAGCTGCAGAGTATGCAACGTTTCTTGATTTTTGCAGATCCCCAAACATCGTCAACTATAAAAAATTATATGGTTGACGATAAAAAAGTACCTTTAATTACTGATGATAACAGTCACCAGCAATGACCCGTTCGAGTTTGCCATTGTCCTTTCGGATTATGAGGGCTCCGAATTCATCGATGTCTATTGCCTCCCCTCCGAAGCTGTTCTTCAAAGTCCTGATCTGCACCCGGTTTTCGAGTGTACAAGAGAGACTTTTCCATTCCCTGATAATTGTCTCGTATTCACCGCTCTCAATCAGGAGATAATGGTTCTCGAATTCCTTGAGGATGCGTGCGAGAAAGGAAGCCCTGTCCACTTCATGACCGACTTCAGCGCTGATGGATGTAATGTCTTTTTGCATTGCCATGGTGAACTGGCTGAGTGGGACATTCACATCAATGCCAATACCCAACAGGCAATAATGAACCGTGTCTGCTTCTGCAGCCAGTTCAAGGAGGAGTCCGGCAACCTTCTTGTTGCCAATGAAGATATCGTTTGGCCATTTGATCAGGGCACCGAGATCGAATTCTTTGCGGATAGCCCGGGCAACGGCAATAGATCCCGCCATGGTGATCATGAAGATATGATCGATAGGTACGTGGGGTTTGAGTACGACCGTGATCCAGATCCCTCCAACGGGAGAGATCCATGCCCTTCCCATCCGGCCCACCCCCCCGGTTTGTTCCTCGGCGATGATCACCATTCCGTGCATCTTCCCGACATCCCCCTCTGAGCACATCTGTTTGCCTATCCAGATGGTCGACGGAGTGTTATTGAGATATCGCAGTTTCTTTCCGATGAACTGCGTTTTTAATTTTTTATGAATTTCATAAGGGAGGAGCTTGTTGCTTGTCCGCGTGAGTTTATATCCTTCTTTTTGCGAAGAGAAAATGTCGTACCCCATTCCACGAAGTTCCTTAATATGCTTCCACACAGCGGATCTGGTAATCCCCAGCTCGTTGCTGATCATTTCACCGGAGATGGGGGTTTCCGATCGTTCGAGGATTTCGAGCACTTTGAATGCAGAATCAGGCAAAAAATTCACCGCCGGGAACCGCTCTGTTCTGAAGGAAGAGGACAGGGATCTTTTCCGCACACCTGCTTGAGGATCGCAGTCTGGTGTTCCATCAGGGTGGCGAGATCAAAAATACCGGTAATATCCACAATCCCAATTGCGCCGATAGCATTTCCATCCTTGTCCCGGATGGGACTCACGGTTACGGGTACTCCCTTGTACGCCCCGCTTGTTGGGGTAGTCTTTATGGGGATGTTTTTTTCAATCGAATCGAGGAGAATAGGACCGGAGTAATTCCGATCGACAACCCTCCCGTCTTCAACCCGGATGCCATCCCGTTCCAATGATTTTGCTGTCACGGGAAGGTGGTGTATTAATTCGTGGACTGCAAGGACAATTGGCTCAAGATCGCCTGCCTCCATGCTGCAGGACAACGAATAACGGTGCATCGGTTCTCTACCTCTTAATAACACTGGTCAGTTTCTATCTAGAAGAATATTGCGGAGGGGAAAGTGTCTCACGAACCCCACGCCATATGGCATCGTAGGGGTCACATACTGCTCTGGTTCGCCGGCCAGAGTCCAGCGATACTGCCGATTGCAATTACTGTGAAGCCGCGAGCCGGCTATCAGAGCTGTTGGACCGGGAGCAAACCTCTGGCGCGAACCCAGCAGCGCCGTCAAAAAATCCACGGGTATGTGCTGAGGACGAATGAAGTGAGACTTGTGCTTACCCTGCCGTTCCCGCTCACGGTGGAAAAAAGGTGCGGGCTCATGTCAGCAATACCCGGAATTTCCCGATCTCGCCCAGGTGATCCAGATGTTTATGCTTAATCTGTTGCAGTGATATATTATAGATCAGCTTGCCACACTCCGGCTTATCGTCTTAAATAGATAGGATTTATTAGGCATGCATCAACAAATTTATTGAAAAGACGGAGTGAAGGAATTTTTTATGTTTTTTGACCGATTGAAACGATTTCAATCCCCTATTATTTTTATAATACTTTTATCTTTCATGATTTTTACGATCTGGATCCGTGGTCTAAACGCGGTTTCGATAGATCTTCCCCATTACATTACCCTCAGGTCTCCCGATATCTGGTATAATTTCCGCCAAATCGAGCTCATGATCCATAACTATCCTGTTTATTCCTGGTTTGACCCGATGACTGCATATCCGACTGGTAAATCTATTGACTGGGGCCCGTTCCTTCCATTTCTTGCAGCTTCACTCTCACTGATTACCGGAATGACAGAAAGGCCGGACATGATGTTCCTTGCCTCATGGCTCATACCTGTTTTCGGGGCATTAATGGTTCCCGTCACCTACTTTATTGGAAAATTACTCCGGGACTGGAAAACCGGGATCACCGCAGCAGGTCTTATAACCGTTGCATCAATTCCCTATTTTTATACATCGTCCTTCGGTAATGTTGACCACCATATCCTGGAGGCCTTTTTTGGAGCCTTATTCTGCCTGTTATACCTTCAGACGTTATTATACGCCAAAAAGAATTCGCCGAGTGTTAAGAACAAAAGGAGTTTCATTACATTTTTCGGATTATCGGTGGTCACCGCAATCGTATTTTTCACCGGGTTCCTGAATATGCCCACAATGGTGCTCTTTGGTTTTATTGTGGCAATTTATACCCTTTTGCAATTCATCCGGGATACATGGGAAAATAAGCTGGAGACCGGTCTCGCGTTAACAAATATAGCCGTTTTTACTCCCGTAATCCTTTTCATGGCAATATTTGGAATAAAACAACCAGGAATGTCTCCTGGACAATACAGCATTGTTCACATAATATTCATTCTGCTCATCATTGGTGAAACTCTGATCCTGTATATCCTGTCAAAGCGATTGATCAGAAATAAAAAATTTTATATTATTTCTGTTGTTGCAATCGGAACGGGATTGCTCATAGCAATGGATATCATGAGTAAGGAGACGTTTGTCCTCATTTTCACGCTTTTTGGACAACCAGCAGACATTGCAACCATCACTGAATCTCAACCATGGAGTCTTCCTCTTGCATTCGCCAGCCTCAACATTACCCTGATACTCGGGATAATCGGGTTTGCAATTCTTATCTATCATTTGTATATAAAAAAACGCCCGGAACATCTCTTTTTTGCGATATGGTCTGTCATTATTTTTGCATTAACCGTTCAGCATTTACGATTTGAATATTATTTTGCTCTGAACGTGGTTTTACTCTCATCCATATGCATAATTACCGCATTAGAAACCGGACTTGCCGATGTGGGAATTAGTCTCAGAGGGCTGTCCATTCCGTCAAGAGGTCGTTTCCTTCCGACAGGTCAACCGGATAAAAAAATCCAGGAAGAAAAACCAGTATCGAAAAAACATGCTAAAAATCCTGAAAAACCCTCAAAAAAACGAAAGGAATTAAGTTCCCCACAAAAATTGAAGAATAGACAGATTTTCGGATCTGTTGTTGTTATTGTTATTCTTGGAGCTATCATAATCTCGGTTGGACTATCTGTCAGGAATGATATTGAGTACACATCAAACCCTGTTCTTCTGATCGATAAAAACTGGATTGAAACCGCGGAATGGCTGAATAACCAGACACCTGACCCCGGTGTTGATTATTACGGGGTCCATCAGAACGACACATTTGAATATCCTGGTTCGGCATACGGTATTCTCTCGTGGTGGGATTTTGGTCATTATATCACGTTTATCGGTAAAAGAATTCCCGTAACAAATCCGTTCCAGGACCACCTGACCGGGCCGGCTGGAGCTGCTGCCTTTTTTATGGCGGATTCAGAAGCTGATGCTACAGGTATTTTGCAGGAAATGGGTGCACGCTACGTGATTACTGATACATCACTTGCTACTGATCAATTTGGAGACCTGATGACCTGGAATAACAGTACATCAAATATTTACCCGTACATGATGTCCTTTTTCTTTGCCGATCCCAATTCCAAAAACCAGTTAATCCAGTTTAACGGGGAACGTGAGCCTTATTTCCGGACAATGATTACAAGACTGCACAATTTTGATGGTTCCATGCAAACTCCACGAAATATTACCTACCTCGAATATTATGAGGAGAACCGCAATGGATGGTTATACCCGATGGTCACCACGACGAAATACCTCAATGTCAGTGATACCGATAATGCGATAAAAAAATTCGAAAGCCAGCATCAGGGTAATTCGGAGGCGATTTTAGTCGGACAATACCTCGAGCCTCTTGAACGAGTCCCTGCCCTTCAGCATTTCCGACTGGTCCATGAATCTTATGGCAATTCACCAGATATCCTTATTTATGACAACTCCGGAGCCCAAAACCTGAAATTAGTAAAGGTGTTTGAAGTCGTCAAAGGGGCTCATATTAAGGGGGATGGGGTCATCGAACTCCAGGTGGTCACAAATACCGGGAGGGCATTCACCTATAGGCAGGAAAGCACGAATGGCGAATTTATTGTCCCCTATTCCACCATTAACAACCCGTATGAGGTAAAAGCAAGGGGAAAATACCATATCCTTGGAACCAGTGATTCGGTTGACATAACCGAAGAGGATGTCATCAATGGGAGTGAAGTGAAACCTTGATTTTTTGTTATCGTGAAGGTTTACGATTGCAAAATAAAACGGCCGGGCTCATCGGCCTCTGCCCTGAAATCGATACGGTATTGCCGCCACCCATTACCTGGTCCAGGGTATCCCTCGCCAATCCCCGTACATTTTATTTAAGGTGTAGATTGTCGGGGTACGTTCATAACTCCAGGAAATCAGCGGGAAAAAACAATGAGCCCCCTTACCGAAATATTTTTGCAGATTTTGTCTTCCGGTTTAGGCTCACAATTCGACCTTATTATAGAGACATATGTCGTCATTATTGCCATCCTATGCAGGTGACGAATGCCCCCAGATTTAAAGCCGGTGAACAAGGCATCACGGTTTGCCGGAAAGAACCTGGGAAAGGGGCAATTATACTTCACGAGTCCACAGTATTTCCTGGTATGAGGTATTATATTGGTTTCGCTGTTGGGGGGGAATGCCCCCTCATGCATCATCACGATCATCATCAAGGAGAGCCTGAATTGTATCCGGATGCACCAGGTATCCACGCCATGATCGATCCGGACCCCTCACTTTGACTTAAAGGAATAGATCCAGGAAGAAAAGCGGGTTTTTATGGTTTCGGTAGCCATATAATAATTGCACAACTATATTCGATCAAGGAAATTATCAGTGACATTATCAGGAAACATTCTATGAATTATTTCGTAACTGGTGGCGCCGGATTTATCGGAAGCAATCTCGTTGACCGATTACTTGCTCAGGGAAATAGTGTCATTATTTATGATAATTTTTCCACGGGTTTTCCTGAATTTTTACTGAATGCACGAAAAAACAAAAACTTTTCTGAAATTAACGGCGATTTATTTGATATAGATCATCTTACAAAATCGATGAAGGATACAGATTTTGTGTTCCATCTTGCAGCAAATGCCGATGTCCGCTTTGGCACGGAACACCCCTCAAAAGACCTCCACCAGAATACGATCGCAACGTTTAATGTTCTTGAAGCAATGCGGGCGAATTCACTCAATCAAATCGCTTTCTCTTCTACGGGATCTGTCTATGGAGAATCGGAAGTGATTCCTACGCCGGAGGATGCCCCGTTCCCTGTTCAGACTTCTCTGTACGGTGCATCAAAACTCGCCGGAGAAGGATTGATATCAGCTTATTGCGAAGGGTTCGGATTCCGGTCATGGATCTTCCGTTTTGTCTCAATTCTTGGGGAACGTTATACCCATGGGCATGTCTTTGATTTCTATAACCAGCTGCTTGACTACCCTGACCGGCTGGATGTTCTCGGGAACGGGCACCAGAAAAAATCGTATCTCTATGTTCAGGACTGCATCGATGCGATGCTCTGTGCAATTCAAAAATCTCAGGAAAAAGTCAACATTTTCAATCTTGGTACAAGTGAATACTGTGAAGTGAACGATTCCATAAACTGGATATGCACGCATCTGGGGGTCAATCCCGATATTCATTACACCGGGGGAGAGCGGGGGTGGATCGGGGATAACCCTTTCATTTTCCTTAACTGCCACAAGATCCGTTCTCTTGGATGGAAACCGAAATATTCCATTAACGAGGGAATTATCAAGACTCTTGAGTATCTTGAGAAAAACCAATGGGTGTTGGAGACAAGGAAATGAAAATATGCGTATTTGGTTTGTGGCATCTGGGTTCAGTGACGTCAGCAAGCCTTGCAAAAACAGGGCATACGGTTATTGGACTTGATTTCAATTCAGGAGTCATCAAAGATCTTCAGAATGCCAAAGCACCCATTTCTGAACCAGGATTAAATGAATTACTTCAGGATTGCTTGCGGAAAAAAACATTGAACTTTACTACAGATCCGAGCCTCGCGTTGAAATATGCAGATGTGTTATGGATTGCTTTTGATACACCGGTTGATGAAAAGGATAATGCTGACGTTTCTTATATCGAAAAGCAATTTGAAAAAATTGCATTATTTATCAATGAACAGACGATAATTATCATATCTTCCCAGGTTCCTGTTGGATACACTCAATATCTGAAAAATCGTTATGGTGAAAATTATCCCGGTAAAAAGAATTATTTTGCATATTCTCCAGAAAATTTGCGACTGGGTAAATCCATCAAGACCTTTTTAGAGCCGGATAGAATTATTATCGGGGTTCGTCCTCACGAGAAAAAAGTTTTTCTCCCCCTTTTTTCTTCAATCAGTCAACGATTGGAGTGGATGAGTATTGAATCCGCAGAAATGACAAAACATGCAATTAATGCATTTCTTGCAACTTCCGTTTGTTTTGCAAATGAAATAGCGACACTATGTGAGTATGCAGGTGCAAATGCAAAGGAAGTCGAGCGTGGATTAAAGACCGAAGAGAGGATCGGACCTAAAGCATATCTCAGTCCGGGAAATGCATTTTCCGGGGGGACACTTGCACGGGACATCCGGTTTTTACAAAAACTGGGAAAGACAAACCATCTGCCTGTCCATCTTGTCAATTCTGTCATGGTGAGTAATGATTTTCATAAAACATGGATCCAGCGGAAGTGTTTTGAAACAATGGGAGATCTTAAAGGAAAAGCCATTTCCGTCTGGGGATTAACGTACAAGCCGGGCACGAATACACTCCGGAGATCACTTTCAGTTGAACTGTGTCAATGGTTAAAAGGTCAAGGAGCCGAAGTCATGGCGTTTGATCCTGCGATAAAGGAATTGCCTCCTGAATTACAAAATTTTTTTTCATTATCAAAAGACATTAAGAATTCTGTCGAGAGTGCCGAATGTATTATACTTTCTACTGAATGGCCGGTTTTTCAAAAAATTAACAAAGAAATAATTACCACTATGACTGGAAAAATAATTATTGACCCAAATGGATTTTTAGAAAATACAGTCAAGAATTTTCGCAGGATGCGATATTTTTCGGTAGGGAGGAGTTATTCGTGAAATTAGCCGGGCAAAATGCGATTATAACCGGGGCAAACCGGGGTTTTGGCTTTGAAATCGCAAAAAAATTTGTTTTAGAAGGAGCTTCGGTTGTAATTTGCGGGCGGGATGCGGATCAGGTTGAACGGGCTGTTGAAGCCTTACAGAAACTCACCCCCTCAAAACAAACCGTTATCGGACTGCCACTTGATGTGTCAAAGGAAGAAAACGTTAAACAGATGATCAATACCGCAATAGACAAATTGGAACGGATTGATATCGTCGTTAATAACGCCGGGGTGTATGGGCCCAAAGGACTCATCGAAGATGTTGATTCCGGTGAATGGACGTCTGCTATTCACATCAATCTGTTCAGTGTTTTTTTTATGTGCAAATGGATTCTGCCCCACATGAAAAAAAATAATGCAGGAAAAATAATCAATCTGTCCGGGGGAGGGGCAACGGCCCCCCTTCCGAGAATAAGTGCATATGCAGCATCTAAGGCAGCAGTCGTTAGACTGACAGAAACTCTTGCGGAAGAGTGCCGGGAGTATGCAATTGATATAAACGCAGTGGCACCTGGCGCGCTCAATACCCGGCTTCTTGATGAAATTCTGGAGTCTGGACCTGATGTTGTTGGCAAGGCGTTTTATGAAAAAGCCCTGAAACAAAAAGCCAATGGGGGGACTCCCTTGGGATTAGGTGCGGAACTCTGTGTTTATCTTGCGTCTCATGCAAGTGATGGGATATCCGGGAAACTGATCAGTGCGCCCTGGGATCCCTGGCAGAACCTTGCACGCTATCGTGAAGATCTGAAAAATTCGGATATCTATACGCTTAGAAGGATTGTTGAAAAAGACAGAGGGAAAAACTGGGAGACCTAACGTGAAAGTCGGGATAATCGGTTGTGGAGCTATCGGCAGGAAACGTGCTCTTGCCTTGGGAAGCCATGAATTGGTCATCGCCATAGACACTTCGCTGGAGCGGGCACGGGAAGTGGCACGATTGAAAAAGTGTTCCGCAGTAAGTACAGATTACGAAGATGCGCTGAAGAACAATGAAATTGATCTGATTCTTATCTCAACAACCAATGAGTTTCTCGCAAAAATCACTTTGGCCGCTGTCACCGCTGGCAAACATGTGCTTGTCGAGAAGCCTGCCGGAAGAACTCCCGAAGAGCTTATTCCGATTATCGAAGCAGCGAAAAGAAATAATGTTTTTGTCAAAGTCGGATTCAATCACCGGTATCATCCAGCTTTGTTGAAAGCAAAACAACTGGTGGATTCAGGTGTGGTTGGACCTCTGATGTTCATACGCGGCAGATACGGTCATGGAGGGCGCCTCGGATATGAAAAAGAATGGCGAGCGATTCCTCAAAAATCCGGTGGAGGCGAGCTTCTTGATCAGGGTGTTCACCTGATCGATTTGTCACGTTGGTTTCTCGGGGAACTTGATGTCGCTGAAGGTTTTGCCCATACGTATTTCTGGGAGATGCCGGTCGATGACAACGCATTCCTGATGCTGAAAAGTCCAAATGATCAGATTGCATGGCTCCATGTCAGCTGTACTGAGTGGAAAAATATGTTTTCCTTTGAAATTTATGGAAAGAAGGGAAAACTCCAGATTGAGGGTCTTGGCGGGAGTTATGGCGTTGAACGATTATATCTCTATAAAATGCTTCCCATGATGGGCCCACCGGAAACAACGATATGGGAGTATCCTTTCCCGGACAATTCCTGGCATCTCGAACTGAATGAATTCATCCGATCTATCGAAATGCACAAAGAGCCTGAGGGAAATATACGTGATGCCAAAACAGTATTGGACATTGTCAAGACTGTATATGATGCGTGTAATTTTAAGGTGAATGTATGATTATCACCCGGAGTCCTTTGAGAATTTCCCTTGGGGGAGGGGGAACCGATTTACCTTCTTATTATCAGAAATATGAGGGTTTTTTAATTTCTGCCGCAATCGATAAATATGTCTATATTAATTTGCATGACACCTTTGTTGACTACCTCATCATAAAATATTCAAAAATGGAAGAAGTAACCCGCATCGATGACATAAAACATCCCATCATCCGTGAATCATTGAAATTGTTGGGATTTGATGCCCGCTATCTCGAAATTGCAAGTCTGGCGGATATCCCTGCAGGTACCGGTTTGGGATCATCCGGGAGTTTTACCTGTTCGCTTCTCAAAGCTCTTCACACGCATAAAAACACTATCATTACTCCGGCGGATCTGGCCGAACAGGCATGTCATATTGAACTTGATATTCTTGGAGAACCTATCGGGAAACAGGATCAGTATATTTCTGCTTACGGTGGTATCAATTGTTTTACCTTCTGCAAAGATAACCGGGTGAAAGCAGAAAAACTCAATATTTCCCAGGAAACGCTCTACAACCTTGAAGACCACCTCCTGCTCTTCTTCACCGGCTATTCGCGATCCGCTTCAGATGTTCTCAAGGAACAGGATGATAAAAGTAAGAATAATGATTCTTCCATGATCGATAACCTGCATTTTGTAAAAGAACTTGGATACAAGAGTAAAATAGCATTTGAACGGGGGAATCTTGAGGAGCTTGCCTCTCTGATGAACGTCCATTGGGAGCATAAAAAGCAGCGGTCAAATGCGATGAGCAATAACCGGATTAACGCCTGCTACGATATTGCCATGAAGAATGGGGCACTGGGAGGAAAACTCATTGGTGCCGGTGGCGGGGGATTCCTGATGTTCTATGCTGAGGATAATAAAAAACTCCGTCACGCAATGACACATGAAGGACTTCAGGAAGTCCGGTTCCGGTTTGATTTTGACGGAAGTAAAGTGGTGACAACTTCATAATGCTGCCGGTTGTCATTCTTGCCGGAGGTCTGGCAACACGCCTGCATCCTATCACCCAAACGATTCCAAAAGCGCTTATTACGGTTGCCGGTCGACCATTTATCGATCACCAGCTGGAGCTCCTGAAAGAAAAAGGCGTAACGCAGGTCATTCTCTGTGTTGGTAATCTTGGTTCTATGATAGAGGAATTTGTGGGGGACGGGTCGCAGTGGGAAATGGAGGTACAATACTCATATGACGGGGATGTCCTTCTGGGAACCGGTGGTGCAATCAAAAAAGCAGCCGGGATACTTCCGGATTCGTTCATGATCCTGTACGGGGACTCCTATCTCGATATCGATTTTGAACCGGTCGTGCAGCAGTTTTATGAGGATAATCTTCCTGTCCTCGTGACCGTATACCGGAACCAGAACGCACTGGATGTCAGCAACATCCTCATGAAGGATGGCAGGATCCTCAAATATAATAAGAACGATCGTGACCCCGCAATGGAATATATTGATTATGGTCTTATTGTGATACGTAAGAAGATATTTGATACATATCCTTCACATGAACCATTCGATCTCTCACTCGTTCTATCTCAATTGGTGGATGTCGGACAGGTTGCACCCTATGAAGTCAAACAACGCTTTTACGAGATTGGATCGGTTCAGGGAATCAAAGAAACTGAGAATTATATCAGGAATCGCGCTATACCCTCATAATATTGGTGAATTTCATGAAAGGCAACGATTATACTTCTTCATTTCTTGATGATGCTATTGCCATCATTAACAAAATTGATCGTATTCAAATCCAGAAGATGATCCAGATACTTCAGGATATCCGGAAGAACAATGGCAGATTATTCATTCTCGGTGTTGGCGGGGGAGCAGGCCATGCGTCCCACGCGGTAAACGATTTCCGGAAAATTGCCGGGATTGAATCCTATGCACCGACTGATAATGTTTCTGAGCTTACCGCCCGTGTCAACGATGATGGGTGGGAAACCGTGTTTGAGAGCTGGCTCAAAGAGAGCCGGCTTTCCTCTAAGGATTGTATCTTTATCTTTTCGGTTGGTGGCGGGAACGCTGAGAAGAACGTGAGTGTGAACCTCGTAAATGCTCTGCGATTTGCAAAGGAGACGGGTGCAAAGGTTATCGGTGTTGTTGGACGCGACGGGGGTTATACGGCAAAAGTAGCTGATGCCTGTGTAATCATCCCAACCGTGAACGAGAAAACCGTAACCCCGCAGACCGAGGCGTTCCAGGCCATGGTCTGGCACCTTATTGTGTCAAGCCCTGCGATGCAGAAGTTTAAGATGAAGTGGGAAAGTACGAAGTAAATTGATGAAGAAAGCAGTATTTCTGGACCGGGACGGTGTGCTCAATGAGCTGGTGTTGAATCCTGCATCAGGTGAGTATGAGCCGCCCCATTCCCCGGATGATCTTATCATTTTTCCCGAAGTAATTGAGGCTTTACGAATTCTTCAGGAAGCTGGTTTTGAACTTTTCCTTGTATCCAACCAGCCGGATTATGCAAAAGGGAAAATGTCGCTTGAAGATATTCGTTCTGTGAATACCAGATTCGATCATATTTTAACATCGAGGGGAATTCATTTCCGGGAATATTATTACTGCTACCACCACCCGAACGGGATTGTGCCAGAATATTCATTTGCCTGCAAATGCCGGAAACCGAAACCCCATTTCCTTCTGGAAGCTGCCCGTGATTACGGAATTGATCTCGAAAATTCATGGATGATCGGTGATCGGGATTCTGATATCGGATGCGGGAAAGCGGCGGGAACACGGACGATACTGATTGAAGAACCGCATTCATCCGCATTGCGAGGATCGAGCTGCCCGGATAATATGGCAGCGAATCTTAAAGATGCATTAACGATAATACTTCATAATTGAATCAGAATATTGTTTTGGGATGTATTCTATGAGCGGATTACCACAATTCAGGATCAAACTCTATGCCGATGGTGCCGATTTGCACGGCATGATCGAAGAATACAAGAAAGGAATTGCAAGCGGCTTTACTACCAATCCCACACTCATGAAAAAAGCCGGGGTCAAGAGTTACGAGGAATTTGCAAAGGCGGCACTCAAAGCCATTCCCGATCTACCGATTTCATTTGAAGTATTTTCTGATGATCTTCCCGGAATGGAGCGGGAAGCCCGGAAAATCGGTAGCTGGGGTAACAACGTGTACATCAAGATCCCGGTTACCAATACGAAGGGAGAAAGTACCGCACCGCTCGTGAAGAAACTTTCCCATGATGGCCTGAAACTTAATGTCACCGCAATTCTGGCAGTAGATCAGGTGAAAACTGTGGCAAGCGCACTCTCTCCGACTACCCCCAGTATCGTCTCCATATTCGCCGGTCGCATCGCGGATACCGGTGTTGATCCCATGCCGATTATGAAAGAGTCGGTGAAGATCCTAAAGTCAAATCCAAAAACCGAGCTGCTCTGGGCAAGTACGAGGGAACTGCTGAACCTTATCCAGGCGGAATCCTGTGGGTGCCACATTATCACTATCACGAACGATATCCTGAAGAAGGTGCCGCTCGTTGGGAAGGATTTGAATCAGTTGTCCCTTGAGACTGTGCAGATGTTTTACTCCGATGCGCAGAGTGCAGGATATAAGATATAATCCATATAACCGCCTCACGTATTTCTATTGTAAACCTTTTTTCCTGCCTTGGCCTTCATCTTCTTATTTAAAAACAAATTTTTTACTTATCGTATATCCCCAAAAAAAACTGATGAGAATCTGAATAACTTTTGATAAGATCGGTGTTATATGCAATAATTCTATACAGATTATCAGGAGGATGTTATTCAAGAGATAAGTAATCGCGACAAAGGAGAAGTACTTCGAAAACAAGAGAACATTCTTACCCTTCTGATATTGGAAGGTCCAGTTTTTTTGAAGAAAATAGACAACAAGAGTACCTAATGAAAATGATATGGCATTTGCCAGAAGATAGTTCAACGGAGAAAGTGTAATAATAAGTGCGTATAACCCAAAATCTATGCCTGCACCGATACCACCAGCAATGCCATATTTACAAAGTTGATAAAGATCATTACCTGATGGACATTTCAGCATTTGATTATCCCCATAAGCAATCCGATTCCTTTCCATGCGCTCATTGAGTGAACCTAATATTCCATTATTCAAACTCCTTTTTTAATAAAAGCAAACATCGAATACCTATCGGATATTGAATATACTTTCCAAGAGCTAATTCAATTTTCATCAGAAGATAGAAGAGGTTATTAATAACTGGACCCCCGAATTGAATCTGATTTTTCATGCGTGTTTGCTTCTGCGAATCAGTGCCCAGTTTGCTCTGTTTGTTTCGAAGTTTCATGTATTTGAACCCAGGATAAACAAAAAACCCAAGGTGTGACGCACTACAAATTGTAAAGCCTGCTTTATTAGCCAATTTTTTTAGATCACGAAGAGCATACCTTCGGAAATGTTTTAATTGTTCATCGTAAAAGTCGTACAACCCCTGGTTGGCAGGGACCTCAATGATTGCATATCCCCCAGGTTTCAGGATGCGATAGATTTGTTTTATTGCGGCTTCGTCATCTTTGATGTGTTCGAGGACATTCAAAGCGACAATAACATCCACGCAGTTACCCGGCAAAGGACAATTGAAGAGATCAAACTGAATCAAGGGAATATCCAATTTTTTTTGAGCAATTTTTTCCAAGGGTTCAAGTATACAATCAGATCCAATAAGAAATGATTCGGGAAAGAATGTTTTGATCTCCCCAAGAAGATATCCTGAAGATGAACCTATCTCCAGTATCACAGCACTGTCGGCGTGTACTTTATTTTTTAATTCGTTACAGGCACGAAATCGCGAAGCTCGATCAATATAATGATTGCCAGCTTCAGCTTCCTTCTCATGAAAATCTGTGAGACTTGCATCCCATCCGGCATCGCATTCGGTATATCTCAAAACCGAAAGTTTTTTTGAACCAATCCCAAAACAATTTCCCATCCAGATGGGCTCTTCAGTATACCCCGGGGGAATAGGGAATTTAAATCCCATTTCACAAATTCTCCGTTTTCTCAACTATATACTGAGGACGCCGCTTTACTTCCTCATAGATGCGTCCGACATACTCCCCCATGATTCCCAGCGAAAGGAGTTGGACGCCAGAAAGGAACGTGATCAGGACAATCGTCCATGTCAACCCTGGCGTCAGTTCGACCTGCAATATCAGTTTTTCAACAAGAATCCAGAATCCTAAGAGGAACGCCCCCACTGCAATAATTCCTCCCAAGATCGTAGCGACTTGTAAGGGTCGTATGGAAAAGCCGACAATGCCATTGAATGCGATGCGCAAGGAACCAAGATACCGGTTATAATTGGTAACTCCAGAAGCCCTTTCATCCCGGTCATATTCAACAAATGTCTGTTTGAACCCGACAAATGCAACCATTCCCCGGAGAAAACCATGAGATTCATTTAATCTTTTTACCTCATCGATGACCCGTCGATCCATGAGCCGGAAATCCCCGGTGTCTGAGGGTATTGACACATCTGATATTTTATTGATAACTCGATATCCAAAGTGAGAGATCCAAGTTTTCAAAAACGTTTCCCCTTTTCGGGATCTCCGTTTGGCATAGACAACTTTATACCCCTCCCGCCATTTTGCAAGCATAGGTTCAATTAATTCAGGGGGATCCTGAAGATCCACATCAATGACAATACCAACATTTCCTTTACAGAGATGGATACCGGCCATTGTCGCAGCCGGCTGTCCGAAACGGCGGCTGAATTTTATGAGACGGATATTTTCGTTGCGTTTGATTTCGTCCATTATGATTTGTTCGGTCTTGTCCGGAGAGGGATCTAGACAGAAAAGGATCTCATAAGGTAGATTTATTTTGGTTAAGACAAATTCCGTCCTCTGCAGGAATGGTTTGATATTGGTTTCTTCGCGATAAACCGGAACAATAATGGATATTTTGGGAGCCTTGATAGTTTCATTCACGTTGCAGCACCAGTTGCTGAAGTAGTACTTGTCATATTTATGTAAATAAATACATAACCGAGTGTTCTGGGATCAGCAGAACCTGACGAAGTGGGGGGGAATTTTGGTTCGAATTTGAGGATATGGTACCCGGGAGTGATGGCAAGTTGTTTTATTTCACAAAAATTTATATCACTACAATCAGTGATTTTTTTATCGTCCAGCTCAACAGAAAATGAATTTTTAGGATTCAGTGAAGCGTAGGATAAATTAAGATCCAGTATTGTTAGATTGGATGATGTAATCCCCAGTGATGGGGTTTCTTTGTTATTTCCAGACCAACGGAATGCACCATTCTTATATTCCGGTTCATACCATCCTTCTTTAAAATCAACATATATTGACGATTCATTTTTCACCAGATAGTAATCATCATTCAATGGGATTTTTTCATCGAGATTGCCTAGATCCAAAATGTCCATATGACTAGATTTCAGTGTCCATTCACCAATTAAGGGTGATTTCTGGTAATATGTGGTATATTTTAAATGAAGTGTTTTATTCATATAAAGGAAGTAATATATCCACATCTGATCGGAGTAGATGGATTCCTCAACATTTATTGATGACACATTCTGGAAATTGTTGATTTTTTGAAGATCAATGATATTGGGCTTTATCAGATAGGATTTCTGAGATACCCTGTCCATCATTGCTGCACTGGACCAAAGATTACCTGCAATAAGAAGAATGAGAACCATTATACAATACCATCTTTTATTTCCCGGATTAAAGAGATCGATATTCCGGAAATACGCCAAGAAAAAAAGAAAGATCAGGGGAATGCCGTACGTCAATAGTTTATACGCCTTGTATCCTTCTCCGGTAAACGTGGGGGTTGTTAACTCTAGTGCGCTATAATATATATACCCGATAAAAACCACTGCTAGGAAGATGATCCCAAAATAAAACAAGTTCCGGTCTGATTGAAATAATTTATTCAATGAAAGGAAGAGAATACAAACAATTATAATGGACAAGAGAAATCTCGCAAATAGTGGCATTGGGATTGAACTTGCTGCATTCTGAACGGGAGGAAACCACCCGACATCATTACCTACAAAACCCATGATCTGATCCGGGCTTAAAATAGGCATAGGCCAACCTGCAGTAATATTCTGGGAAAAATAGAGCACTTCCTTGAAGCGATTGATTGCAAGGGGGAATGCGATAATTATTCCAATAATTGCAGTCATGATAAAGAATTTAAAAGACGGTAAAATTGTTTTGAGATTTTTTTTCATAATCACGGCAAGAACCAGAATTCCAAATACCGGAAAGAAAAGAAGGGGGATGAATAAAGAGTATGTCGCTATCAGCCCAAACAGGAGTACCGATGTCAATGGAATGTATTCCCAGAATTCCTTATCCTGCGTGCAATTCAGGATTGGATAGAGCATTACCGACAGAAGGGCAAGAAAGATCCCGTAACCGAGAACCTGTCCGACAAAACCCGTATACAGGATATAAATTAAATGCAAATTCAGTCCAACAAGGAATACCGCAATTAATGCAACAGTAGGTCGGTAGCGAAATATTTCCACTGCAATAAGGTAAACAATCGGCAGGGAAAAAATGAAGAAGAGATTTTCAATACTGTTTTGCAGTACATATGTCTGGATTGCCAAGACCGTCGATGGCACGGCAGCTGCAACAAAAGCCCCAAAGTTATTATTTTCAATTAAAAACAGGATATTGGCATCGACACCCGGCACGGGATTTACTAAAGAGGAACTTACTAGAAATTTCGAGATTGTTGCATAATTTATTATATCATTGTTCCCAATTATCAGAACATTGGCACTATTCAACAGAAATATCTCCGGAAAAGAAATTATTATAAAAATAGCAGAACATATAAGCACCAACCATAACGTTTCTTTTCTGGGTTTTCTCATTAAAGCAAGAAAAACCTCTTTTTTTCTCCAAGCTGCAACAACAAAAAAAAGTGCTGGGATACTGAGGAGAGGGTAAACGAATGCATTGATCCCTCCTGGAACAAGATGAATTCCCCACCAGATAAAGGCACACAAGTAGGCCAGCCCGATAAAAGGTGAAAGGTATAATGCGTAGTTTTCAAATTTTTTTGGGCACAGTAAAAAAGAAAGGCCAATCCCGCAGTATACAAAAAGAAGTGCGGTCAGAAGGGAATATACAATGAAATCGTAATTCATGGACAACTCTATACAAATATGTAATTATATATTTTATTATCGTCGATCTGACATTCCAAATCAAAGAAAATGAACAAAAATTATAATAGTGTTTTAGTATTGGAAGTACAGAATAGATCCTCCCAACCCTTCCCCTTCTTCAACATATTTTCTAGGTGATTGAAATCATCAATTATTATTAACTCATTTTCTCTATCTGAAATTAAGTAAATCCGGTCATATATTTTTTGCAGGATATCAAATAATTGCGAGGGTCTTTCATTAAAAAACCGTTTCATTGGGATTGGATTAAATTCAATAAGCAAATCCGGTTTAAATTTTTTTAGTGTTTTCATTGATCCGGCCAGAGCTTTGATCTCAGAACCTTCAACATCCATTTTTATGAAATCAATATGATCGATTCCAACAGCATTATCCCATGCATCAAGAGATATACATTTGATTTTTTCAGACACTCCTTCCTTTATGCCTGTATCTGCAATGAATGAACATCCTGCCACTTCTTCCACATACGAGAAATCAATATTACATTCTTTATCTAGAAGACCATAATTAAGTGGCATGATATTGGAGACCTCATTCTGAATAATATTTCTTACCAGAAAGGTAAAATTGTGATAGGATGGTTCAAATGCGAATACTTTGCCATAGGACGCCAGATAACCCAAGCACAATGAAATTACTCCGATATTTGCACCGATATCAAGACAAACTGCATCAGGTTTTATGATTTTTTTGAGTAATTCCATATTATTTTGCTCATAATACCCTTTATTTGATTCAATTGCCCCGATAATGCTTTTATCCTTTTCACTTCCGGATATGACAAAATCCTTATTATATGGGGTTTTCAGAACAACATCCTTCAAGATACCTTCCCACCTATCGACAATTATAATCTCCGAAAAGTATTAAACTATTATACTCAGGAAAATGCAAGGATTTCTCGAAGAAATCAATCCCCCCTTTATATCTTGGAGTCTAGAGTGGAGCCCCATGGACAATTCAAATTTGATTTAAGAGGGGATTTCCCCGCCTCAGAATAGTCCAGATAATATCAGGTTCTTATCGAAATTATTGCCACTTTATATGAGAAGGGGTCAGGAATAGGAATATACTAAGTCGTACTCGGGTTTAGATCATATGCGAAAAAGGGGAGGGTTAGCAATTCTCATTTGATTTTAATCTAATCTCCTGAATTGCTATCCCCAGATTGCGGAAATCATCAGAAATATTCTGATCTTTTAAGCATATACTGTCCGTTTTAATTAATACCTTAATTAGTTCCTTTGATTTCATTGGTTCCAAATCAAATTCATTTTTTTGCCAAAGTCCGGGCAAAGGATCAATTTCCCGTTCTAAAAGCAGAGAATTTGTATTAAAATTAATTATTTTTAAATTAATTTTAAACATAATGTTGGGATTTAATCTAAAAAGGGTTTTATAATTCATAGAGAATCTATTATCTTCCCCTTGTGATCTTAAATATGCTTCCAACTCTACTAATCCATTTGACCAAAAGATTATGCCTTCTGGCCATTTTTCAGAAGCATAATTTCCTCTGACAGTTTCTATTTCATTAACCCCTGCCATTATAAAATTGTCTTTTATTCTACTTATGTCAACTAAAAGGGATTGGGGTAATGGGACATGTGGAGCATAAAACAATTTCATAAAAAGTTCATGTATCTTAACAAATGTATCCCATTCAATATCTCCAACATAGATATTTTTATTACATTCGGGTGGAGATAGAATAAATTTATCAAAATTAATTTTTAAAATATCGGATTCGATTCGGCCCATTTTAATACAAATATCCCAAAGGGGTGTACCTGGCAATGGTGTAGTAATACAAAGGGTCATCCCTCCGAATTTTGACCGGTTCGCTTTGATATAATGATAGGTAAATTCCAAATCTTCAATTGTTTCCCCGGGAGTTCCAATCATGAATAAGCCCCCGACTCGTAAGCCGGCTTTGTGCAAAATTTCCACCGCAGAAACATTTTGCTCGACCGTTACTTTATCCTTAAGGAATGATAAAATTCTGGGTGACATAGATTCCAAGCCGAGTGCTACTTCAACAACACCCATTTGAACCAATAGGTCCACGAGATCTTCGGTGATTAAGTTTGCCCGACCATTAACTGCGAATTTTAATTTCCCCAGAAGCCCCTTTTCCTTTAATAATTCTATTATTTTTTTAATTCTTGGCTTATTTGCAGCAAATAATTCATCATTTATTCCAAATTCAGTGAATCCATATATATAATGTAATTCAGAAATCTCATTAACCACATATTCAGCTGAATGAAATCGATAGGTAAAATGCTGTGGTATCGCCTGGCAAAAAACACAATGGTATGGACAGCTTCTTGAAGTTAAGATCTGTGTTGATTTACTTTCAAGATATTCTTTCGGGAAAATTGTTCTATCGGCAAATGGAATGAGATCCAAATTTTTGATAGCCTCCCGCTTCTCAGTTATTTTTATTTGTCCCGTATCATCATAATAAACAATACCCTTGACATTAGCCAAAGAATGTTTCTTGAATGAATTTATGCAAACTAATTGCATTATTTCAACAATTGTTTCTTCTGATTCCCCGATAAATCCCACATCCACATCTGTTGGTAATGAATCTGGTAATGAGGTGATGTGAGATCCACCTAAAAAAATTGGGATATCCCTTTTCATTTTGAGACTTTTACAAAGTGCTTTTATTTGATTAAAATGAACAGATGGCGAAGTTAATGCAATAATATCAGGATTAAGTACTAATATACGACTTGTTGCTTCTTCAATGTCATTCAGATTTTCAAGATATTGAACATCGATATTAAATCCGCTTTTTTTTAAATATGAAACTAAATAGCCTAGTCCGAGTGGTGGACTGATATATTTTCCAAATGAGAAAAAAATTATCCTCTTTTTAGGTGAGAGAACAGTATCTGGATTAAAAATATTAACTGCAATTTGTTTTCCAGCCATGGATATTTTTTATCTCCAAATCCTATTAAAGACTCACATGATTCAGAATATGAGTTTTTCAATCTAATTTTTATCTTGATATAATCATTTTGTGCAGAAAAACGCCGATTTTTCTATTATCATTACTTCGATGAAGTTCCTGGGGACTGACAGGATTTGGTACAGTAATCACAAGTTCGTGCGTTGGGATTACTCCATTGAATGACAAATAATAAGTTTTAATTTTATCAGATAAAATTAATTCTTTTGTTATTGAACCAACTGAGACTGGGATGCGTTTTCCGATATTTGGACCAAAAGCATAAGCATCGATTTGTACTTTAAACGATTCGGGAAATTTTTTCAAAAAAATAATATTTGCTTTTTCACCTTCAGTCCATCTCCCTTGGGGTTCAATTCCGGAAAATCCGGAAAACATTATATCCGAATAAACCTTTGAAAAATCGATTAAGAATGGGAAATTTAAATGGACGTTTTCAAGGTCTTCATAATTTCTTAAAGAGATCCAATTTGGAAATAATTCCTGAACGTCATCAGGTTTGGAATTTTTTTCACATACATTCGAAAAAAAATGTAATGCATCCTTTGATATGTAATTTTGAGCTTTTATTAGATCAATTTTTCTGCCATCCTGCAAATAGCCATTCAATGTTAAATTTCCATCGATAGCATTTGAAAAGAATGTTGGAAATAAACCTACTTTTTTGAATAGTGAGATATATTCAGACATCGTATAATGGGCCTCATAAGGTCCACCAGTCATTGCTGTATGTTCTAATTTTCGGTTTTCTGGAAGAATATCATCCGGATATACTCCCTCACCTGTAGCAATAAAAATTCCACCCGATTCTTTGGGTTTTAATACTCTTTTTATCTCAGAAAGTGTGTCGAGCATATTATCTGGATTAAACCACTCAAAATTTTCCATCATAGTTGGTGTCGCATGGTGAAGTGACGCATGGGAGATTACAATATCGAAAAAATGATCTTGAAAAGGTAATTTATTCATTAACGCAATTACTCTTTCAAAATATTTTCCTTTATTTTTAAAATATTCATCAGAATCTTGACATATCCTATATTCTGCAAAATCCAACGCAAAACAATTAAAGCCTAATTCAGAAAACTTCTGTGTTATTTTTGTATCTCCTGCCCCTATTTCAAGGACAAATCGATTAGCTGTACCTTGGTAAATTAAACTACTAAATAGAAAATCAGTACGCGCTTCGGTTTCCTTAAGATATGCTTCTTCTGACGCTAAAAATTCTTTTGGTATAGTCCCATTTTTTTTCTGTTCATCAATTCGTCTATTAAAGTTATTAACCTCTATTTGATCCTTTTTTTGAAAATTATTAATATCATCTGATGAAATTAAATATAAGGCTCCGTTAATAATTTCAAATTTCTCTCCAGTTTTTGTACAAACAACATTTCCTGAACGAATCTCATGACCATTATCATGATTCGGTATCAAAATTAATTTTCCTTGTTTCGGACTTTGATAATATTTTAAAATTTTTTCTTGCATAATCGTTAACCTTAAAAGATATCTACATTCTACGCAATTGCCAACTAAATTCTCTGCGAAGCAGAGAGATCCGAATTTCTAGTAAATATATTAATAAACTACTTAGATTTTATTAATTGAATATATTTTAATGCAATTTTTTCCCAATTGTGGTGCAATTGGATAAATTCCTTCCCGTTTTTCCCCATAATCTCCCGTAATTTTGGGTTCAAAATGAGTTCTCGTAAATATTCGTATAACAACTCTTCTTCATATTCATCCAGATCAACTTTCCAGCAGCAGTTATCTGGAGTTTCTCTATATGATCCAATATTGGATACAATAACCGGTTTTCCAAATCCCATCGCATCCAGGAGGGTGCCTGAAGTTTCACCCATAGTAGGGGATCGTAAATTAATAATAATATCCGACACGCTCAGATATTTATAGTATGTATCTTCATTCACGTATCCAATAATATTAAATCTCTCTGATTTTTCCTTGATTATTTCTTTTATATCGGTGTTGATTGCTCCAATCAAAAGAAGCCGGGTATCTGGGAAAGTAATCTGCAGTCTTTTAAAAACACGAACCACTACATCGATCCGTTTATTCCAATTCAAGAAGCCGAACACCGATATTATCAGATCTTTCTCCATTAGTTGTAACGATTTTTTATTTTCCAGAATATCAGTTTTTGAATAATCAACGAAATACCGACCGTGGGGTATAACATACACATGGGGATAGCCCTTCAACAATTTCCTGACGTACTGGCTGTGAACAATCACTGTTTTGCCGGCCTTGATTACGCGGTCATTCAAGGGATATTTGAAAACATCTACAGAATTCAGTCCCTTCTTAAGGATCTGTCGCACAAGGTTCGCTCTCTTCTGCGGTGGTTCGATATTATAAATTTCTGTTAAGTATGAGAGAAGTTTTCCCCTGTCGAGCGTCACATGTCTAAGGAAGGGGTAAATGACATAATCATGCAGTACTATTATTCCGGGGTAACGTAGCGAAATTTTATAAATATATTCATGAAATGGGTTATTTCCAATGTGATAAATGATGCCATCGTAGTTCTCCGTCCTCACCTTTTTATCAAAAACGGTATAACAAAAATACCGGAAATTTTGTTTAATCTCCAAGTCATCGGGTACAATTCCCGTATCAAGGAACAAATCAATATCCGCATATTTCTGCAACGCGAGAAGAAGTTCTTTACTGTACTGTGATATTCCGGAGATTTGGGGGTGAACTGGGCTGAAATACGCAATTTTAAAAGACTTTTTTTTCGTGGGGGCAATAAAGTTAGTGTCTCTTATTGCAGCAGGAGGACTACTTTTCAGTATCTCCAGGTACTGTTCTGCCAGTGTTTCCCAAGAATATTTATGGGAGATATAAATGCCTCGTGAAATTAAGAATTTTCTGAGATCCGGATCAGTAAGAATGCGATGTAATTTTTCAGCCATATCATCGATATTTTCCGGATCGAAGAGCAGTCCCGCATTATCAACCAGTTCCGGTAATGAAGAACGGTTTGAAACTGCAACCGGAATTCCTGCTGCCATTGCTTCAGCAACCGGAAGTCCGAATCCCTCATACAGCGAAGGGAAGAATAGCACATCAGCATTTCGGTATAATGCACCAAGTTCGAAATCAGAGACATGCCCGGTTAATTCGACTTTTCCGGATAAACCCTGTGCCTGCACAAAATTGAGAAATTTTTCTTTTGTTTTCTGATCACAACTGCAAACGATGATATATTTCAGATCATTATGATGATATGTATCGACTAGTTGCTTGAATGCATAAACGGATCGTTCCATATTTTTTCTGGGATCAAAACCCCCAACGTACAGGATATATTTCTCATCAGAGCAATTTTGCCCTATTTCCGGATTTTCGCTAGTGAATCTCTTTAGTCCCGGATAGAGTGTCTTCATTTTGGTCGGGGATATTTTTAACTGACGGGTAAGATCGTTTTTGGTAGAATTTGAAATTGGTAATATAAAATCTGCTAATACCTTGAGGTTCCGGAGTCTTTTAAGATACTCATTTTTCACATCGTTTTGCCATGCATTCAGGTACTGTCGCTTGAAAATATACGGTATCAAATCATAAAATGTGACAATTACCCTGCATTCAAGCGGAGTTTTGATAAAATTGACATTTGGCATTACCGGATTAGGGATCCAGAAACAATCGATATTTTTTTCAGAAATATGATGGATTATCGTTCGGGAATATTCTTCGCTGCCAGATTCACTCACATCGATTTGGTTACCGAGATCGATTAGTTGAATTTTATCAAAAATATCACTTATTATATTTTTTTTATAATCCCCATAAACTGCAAGAAAAAAATCGTGTTCCTTCCCCAGATTTATCATATTTATCAGAACTTGAAGAAAAACCTCTCCAATACCCCGGTGAATATCAGGAGTACTGAGTGTCTGACCATCAATTAGGATTTTCATTTTTCTTGGCATCTCTCGTTTTCAAAACTGTCTCGTATTTTCGAATCACTTCTGACCAGACAAAATTGTTTAGAACATAGTTTCTTCCATTTGAACCAAGTCTTGCACGAACCATAGGATTCTCCTTGAGATAATGGATTGCTTCACAAAATTCATCGGAATTCCGGATGGGAAGACCACCGTTGCTCCTGATACAGTGTCCTTTAGTAACCGGGCAGTCATCTGATACGATTACAGGAGTTGATACCCCCCAGCTCTCCATAATTACAAATGAAAAACTCTCATTTTTAGAAAGTAAACACGTCGCGATAGCACCTGAATACGCATTGAATTTATCTTCTTCATTCACAAAACCCAAATCAATAAAATAATCCTCATCAGGAATTAACGCGGAATCTCCACTTCCTATAAAAACTAATTGCATATTATCATTAATTTCAGATTTGTATTTCGAAAAGAAATTAATCAATTCAATAATGTCTTTTCCTACATCTTTTCTTCCGGCATAGAGAAGATACGGATGATTGATATGGTATTTTTTCCGGAATTTTTCCGGATCATATTCCTTGGGGAGATCAACCCCACAACCACTAATCACAAAATCCTTGTTTTTTATATCGTAAATCTTCTGAGCAAGAGTCATCTCTTCGGGGGAATTAAAAAATATTTTGCTAGACTTCATCATCTCTTTGGTTGTTGAAAAATATGCCTGGGGCTCATCATGAAGGCAGGGAATAAGAATACAGCGATCCTGTGCCGCTTTATACGTCCAGTAAATAAGACCATATAAATAGGGTATAAGAAAAAATATGTATTCTGATTTATTTTTTTCAACGAAAGAGACAAGATCATCACTTCCAATGCTTCCCTTGAGATATTCTAGCTCCTCAGCTGTTGATATCTGACAACCGGAGATTAACAGTTGATTGATGGCATGGTACCTATATTGTGTATTTTTATTGAGGGGAAATCTTTTCACGACAACTGAATTGATAGTATATTGACCGGGTTTATAGTAATCATTCCACCAGCTATTGAAGGGAGATTTTGAACATGTGGTAAGTACTTCCGCTGTCCACCCACTTTTAGATAGATGTTCAGCGATGTTCCTTGCGAGCACTTCTGCTCCTCCAGCGAACTCACCGTACCATGGAGTTACGAGAGCAATTTTCATGAAAACCTCATATCATTTCTTACCAACCATTGTGTAATCAGCAGCGATTAAACAGAGATCTGAGGTATTTTGATTGTTCTCTCTCTCATCATAGGTGCGGAATATAACCTGGACATCACGGAATCCTGAGACTTCAAGACAATATTTTAAATATTCGGGATGGATTGGGGAGATATGTGTCGGATCAACAAAAAAGTTGGCCAATCCCCCGGGATTGAGGATATTTACGGTTCCAAGAATGAGGTAACTTTCAGGTTTTAATTTTTGATGTGCGAGATGCAATAATCTGATTAAATAATCTGGTGTTAAGTGTTCAATTACCTGGTCTGAAAAAATACCGTCGAGAATAGTATCTTCAAGAGTGTTGAGGTACTCAAGTGCATCTGTTTGTTTGGTATCCAATCCTTTCAATTGACAATACTCGACCATATCTTTATTGATATCAATTCCGATTCCCCCAATGTCATGTTCTTTTAACAATTCAAGAAATTCGCCTCTCCCGCACCCAATATCCAACACATTTGAACAATGCTCAAAGAAAGGCAGATATTGGTGTTGGCGCTCCTTAATCGTTTGTCTTGAGCCACGAAAATGTTCTTCAAAAGACAGGTAATTGATCTGGCTTTTTTCTTGGAAAGGTGTATCGCTGTGGCTCGTATACCTGAGACGAGATTGAAATTGTTTGTCGAGAATAGTTACAAGTCGTAGTTTATTCTCAATTTCGATATCCAGTCCTGAAATAAAATTTGCGTTCTCTGATCGAATATGCTCTTCGAGTGTCGCAATAATCTGTTTAAGAGTATTCTCTTTCTGGATGGAATCATTTTTTATTTGTGATAAGGTGTTTTCGATTTGTGTAAAAAGTTGCGTAACATCCTTATTGAATTTTGACTGTGTCAATATAACCGGGTCAACATACCTTCGCACTTCCCCATGGATGAGTTTCCGACATTTTATGAGCACTTTTCCTATGAAAGGATGATGGGAGCTGATGAAGTAACTGTTATTGCGAATATCCCACTCAGAATTCAACGAGTCTGTAGTAAACTGAATAGATTTTTTGGCAATATCATTCTGAATTTTATTTTGTGATTTATGCAAATATACTTCTGTTTTTATTGAGTGTTTGTCGATATTTTTTTTATTTCGAACATTTTCCCGGATCGTTTCCATTATCTCTTCTACATTGATCTTGTCATTTTGATTATCCATCATGTACCCCGTATACTGATTAATAATATCACAACTGATAATTTTTTATTGTGTTATTTCTGTGAATATCTTCCCGACTGAAATGTTTTTTCTAATTCCAGCTCAATCCAATTGAACATACACCATTAAATTAGTCATTTATTGTAATATCAATACAAACTGGAAGTTCTTTAACTCGCGGTTCAAACCAGAAACACAATTCCTGTACAAGTGTAATTTGTAACTGATATTTTCCTTTAGTGTTAGGTGTGATAAGATCCATCAGGCATTCTCTCACTTCATTGGGCAGGATAGGAATTAAAATAGGAGTTCGAATACCCTCAAATATTACAATTTTACCATTTTCCTCAGCCCAGTGATAGGATATGTGTACCGGATTCGGAGGGAGCGAGACGAGTTCCTCTTTACTACTATTCTTAATTGAAATTGGTATTTGCATTCTTTTCTGTGATGGCAGCGTCGTTAAATCTGAATTAACTTTAATTGTTATGCAGAGAGGATCTGTAGTAATTGGCTCCCTTGTCAGAGCTGCAAGAAGACTTTTTTTGGATATTTGGGCATTAGATGCCACCGCAAAAATTCCGCGTGACTCGTTAACTTCATCTGAGTTGAATTCTCTGGCAAGTGAGCCAATCATATCATAATCTCCCGTCACCCAGACAACGACATGGTGAAAATATTTTTCCAAGAGGTTTTTCATTCCATCTGGTGTTTGCTCATTGATATGCATCAGATCTTCATAGTAGGTTCTGGGATTTTTTGGAAGATACGTACCGGCTTTCTTTGCTCTTTGACGGAGAGTAGGATAGTAGTTATCATAATAAAGGCGATTGGGAGCTGTATGGAAAACTGCAATTCCTTCGGATTCCAAGAGCGTACTAATTTTTTTAACAATTTGATCAAGTGTATTTTGTTCGATATGCTCAATAAAATCGGATGCAATAATGAGATCAAAGTGATCGTCAAACGGACACTTCAAAAAGTCTGCATGAAAAAACTGCAATTTTCTATCCTTTTTTTCTTTTTCATACGTTTTTTCAGCAATATCAATTGCATCTTTGGAGTAATCAATTGCCGTTACATCAGCTCCGGTACAACTCAATGCAAAGGAGAGTTCCCCCCTTCCACATCCAACATCGAGGATTCTCTTACTCTTATTGGAAATGGCAATATAATATATTGCTAGAAGCGCCGGTGCTTCGAGTTTGAGTCCTTTGTGCCTTTTGAATGAATCATAACCCCCGCAGCTCTGTAAAAAATAGGTTTTGTCGTATCCTTCACGTATCGTTTGATCGATAAAATTATCTCCGGAGATACGGATATTTCTCACCGAATCTTTTGTTTTAATTAATAAATCGCCCGCATATGATGGAATAATT
Source organism: Methanoregulaceae archaeon (assembly GCA_015660885.1). Lineage (GTDB taxonomy): Archaea > Halobacteriota > Methanomicrobia > Methanomicrobiales > Methanospirillaceae > Methanoregula. Next base: position 2,859 of record JACTUB010000001.1, on the reverse strand, counting down.
ATTGCATATTCGATAAACTGCTTGTATTTTTCAAGAAAATATGTTGCACTCAACATATTCTCTCGTGACCAGAAATATCCGTCAAGAAGAATCCATTGACCCTTATGTAGTGCTAATTCCAAATCGTGGAATGTCCCATCTCCATCCTGCTGCCCGTCAATATGAATTAAATCGTAAAATTCACCTGGGAATTTTGTCATTTCCTGAGTATCGGCAATTAAAAAATTAGTTTTATATTCAGCTGTAATTTTTTTTGCCCATTCGATTGCTCCTTTTGTTCCACCAAAAGAATTGGTATCATTATCAATACCCAAATATGATGCGTCAGGAGATGCATTTAAAAATGTAATTGCACTGTATCCATATCTTACGCCCACTTCTAAAATTGATTGAGGATTAATTACTTTACATATCGCATATTTCATTTTGTAATATGGGATCCATTCATGAAAAAGATATGAAAGTTCATCTTTTGGATTTGAAAACACCCGAAAATCAAAAGTAGTTTCAGAATGTATTTTTTTTATTTTATCGATCATTTGTTAACAATTTGAATTTAAAATTTAAACTACTTTGCAGGTACTTTTTTTAGGGCACTATATTCCAGAGATATTTTTGGGTTTAGATTAAAAATACCGGAGTATGTTATTGATTGAGTATTTGATAGAACTCTAATAATATCAATATCATGGATCAGAAGGAAATATTCTTTAAAAGATCCTTTATCGTATCCTTTATTTGCTACTCCAACGGAAAAAGAATAAGTTCCTGGAGATAATGGGAAATTCATTAACCATTCAATTTTAGCAATCTGATCCTTTGATAATTTTTCTGTTTCCAGTTTCATACAGTATGTATTCGATTCAAAAACCGATAGCCCCAGATTATTCCGTATCATCAGGCCATAGTGTGGTTCATCCAGATCCTTTAGGGCTTTGACTTCATAGGCAATCTTAATGACATTTTCACTCTCAATATACGATATCGCCTCTCCTTTCTCATTAAAAATTTTAAAAGAAACCAGTTCCAATTCACCGGTAGAAATACTAGAATTGTTCACTTTCTTCTCATTCTCAATTTTCTTAATCTGAACCGGTACATTCCCTTGATGTGTTTTCTTCAAGATCATATTCTGGTAAAAATCCACAACCTCCTTAGGCTCCCCGGAATCGATCACCCGTCCATGATCGAGCATGATGGCCGAGTCACATAGCGTCTTTATCGCATTCATATCATGCGACACAAACACGATCGATCCCCCGCTCTGCCGGAACTCCTGGATTTTCCGCATGCACTTCTGCTGGAAGTACGCGTCTCCGACAGCGAGCGCCTCATCGACAAGGAAGCACGTAGGATCCGCGTAGATCGCAATAGAAAATGCGAGCCTCATCGTCATCCCGGAGGAATACGTCTTAAGCGGTTCATTGATGAAATCCCCCAGTTCGGAAAAATCGATGATCACCTGTTTTTTTCGGTAGATCTCATCCTTTGTCATCCCGATGAGCGTCCCGTTCATGAAAATATTTTCTAAACCGCTCATCTCTGCGTTGAAACCGGTCCCAAGCTCGAGAAGCCCCGTGACTTTCCCATTAATCCGGATAGTACCACTGTCCGGGATCATAATGCCGGAGAGAATCTTCAGAATTGTGGATTTCCCGGCACCATTCTGCCCGATGATCCCGAGCGTCTGCCCGGCACCAATTTCAAAGGAGATGTTGTCGAGTGCAACAAAATCTTTGTGATATTGTTTCCTGAAAAGTATTTCTTTAAGCCGGTCGGCAGGTGTGTGATAGAGTTTGAATTTTTTCGAGATCCCCTCAACTTTTATCATAACCTGATACCTTGTTATTGTCTTTTCGCAGAATTAAAAATATCCAAAATATGCTCATTACTCCTCACCAACCTGTTGCGATCCATTCAGATGAAGTCCCGGATATCCTTCTCAAGTTTTTTGAAGATCAAATAATCAGCAACAATCAGCCCAATACTCATGACTAAAACAAGTAAGAGATAGATAAACGATGGCATCCGCTGGTACACGAATATGTCATGGTATGCAGATACAACGGCGAGCATCGGGTTCAATATCAGGATCTGCTGGACGAACTTTGGAAGGATATCAAAAACATAGACAATCGGCGTGAACCAGAACCAAATCTGGAAACCTATTGCAACGACTTCCTTGAGATCCCGTAAAAAGACCACAAACATCCCAAGGAAAAATCCCAGCGCATAGGCAAACACCTGCTGGACAAGATACAGGATCGGGATCATCAGAAGGTAGGAGGTCAGAGGAAATCCGGTAAGTGTGAGAAGTATAATGAAAATCACAAGGGTGACAACGAAGGTGATGCTCTCTGATAACACAATATAGAGTGGAAGGGTTGGGAGATCCACGCGGATTTTCGCGATGATATTCTTTTTATCAAGAAACACCGTGGATGCGCGGCAAACTGTGTTTGCAAATGCCGTCCAGGGAACGAGCCCCGCAACGAGATAAACACCATATCCCCATATTGATGACATTCCAGGAAGCCGCGCGCCCATCAGGCTGCCAAAAATGATCATATAGATGAGAATGTTGATGAGCGGATAGATAAACGACCATACAAAACCAAGTGTTGAACCTGAATACTTCTCGGTGAAATCCCGCTTTGCAAGTTCAATGATCAGGCTGAAGTTCATGACATGTCCCGGTTTGAATGTGAGTAACCTACTATACTTGCCATAATTTTGGTAATGACCTTTGACATTGTAGTATTTTCAAATTTTCTTATTGAAACTGATTTTTTGTGAGTAATCCATAAGATGAGCCGAACCATCCATGAGCTTCTTAGGATCCATACGAACATGTTTTTT
>JACTUB010000005.1 GCA_015660885.1 Methanoregulaceae archaeon | reverse complement strand
GGCGGGGGTGCTCCATCTGGGACGGCGGCGTTCATCATATATGCGGATAAAGAGGGATCAATTCCTCTCCATATCGGATACTATGATTTTCATGGTTCGGGTGCGAACTTTGGTTTATGTTCGTTTCTACAGAGCCTTTTTTTGCATTTAACCGGTAATTTATCCTGTTATCTGAAAAGAAGAGACTTTGTTGCCCTACTCAATATCAGCTGGATTCACACCTTTTAGGTGCGGCGATGGTATCTTCTTCGGGAAAATAAAGTCTTGATCGTTACTATTACACCTGCCTAGAGTGAGCTTAATAAAAAAAAAGAGCGGGAAGCCGGAATAATTTCCGTTATTTCCGTTATCTCTCTCTTTTCAGTCCGTATCGCCAGAGTCCCAGAATCATCACGAATCCAACAGCAATAACCGGCAGAGCAGGTTCAAGCGGTGTCTCGGTCTCCGGCTTGTCAGACGGGAGAAACTCAACATCCACCGTCGCAGAATCCCCGCTCAGGTATCTTAAACGATCAAGAGGAGAACTTTCGACATACACGGTGTAGTTTCCCGGTTTCATATTTCCAAGAATTACTGACGTATCCCAGTTATATGTCCAGCTCCCGCTATTCAATTGTACCGGTGCGGTAGTGAATAATCCGCGTCCTGCAGGAATATTAAGATTGTCCAGTGTTACACCCCGTGTGTCGAGATCCGGTCCTGTCACAAAGAGATAGACAGCGATTGTAGTAATTCCCGAAACTGTTCCGTTGAGCGTAACCACGTCACCGATATGCGCCTGCTGGGGAAATGCAGAGATGGTAAGGACTGTTGAAGCCGCAACAGGAGTGGCAGTAACTCCCAGCACTATTGCTGTAAAGAACAGAAAGCACACCCATCGCATACCGGTACCTGTACTTTTACTATGTAAAATAGTTTCATGAAAAATAAATGATCAGAATTTGACCACCATGACTGCCTCTTCTTCTTTTTTCAATTCTATTTTAAGATTTTCGGAATCGAAATCATAGCCATCTGCAGGATTATAATCCTCATAGAGTTCACACTTGTCGAGCACATCGACAAACTCTTTTAAGAATATTCGTGGTATTACGTCCACCCTCCCTCCAAACCGGGTAGTAATCTTCTTAATCATCGCACGGATAAACCGGTGCGAAACCCGCTCCCGGTCCGGTTCAGCATATGCCTGTGCATAGACATCCAGTACCTTGAATGCAACCAGCTCGAGTTTTGCGGTGTCAAACTTTGAGAGAATAATCTGGGGCTGTCGTGGGTTCCGGTATGCATCTGTCTGTACCACACTGATCCGATCATAAAGCGGCGGGACGGATCGTATGCCGCGTGACCCGTCATACATGGCAGGTGTTCCGGTGAAGAGGAAGTAACAGCGTGGCATATCTCCCCGATCGAGAGCATCGATGATCTGTACGAGTGTCTGGTACCCCTTTTCGCGCTGGTTGCGCTGGAGTCCCTGGGTCGTTTCCATCTCGTCAACTGCAATAGCAATGCCCCGGTAGCCTGCCCCATGGATGATAGCTACAAGTCCGCGGAGGAAAATGAATGCAATGGTGTCGTCGATATCGCCACGGATCCCGGCCTTCTGCTTGAAGTCCCTGCCGATATTGGGTTCAGCAGAGATCCAACCCAGTGCAGACTGGCCAATCTGGAATTCACCGGCATTGTTCGCCTTATAATATGTTCGTAATGCTGCGGCAAGCGCAGTATTTACTTCGCTGATACCCGACAGAGCGGCCTCAATCTCCCGCTCGGTCGCCGCTTCAAGAGCAGCGTCCTCGACTGAGCTCCCGCTGACCGAGATCAGGCGCTCTTCAATGGAAAAGAGCCAGGTATCGATGATGGTTTTGATTGCATGCTCTTCATCGCTCGTCCTGAGGTTCGAACAGATCTGCTGGTATATCCCCTTGAGTTTATAGAGTGGGGTTGAGGAGGATATGACCACATGTGAGGTGACAAAACCCTTGTTGCGTGCGATCTCAAGAGCTCGTGCCACGAGGAAGGTCTTGCCACTCCCGTATTCGCCCCGGATAAATTTTGTGTCCCCCCCTCCCTGGGCCACGTAATCCAGCTGTTTCCCTATTGCACCCTCCTCGACATCAAGCCCGACAGCGATCCGCTCAAGCCCGCTGGCGGGAACTGTTCCCCGTCTTAACGCGTTGATGATATTGATACTTTCGAGCCGGCGCCGGTCCATCTGTTCAGGTTCCGGTATATTCATAGACCTCTCCATCCACTCCAACCCCTTTCTTACTAATAAGATCCATCCCCCTTAAAGCCGCCTTCTGGATCAACTGGTTCACAACTCCAACTACCCTGCGGGTTCCCAGCATTTTGCGAAGATCCATCTCGCTTGCTTTCCGGTGTAACCGGAGGAATTCAACGATCTTCTTCTCCTGTTCTGAAAGACCGAGCTGTTCGGTGATCACCTGCGCCGGAGCAACAGCATCCACACGTTTTTTTGCCTGTGGTGCATTCATTATCGGCCTATCGGCGATGGATCTTTCCTTGCATACTTGTATCAGCTGGAGATAATTCTCAAGCCGGATGGTCCGGGTACGCGCCGGCATCACGTCCAAGCCGCAGAGGCAGTAATACTTGCATGCGGCGTAATCCCTCTCTTCCTGTGCACTGGTCGCGGCAATGAAAAAAGCAAGGGAAAGCAGCTCCAGCCCGTCCGAGTTCAACGTCGCTCGTCGCGCCTCGAGTTTTTTTATCAGTTGTTCCATGAAGCGTTTCAAGCGGGGCATCTTCCCCCTCTGATCCAGGATCACAGCAGCCACATTCACGATATCTGTGGTTTTTTTCACGTTGGACAGGATATAAAGCATCACTTTTTCGCATTCCCGCTCTTCTCCGTGTGCAGATAAAAATTTTGCATAATCGAGACCGCCGGCTAAAAAGTCAGCACGGTACGCCCGGTAGTACCATGATCGTGCCTCAGTCATATTTCCCAGACCCTCGTAAAATCGTGCAGTCTCAAGGAGGCTTACGACGTTGACATCTCTTGAAACTATATCAAGGAACCGATGAAGAGCTTTATCCGGCAAAACGTGTTCCTTCAGATACTTGCGGTAATTACTTATGATAAGGGTAAGGATGTCCAGATCGTTTTTTGATGCAAGCTCCTCCCGTATCAGGTTTTCATAAGCGGTAAACGCTTTTTGCTCAAATCCCATCGCCGCGAGAAGATCGCATTCGACCAGGCGATAGAGCGGGTCGCGTGCATGTTCAAGGAGCGTTTTTACCGCAGCGAGAGCCGCACCGTAATCCTTGGTGGATTTCAGAAGCAGGATATAATCAAACAGGATCTCTGCGTCAGGATCTTCCTGGATATGTGAGATATACGCATCAAGCGATGCCTGCATATCATAACGGGAAAGGGCAGCGAGATATTTACGGAGAATGGTGCGATCTTTTGTACCGCGGTAAATCCCGTGCGCAGATTCAGCGGCAGCCTGAAAATTGCGGGTTTTGATAAGTGCATCAATGTATTCCGGGGTCTTGGCCAAATCTCCACCGAATACGGAATGGGTGGTAAGTGCTTCTTCCGGCTCCCCGATCTCGATAAGAGCCCGCATCAGGTTCTGGACATCACCAGGTTTTTTCCCGAGCTGCACAAGGGTCCTGAGTACCGGGAGTGCCCCCCGGTAGTCCTTCTGGGAGATGAGATACCCTGCATAACTCCTGAGGGCGTCCTGGTTGGTGGGATCGAGGTGAACGGCAGCTGCAAACTCCGTGATCGCCCCTTCATCCTTCTGGGCTTCAAGTACTTTTGCCAGGTAACTATGAACATACGATGAATCCGGCATTTTCTGGGCAAGATCCCGAAAAAATACTTCGGCGTCTTCGAGTTTACCGGTATAGTAGAGGTTTGTGGCAGCAAGCACTTCTATAGCTGAATCCTTGCCACTCTCAAGGAGGATGTTGCAGATCTCTAATGATTCCTGGTACCGCCCATCTTCGAAGAGCCGGAACGCTTCTTTCTTCTGCTCTTCACGTGATGCCGGGATCATGGTCGTTCAAAACCAATCCTGACCGCAAAAATACCTGCAAGCATCCTGATCATATCCCTTTTCCGGACATGGGAGTCGCCTTTGTTCTGCCATTCGATGGGGACTTCGTCAACCGTGTATCCTGCACTATTAAGTCTCCAGAGCAGCTCGACATCGAATTCAAATCCCCGTGAGATCATTTTGGGCAATATTGCATCAATAGCTGATTTTTTAAATACCTTTGCTCCGCACTGCGTGTCGTGGTAGTTCAGACCAAACAGGATCCTGATGAGCAGGTTAAATGCGCGGCTTTCCAGTTGCCGCAAGATGCTCTGTTGCACTTTAAGATGTGCGCCCGGTATCCAGCGTGAACCAATTGCACCGTCTGCGGTGGAAAGGGATGAAAACAGGCGTTTCATCTCATCGATGCTCGTAGAGCCGTCAGCATCGATGTATCCGATACAGGAAGATCCAGCTGCCCGGAGACCGGTGATCACCCCACCGCCTTTTCCAAGCCGGTGGTCAAACCGAAGGCACCGGATAGTCAGATCCTGCCTGCGGGCCGCAATCCTGTCGACTATATCAGCAGTACCATCTGTCCCGTCACAGATAACAATGAGCTCCCCGTCAAACCGGTTGATGGCATTAAAGAATGGCAAGATCCGGTATTCCTCGTTGTATGCGGGGACAACAATGCTGTATGTTGTATCGGGCGCGGTGGTCATGGTGTGCAGAGTCCGGTATCGATCGCTGACAGGTTTCCAGGATTATATTCAGAAAATGCTTGACGGCTTGCTGCAGTCATGACCAGGCACGTCATATGGCAGTTACGTTACAGTACTTTTCGCGGATTCTCCCAATAACATTACTGGTGTTTGTTAAGGTGCCGGGCAAGCATGGTGCCATCACGGTATTTCTCTGCTATTAAAAGCGCTGTTGTGCGCAGTGCGGCGTGCTCCTGCAGGCAGCTCTCGGGTGGAGGAGATTTCCTGAGGATTGCTGAAGTGTTCTCTGTTACCTGTATGAGTTCTGTAGCAATGAGGGCGTTAAGCCAGACAAGATCGGCAAGCATCTCTTTAATTTCCTTATCCTGCATGGAGAATACGTCGTTTTACAGATATTATAAAACGATTGTACAACGGGCGAAGGACAATCTTAATCACTTGTTATCTCAAAATCCGTTAGAGCAAAAATGTCATATCTGGAAAAAATCAAAAAAGACGGAAAGTCAGCCAACCCTTTTTTTCGCCTGATGGGAATAGATGTGGTCAGCGTCGAACCGGGGAAGGCGGTGCTGAAAATGCAGGTCCGCCCTGATATGCATAATGGCGTCGGCTGGTTACAGGGAGGGCTGCTTGCAGCACTGGCTGATGAAGCGATGGCGCTCGCAATCTACCCCCTGCTTTCCGGAACCGAAGGAATTGCAACCATTTCTGAAGCAACAAGCTTCATTAAAGGGGCTCAGGATGGTTTCGTCATTGCGGAAGGCCGCGTAATCCGGAAGGGGCGCCGGGTCGCATTCGCTGAAGGTGAAGTATTTGCCGATGACGATGAGAAGGTAATGCTTTCACGGACCTCTGCGGCCTTTGCCGTTACAACCGATAAAAAGTAAAAAGATTATTTTTTCTCGGCCTTAGTTTTCTTTCCAGGCGCTTCCTTTCCTGCTGGTTTGCGGAATTTCATATAATAGACTATTCCACCCGCAGCGATGATCAGGACAATTCCCAGAATGATAAGTATAGTTTGCGTTGCAGCCGCCGCAGCGACCTGTACCTGTGCAAGTCCTTTTGCAGCTTCACTATTCCCCGGATCAGTTGCATCAGCTCTGGTATAGGCATCAACAGCATCCTGGTATTTTCCCATCTGGTAGAGTGCCTGACCTTTGTTGATCAGGGCTGTTGTATAGTTCTGGTCAAAGCTGATTGCGGTATTATACGCATCGACGGCATCCTGGTTTTTCCCGAGTTTGAAGAGGGCGTAGCCTTGATCGTTCCATAACTTGGGATCTTTTGGATATATCACGAGCCCCTGTCCGATAGTCTGGATTGCATCGTCATACTGAGTCAGCTGGATTAATGCGTATGCCTTACCCTGGTACGTATAGAGAAGACCGTCTGACATCTGGATCTTTGTTGTATTTGAAGCAAGTGCCAGGTTAAAAAAACCAATTGCCCTCTGGTAATCATTTGTTGCAAGATATCTGACACCGATATTGTAGTAATTCGTCGCGTTATCTGTCGTCTCATTCCCTTGTGCCAGAACCGGCTGGATGAAACCGACAATTAATACAGCAATTGCCAGAATACAGATAAAATGCCCGATTTTCATATCTTTCAGGTTTGGTTTCAGCGCAGATTAATGTTACTTTGTAACCAGCAGTTTTACTCCCACGAAGGTCTTATTGTCGTGAAAGAATCCATCCGGAACACACCTGAAATTCACTCCCTCACCACGATAAGATAACACTAATAGGTAATATGAGCAAAATGTAAAGCAGTCGGGGAGATCACGTGAAGTACATCATTATCACCGGAGGTGTGATGAGCGGGTTGGGGAAGGGGATCACCGCGGCCTCTGTCGGGCGTATCCTGAAGAACCGTGGTTACCGGGTGACGGCAGTAAAGATCGATCCCTATCTGAATATTGATGCAGGGACGATGAACCCGGCGCAACACGGTGAAGTGTTTGTGCTTAAGGACGGAAGCGAGGTTGACCTTGACCTTGGTAACTATGAACGGTTCCTTGACATTGAACTCACTGCCGCCCATAATATAACTACCGGCAAGGTGTACCGCACCGTTATCGAAAAGGAGCGCCGGGGTGATTTCCTTGGGGAGACCGTACAGATCATCCCCCATATTACGGACCAGATCAAGACCTGCATACGTCAGGCAGCGGAGGAGGAATTCCCGGACGGGTCGAAGGCTGATATCTGTCTTGTCGAAGTTGGCGGGACTGTTGGTGACATAGAAAGCATGCCGTTTCTGGAAGCGATCCGGCAGATGAGAGGGGATCTGCCGGAACACGATTACATCCTCCTGCATGTAACGCTTATCCCCGAGGATACGATGGGGGATCTCAAGACAAAACCCACGCAACATTCAGTAAAAGCTCTGCGGGAGCTCGGGCTCCATGCTGAGATTATTGTCGGCAGGAGCGAGCGGGCGATAGGTGCCCACACAAAACGTAAGATCTCCGCGTTCTGCGATCTTCCCCAGAACGCCGTCATATCTGCAGCAACCGTCCCGGATACCTATGAGGTCCCCATGGAAATGGAAAAAGAAGGTATCGCGGATGTCTTATCAGCTCACCTGGGACTTGAAAAACGGGATGTCGATACCAGCTGGTACCGGCTGGTGACCCGGGAATATACCAGTCGGATCACCGTAGCGATCGTGAGCAAGTACGGCATCGAAGATGTATACATCAGTATCAAGGAGGCACTCAAGCATGCGGGAAGAGCGCTCTCCACTGAAGTAAAAATCGGCTGGCTGGACGCGGAACGCTACGAACGCTGCCAGCTCAAGGATTATGACGGAATTTTAATTCCCGGGGGTTTTGGCAAGCGGGGTATCGAGGGTAAGATAGAAGCGATTAAATTTGCCCGTGAAAATAGCATACCCTTCCTCGGTCTCTGCCTTGGATTCCAGCTCGGAGTTGTCGAATATGCCCGCAATAAGGTCGGCATTACGGACGCCACAAGTGAGGAATTCGGGGAGGGATCCCACGTCATTGCCCTCCTTCCCGAGCAGGAGGGACTCCATGAACTTGGCGGCACGATGCGGCTGGGAAATTATACGGCAGACATCCGGGAGGATACCCTTGCAATGCGGCTTTACAAGGAGAAGCAGATTATCGAGCGGCACCGTCACCGGTATGAAGTGAATCCACGGTACATAAAGGACCTGGAAAAAGCCGGCCTGGTCTTCTCGGCAACCAACAAAAACCGTATGGAGTGCCTGGAGCTTAAGGATCACCCGTTCTACTTTGCCACTCAGTTCCACCCGGAGTTCAAATCCCGCCCGGCACACCCGTCACCGCCGTATCTTGGCTTTGTTGAAGCGTGCAGGTCAATCAGGCGGTCAACATAGGGAATGTTCCATGGTTAACGCAGAGAAATTTATCATTCAGTCTGTTGCGGAGATTAAAACTGCCGCTGGTACTGAAAAAGTGGTTATGGCGCTGTCCGGGGGCGTCGACAGCTCAGTATGCGCTGCTATCGCCGCAAGGGCAATCGGAGATAACCTCATTCCTATCTATATCGATACCGGCCTGATGCGCAGGGGTGAGACCGACCGGATCAGAACACTATTCGGTAACATTCACCTGCAGATCGTTGATGCGGGCGATGAATTCCTTGAGGTGCTTAAAGGCCTCACGGATCCTGAAGCCAAACGCAAGGCGATCGGAGAACGATTTATCCGTGTCTTTGAACGGGAGGCAAAAAAACAGGGGGCGAAATGCTTGCTGCAGGGAACCATATATCCGGACCGGATCGAGAGCGAAGGCGGCATCAAGAGCCATCATAATGTCGGGGGCATGCCGCTGCATATGGAGTTTACCAGGGTGATCGAACCGATCCGGGATCTCTATAAAGATGAGGTACGTGAAGTTGCGGGAGCCCTGGGCCTTCCCAAAGAGATTCAGCACCGGATGCCGTTTCCCGGTCCCGGGCTCGCGGTCCGTGTGCTTGGGGAAGTGACCAAAGAGAAGATCGCAGTTATTCGGGAAGCAAACCGGATCGTTGAAGAGGAACTGGTAGAAAAATACCGGCCGTGGCAATGTTTTGCTGCACTTCTCGGTCTTGGAACCGGTGTCAAGGGAGACAACCGGATCCATGGCTGGATCGTAGCGATCCGTGCGGTAAATTCCCGGGACGGGATGACTGCTGATCCGCTTTGTATCCCGTTTGAGCACCTGATGAGAATCGGGTCACGGATCACCGCTGATATCCCGAGTGTTGCCCGGGTGGTGTATGATATTACGGCAAAACCACCGGCAACCATCGAATATGAATAATGCATCAGGAAGAACAAACGCTAAAAATTGTTGAAAAAAGTGATGGGAATGGACAAAACCAGCCAGTTTAAAGCGCTCGATGAGCGCTATTATATGCCCGCTTTCTCACGTGACATGGCCCTTGTAAAAGGAAAAGGATCATTGGTCTGGGATGCGGAAGGAAAGGAGTATATCGATTGCGTTGCAGGGATTGCCGTCTGCAGCACCGGGCACTGCCACCCTGCAGTAGTAAAAGCGATCTGTGATCAGGCCCATGAGCTCATCCATTGCTCCAACCTTTACTATATCCCCCACCAGGGTGACCTTGCAAAAAAACTTGTGGAGATTACCGGGATGCACAAAGCTTTCTTCTCCAACTCGGGGGCAGAGGCTACCGATGGTGCGCTGAAACTGGCCCGCGTCAGGACCGGGAAGAAAAAATTCGTTGCTTTCGTGCATGGGTTCCATGGGAGGACGATAGGTTCACTGGCTGTCACGTACAAACCGGCGATCCGCGAACCCTTTGAACCTCTGGGGCTGAATTGCACGTTTGTCGAATATGGTGATCTCGAAGGGCTCAAAAAAGCTGTGGACAGTGACACTGCGGGGATCATAGTCGAACCGATACAGGGTGAAGCGGGGGTCATCATTCCTCCCGATTCCTTCCTGACGGGGATCCGGGAGATTTGTGATAGCACCGGCGCCCTGATGATCGTTGATGAAGTTCAGACCGGTATGGGACGAACAGGAAAATGGCTTGCTGTCCAGTATACGAAGGCAAAACCTGATATTGTCACGCTCGCAAAAGGAATCGCGAGTGGTTTTCCGATGGGTGCGCTTGTCGCCAGAGAAGATCTCGAATTCAAAAAGAGCGAGCATGGGAGCACGTTTGCCGGGGGACCTCTTGCATGTGCAGCAGCTCTTGCCACGATCGGGGTGATAGAGAAGATTCTGCCCGATGTAAGCAGGAAAGGGGATCGTTTCAGGCAGGGTCTGGAGGAATACAATCCACGGATCCGTGGGTTGATGATTGGTGTGACCATGGGTGACAAGTGCCCCGAAATCCAGAAGAAGTGTGCAGAGGAAGGCGTCCTTGTCAACTGTGCGGCAGACGGGAACCTCCGTCTTGTCCCGCCTCTTGTAATCTCAGACAAGGAGATCGACCGTGTGGTCAGGGTGATTCATGGAGCACTTGGTACGATCGTGCTATAAAAAAAATGGCGGCTACGTTTTTGCAAAGAAAGCAGTGGATATTGCACGTGAGTACGGTATCGACCGGATCGCGCGGCTTGCAAGCAATGAAAATCCCGAACCTCTTTCACTATCAGCACAAGAAGCCGCAGAGCAGGCACTTCGGAATGTGAACCGGTACCCCGATGAACGGGTCAATATCCTGATGAACGCCCTCAGAACGTGTTATGGGGATTACCAGTTTGTCAGCGGTGTCGGTATGGACGGAGTTATTGAGACCGTTATTCGCACGCTGGTGGATCCCGGGGAGCCAGTCGCAATCTCGACACCAACATTTTCGTTCTATTCCCTCGCTGCCACAGGACAGGGAGCAGAGATTATCACGGTGCCCCGGGAGACCGACTTCTCGGTCGATGTAAAAAAGATGATCCGTGCGGCCAGCAAGGCAAAGATCGTGGTAGTCTGCTCTCCCAACAATCCCACGGGCAATGCGACGCCGGTTGATCTGGTTGCCGAACTACTGGAAGGGATAGAGGGAATTCTTTTCCTTGACAATGCGTATGTCGAATTCTCTGATTACAACTATCTCCCCCTCATGAAAAAATATGAGAACCTGATCCTTGGCAGAACATTTTCCAAGGTTCACTCGCTTGCAGGGTTGCGCATCGGGTACGCATTCGTACCACGATGGCTCGTGCCCTGGTACCAGCGTGCCAGTACACCGTTTACCGTCAACTCGGTCTCTGCTGCGGCCGCTGCTGCTGCACTCCCTGACAAGGAACACGCGCAACGCTACATTGCCCAGGTCAGAATATGGAGGAAACGATTTATCACGGAGGTAAAGTACCCGGTCCTTCCCTCTGACGCAAATTTTGTAATGATCAACACAGCCCCCCGTAAAAGTGATGAGATGGTAGAGGAACTTGCCCGTCACGGGGTTGTCGTTCGCTCGTGCCGTAGCTTTGCTGGTCTTGCTGATCACTATATCAGGGTCAGCATCGGTGAGGGCTGGGAAAATGAGCGGTTCTTGCAGGTGATCAACACGCTATGATGTGCGGCATCACCGGAACACCGGGGACGGGAAAATCCCGGATCGGGAATGAGCTGGCCCGCAGAGGTCTTACCGTCATCCACCTGACTGATACGATCGGACCCTATGTAACCGGTATGGACGAGGAAAGGGACACCCAGATTTTCGATGTAGAGCGATGGGCAGAAGAGTTTGTTCCGGTGGATGGCTTTGTCGAGGGACATTTCGCCCACCTGCTTCCCTGTGACCGGATTATTGTGCTCCGTTGTCGTCCTGATGTGCTGAAGTCCCGTCTAGCCCTCCGTAAATACCGCGAAAAGAAGATCCGCGAGAATGCCGAGGCAGAAGCGCTGGATTCCTGCCTGATCGAGACTTTTGAAAGGTACGACCCTTCGCAGATCCTTGAACTGGATACGACCGGTCGTGATGCGGCTTTTTGTGCAGACCAGATTGGGCGGTTCGTGAAGGGAGAGACCCCTGCTGACTTTGGCCATATTGACTGGTCGTCATTCCTGGAGATTGGATCATGACCCTTGATCAGTACCGTTCTCATGCGAAAGTCTACTTCGACCCGCTGGTATCCATCGCAATAAAGTGCGGGATGACCCCGAATTTTCTTACTCTTGCCGCTCTTCTTGCATCGGCGGCCGCAGGGGTTCTTTTTTATCTCCGGATGGAATTTTTGGGGATTGTCGCTGTCGCCCTGAATGCCTTTTGTGATGCGATGGATGGTGCCGTTGCCCGTGAGATGAAGACCCAGAGTCTCCGCGGGGATTTCCTTGATCACGCTGTTGACCGGTATGCCGATATTTTCATCATTACCGGCATCTTTGCCGGGGGTCTGGTCCCGTGGCAGATCGGTGTCTTTGCATTGACCGGTGTCCTGATGTCATCCTACCTCGGCACCCAGGCACAGGCCGTTGGAGTAGGCAGATATTACGGCGGACTGCTGGGCAGGGCAGACCGTCTCGTACTGATACTGGTGGTGGGAATACTGGGTCTGGTATCCCCTCTGACCTTCTACGGGCTCACCTGGCTTGGCTGGTTGCTGGTGTTATTTGGCATATTCGGGCACATTACCGCATTCCAGCGGTTCGCGTATGTATGGGCAAAGGTGGAGTAACTTTTCCAAGGGTTTCATGACAAAAAAATCAGAAAGGGGGCAGTGGCTGTCCCCCCCGTGCACTCCCTGCGTTTTACAATCGGGTTGTGTTATACCATTTTTAAAAGTTTTTTCATTATAGGGTATTTCAAAACAACAAAGGCAAGACCCTGCTAAGAAGAGAATTTGTAAAAAAGTCGGTAGACATCGGTGCAATGCATACCATTCTCTTTTATACATAAGATAATTTGATAATGTTTTTATCCTTCCCGGGGTATCGTATCACTTGGGAGGCAGTTGGTTTGCATATCCAAAAAACGTCTCACCGAGAAAACGAAAATAATCCTCCAGTGCTTGGGATACTAGTCCTAGGAGTACTATGTATTATCAGTGGATTGTATTTCGCTTTCTTCTATTCTGGAATTTCACATCTAAAAACTTTCAATCCTCTTCAAACTTCTCCCTATGACATATTCGGCAATCTTTTAATATTTTCCGGCATCATCATCTTATTCGTCGGGGCTTATAGACAGAAAAACTCCCCGACGTTTTAGCCATGTAGTACTCCAACCAATTGGTTCAGAACAACTCCTCATCCTTTTATTATCTCGTTGCATTGCGGCCCGGCATTGTGGTGTATCGGCTGATGGGACAGAGCCGATGAAAAGGAGATCATATCAACGGATTGGAGGGATTCCGCGGGTCACCTGAAACGTAAACTCCCCTCTGAAGGTGGTATTCGAAGAGAGAGACGGCATCTCTTCTTTTGGCAGGTGGTGTCCATCCGGTTTAATAATTGTGACGACCGATCATTTCGCTGTATGGAGAAACATTCGATAGTACTACCTGTCATCTGCGTTGTAGTGTTACTTCTGGCCGGATGCATAGCATCCTCTCCCCCACGCCCGGATGGAGCAACGAACACAACTTCTCCGACTTCGACTGTAACAATAGTTCCCGTTGATAACCAGACCTGTACGAGCGATGCTGACTGCGTCCCCGCATAGTGCTGTCACCCGACAAGCTGCGTGAACCAGGCATCAATCCATGTATGCAATTTCCTGTGTACCCAGAACTGCGAGGAGCCGCTGGACTGCGGGGCCGGCAGCTGCGGGTGTATAAACGGGAGATGTTCGGTAGTACCTGCCACTTCCTCCACTAAATTACCCCAGGCCTTGTTGCAGCTGATCGCCTCTTTGCAGCGGTATACTCCTTCCATGTCTTCCACGATTGGTATCGGCATTGAAGTGAATGCGAGCGGGTTTGACCCTGCCAGTGTGTTGTTTACCTGGAATGCGACGTATGGGCACTTCCTGTCATGGGGCCCGGCAGATTACACGGTCAAAGAGCAGGGAAACCCGGTTACCAACCATGGTGAAAAACTCTGCTGGTCATTTACCGGTAAACCGGCATCAACCCTTGAGCCGGTTATCATCACGGTGTCGGCAACAGATCCCGCTACCGGCCGGGTCCTCGGGAGTTCAACTGTGATTCTTGGATGTGACGGGGATTTCGGGGTCATGGTGAAGGAGATCCGGTAAGGTTTTTTTTCCTGAAAATAATTCCCGAAGGTTCAAACCCCTGAGCAATGATATCTCTCTCATATCGTATCGAATAAAAAAACAAAGGTTTTTTTCCCTGTATCTTCACAGGAAGCGTACGGCAATAGCAGCAGTATTCCTGTTCATCATCATAGTTTCAGGTTCCGGTAGTGCTGCAATCCAGAACGGGGGCATTGGAGAGCTGGACAATCCTTGCAATGGATCGGGTGTCCCCCCGAAGAGGTGCCCTTGCCACGGTTCAGTCAGTTTAAAGCATCGGACAATTTAATCTGTCAAACAGTTCTGTCGTAACGAACTCATTGGTTTAAGGTGCGGAGATTCAAATTCCTGTTAGAAAGTAAGTAAGATCCAGGATTGGTATTTTTCCATGATATTTGCAGAAGATATCATAAATACGGTAATTCAAAAGGATTCATGTTGTGCAGTCTGGACAATCCCCATTTCATCACTGGACAAACGGGAGAGGGATTTTTTTAAAAAATTCTCACCAACAGCCAGAACAGCTATCGTACTTGGTCATCATATTGTAACAAAGGATGAATGGAAGTGGTACATAAAAGAGGATGGTCTGGAGCACAGCGATGCAGATGATCATACGATAAATGTATGTGAACAGCTCAAAACAGTGCTCGGAGTTCATGGTTTCCGGACTGATATTATTCCTTATCCTGGTGAGAGCGGCTTACGATTCCGGTCTGTTGCACAGGCAGCAGGAGCGGGCGAGATCGGAATCAACGTATTTTTATTACATCCCCTGTGGGGCCCATGGATACATCTGCGCATACTCGCAACCGATGCATCTTCTCACAACACACCAATAGTTCACGTGCCAGTCTGTAACAGGTGTGGTGCCTGCATTTCGGAGTGCCCTTCGGGGTCAATCCGGCAGGATTCATTTGAGGGGCTACTCTGCCGAAGGTATCGTGCAGAAAAAGGGGAATATATCCCATTCGGGCCAGATAAGGAGCTCAGGTATTGTACATTATGTGCTGATGTTTGTCCGATCGGTCAGAACCTCCAACATCAGACGTAAAAATCGTACCTGTTCTTCCAAACCGGGCACCGAATCGGTACCGGGAGACTTACCGTTCCAACTTCTCTCCTGCAATTTTCCTGATATACTCAAGTGCTGCCACTGCATCTTCTTTTTTCTGGTCGCACTGCCCGGTCTCGACCCACGTGAGAAACCGTTTCCGTGTTCCTGTATCAACGGTATCACCTGCACGCAAAACAATCGTGCGATATGTCCTCTGAGGGTAGAATACAGAACGGGCCGAAGCAAGAAGTGCGTCATGCACTGCGGTATCAATGATTCCCGTATCCTTCGCCCGTTTCAGGGTGAACCTGATATTGATGAGCGGCTCTGAGAGTGCCAGACCTGAAGAAGGATCGAATACCAGAGCCACTTCGTCATCAGACTCAAGTTCGCCGCTCTTATACATATGGTAGATCTCACCGATACCTGCCATCCCCAGCGTGTCCATCTCAGCTGCACGGAGTGCTCCCATGCTTGAAGAACCCACGACTCTGACACCTTTTTTCAGCGCTGCAAGGATCTCACGGTGGGCAACAGCACTTTCCTGGTGAAAGACACCGTCAATCAACCCGATAATGGTTGCACCGTCTTCCACCGCGGCGAGCAGGTCACCACGCTTGGCGGGGGGACGGTAATCGGCGGAAAGGATTTTTTCTGCCGCTTCCCGGTCAAGACTTGGCCCGAGAAAGACGATGATTTTTTGCATTGTTCACCCGTGCTCCCCTGCGTTCCTGGTCCATGGCGAACACTTCAAGCCCCGGCACGATTACCCGAACGACCGGGATGCCGATCTCTTCCCGGGTAAGGTCGACAACAATCACCCGGTCGAGCCCCTGTTTTTTCAGTGCTTCGATGATAAACCGGATATCCGTGAGGAAATCATCACTGTCATACGATTCAATCCTGTGGTAGTCCTCCAGGCCGTTTTCCTTAAACCAGTACGCATTAATCCGTTTCGCCCGATCATAGCCCATCTTCTTCCGGAGTCCAGCGATAGTCGTGTCTTCCCGTGCACCATGGATCTGGGTGAGCCGGCTCTGCGCAACCTCGGTGAGCGCCCGCATCACCGCAATCCGTGCGCTGGTATGCGTCCCGATCCCGATTGTGAGCAGCATCGGGTCTTTGAGCAGCACGTCATCGGCGACCGCAGCTATAGTCGGGATGCCGAGGTCGCTGGTGATATCCCGCACCCTCACTTCTACCTGTGCATCCGCAAATTTCTTCTGCATATCCACGATGGTTTCATCATCTATGGAGGTGACGCAGGGACCGGTATCCCGGCACGCCTCGACAAGTGACCATGCATCCCGCTCGATCACTTCAGAAAGAGCGTGGAAGACTGCCTCCTCAAAAGTGTTTCCCGAGGCAAGCCCGTTGGTATTCGTGCGGAAAAGCCCCCGGAAATTTGGCGGGAGCGGGTGAAAAACCGCGTGAGCCGGGATGATGACCGGTTCATCGTTTGCAATATCAAACCCCTCGGTCCACGCTATGAGCCTGTCGGTATCCGCACCTTCCGGGAGGATCAGGTCTTTTGGATCAAGGACCCGTCCGTGTGCAAACATCTCCTCGTATGGTGCCAGGTGAATCTTCCGGTCATGTAATTCCGAGGAATATCGTTCGATACCTTCCATTATCGCCGATATCCGGGATTCCTCAACTGTCGCACCTTTACCGTTGTATACCGTTATTGCACCTGATTCAGCGGTCGGGCGGATGCAGGAGAAGACAGGAATTCCGATCCGGTCAAGGTTGGTAATGTCTGCAACACGGGTAATTCCCGCAGCGGGTACTTTTGGCTCAATCCGGGCCAGGGTCTCTTCAAGAGGAGCAGCCCGCTGTGTTTCGAGGTTGTAGGTCTTTTTGCAGGATTTCAGCCGCATGGAGATCACCGTGGTAGGGAGAAGTTGGGCAGGAATGCCGGATTTCTGCGTGTCAAAACCAATACAAAAATAGTCCGTGCCGTGGTTTATACACTTTGATTGAGAGTCCTTTGCTTTCTCTCGGTTTGTATAGCGCATGGAACCGGCGTTGGATTGTCCAGATCCATTGAGGTGAAAAGGGGCATCTCCCACGTTTTCATGGTGTGGTACCCGACAAGATCTGCAATTGCTTTGAATGGGGGGGATCCCCGCTCGTGTGATCTCCAGTCAACGAAAGGGAAGTAACAAAGATAATCCCTCGCGGCACAGTCTTTCCCAATGGTGATGGGAGTATGACTGAAGATTCAAAGGGGGCAATTCTCCAGCGGGACGGGAAAAGGTATGCGGTTGTGACCAGGATCCCGGCTGGTATTGTAACACCGGAAGACCTGGAGAAGATCGCCGGGATCGGGCGGAAGTACCATGTGCCAATCCTCAAGATCACGTCAGGCCAGCGTATTGCACTGGTCGGTCTTGAACCTGATGACGTGCAGAAGGTGATCAGTGAGCTGGGCCCGCTCGCAAAACCGGAGACCGCTCCGTGCGTCAAGTTCGTTCAGGCGTGCCTTGGAACCGATATGTGCAGGTTCGGGAACCAGGACTCAATCGGACTGGCCCGTGCGGCTGATGACCGGTTTAAGGACCAGATATTCCCGGCAAAGATCAAGATCGGAGTCTCCGGCTGTCCCCGGTGCTGCGGAGAGAGCCATACCCGGGATATCGGGATCATGGGGACGAACAAGGGCTGGACAGTTTTCTTCGGGGGGAACGGGGGGACAAGGCCGAGGTTCGGGGATCTCATCGCCCGTAACCTTTCGGCTGCTGAAGCGCTGGACTGTACACAGCGCCTCGGCGAGTACTACCGGAGCCATGCAAAACCGCATGAACGGACGGCCCGGTTCATGGAGCGGATCGGATACGATACGCTCAAATCTGAACTGCTTACCTTACTTCCCTACGTAGCTGTTGAGAAGGTGCAGTGAGTATGAAAATTACTTAGGCTTCAAAGGTATCTTGACAAAACAGAAGGGATCTTCTGCCAGAAAATCCCCGTTCACAGCATATGCCCGGACCCGGCATCCTCCCCCGCAGAGATCCCTATAGTTACAACCCGCACACCTGCCTCCGAACCGGGCCCGTTTTTCCCGGAACCGTAAGAGTACAGGATTGGCGGTGTCATACCAGATCCTGCTGAATGGCTGGTTCCGGATATTCCCTACAAAAAAATTCTCGGAACGCGCAAACTGGCAGGGGTATACATTACCGTGTGAATCGATATTTGCCACACGAGTGCCTGCACTGCATCCCCCGTTGAGGGACTGCAGGAGCTCGCGTGCTTCAGCAATGTCCGGAGATCCGTCCCCCTCCATCGAAGCGATAAGGTGAATACAATCCTGCGGGGCATCAACCGTGAGAAACTCTATGGATGCCGGGTCGGTCTCCTTGGCCTTCCGGTAGAGGAGCGTGAGGGCATCTGTCACCTCCTTGGTTTCCAGCTGTAACCGTTCATAGGATTCAATTCCACGGCCAGTCGGTACGAGCCAGTACAAGCAGAACCTGGAGGCGCCGAGGGTTATGGCGAGATCAATAAGTGCTTCGAGCTCGCCACAGTTCTCTTTTGTCAGGGTTACCCGGACACCGCACCGAAGCCCCGCCTCCCTGCAGGAGGCGAATGCTGCTACTGTCCGCTCGAAAGCACCGGGGGAATTCCTGAACCGGTCATGCGTCATTGCCTGTGAACCATCAAGCGAGAAACCGGCATATTCGATCCCGCTTTCCTTGATCCTGCGGGCAATTTCGGTCGTTATCAGGGTCCCGTTGGTGCTGAGTGCCATTTTGATTCCTTTGTTCGCGACATGTCGTGCCAGTTCCCAGATATCCTCACGTATCAGGGGTTCCCCGCCGGTAAACAGGATAAGAGGGACACTCATATCCGCAAGGTCATCAATGAGACCCAACGCTTCGGCAGTCGAAAGTTCTCCTTCCGTCCGGCACCCGGGCCCCGACCTGTTATAGCAATGGGCACAGCTAAGATTGCAGCGATCGGTGAGATTCCAGAACACCACTGGCCTGTACATACCCGAGAATGCAAGGTACTTGCTCGGAATATCAGTCAGGGATTTATGGCGGTGCCGCATCACACCGCTGACGGTTCCTTTCCCGTGCATGCACTGGGTAATCCGGTTCATACGATATTGCTCCCGTTCTCCCGGATCCGGACATTCGGGACGCGTTTGAACTCTTCAGTACTGAAAAGGACGACATAATCTTGAGCATCAATGTGGCCAGCGAGTGTCCTGATCTCAGCTAGAACCGCATCCCTGCTATACCCGTGGTGTACAGTATAAACCGTGTACTCCCACCTGCCCGGCACCGGCAGCCGTTCGTAACAATGGGAGACACAGGGGAACGAGGCCAGCAGCAATCCCATATCGCCATGCAGTGAATCCACACGTTTCCATGCAACAAGGGCATT
This sequence comes from Methanoregulaceae archaeon, assembly GCA_015660885.1. Taxonomy (GTDB): domain Archaea; phylum Halobacteriota; class Methanomicrobia; order Methanomicrobiales; family Methanospirillaceae; genus Methanoregula. The sequence goes on along the minus strand of JACTUB010000005.1, from coordinate 107,370 downwards.
TGCAGATATACCGACCCGCCTCTGGTTGATGCGTGCCCGGAATTTCCGGATTATCCCCGCCGTCTGAAGCTTCCGGATCCTTTCCAGGACCTCTCTACTGGTAAGATTCAGCCGTTTTCCGATCTCTTCAAACGGTTCTTTGACGAGAGGAAGCCCGTTCTCAAGTTCAGAGAGCAGGTGCCGATCAAGCGGATCCAAAGGTACCCTCCCTCTCATCGCTCAAAAATGAAAAACGCACATCAACTTTCAGTTTTCGCACCGTGGGAAGGTTCAGGACATCTGTTTCAGGAATTCCTGTACGCCGCAGGATTTCTCTTAACACATGCCGTATATCCTCTTCGTTTTTACCCGAGAGCGTGAACCAGAGAGCGTAGTTGTGGTCCCGCCGGAAATTATGGGAGACCTCCGGGTAGCTGCTGATAATGGCTGCAATCTCGCGGATTCTTTCCTCGGGAACGTGGAGGGCAACCAGTGTTGCAGCAGAAAGTCCCATACGCCGGGATTCAAGGACGGGGGATATTCCCCGTACAATGCCCTCGTCCTGGAGGCGTTGCAACCGGTCAAGAAGAACCTGCTCGGGAATTTTTAGCCGCCGGGCAATTGCTGCGAAAGGGCGGGGGACCAGCGGGATATCATCCTGCAGGACGTCAAGAATATACCGATCCACCATGTCAGGCAGAGCATGATTCGTCATGTAGCAGCTTCCTCCGGCTCGTACGGGCAACAGGGATCTTCTCCACAGATATCCCCGCCGGCTGTATCCGGTGGAGCAAGCCCGTCACACCAGCGAGGGGAAAATGCGTCCGCTCCCCGGTACGCCCGGGCCCTGCAACCTCCACAGGTGGTTTTAAACCTGCACCTCCCGCATTTCCCGGTGAGGTGATCCGGGTCGCGGAGTGCTGCAAAGATTTCGGAATTGTTCCAGATCTCAGGAAACGGAGCAGCCCGAATATTGCCGGCACTCACCGGGAGGTACGGACAGGGAGTCACGTCTCCATTTACGTAAATCCGGCAATAGCTGATGCCGGCGATGCAGCCCCGCCCCCATGCAGGATTCTTGATCCCGAGATCATCTGCAATGCGGAGGAACTGCGGGGCACAGGTCGGGCGGATATGGAGATCACTGTCCCGGTATTTGATCAGGATCTGTCGTATAAGATCCTCGTATTCCTCGGCACAGCGGGGTTCAATCAGCCGTGCCCTTCCGGTCGGCACCGGGAAAAAAAGCTGGTAATCGCGAACCCCGAGTGCAGTCCCTACTTCGATCACTTCCTTGACATCACTCATTGCAGGCTGCATAACCGACATGTTGATCTGGACACTGATTTTCTCATCCCGGCAAAAACTAATGGCCTGTACAGCCCGTTCCCATACACCATCTATGCCGCGGAATGCGTCATGGATGGACGGATCTGCCGAATCAATGCTGATGGCCACGGCCTTGATCCCCGATTCGTGGAGTTTTTTTGCCATGGCCTGATCCAGCAGATACCCGCTCGTACCCATGACCATCCGGAGCCCCTGTTCAGTACCGTACCGGGCGATAGCAAAGATATCATCCCTCATGAGAGGTTCGCCCCCGCTCAGCACGACAACAGGTTTCCCGGTCTCGCAGATCTGGTCGATGACTTTGAATGCTTCCTCCGTGGAGAGCACTCCTTCGGCCTCCTGTTCGCCAGCGTCCACGTAACAGTGGGCACACTTCAGGGGACACCTGAGTGTGATGTTCCACGAGATAATACGCGGCGCCCCACCAGATATTCCCTTCACACCTTCAGCCCTTCTGGCGCACTCTGCCCGAGTTCCTTACCCGCCTTCGTGAGGATCTCCACCATTGAAGACGTTTATACTACGATCCGGCGAGATCGAAGCGATCAAGGGTCATCACTTTAGTCCAGGCTGCCACGAAGTCCTGGACAAACTTCTTCTGCGCGTCCGCGCTTCCGTAGACCTCGGCCAGAGCCCGGAGCTGGGAGTTCGAACCGAAGATGAGATCGACACGCGTGCCGGTCCACCTGACTTCGCCAGTCTTGCGATCGTGCCCTTCAAATATGTCCTTGGCGTCCGATACCGCCTTCCACTCCGTGCCCATGTCGAGCAGGTTCACGAAGAAGTCGTTGGTGAGCGCTTCCGGCTTCCTGCTAAAAACGCCGTGCCGGGTCTGTCCGAAGTTGGTGTTCAGCACGCGCATTCCGCCAACGAGCACCGTCATTTCGGGTGCGGTCAGGGTCAGCAATTGCGCCTTGTCAACCAGCAATTCCTCGGCCGATACGGTATAGCGGGTCTTCTGGTAGTTGCGGAAGCCGTCCGCCTTCGGCTCGAGCACGGCGAAGGAAACCACATCAGTCTGTTCCTGCGAGGCGTCCATGCGTCCCGGCGTGAACGGAACTGTCACCTCGTGACCAGCGTTCTTTGCCGCTTGCTCGACGCCGGCGCAGCCGGCTAAAACGATCAGGTCAGCCAGTGATACCTTCTTGCCGCCCGACTGCGCCCTGTTGAACGCGCTCTGGATGCCCTCCAGCGTCTTGAGAACCCTGGCCAGCCGGGCCGGCTGGTTGACTTCCCAGTCCTTCTGCGGCGCCAGACGAATGCGGGCACCGTTGGCACCTCCGCGCTTGTCGGAGCCACGGAAGGTGGACGCCGACGCCCAGGCGGTCGAGACCAGCTCCGATACAGACAGGCCGGAAGCCAGGATCTTGCCCTTGAGGGAGGCGATGTCCTTGGCATCGATCAGTTTGTGATTGACGGCAGGGATGGGGTCCTGCCAGATAAGCTCTTCGGCAGGAACTTCCGGGCCGAGGTAGCGTGCGCGCGGGCCCATGTCGCGGTGGGTCAGCTTGAACCACGCCCGGGCGAACGCGTCCGCGAACTGATCCGGGTTCTCCATGAAGCGTCGTGAAATCTTTTCGTAGACAGGGTCAAACCGCAGAGAGAGGTCCGTGGTCAGCATGGATGGCGCATGACGCTTCGATTTGTCGTGGGCATCCGGCACCGTGCCGGCGCCTGCATCACCCTTCGGCTTCCACTGGTGCGCACCAGCCGGGCTCTTTGTCAGTTCCCATTCGTATTGGAACAGAATTCGGAAGAAGTTGTTGCTCCACTTCGTGGGCGTGGTGGTCCAGGTGACCTCCAGGCCGCTGCCGATCGTATCCCCGTCTTTGCCGGTGCCGAAGCTGCTCTTCCAGCCGAGGCCCTGCTCCTCGATGCCCGCCGCTTCAGGCTCAGGCCCCACGTGGGACGCAGGGCCGGCGCCGTGGGTTTTGCCAAAGGAGTGACCCCCGGCGATAAGCGCAACCGTCTCTTCGTCGTTCATGGCCATGCGGGCGAATGTCTCGCGGATATCCCTGGCCGCCGCGATCGGATCCGGGTTGCCGTTCGGGCCTTCCGGATTGACGTAGATCAGCCCCATCTGCACGGCAGCGAGCGGATTTTCGAGGTTCCGGTCACCGGAGTAGCGTTTGTCATCCAGCCACTTGTTCTCAGAACCCCAGTACACGTCTTCTTCCGGCTCCCAGACATCCTCACGACCGCCAGCGAAGCCGAAGGTCTTGAATCCCATCGACTCCAGGGCAACGTTGCCAGCAAGGATCATGAGGTCGGCCCATGAGATTTTCCTGCCATACTTCTGCTTGATCGGCCAGAGCAGCCGGCGCGCCTTGTCGAGGTTCACGTTGTCGGGCCAGCTGTTGAGGGGCGGGAAACGCTGCTGGCCGGCACCGGCGCCGCCGCGACCGTCACCGGTGCGGTACGTGCCGGCGCTGTGCCATGCCATGCGAATGAACAAGGGCCCGTAGTGGCCGAAGTCTGCCGGCCACCAGTCCTGCGAATCGGTCACCAGCGCCTTCAGATCCTTCTTCACGGCCGCCAGGTCGAGTTTTTTGAATTCACGAGCGTAGTTGAACTCCTCGCCCATCGGATTGGACAGGGGAGAGTGCTGGTGAAGAACCTTCAGGTTCAACTGGTTCGGCCACCAGTCCCGGTTGGACCTGCCTTGGCCGGTTGCCTGTTTGTCTACCCGGCCATTTACCGGGCGCTTGCTGTCGTCAGTCATAACGTCACTTCCTATCGTTGGATAATCTTATTCACTGTATGTTTTGAATATTCCTTTGCCCACCTGGCTGACGATTGCCTCAGCAGCGGCAAAGGTAAAGGTGTTTGAGCAGGGAGACCCCAATACCTCTGTCTGCTGCAAGACCGTTGTCTTCTTTTTAGGGTCCTGGAGGAATTTTGCCTTTGTGTATTTCCCCATGCTCTTTTACACCTGGAAATAACCGTGGGCGCCGGCACCCTTGGCGTGCACCACACGTTCGGGAAGCCTTTCACGGTCGAAATGCGCCAGCTTCTCGATCAGATGGCCATCCTGAAGGAGAACCGGGCCATGCTGCCCGGTGGTCAGGGTCGTTCTGGTTGTCAGCAACCGGAACGCCCTGCTCTCTCGTCAGGGTCTTCTTCGCCATGATCGATCAAGGTAAAATAACCCCAGTCGTATTTAATAAGATTGGGGTCGGCGAAGAACAACTTTTTTTCGCTGGAAAAACATCAAAGAACTCAGATAAACAGATTTAGGTCTGCCTAAACATTTATTATTTAGGTGAACCTAAATATCTGGTACAATGCCCCAGGAGCAAGTCGAGGAATATCTCGAAACGATCTACGATCTTGAATCGCGGGATGGTTCGGCAAAAACCACAACGATTGCAAAATGCCTGAATGTCGCCCCGGCAAGTGTGACGGAGGTGCTGAAAAGTCTCTCGGACAAAGGATTCGTCTGGTACGAACCGTACCGTGGTGCGACCCTGACAGAAGAGGGAAAAAAGATTGCAGATACGATCAAGCGGAAGCACCGGCTCCTCGAAGTGTTCCTGACCGATGTCCTCAAACTGAACCGTGAGAAGGTCCACGATGAAGCCTGCCGGATGGAGCACACGATCTCTGAAGAGACCGAGGATGCACTCTGCCGGATGCTGGACGCGCCGGCACACTGCCCGCACGGCAGCCCGATCAGCCCCTGCAACAAAGGTGTGGGGAGCTGTGCAGAATGTGAGATGGTTAAAGGGACAGGAATTCCTGAGCCGGCATCCCTTCGTAACAAAAAGATCATTCCCGTCACTGATCTTGCCCCTGACCAGAACGGGAAGATCGCATTTATCCGGGGAGATTGCAAGATCGTGCAGCGTCTTTCCGATCTCGGACTCACGCTCGGGACGATTGTATCTGTCAAGAGAAAAACGCCCATGGACGGACCTGTGGAGATCCTGGTAAGAAGGACAAAACTTGCCATCGATCATGCAATCGCCGAGAATATCTTTATTGAATCGCCCGGGACGGCTGAAGCATGAGTGGGTGCGGGGAATGCAATGCCTGCCCAAAAGGTAAAGAGTGCAGTATAAAGAATGCGGATTACACCATTGCCCTTGCCGGCAATGCCAATGTCGGCAAGAGCGTGATCTTCAACCAGCTGACCGGTGTTGACCAGATCATCGGCAACTGGCCGGGGAAAACTGTCGAACGGGCTGAGGGTCTCCTGCTGCTTAAAGGGAAACGTATACGGGTCATCGACCTGCCAGGTATCTACTCCTTCTCCACGTACTCGATGGAGGAACTGGTCTCCCGGGATTTTATCGCGCTCGAACACCCGGACGCGGTGATCAACGTCATTGATGCGTCAGCACTGGAACGCAACCTCTTCTTCACGATCCAGCTCCTGGAACTGGCGCCCCCGCTGGTGATCGCGGTCAACCAGATCGACCTGGCCGAAAAGAAAGGAATTTCGATCGATACCAAGAAGCTCTCTGTACTGCTTGGCGTCCCGGTTGTTCCGACGGTTGCCATCAAGGGCAAGGGAATCGCTGCCCTCACTGACGCAATCACAGATCTCATGCAGGACCACCCGGTTCCTCCGGTCCTCCGCTACGGAAGGGAAGTGGAAGAGCGGATTGGAAAAATTGTCTCAGGACTTGGCACGGTATCAACAAAGTACCCCGTTCGCTGGACCGCCATCAAGCTCCTTGAGCGGGATCCTCTGGTCCAGCAGTTGATCGGGGAACAGGATTCTTCGGTTGTGAAGACCGCGGATATCCTTGCAAGGGAGATCGAGTCTCTTCACGGAGAGCCGGTTTGTGTGGTCATGAGCGCGGAGCGGTACCTGGTCGCTGACCGGATAGCAGCTGAGGTGATTACAGTACGAACACACGGGGAAGGCCCGCAGAAAAAGAGCCTGACTGACCGCCTTGATGCGGTTGCCCTCCACCCGGTTCTCGGGTATCTCGCGGTCATCGCCGTAATCGGCGGGCTGCTGGTCTGGACATTCCTGATCGGGGCACAGGTTTCAGCGTTTCTTGCTCATTTCCTGTCGCAGTTCGAACAGTACGAACCGGTAATCACGGGACCGCTCATGAATATACTCTGGAATGGTGCATTCACCGGGTTTATCGCAGGCGTGACGCTGATCATCCCGTACGTGCTGCCGTTCTACATCCTGCTTGCCATCATTGAGGACTCCGGCTATCTCACCCGCATTTCAGTGATGCTCGACCGCGGTATGCACAAACTGGGGTTGCATGGCAAGGCGATTATCCCCATGATCCTCGGGTACGGGTGCAATGTCCCGGCAATCTACTCGTGCCGGATCATGGAGACCCCGAAACAGAAAATGCTCACTGCATTCCTTGTCACACTCATCCCGTGTACAGCACGGACAGTTGTCATCCTGGGCCTTGTCGCTGCGTTCGTCAACATCTGGTGGGCGCTTGCACTCTATGCCTTTGACATCATCCTGATTATCCTTGTAGGGAGGATAGCGTTCAAGGCTGTACCGGGCGAGTCAGTGGGGTTGATCATGGAGATGCCGGATTATCATGTCCCCTCGCTCTCCGTTGTCCTGAAGCAGACGTGGGCCCGGACAAAATCGCTCATCTGGATCGTCTTCCCGGCGTACATCATCGGGAGTGCCGTTCTCCAGACATTTTATGCGGCTGGACTCCTGACCCCGGTGAATGCCCTCCTTGCACCCGTGACCGTTCTCTGGCTCGGGCTTCCGGCAGTTGTCGGAATCACGCTAATTTTCGGGATTGTGAGGAAAGAACTGACAATCCTCACCCTCGCAGTGATCTTCGGGACAACGAACTTTGCGACAATTATGTCTCCGGTACAGCTGATTGTTCTCGCACTGGTATCGATGCTCTACATCCCCTGCATCTCAGTAATAGTCGTACTCGCATCGGAATTCGGCTGGAAAAGATCACTCACGATATCCGCAGCCGAGATCATCATGGCAATCGCCATTGGCGGGATAGCGTTCCGGGTGCTGAGCCTTATGCTGTGAACCAGATCCGGATTTTTTCCAGATCGACACCTGCTCAGCAAACTTCGCCGTACTTGCATCTGTTCCGAGGGGGGATTCTTCTATCGTATCCGAACGACAATCATTATGGTTTTTCCGTTAGAAAGAAGTAGGAATGACGGATCTCAAGCAGGTTATCAGGTGTATGCAACCCCTTGTTGCGGGACGTGTTATATGCAATGGCAACAGCCCAGCGATCCTCCTGTATATCGAGATATACCGTTGAGATAAGGTACCGGTTACCTTTCCTGATAATCACTTCTTCTTCAAAACTTTACCACCGCATTCCGGGTTGCCGGTTGCGGGCTGATCCCATAAAATTTTGACATTTTTTACCTCCATTTCCTGATAACTTTATTGCAGTTCCCAAATCTTGACCGGTTCAATGCGAATGCGCAGGCAACCCGTCATGGTTATGATTTACGATATGATGGTAGCCGGGTCCCGATGCAGTCGCCGGATCGACATGAATGGTGGTATCCGAAAGATACCGGAGGTGGTGAAGGAGTTCATGCCGGAACTCCTGTGCAATCCCATGGCCTTTTTCCACGGAAAGTGATGAATCGACCGTGATATTCACCTCCGCATGGAGCCGGTGACCCAGCCATCGGACCCTGACGTCGGTAATCTCCATCACTCCTTCAACATGATCGGCGGTGTGGCGGATCTCTTCAGTAACCGCTGGATCAACGCCATCAAGGAGGCGGATGAAAACAGTTTTTCCTGATTCCCAGATAATCCAGAATATCGCAATCGTGATGATGAGCCCGATCACCGGGTCGGCAAGCGGGAATCCAAGATATACCCCGGCTGCACCGATAAGGACCGCAAGGCTCGTAAGCCCGTCTGTCCGTGCATGATAGCCATCCGCAACAAGCGCGGCACTCCCGATCTCATTACCTACCCGGATACGGAGCTGTGCCACCGCTTCGTTCCCGATAAACCCGGCCAGTGCAGCCGCTGCTACTGCCCAGAGAAACGTCACCTGTAGCGGGTGAAAGAGCCGGTCGATGGAAACATACCCGGCTACAACTGCCGAGAACAGGATCATCAGGACCACGAACACTCCCGCAAGATCCTCGACCCGGCCATATCCGTAGGTGAACCGTTTCGTTGGTTTCCACCGGGCCAGCATGAACGCGAACAGGAGCGGGATCGCGGTGAGCGCATCACCGAAATTGTGGATGGTATCGGCGAGCAGTGCAATGCTTCCGGAATAATATACGATGACTATCTGGAAGATTGCGGTAATGAACAGGCCGACAAACGACCACTTGATCGCCTGGATGCCCCGTTCGGTCATGATGAGGGAAGGATCGACAATCCCGTGCGTGTGGGAATGGCCCTCATGGTGATCAGGATGACCACGACGATCATTTTGGGCATCTTCGCGAGCATTTCCATGGAAATGGCCATCATCGTAGTTGTTATCTTCATGGTTTTCAGTGCGGATGATCATTCTGCCTGACCTCCTCATCCATTAGCCCCGTTACGGGAGGCTGTTCTGCAGTGCTCATGGAGACTACGCTGATAATATTGCCGCTCTCCCGGCAGTACGCCTCCACCCGGACAGCGACCCGGCCAACCATACTGCCTGTCGTAAGGATCAGGGAATCCTGCCCCCGCAAGGCACGAAGGATGCATTTGTCGATGACACCGTACGTGAACTCAAGGGTCAGCTGTTCCTGGCTGGCACGCTGTTTCGCACGGGTACCCATCGCCCCGACGGCAAGGCCGGGGCGGGTCTTAACCCATGCGGAGAGCGATGACGTCGCCTCCTCATCAACATTGCAGACCGAGATGGTGCCCGGCGCAGGATTACGGCAGGACCCGTGGAGCAGGTTCTCGATGATATCAATCATGTCGAGAACACTCCGGGGTTTTCTCCCGGGCAGCGCAAACCCACGCTTCCCGAGTTCCACCGAGAGATCGAGAAGGGTCGGGACCGAGAGGTGCGCCATGCGGACGTATTCCGGGTTTCCGAACGCCACGTCCGGCACGTCTTCCTGGAGGATCCGGCCCTCCAGCAGGAGGATGACCCAGTCCGCCCACGGGTAGGCCAGCTCGACATCGTGGGTGGAGATGACGATGGTCTTACCGTCATGGTTCAGCTCGTCGAGAAGTTCCATGAGGTCCTCAGAGCCGGACGGGTCGAGACCACTTGTCGGCTCGTCGAAGACCAGCACATCCGGGTCCATGGAGAGCACCCCGGCAATCGCAACCCGTTTCTTCTCACCGCCGGAGAGCTGGTGGGGAGGGCGGCGTTCAAACCCTTCGAGGCCGACATGCCGGAGGCCGACCGCGACTGCCTCCCTGATGGCGGGCTCATCGTACCCGAGGTTTACCGGACCAAAGGCGACATCCTGGTATACGGTCGGCGCGATGATCTGGCGGTCCGGGTTCTGGAGCACGAACCCGACCCGCTTCCGGATCTGGCGGAGGGATGAGGTATTGTACCGGATTGGTTCGTTGTCGAAGAGCATCATGCCTGAGTCCGGGCGGATCATGCCGTTGAACATCTGCAGGAGCGTGGACTTGCCGGCGCCATTCGGGCCGACGAGTGCGATCTTCTCACCTCTGCGGATATGGAAACTGATCCCCCGGATTGCCTCCCGGCCCCGCGGGTACCGGTACCGGATATCCCGTGCTTCAAGAACAATGCGGCTCATGTCCAGTCTCCTATAGCAGCGTCATGCCCTGCGATGCGAACACGACTGCAGATGCAGCCAGCAGGAAGGCGCAGAGGGCCAGAAACGGTCGCATTTCCACAGGGCGGTTCTCGCCAAGGAGCGCGAATTTCCCGTCATAGCAGCGGGCATCCATCGCCCGGATCAGATCGTCACCGGCATCCCAGCTGGCGATGAATGCCGCCCCGCACATCGCGGCAAAGGAGTGGATCGATTCACGCCATGTCGAGTACCCGAGGCGCATCACCTGGGCATAGTAGATCTGCCGTACCTGGTCCATGAGGATAAAGATCGTCCGATAGATGATCATGGCCAGGTCAATTACAAATCCCGGGACCCGGCACCGGCGCATTACGACAAAGATGTCGGTCATCGGTGTGGTCAGGGCGATGAAACAGACGGCGGACATCCCTCCAATAATACGACTGAAGACAAAGAATCCCTGGTTTATGCTTTCCCGGGTGATGGATAATGAGAGCCATACTGTGGGGTGCCAGCTCCAGAACACAGTTCCTCCGCCGTAAATAAGGATAAGTCCAGCGACGCTCATCAGAGCAAACCAGAATGGATAGATAAAAAGCCCGGCATAGGTTTTTGCATCCACCCGGGCAAGGAAAAGAATGCCGAATGTCAGGAGAACTGCAATAAAAAGCGGAGCGATATAACTTGATGAGAGGAGGCAGAGAAGGATCGCACCGGTACCGCCTGCGAGCTTCAGGTACGTGTTGATCTGGCGCAGTCCGTTTTTTTGCGCTATATCTTCCAGAAATTCCTCAAACATAGTTCCAGCAGATTTGTCTTGGTCAGTTATACCTTCTTTTTCTGTCCTATCCAGAAACCAAATACCCCACCAATGATCATACCGCCAAGGGCTGCCTGAAGAGCAAAGAGTGTGGATTCAACTTCTGCGCTTGGAGGAACCCATTGGGGGATAATCGGATGGATTTCCCCTGACGGTGTACCGGATAATTCAGCTATTTTGCCAGCAGCGATATCATCGGTTCCCGCAAACCCTGAATTTTTCGCGGTTATGCTCGTATACAGGAATATTATGCAGAATGCGGCGATTGCAAACACTGCAAGGATCTCCAGATTATATTTATGGGCCATCAGCCTCCCTCCTGGCTGCATTGATAGTCTCTTCAGAGAAGATATTCAGGTGTATGAGAATGTCGGGTTTAAGCTGAACGATATATTTGAATACGAGAGCAAGAACGATCCCCTCAACGATTGCGATAGGGATCTGGGTGATTGCAAAAATTCCCAGGAACACGATAAACGAGCTGACAACATTACCGGTTGCCGGGTGAACAGCGCCGAGTGCCAGCTGGAATGAGGTTACAACATAGGTGGATAAGTCTGCAAAAGCTGTAACAAGAAAGACGGTCGTATACATACTGACCGAGGTATTTTTAAGCAACCGGTACATCGTATATCCGACTAACGGCCCGATAATTCCCATGGAGACTGTATTTGCGCCAAGCGTTGACAGACCACCATGTGCAAGGAAGAGGGCCTGAAACAGGAGGACAATTGCGCATACAACTGATGTGATCCAGGGTCCGAAACAAATCGCCGAAAGACCTGTCCCGGTCGGATGGGAAGAGCTTCCAAAAGGTGTCGGTAGTTTAAGGGATGAGAGAAGGAAGATGAAACCTCCTGTCACACCAAGCAAAGGCAGCGCCTCACGGTCTGCGTCCATGACTTTTTTCAGATGCAAGACGCCGTAGGCAAGACAGGGCAGGGCAAAGAGCCACCAGACGATACACCACTGCAGTGAGAGGTATCCTTCCATGATGTGCATGATAATACAGGAACAAAATTACTTGTTTTAACTAAATATAATCTTGCTTAGTTCTTGCGCACTGGAAATATCTCCAGAACTATAACCTGAAATGAAAAACCGATAAAAAATATAAGAGAAAACCAGGATGTGCGATTTTTCTGCACTTCACCCCACATCATCTCACTTTTTTTCGCGGTTGATTAGTGAAGTGAACCGGAGCGAGGATAAGTGAATATGACCGGGTGTCTGCGTTGTCTCCGGGTCAGCCCCACGTACGGGGCGAATCATGCATCCTTATCTCATATACTTTCAATAATTCTCATGTCATATGGCCGACCAACCCATTCCGTCAGAATTGCAGTCACCCTCGCTTGCTTCAATCTTTTTTGCATTTTTCCGGATTGGAATCACGGCATTCGGCGGCCCTGCCATGGTCTCCTACATACGGAAGATGGTGGTCGGGCAAAAGGGTTGGCTTGATAGTGTGGTCTTCGACGATGGTGTCGCACTCTGCCAGGCTATCCCCGGTGCAACGGCCATGCAGGTCACTGCCTATGCAGGTCTTCGTATCCGGGGCACAGCTGGTGCATTTGCAGCATTTGTCGGATTTGGTCTCCCTGCATTTATCCTGATGATGATACTCTCGGCACTCTATGTTTCAACATCAGCGCTTCCCCCGGTGATGGCGTTATTCCTCGCCTTACAGGCAATCGTTGTGGCGCTGGTCGCATACGCGACGGTCTCATTCGGGAGGACATCACTCAAACACTGGATTCACGTACTTATTGCCGGGATCGCTGCGGTGCTTTTCATTGTGGGGGTGAGTCCTGTTGTTGTCATCGTCCTTGCGGCATTGCTCGGCATCACTCTTCTTCCTGTTTCTGATAAAAAACAGGAAATGCCGGTCACAACGCTTCCGCGTCCGGAAAAATCCTTTCTCATTCTGCTTGCCATAGCAGCAGTCTTTTTTATATTGCTCTATTTCCTGCAGTCCGATCTCTATACCCTTGCCGCCACGATGGCAAGGATTGATCTGTTTGCGTTTGGAGGAGGATTTGCCGCGCTCCCGCTGATGTTCCATGAGGTTGTCGTGGTGCATTCATGGCTGGACAGTGCAACATTCATCAATGGACTAGCGCTCGGCCAGGTAACCCCGGGCCCGATTGTTATCACCGCAACATTTGTAGGGTTCCTTGCCTATGGTTTCTGGGGCGGGATAGTCGCAACGATAGGGATTTTTACCCCCTCATTTCTGTTCGCGGTCGGGACGGTACCGTATTATGACCGGCTGCGTAGTTCTCAGCTGTATCAGAAAATGTTCCAGGGTATTCTGTTCTCCTTTGTGGGTCTGCTCCTGAGCGTGACCATCAAGCTGGCGCTTGCGGTTCCCTGGTCATGGTTCCCCGGACTACTCGCGACAGGGGCATTCCTCTCCCTTCTTCTGGGTGCCGAGATTCTCTGGGTGGTCATTGCCGGGATTGGAATCGCTGTAGTAATGTTCGTATTTGTGCACTGATTGCCTGATTCTTCAGCCACTCCTATTTTTTGGAACCTTCTTCGGAAAGAACGAGTCTCGTATTCACGTTCTGGCAGGGTTTCCGAGGTTTAATGTCCTAAAACAGGGAGCAAAAACCAGCCCGGTTCAAGGGGCTTTACTGGCCACCAGGTGAAGTGCAAAACTGCCGTATTTTGACTAACAGGGCGATAATTGGGCGTATTCTCCGCACGAACAGAAATGGAGGGTTTTACGGGATTTTTGCGAGAGCAGGTGAAAACCAAGAAGATAACCGGGGCCCGTATAGAGCTTATTTCACTCGATCTCAGCTATGGACCACTAGGAGGTGAATATCACTCCATCGGATCTAATCCGGATATTAATCAAAGGAAAAAATGTCCCGAATCACAAAAACGATTAACCGGGAACAATATCATGTAACATGATATGAGAAATTATTCAGGAACAGTTCTTATTTCTCTCTTTATTGTGGTCATTTTTGCGGCCGGGTGTGCAAGTCAGAAGGTACCCGAACCAACCCTTCCAGCACCAACCTTCACAACTTCGATTCCAACAGCTGTTACTTCAGCAGTGATAACCACCCCGATAATTCCAACACCACCTTCAAATGTCACAACAACCCCGGCTATCGTTTCAGTAACGATGCTGTTCCCAAAAGCAGATCCGACCGATGTGTCTGAAATTACCTTCTCGTATTATTCCGATAGTGATTTCAGCGTTGAGTATCCATCCACCTGGACAACAGCAACTTCAATATATACGCCATACTCAGTCGGCCCATTTTACTTATACGACGATCCGCGTCTCAATCTACCGTATCGTGTCGTTACAATTACGAGCCCTGATAATACCAAAAAATTTGTGGCACTCACGCAGGATTTTGAAAGAGCCGGAAGTTTCAGTCTCGATCCTACCATTGACTGGAGCAAGGGAATGTTTCAAAGAGATTACCCGGATTTATCCGCAGCGGACTATCTGGGGAACTACAAATATTTTTCAAGCGGGACCGCGATGGCATCAACCTATGATGTCACGCTGCCCAAAGGGACAAATTATTACCCGTCGGCATACACAATAGAGACCATTGTTTCGCTGCGCCACGCGTACAATTTCGGATTTTTTACCGATACGGATAATTTCAGCAAATACCGTAACCTGAAAGACATAATGATCTCATCGGTAAAAACACCTGACACCGAATTACATTATATTTCTACTGTCGGCAATAATACAATAATTATATAATTCTGGCTTTTTTCAGATTCAAATTAATAGAGATTAATCATCAGGAAATCAGGGGATCCTGATTATTTCCGTTTTAAAAATATTTTTTGATAAATTCGTACCGAAGTGGAGACAATACCGGAATTATTTCGTGTAAATACTATTTTTGTTACTTGATCCTGGTTTGCCGATAAAAAAATTCCTCCAATGTAAAATACACCGTGTTTTTTATTGGCAACTACTAAGGGAGACGGCACCTTTGAATAGGTTCATATTAAAAATGGATACCGGAACTACATGTCATCCTCTCTCCCGGGTCTCGACATTTTTAAGAACTCATACGAGTTCCGTATTGCCCAGCTGAAAGAAGAGAGAGAAAACGGAATAAAGGTAGTCGGGACCCTCTGCCTCTATGTTCCGGATGAGATAATTTTTGCAGCCGGTGCCGACAGGATCGTGCTCTGTGGCGGGAGAGCCGATACAATCCCCGTGGCAGAGCAGTCGCTTCCAAGGAACATATGCCCGCTGATCAAGTCCTCGTTTGGGGCGGTGGTCGACGGATGCTGTGGGGGGAACCTTGCGTGCGCTCATGTTCCCCTGGTCGACGTGGTGGTTGCAGAGGCGACATGCGACGGAAAGAAGAAGATGTACGAGATCCTTCCTGATTACCTGCCCACCTATGTCCTCGACCTCCCGCAGAAACCCGGGAGCCCTGAGGCCCTGAATTATTTCCTTTCTGAGCTCCGGAAGTTCGGGAAGTTCATGGAAGGCCTGACCGGAAATGTCGTGAGCGACGATGCACTGAAGCGGGAGATCAGGTCGGCAAACGAGACAAAACGACTCCTCCACCGCCTCTTCGGGCTGAGGAGGCGCGACCCGCCCCCGATCAGGGGGTCAGAAGTCCTTCGGGTGATGCAGAAGCAGTTCTTCCTCTCTCCCGACCAGTTCAGGCAGGGGGTCGGCCAGCTCTGCAACGAGATGGAGCACGTCACACCGGACGCCCGGACAGGACCGCGGATCATG
Source organism: Methanoregulaceae archaeon (assembly GCA_015660885.1). Taxonomy (GTDB): domain Archaea; phylum Halobacteriota; class Methanomicrobia; order Methanomicrobiales; family Methanospirillaceae; genus Methanoregula. The sequence goes on along the minus strand of JACTUB010000005.1, from coordinate 91,792 downwards.
ATCTCGGGGTGCCCGATGGCGGCAGGGAATACGAAAGTGCCGGACATTATTGAGCAGAAAGGCGGGGTGATCGTGGTTGAGGAGAGCTGTACCGGAACGAGGTCGTTCTGGGACCTCGTGGACGAGGATAAAGACCCCTGGACAGCCCTCGCGGAGCGGTACCTGGAGATCCCCTGTGCCTGCATGACACCCAATGACCAGCGGGTCGCCCGTATCGTCGATCTCGCGAAACAGTACGATGTCCACGGTGTAGTGTATTATACCCTGCAGTTCTGCCACGCTTACAATATCGAACGCCTCCGGGTGCAGAGAGCCCTGAAGAAGGAGAAGATCCCCCTGCTCGCGATTGAGTCCGACTACGGGGATTCGGACACGGAACAGATCGGGATCCGGGTCGATGCGTTCCTGGAGATGATCGCGTGATCACCGCGGGGATCGACGCAGGTGCCGCCACGACGAAGGCGCTCCTGTTCCGGGACCGGGAGATCATAGGGTACCGGATTGGCATCACCGCGTTTGATTTCCCCACCGCTGCCCGGAATATGTTCGACGAGCTCCTTGCGAGCTGCGATATGAGGAGAGAGGAGGTCGGGAACGTGTATGCTACGGGGTATGGCCGGAATTCCATTTCGTTTGCCGATAAATCGATAAGCGAGATTACGGCGCACACGAAAGGAGTGTCGTTTCTCTTTCCGGAGGTGCAGGGGATCATCGATGTGGGAGGGCAGGACTCCAAGGTCATCGTGGTAGAAGACGGGAGAGTGGCAGACTTCCTCATGAACGACAAGTGCGCTGCAGGAACCGGGAAATTCCTGGAGTATACGGCAAAGGCGCTCGAAGTCCCGATCAACGACCTCGGCGGCCTCGCGCTTTCGTCCAACCACCCTGCCGACATCACCAGTATGTGCACGGTATTTGCTGAGTCAGAGGTGATCTCGCTCCGGGCGAGAGGCATCACCAAGGAGGACATCGCCGCAGGTCTGATAGCGAGCATCGCGACGCGGGTAGGGGTGATGGCGAAGCGGATGGGATTGAAGGAGCATGTCGCGTTTGTCGGTGGGGTGGCGAAGAATGGCGGGATGAAGGCAGCACTCGAAAAGGAGCTGGGTACCATCCTGTATGTCCCGTCCGAACCCCAGATCACCGGCGCCCTCGGGGCTGCAATTGCCGCACAGGGGAACAGGTAGCACCCTCCATCGACCGGTAATCATCCCGACGACCTTCAACTGTCAACGGATCACCAGCCCGGCCATCACCACGAACAACGTCAAAAAAACTGCTGTTACCAGAGAAAAGGGAAAAGCCGATACCGGACGTTCTGAGTATACTCCCGGTAGCCTTCGAGTTCCCGCCCCAGCATCGCTTCTTCTCCCCGTGTCCTTGCTATGAGAAGAACGGTCAGGACAAGACCCGCAAGAATACCGTAGAGCAAGCTGGGCAGCAGGAGTTCCCCGAGCAACATCAGGATCGCCCGGCGAGCAGGACCGGGAATTCGTTCCGGATTGTTGACCAGGGTGACATTTGATTTTTTCCTAATGCACTATATCCACCAATACAGCATTTTCCGGGATCTCTTACGAGAAATCTGTACAGAAAAAAATCCCGGAAATCATGAACATAGTGGATATGGTGCATTAGCGTGTGGAAAGGATGAATGATGAACGGATCAATTTAGTTCTCTTGTCATGTTTCCGGTCTTTCAGAAGTTATATTACGCCGGGGCAGTTCATCTTGTATAAGGTATTCATGGGGGAAAATCCGGGGGATACCACGGGCGATATCTTTGATCGCCTGGGGTTGGACAAAGCGTCAATGATGGCATTCAGCGATGGAATATTTGCCATTGCAATCACCCTTCTGGTGCTTGAATTAAGAATCCCGGATATCCCTTCTCATGATATTGACACACTATTTCTCCCCACCCTGGTGGATATATTCCCAAAAATCTTGGGATTTATCCTCAGTTTTTTTATCATCGCGAATTTCTGGCTGTCCTACCGTCGCATGTTCTCGTTCATACCCACGCTGGATCGCATCCTCGTCAGGCTCCATATTGTATTCCTGTTCTTCATCGTGCTGATGCCTTTTCCAACGTACCTGCTGGGGATTTATGGCAACCATCTCAGTGTCGTCGTCTTTTATGCACTCATTCTCACCATGAGCAGCCTTCTCCTGTTTTTCCTCTGGAAATACGCATCAAAAAACCACCGGTTAATCGAACCCGATCTATCGGAACATGTTATCGAATACATGTCCGTGAGAAACCTGATAACACCCGTGACATTTCTTGTATCGATTCCGATAGCGCTGGTAAATCCTTTATTGGCGATGGTATCATGGAGTTCGATGCTGGTTACCTTCCCCCTGGTTAAAACGAGATACAAAAAGAAATTTGCGGGTGCTAAGAATACATTTTGATATGGGTGGCAATTCCCCAACAGTTCTCCCTTCTGACGGTCATGAAATAACAAAAAAGAGGTTCGAATCCGGACTTTCGGATTATCCTGGTCCGGTTATATGTATCTGGCAAAATGCCACGGTTAAATTAATGCATCGAGTCCCCAGACCGTCAGGAAAGCTGCTACGACAAGTCCTTCACTACTCAGGGGGAAGACCCTCGCAAACGATAATATAATCACAATTATTCCAATAATTACTGCTAATATTCGTGCCGGTTTTGGTGTGTTTGCCATACGTGTTCTCCTGGGATCGTTGCCCAACATGCCTAATTGTTCTCCCTCTTCTTATTACCTTCCCTTCAAATCATTATCCCTTATTGAGAATATTGAGTAGTGATATATGTCCGATCAAAAATTTTCGAAAAAAAATTGTATTTTATTCACGGTCTGGCAATATTATTTTTTATTCGGAACGGCAAGCAGAATACATGGAATTATCTGAAACTGAAAGGCTGATGTTAGTCAAGAAAAAAGAAGAGATTGCTCAAATCACAGATGAAATTTTAGACATTTATACAAAACGGGGAAGCAGGAAAGAAGTTATTAAAAAGATGAATCATGTCCTTTCTATATTAAGCACAATCGAAAGTTACGCCAAACCAGATAGGAATCTTTCTCCACTCACACGATTGGTAATCGCTATATCACATAATCCATTCGTCCCAATTGATTATCCCAATTATATAAACGCACATGAGATTCCCGATTACATTCCAGAATGCTTTCCAGATACGTATGTCATTATATTTTGTACTGCAGTGAATTCAATAAAATTCGATTTTACAAAGAAACGAATGAAATTGGCAGATTCGATAATTTTGAATATTGAAAATAGCATTGCCAAACTTGAAGCTAACCTTATAAAGAAATAAATAAACAGGTGATTAAATAAATGCCAAATTTTGTGATTAATTTTTCAAATGTCAGCATATCCGTTGCCGTCGTTTTGGTTGGTGGGTTCTTGTTGTATGGTGGATATACGAATGATATTTCAAACATGAGGCAAATGGGGTTCGCTTTAATACTGGGGGGTGTCCTCCTATATGTGGCGCTTCTTGAAGTTTATGGAAAAAGGGGATAAAAAATAAGTTTTTCCGCGTGTCGTGTCTTTTTATCTAAAATTTTGATTCACGGATGAGCCACACGAATAAGGAATACTCCTTTTTTTCCTTTTACGGAGGTTCGTTAAATTCTTTTTAAAAAAACGATCCCTAGACAAACCGTCACCGTCTGCTACCTGTCCGATAATTTTCTTACCCTTCCTACAGAATTATTGTGGGAAACCATGACACGATACGGGTTTATAGGTACCGGTTCGATGGGTAGCATGCTGGTCCGTAAATTTACCGGGAGCGGAATAATTGCACCTGCCGATATTGCAGCCAGTTCAAAGACCGGTATTTCATCACGGGCACTTGCAGAAAAAACCGGTATTACTGCTGCACCGTCCAATACGGCCGTTGCCGCGGATGCCGATGTTCTCTTCATCTGCGTCAAACCTGCCGAAGTAAGGAGTGTTCTTGAGGAGACCCAGGGTGTGCTGGGGCAGGAGGCGCTGATCGTATCGATCGCAGGAAGCGTATCCCTTGCAAATCTTGTGAAATGGGCTGGGCCGGATCATCGGTTTGTCCGGGTTATACCGAGCGTAGCCGCGGAGCAGGAGTCTGGGATCTCGCTGGTTGCATGGGGTCGGGGTATAAAGCCGGAAGACCGGGCACTTGTCCTTAAGCTCTTCAACGCAATCGGGACTGCCGTGGAGACGGACGAGGGGAACTTCGATCTGTACGCGGACCTGACAAGTTGTGCCCCAGCCTATATTTCGGCGATGATGCGGGAGCTTGCCAGTGCTGCCGTACGGACCGGTACCATTGAACCCCCACTTGCAGAATACCTCCTCCGGGAGACATTGATCGGAACTGCACGGATCCTTGATAATGACAGTACTGGGTTCGATACGGTCATTACACGGGTGGCGACTAAGGGTGGTAATACCGAGGAAGGCGTTAAAGTCCTTGAAGCCCGGCTCCCTGCCGTGTTTGACGGGGTACTCTGTGCCACGCGGAAGAAGCGTCAGGCTACTGCAGAACGGCTGACCGGGAAACGGTGAGGACCGGTTCTGTCAGCGAAATTTACGCATCATTTCCTAATGAGCCGGGTTCTTGTGCGGGTATTGTTACAGAGCCGTCTCCGCCCGCGCCCCGTCCGACATGTGTCATGTCACATTCACAGGGCTGAATTCAAAGAACCCTGATGGAATTATGAGAGTCACACTCTGGATTTATTTTTTTATTTTTATCACAGTCAACAGTGTGTTATTTAAAAAAAAATTTCCCTTTCCGCCACTCTCCTAGAAGTAAGAGGGCCCCCCTTTACCCCCAACAAGGGAGGGAGGGGGGTAGCTCGTTCAGAGCGATCAAGGGTACCTCCACCCCCCATGGCAGGAGGGGGTACCCCCCCCTTTGCACAGGAAACCGAGGGAATGATTATCGAACCCTCCGTCGGAAGATGTAAAATGGAAGTTGGGTGGAGTACTCCAAGCGGGCTGAGGATGGGGGTAGGTGGGGGGTATGCCCTTTACCCCACACAACGGGGGGAGGGGGGTCATCGATCCGGAATGGGGTGGGGTACCCCCCCTGTCTGACACTGGCGGGAAATTATGATTCACCGACGTTGGTTCTACACGAAGCAGAGGAATTGAGCATGAAGGCGAGGGGGGTACCCCCTTCCTGGGCTAAGGCAGGTGGGGGGGTAGGGGGGTCCCCCCATCATTCAATTCAACAATTAACTGATTTCTTTGGGTACCTGCCAGGCGCAATCTTGATAAGAGGAACATATTTGTTCCTTCCAAATATCCAATAAATGACCTTTAATTCATCTCAGGAACCCTATAATCTCTCCTTTTTCCGTTTTTTAAATTTTATAATAAAAGCCCATACACTAGTATAGCCCATAGTGGTATGTCAAAGGGCCCCGCGACAAGAAACAAAAAAACAAACAAAAAAGGAAAGAAAAAAATGGCAGATTTCACTCCAAACACGAATGTGAAAAGTGCGGTTCGCAGGCTTGCGAGCCCGATCGCCGATATAACGGCGTTCAACCTGATCGTGCAGTCGGTCATCACCGACAACCCGTTCGGGTGTGTATCGTATATGACCGCGGGTGTCAATCACCCACCCGTAGAAAAGTCCCGGGAATCCTACACGGCGAAGTTCGTGTACGAGGACGGTAACGCAAAGCGTATCGGCAGTGGTTCGGAGACGTACTCCACGATCACCGGATTCAGCACCGGGGTAGCTGCGGTAATCGCAAACTCCGCAAACATCACCGCCCACGGTGGTACACCGGTCCACGCCGGGACAGGGGACAATTTCTCGGCTACCCTGAAGTGCCACGACCCGAACGGGGAGTTGTACTTCCTGAATATCTCCCGGGCACAGGTGTCGCTCTCGTCCTACACGGACGACTCGATCCGGACCAACGTCGAGATATGGGCAGACGGTGTCCAGGCACTGGTGTAAGCGAGAGGTGAGCACGATGGAAACTGAAGTACAGATCAGCCTTGCATTCCTCGGTGCAGGACTGCTGGCCTACGTGATCATCCCCGGCATGCTTTTCATCTGGGACCGGGTCCTCGACCATATGGACCCGGGAGACCCGGGTAAAAAAGTCTGAAGAGCGAGGGGAATCTCCCCCCCTCTTTTTCTTTCAGTGATTTCTCAAAAAATATTTTATTCTTCCTGCGCCGCCCCCATCTTAGTTGTTAAATGTGATGTAAAGCGGCATCGTCTGTCAACAGGATCTCTCCTTGATCCAAAAAAAAGGCAACTTTTTGGTATCACCTTATTTTCACCGGGATTTTTTGCTGCTCTGTAATTCATTACATCCTGACGGGATTTTATTCATTGATTACCGTGACGGAAACAGGAGTTGTATCTTTGTTGATTTCCGCTGCCGGCCCATACACGACAATGGATCGTCTCATCGGTTCCCCCCCCCAGCCACGTGGAAATATTCGGTAAATTGTATCTGGTGTGACATTACCTGTATCCCAGAGCCATGAATAATTTCCGTCTGGTGGGATAGATATTCCATTTTCTGACAATTGCGGGTAACTGACTGTGTTTTCTTCGTCCCTGATATCACATACTGGCTTCCCTGACAGTATTATTAATTCATTTTTCTCATCCAGGTTCGTGATCGTAATTCTTACTTTCTCTCCTTGTTTGCATGATACTTTATCAATAATCCAGTCTTCTTTGAGTTCAGTACCATGGTGATGGAGGTTAACATTCAGGTCTTTTGAATATTTGATAAAAAGTAGGAACCCTATCCCAATGCATGCAAAAACGAATGGCCCCAACCAGTAAATACCCAAGGGAAGAATGATAAACCCGATTAATAATGCAATAATGACAAATCCGATATAGACACCGAGATTCCAATTATATATCTTCTCCTTTTTATATCTCTCAGAAATTGTTTCCGTTACTTCAATATTCAACATCCTTTCGAGAATTCTCGCTCTGATGGAAGCAGCATTCTGAAATTGCTGATAATTATGGTCGAGGAACCGTAGTGTAATAATAAATGCTATTGTTATCCCTATCAGGCCTAATCTCACATAGTCAGTGATATTATTCGAGACAAGTTTCTGTAACGCGTCAATAGTGAATAATGCAGCCAGAAAAGTAAAACCGTATTTGCGTAAATCATGAAGATTTCCATCGAACCTGGAAAGAATCCCACGCGTTTCTTTCCATTCTTCGAGTGCAGTGCCAGATGATGATTCTGCCATAAGTTCTCACGAAAGAAGAATATACTGATGTAGTATATTAATTCAGTTGTATATATCAAACCAATTATTGTAGGGAATAGCCCTCTGAAAAAAGGTACTATGTCATTTTACATCACACATAGGCTAAAAGTAAGAGAAGGGGATATTTATTCCTCCCGGGAAAATACTCCACAGGATGGATTATCTCTACACGCTCCTGAAATTCGTTGTGGGGGGAAGCGTCATTGTCGGGGTGACCCTGCTTGCTGAACACGCAGATCCCCGGTATGGCGGCATGCTTGCAGCAGCGCCGATCATCACGACCCTCGCGTTCCTCTTCACCTATTCCGAGGCAGGGCGGCAGACGACCCAGCAGCTGGTTATCTCGGCATTCTGGTTTGCGATCCCCACCCTCCTGTTCCTGCTGGCATTCTATTTCCTGATGGAGCGGTTCAGCCTTCTCCTGAGCCTTGGCGGGGCATACGGGATCTGGATCGGGGCGTTGCTTGTCATGAACCGCATTATAACCATCATGTGATGTGAAATCCCGCAAAACCATTCGCGGCTCCCTGTCCGGTGAAAATTGCGGTAACTATCGGTGAAGTTTTAGCAGTGGGGTTTTTATCCTGTTAATCCACCTGGATAAGTGCTCCGGGCCCGTTCATAATCCTCACGAACAGTCCAGACTCTGCAGGCGTCCATTAATTCGCGGTCTGCATTATGCAGATCGGTTCAGGCGGTACCGGAGGCAATAACATCGATTGGCCGGCCCCTGTTTTTCTTTTGTGCTGCTACCTTCTCCACCCGGGCGTAATTTCTCAGGATCTCCGTCAGCGTATCGTATAACGCCATGTTCTTGGTAAGGAACATAAACATGACGGTATTGTCTGCGATTACAAGGGGGGCGGTACCGGTCAATGTTAAAATATCCTGGAATTTCCTTTTCGGCTCGTCCGGACTGTTCAGACGGCGGCGCTGATAGTGCTGGTAGATCATGAGGATGGATTCGCTATCGAGCAATTCATACAACTTCTTTAGTTCAGCAAATGAGAGGTGTTTTTCCGTGAAACCTTTTTCCTTGATCCCGGTATCCGGATCAATAAAGATCAACGAGGAGGTGGGAAAGTTCTCGTAGATCCCCAGAAAATACTCGCCACGATTCTGTTGTGAGAAGATCTCCTTCTTCTCGACTCGTACCCGGACTTTCTCTTTTTTAATATCTGCCTTGAGTTCCTTGATGTAGCTTTTTAATTCATCATAATAATGATCAATGTCTTCCGTTCTCCTGAGCCGCCGGAAGCAGGCAATCAGGTTTGTATTCCGGCAGCCGGGGTTTCCTTTAAACTTTGGATCATATTTTGTCAGCATGGGAACAATGACGATACGGTCGATCCCGCCTTTGAATCCCTTTACGATGGAAGTGATGAGATCGTACTTGAACAGGTCCTTTGTATCACCAATAAATTTCGGGTTCATCTCTCAGTCCCACGAGGGGATATATAACGGGGTGATAAAAAAAGGTATGGTTCTGATATTCGGGGCCGGTTTGATACAGGAACCGACAGTTCAGATGAGTACAGGATTGTGAGACCAATTCTTATAGACAACCCGGGTGTCATGTATCCAGGAGATACTGGGACGGTCGAAAGTGCCCAGCATGCCAGAACAGATGAGTACCGATTTGCGGACCGGCTTTAAAAAGGTGGACACCAGGAAATCGAAGAATAATTATTCCCGGAATGATGAAACTGTACCCTGTAATGGAATTATTTACGCAGAAGGTCGTTTCATGAAATGGTACCGCCTCACTACCGTCCAGTTCATCGTTTTGTTATTCCTCATTGCTAGTGCTGATGTATTCACTATTGTCCAGAAAAATTTCTTTCCCGAAATCTTCCGGCCGTTTTCGTACCTGCTCTTTGTGGTACTTGTCCTGCTGGTGTTTTTCTTTATTATTAAGCCGGACGAACCGATGGTCCTTGCACAGACCCTCACCGTCATTCTCGGCATTATCGCACTTATCCTGGTCATCATTCAGGATGTCGTCATAGCGTACTCCCTGTCATGGCGGACAGGAATCGTACTCCTCGGGGCGGTTGCAGGCCCGATCGCAGCCGGGTACTGTTACGCGAAGATCCACACCCGCACCCCGCTGAAATAAAGCCCCGATAGACGCCCTCAGGAATGTGGTTCATGGAACCGTTTTCATTGTCTTCATCCGTTTTGCTGTCGCTGGTGCTCAATAAAAAAACCGGTTACTTCTTTTAAGAACCACCGACACTCGCTTCAATATCATGAATCCAGCGGGCGACTGCCCGGATTACTGTCAGGGTACTTTCTGTCTTGTAAGAATTTTTACTCTGGGTGAAAATCCCGTCATTATTCTTTGAGATCGCTTCCCGAATGACCCAGACTCCGAACGTATTGACGAGAATTGAGAGACCATTGCTGAATCCCTTGCAATTAATGAACAATTCACCGGATTCAAAATCGATATCGAGGTTCAAATCACGATCTTCTCTTTTCAGCATATCCTTCAGGTACGCTGAGAGGTCACCTGTAGTCAGGATCTTTTCAACATCTTCCGGACGTAACACTTTCAATCACTCCTCTTTTTATTTCCATGGTAAATGGTATTCCTGATGATAAGAAATCATGGCACTAAAAAAGGCTTCTCTGTTGTCAGTTCAGGGTATTGATGAATAAATCCCCTAGCAGCATTTTTACATCGGGAGAAGTCCTGTTTTTTAAAAATATCCAAAAAATAGGTACTTTCCTTTTTTCGTTCTCTCTAATACCTGTCAGAAAGCAGCACTCATTTTGCGATTTAGTGCGATGACAAGCCTCATATCAGATAAGGAATGTCTTTCTTGTATGAATCTCTTTGTTCTCCGGCACGGGAAGGCAGGACCGTCCACCGATGAATCTGACGACAGGAAACGGGCACTCACGGATGACGGAAGAAATGAGATACGAAAAGTCGCGAGGTGGATGCGATCAAAAAAATTCGAGTTCGGGATTATTGCCACAAGCCCGCTGACCCGCGCCCATGAGTCCGCGGAAATTGTTGCCCGGTCGCTTGGCCGGAAAGACCGGCTCGCTGTCTGGGAGGAACTTGCGCCCGGTGGGGATCCGGATACGATTTGCTATCATGTTGCACAATCTCGTGAGGATGCCGTGGTTCTCCTCATCGGGCACGAACCCTTGTTGTCGATGCTCATCAGCCGGATCATTGCGGGAAATGATACGGTCTCTCTTGTCCTTGCAAAAGGCGGCCTGGCAAAAATCAGAAATTATTCCTTCGATAAACGGCCGTCCGGCGACCTTCAATGGCTGCTCACGCCCGGACAGATGATGGATATGCGGTAGGGTATCCTGCACTGGTATCCCGCTCGGATATAATAATACAGACTGGTATACAGACTGGCGGGCCATTACTGCATTTTATATTTCAGACTATCACGTTTCTTTTTCCAGTGCCTCCTTCATAGGGTCCCAGTAATAGTCGTACCACCCTTTGCTGATCTCCTCGTACTGGTCAGCGGGAACACCGCTCTGCACAAAGGAAAGTTTCGTCCCTGAAGATACCGGGGAAAGGGTGATGGTCAGCGTCGAATAATGATCAGCAGGCCAGTCACTCGCCCGCCAGGTCTGGACTATTTTTTTATCCTTTTCCAGCTCCAGGTTCGTGCCGTTTGAATACCCGTCGTTGGTAACAAACGTTCCCCCAGCATCCCTGCTGATTCGTGCAGACCCTCCGGTGAAAAGGGCGTGTTTTTTCTCATCCATCAGCATTTCATAGATGTTGTGGGCACTCGCGTGAATGACGACTGTCTGGCGGATTGTCCGGGTTTTCATACTGGTACCTCATATGCATTTTCCGGGATATAAAATGGTAAAATTCAATCAGGAGAAGAATGTTGTTGGGAATACTGGACACATGTGGCCTCAGATAATTACACGATCGTTAAAAAATCGTGAATGAACGCTTACCGGTTAATTCCGTTACAAATCCCAAAATTAATCTCTTTGAAAAGTATTCAAGTCACTCTATGAGAATTCCCTCGATTATTGTTATCGCCCCGGTTTTTTTCATCCTGGTAACCGGGTGTACGACGCTGCCTTCTCCATCCGGCAGTCCGGTCACTGCGGTGACGACAGACCAACCTGTTGTTTCCGGAGTTCCAACAACTGAACCAACGTCAACTATTACCCCCATGCTAACGCCAACGACAACCCCAACCCCAACCCCAACTTCGGCCCCGGTATTTCCTGAGAGTTCAGGACTTACCACGCTGGTAACGGTGACCGGCCAATCGGGCAAGACATCGGATACCTTTTTTGTCCCGACAGGTTATTGGGAGCTCTGGTATACGGCAGATCCAATCACCACAGGAGGACAGGATTCCGGCTCGGCTTCAGGGTCAAACTCTGCGGTGTTCCCATATCTCTCGATTCAGGTGATTGATAAATCAAATGCCGATAATGTTGTGGAAACGGTGGAACCTCCCGGAGGACTTGACAAGACCCTGTGGGCGAGGTCGGGTATGGATCCCCGGCCATGGAAACAGAAATTCTACGAGGGAAATAAAGAGTATTATTTTGTGATTACGACAAAACACCTGAACTCCTATACTCTGGAAGTCAGAATTCCAAAAAGCAGTTCATAAACATTTGATATTCATGCGAATGATCCGCGGGCATGTGTCATTTCAATAAACACAATGCCATTTTACGCCACAGTTAGGCTGAGGAGGGCTGGGTGGAGTATATGCCTTTGACTCTGATGGCGGGAATGGCGGAAAATACTTTTTCAGATAATACTATGGATTTGCATTATTGGCTGCAGCCAATAAAGGATATGAAAATCCAGTGAACAATAATCCTGCGTTGATCCTTTATCTCAAGACTGCATCACCCCCAACAGCGGCAGGATTATATCATCGGACTCGAGAACTTTCCGTACTTATCCATAACCCGGATACCCCCCGGAAATACCGGGCGGGTACGGAAGACTGCGAGGAAATAATGCCAAAAATCGTTCGAACCACAACCCGCGGGGCGGTCGTGCTTATCGTTCTCCTGGTTCTCTTTTCCGGGGCCGTTGCAGCGGGGCAGACGCAGGCCTACAGGGGAAGTGTCGTGACGCTGTCGGGATATTCGTATACCGGCAACACCGTCTATCTCTTCCTGACCGGACCAAACCTCCCGCCAAATGGCGTAGCGCTCGACAACATCAACCGCCTCGCGGACCAGGGCGGGGCAACCCAGGTAGATGTAGACGGGGACGGTCATTGGGTCTACCAGTGGAATACCGGCGCGCTGGGTCTCGATGCCGGCAGCTATACCGTCTGGGTCGCTGACGGCCCGGCTGACGTCTCCCGCCTCTCCGCGGTCGATTACCGCACCATCTCCGTTATCCTTTCGGAACCCTTCATCACTGCCGGGACCAGCGGGGGGCCCGGCCAGTCTTCCGGGCAGGTACAGGCAGGCTCGATGGACCTCAGTTCAATCCCGGATGGGACGTCTGTTGTTGTCAACAACGTGTATAAGGGAAGGACTCCGCTGAATGTCAGCGGCCTCGACCCCGGTACCTACAACGTAACCTTCTCCCATTTCGGATACGCGAGGTTGTCAACGCCGGTTACCGTGCAGGCCGGGAGCGTGTCTGAGGTCAACGCGACCCTCGTCATGCTGACCGGCTCGCTTTTTGTCAACACAACGCCGGCCGGCGCCCAGCTTACGCTCGATGGTCTGGCTGCCGGCATTTCGCCGGCAACGCTCCCGAATCTCCCGCAGGGCAACCACACGCTCAACGTGACAAAAGACGGATTTGTCACGCAGATTCTGCCGGTACTGATAACTGCTGATCAGACAACGGCCGTAAACGTCGTGCTGGTCCCGGCCGGTATGTTTGATGGTAACGGGACACGGGCAGCCGGATTCCTTCCTTCAACCGTGGTTGCCGGTGTTCTGTTTGCGATGCTGTTTGCTGTAAAAAGTTCACGGAAATAAAAGAACGCCACCTGTTCATCGGACATGAGAATTTCCCAACTCATTGTTCCACCCTGATGGGGGGTATCTCCCCTGCAGACACAGGCTCGCAATCATGGTTCGCCGAAGTTGGTTCTGCGGAAGGAGGAACTCTGTATCCGCCCCTTTGAATTCCTCGCGATTGATAGTGATCAGCCCTGGTTGTACCGGTTCCCGGCGGAAAAAATATACGAAATAGCAACCCCGCTGGTGGTGCCCGGGGAATTCCTAGAACCAGCTTTCCAGTGTCTTCTGCCCGGCCTTTTCACAGAAATTCTCCATGGCTTTCTCCACCCTTTCTTCAGAAAAATCGTATTCTCCGCAGAGCATCTTCCTGATGCCGGTGATATCGGGATGGCCCCATGCGAGGGTATACTCATCGGTCACTTCGGGGTGCAGGAAGAGGTCCATAACCGGTGAAGGGTCAAAATCCGGAAGTTTCTCATGGACCTTTGCCGCAAATTCCCCGCGCTGCACGATCTTAAGCCCGGTCTTTGCCCCGATTCCCTCAACGCCCGGGTTGAAATCCGTACCGACAAGGATACCGATCTCGATCAGCTGTTCGCGGGTCAGTTTAAGCCCGTCGAGCACGTCTGCAAGTATGAGACGTTCAGGGTTGACGGTGATCTGCCGTCCCCTGATCTTCCGCTTGCCGCTGACCGTAAGGTTCCGGACAAGATCAGGGGCGCCGAAGAGAAGAGTATCGTAGTCCTGTGACACCACGTACCGTGCCTCCCCTTTTCCCACCATGTATGCAGCCTGGGCTTCCCCCTCCCCCGGCGCCTGGATTGTCGGGAGGCCCATGAGCCGGAGAAGTTCCTTTGACGTATCGATGATGGTAGTATCGACCCTGGAAGACGACCGGGCCTGTTTGTAAGCCTCAGCCTCATCGCCCCGTTCAATCGCTTCTTTCCATTTCTCACCGGCCTCGTCCCGGATCTTCCTGCGCCCGTTAACCGTCTCCTGCTTGAGAGCAGCAGGTTTCCCGTCAAAGACAAAGACCGGTTTTATCCCCTTCTCCATAAAGTTCGAGACCCGGAAGAGGATACCGGACAGGTGTGAGGTGACCCGTCCCTGCCTGTCCATAAGGGGTGTGCCATCAGGTTGCCGGATAATAGTCAGGAACTGGTAGAGGGCATTGTTTGCATCGACTGCCGCGATACCCGGCAGCGAATCCCATGTCACCGGTTTCTTGTAATCCGCAAGAATATCCCGTAATGCGACACCCATGATTATTCACGTACAAAAAAATATCAGCGGTACATGCGCTTGGAATATTCCCCGACAAGCTCATCGAGATGGGCAATTGCCATATCGTATTTATCCGCCATGCGGGAGGAGACATCTTCAAGATTGTTGCGTAATATACGTTCGCGGATGACGATACTTCTTTCCAGGTAACGCATCTTAACCTGGAGCGAGAGGAACAGTCCGCCCAGCGACAGCATCATAAGACCTGCAGCAATCGCGATGGTAAGATCCTGCCAGAACCGGTTGATAAGGACGAGCGTAGAGACGATCATAACAATGGTAAGCAGGATATCGAATAAATACTCACGAATGTCCATGCTTTTAGATAATGAGAGCACAGTAATTAATCTAACTACATAACCAAGAGACGCATCATGGATATAAAACGCATAATCCCCTTCATGGTGATGCCACTCCTGCTCCTTACGGTGGAAGTCGGGTCAATCCTGCTCTCCCTCCCTGTACAGGCTGCAGGGATCACCGCATTTGAGGATCCAACCTCTGTCGCAAACCCGTTTATTTTTATTGCGATCCTGCTGGTCTTTACCGGGTTCCTGCTGCTGCTGATCAAATTCGATTTAAAAAAGGTAATGTCTGCAGTAATCGGGGTCTCAATCTTCCTCACCTTCGTTTATATTTTTGCTGCACTCGCTCCCGCAGTGCTGGGAAATACCGATCTGGCAACAATCGTCATCCTTATCCTCTCGATAATGGCTATGGTTCTCCTGTACAAATTCCCGGAATGGTATGTTATTGACAGTCTTGGTATCCTGATTGGTGCCGGAGTAGCATCGATATTCGGTGTCTCGCTTGATATCCTTCCTGTCGTGATCCTCCTTATTCTCCTCGCAGTGTACGATGCGATCTCTGTCTATAAGACAAAACACATGATCACGCTTGCCGAAGGGGTGATCGACTTAAAAACTCCGATCCTTTTTGTTATACCCAAGCGGCGTGGCTATTCCTTTATCCGTGACGGGATCGGGAAACTGGAGGAAGGCGGGGAACGGGCAGCATTCATCATCGGCATGGGGGATCTGATTATGCCTTCCATACTGGTAGTCTCCGCGAATGTCTTTTTAAAAGGCTGGCGACTCGGGGGAATTATCAATCTCCCGTCACTTGGAGCAATACTTGGTTCCCTTGCCGGACTAGGCATCCTGCTTTCCTATGTTGCATCAGGAAAACCTCAGGCGGGTCTGCCGCCATTGAACGGCTGCACTATACTGGGTTTCCTTGTGGGCTGGGGACTAATCGGTTTTTCGTAACTGCGGGTTTATGGGAAAGCAGTGCAGCAAGGACGTCTTTAACCCCTTCTCCCTTCTCTGTTGACATGGAGAGATAACCCTCTGCGATCCGGAGATCGGATTTATTTGCTGCAACAACAAGCGGCACATCGATCATTCCTTTCACTTCATCGAGCAGGTTGAGCTGGACCTCCATCGGGTACCCGCAATGCTCTGACGGGTCAAGAATGAAGAGTATGATATCAGCGACGTTCATCATAGCCGAAAGTGCCTGTTTCTCAATCGCATTCCGCTGTTCTGCCGGGCGATCGAGAATACCTGGCGTATCGACAAACTGGATCCTTTCCCGTCCCAGTTTCCGGTGCCCTACTATGATGCCTTTTGTTGTGAACGGGTAAGATGCAATTTCGGGAGCTGCAGAAGAGACCTGCCGGATGAATGAAGATTTGCCGACATTGGGGTATCCCGCGATGACTATCGTGCATGCGTCGTCAACATGGGGAAGTTTCCTCAGGACATTCCTGACATCGTTTAAGAACCGCAGGTCCTTGTCTATCTGGTGCACCATGGAGGCGAGCCGTGCAACCGTTCTTTTGCGCACGGCCGTTGTATCATCTGATTTCCTGGACTGGACAGCAAGCTGATTCCCCACCATCTTTGTGTGTTTTGCCGCCCATCCCACAGCCCCCAGCGATTGTTTTATCCGATCCATACCAAAGAGGATATCAGCCATTTCCCGGTAAAAACGCGGGATTTGATCAAATTCAGGGAATCCGCGGATGATGTAGACCAGCCGGTCATGGACCGCCGCGCCTACCGCTCTCACAAACTCTTCATTGGCGCGATCTTTATTGGTCTTTTCTTTCATTTTCTTTGCCGCACGGCGGAAGCTCCGGTCCAGGATTTCATCTGCTGTAGGCACTGTAGGTATATGTTCGAATTCCACAAATCTCCAACCTATTTATATAATGGAGAGTTATACGGATTATCGTTATGGACCTGTCGCTGATCCAGAAAGATATCCTTATCACCCTTATTACCCTTTATCACCAGCACTCCCACTCCATCAAAGGCGAGGATATCGCCGACATGATCCAGCGGAACCCGGGAACTGTACGCAACCAGATGCAGGCCCTCAAGGCAATCGGACTCGTTGATGGAGTCCCCGGCCCAAAAGGGGGCTACATTCCCACCGCACTTGCCTATAACGAGCTCAACCTGAACGTTTCTGAAGGCGATTATGATGTCAGGATCAGCAGGGACGGGGAAATTATTTCCGGAGCCAAAGTTCAGGAAATCGATTTTACAACACTTTGTCACCCGGATATCTGCCATGCAGTGATAAAACTTTTCGGAAGCGCCAGACTCTTTGAGATCGGGGACCAGATCACGATCGGTCCCACACCTGTCAACAAACTCCTGCTTCGCGGGGAGGTGTTCGGGAAGGACGAATCAAAGCAACTGCTTCTCATAGCAACCTCGGAGATGATCTCACTTCCCAAAAAATCGATAAAAGCATACATGAGCAGCCCGCTCAAGACACTGAAAAGTACAGATACCCTTCATGCTGCGCTTGTTCTTTTCAATAAGGATCACATTCACGGAGCCCCTATTATTGACAACGGGAAACTCACCGGGATCATCACTATGAGTGATATCGCAAAAGCGGTTGAAAAAGAGCTGCCCTTGACAACAAAAGTATCTTCAATAATGACCATGGATGTTGTCGAAGTGCCATCGGACACCAAACTCTTTGAGGTGATCCGCAGGTTCAAGGAACTGGAGATAGGGCGACTGATCGTTGTCGATAACGGAAAACCCGTAGGGATTCTTACCCAGTCAGATATTATCAAGGTATTTCCCTCTTTATGAATTCAATATCGGTAACTTTTTTGAGCTGAATTACCTACGAGAGGATTGAGTATCATGACAGAACTATCACGGGCAGCAGTTGAACGTATCATGAAGAACGCCGGTGCCGGCCGGATAAGTTCCGACGCCACGGAAACTCTGACGGTGTTAATGGAAGAATATGGTGCATTTGTCATAAGGGAAGCAAAAAAGATGTCAGACCACGCAGGAAGGAAAACGCTGCGTGGATCGGACATCCGTATAGCGGCTGAAATCTTCAAATAACCTGAATGGATTAATTATATGAGAAAAACGCTTTTTTCCGCGCCATTTTAGAACACTTTAAATATTTATACGAGTCATAATTTTTTTATGACTCGTGTATTTGCCCGCAGCCTTTCAAGAAAAAAGATCATGAGCAATGATGGGAAGCTTATTGGAACTCTGAAAAATATCAGAGTGGATTTTGATTCCGGTCAGGTTCAGGCAATGATTGTCCATCCCGATCAGACCTTTGTCACTGATGGATATACCATGGAAGACGACAAACTTCTGGTAATCCCGTTTGAATCAGTAAAGGATATCAAAGACTATATTGTAGTTGACCGCTATCTTGCCCGGAAATAGGAAAAATACTGAGCAATCGCTTCAACAAACCCATTTCCATATTCTTTTTTTGCAATAAATTCGGCCACTGCCTTTGTATCGGGATGGGCATTTGCCACGGTCACTCCGATGCCCGCCTTCCTGAGCATCGGGATATCATTAACTGAGTCTCCAATAGCAAGGAAATCCGATGGCAGCAAGCCCATTTCCTGTGCAAGTGCTTCCAGTGCAGTTCCTTTGTCGATGCCTGGTGCCTGCAGGTGAATTGCATATCCGGTATCGATCACCTTTACCTTATGATCTCTGAGTATTTTCTCAACTTCATCGGCAGGAACTGTGCGGGCAAATGCAAGATCAGTAAAACGGTATGTGGGGCTGAGGAGCACGATCTCTTTTCCCTGATCCCGGTAAAACGCCTGAACGGCTTCCAGCGCTTTTTTGCATATATTCTGATCTCCTTTGATGTGGAGGGTACCGGGAAATCCAACCCTGAACACTCCCCCATTCTCAGCAATGAATGTCCCTTTTGTTCCTATCGTCCTGCAAAGGGCGTCCATGAAACAGGCAGTATTCCCGCTTGCAAGTACTACTTCCACTCCCTGATCGACGAGTGATCTCATCATTTCGATCGCACCGGTGTTTAATCTGCGGGATGGATCGGTGATCGTCCCGTCAATATCAGTAAGGAGTGCTTTCAGCACGATTTGAGACCTGCTTCTTCTACCATGAACGGTGCTTCACCTTCGGGAAGATTGGGACTGTCAACGAGGCGTGCAATACGTTTACCGCCTTTACTCTTGCGCAGGTAGAGCCGGAAGGTCGCCGTGTGCCCGACAATGTTGCCACCGATGGGTTTTGTCGGATCACCGAAAAAGACTGCCGGGTTGGACATAACCTGGTTTGTCACCAGCGCAACGGCATTATGCTCATCAATGAGTTTGAAGAGCTCGTGCATGTGACGGTTCAGTTTCTGCTGGCGTGCTGCAAGTGTTCCCCGCCCGGCGTATTCAGCCCTGAAGTGGGCGGTGAGGGAATCAATGATAAAGAGCTTGACCGGGCGCTCGCTGTCTTTCAGTTCTGCAGCAAGATCCCGTGAATTATCCACAAGAAGCATCTGATGATCTGACGTATGTGCCCGTGCGATATGGATGTTGTTCAGGAATTCCTGCGGGTCCGCATTATCTATTCCGAGTCCATGCACCATCTGCTCAATTCGCTCAGGACGGAAGGTATTCTCGGTGTCGATATAGATGGCACTGCCGTTGAGTCCCCCCTGATCTTCGGGAAGCTGCACGTTAACCGCCATCTGGTGGACGATCTGGCTCTTACCGGAACCGAACTCACCATACATCTCGGTGATGGCCTGGGTCTCCAGACCGCCTCCCAGCAGGGCATCAAGTTCGGGAACGCGGAATGACAGTTTCCTGACATCCTTTCGCTGTTCGAAAATGTCTTTCCCTGTCTTAAACCCGCCAATATCCGCCGCTTCGCGTGCAGCTTTAATGATCTTTTTTGCCGTTGACTCGGAGATCTCCGAAATTTCGGAAAGTTCTGCCGGTGATGCGGTTGCAATACTCTCCACAGAGAGGTACCCCGCTTCTCGGAGTTTATCTGCGGTGCTCGGGCCTACGCCCGGTAAATCTTCGATCTCTAAAGGTCCTTGGGCCATCTCTTGCACATCTCCTATGGCACATCAAGATGTTAAACTTGGACTTATATGCTCTCGGACTGCGCGGGGTGAAAGTGTGACTTGTGTATTAAAGCTCTTTCATAAACCCCTGGATCTCCAGCAGCAGGGTTTCCGGTTTGAGTTCAACCGGCTGAACGTGATCTGGTATAATCCGGCTGCCTGAAAGGATGCCGGTCACCTGCATCTCAGCCCCATGCGGGAATTCCCCGTCTATAAGATATCGTTCGGTGCCATTATCAATAAAGGTGCACCCCGGTCCGGCAATAATCGTTCCTTCAAAAACGATGGGTTTTGACTCTCCCCGGGGAACACAAAATGAACTCCCTCTTCCGGCACCCAGCTCAATTCCCCCAAAACGCCCGGGTTTTGCTGTCGCATGGTAGACCTCGATCTGGTCACCGGGATTGACAGGGATAAGTGCTTTTTCGCCCCAAAGTACAACTTTCAGCTCATCTTTCCCATCACTTACCACAATATTTCTCACCCAGGATCCAGAGCCGTTCCGGCTCGTGAACGATCGTGGTTCTTTTACCTCGCTCACCTCTCCCTTTATTGAATAGATCCCTTCTTCACCAACGGAACATAAGGAGTTGAACGGCACGGTGATCACCTGATCGGTGACTGTAACTGAGCTCTTCTCATCGAGGCTGTATGCTCTCCCTGTGCCGCGTTTATCCGGTTTTGCACCGCTGATATGGACAGAAGTACCCGGGAGGATATCTGCAAACAGGCCCGGCACCCATACTACCCCCCGGGAAGTGCCACGGGCATCCCCGATAACAATTTCCATCATCTCACCGGTCGTACCGTCCCTGCGACTGAAGATCCGGGGCTCTTCGCGTGCAATCAGCATCGCATCAAGATCCACCGGTTCTGCTGACAGGCTCTCTCCAGCTACGCCGTTCGCGGGAAGGGAACAGGTGATCTCACAGCTGGCTTTGCGCAGGGCGAGTGCGTAGATCTCTGATATGCTCTTACCCGGGTGGCGCCCGATGACCTCCAGTACATCCCCGGCGGCAATATCCGCTGCTGCCCCTGCCTTCTCATCCCACAGCACAACCCGTGTGGTTCCGGTCTCGTCTGCCAGGAGCAGGGTGGCGACCCAGCCTTTCTCCCCGTCTTTCCGGTCAAATTCCTTTGGCTCTGTCTTGTCGATAACTTTCCCGAAAAAGGAAAAGAGGCTGGATTTTCCGCCCAGATCCCGTATCTTCACGTGCTGGCGGCCAAGTTCACCGATTACGAGCATGGCAGCAGTCGGCTCATCAACAAGATCCCCGCATTCTTCGATCTTCGTTTCTACGCGTCGTTCGAATTCCTCTTTTGAAATGAGGTCGTCAACCAGCGCGTAGTGGAACAACACAGGCTTTAGCGCCTCCTCACCGTTGCCAGGGCGGGCGCTGCATAAGAGCGGTGATATCCCCGAGAGTTTCACCCTTCCGCATCAGCGATACCTGAGACCCCTTTATCAGGACTTCCGGACAGCGGGGACGACAATTGTACTGCGAGGACATTGCAAACCCATATGCTCCGGCATCAAGGACTGCAATGATGTCACCGGCAACAATCTGCGGAAGTCTCCGGTCCTTTGCAAAGATGTCTCCGGTTTCGCAGATGGGGCCGGTTACGGTATATTCTGTAGTGAGCGGGGCATCTGCTTTATTTGCAACAATGACTTCATGGTAGGCGTCATACATTACCGGACGGATGAGCAGGTTGAAGCCGGCATCCACATTGGCAAATTTTTTATGCGCAGACTTTGTCGAGTTTACCCGGGTTAAGAGAACTGTCGAATCAGCAACGAGCGAGCGCCCGGGTTCAATCCAGAGCTCAGGGGTAATTCCGCATGCTTCAACCCCGGCCCGGAAAACAGGGAGGACCTTTCCTGCGTAGTCTTCCGGTGTGGGGGCAGGATCGGTTTCGTGGTGGTAGGGGATCCCCAGTCCTCCTCCGAGATCGACGAACTCAAGCTTCACGCCCATTTCGGTGAGTGCCTGTGCGATCCGTACCATCACTTCTGCAGCCTTAACAAACGGGTCGATATCAAGAATCTGCGAACCGATATGGCAGTGAATTCCGACCGGTTGGATATTTTTGCATGACATGGCCTGACGGTATGCATCAGGGATCTCTTCATGGGGAATGCCAAACTTGCTTGTTGCCAGCCCGGTTGCGATCTTCGGGTGTGTAGGGACCTCAAGAGCCGGATTTACCCTGAACGCAATCTTTACCGTTTTTCCTGCTTCCTGTGCCACAGCATCGAGCTGGTGAAGTTCGTCAAGCGAATCTACTGACACTTTCACTCCTTTTTCGACTGCAATCTGCAGGTCAGAAGGTGTTTTGGAACTGCCATTGAAGAGTAGTTTTTCCGGTGCCATGCCGGCATCAAGTGCGAGATGGAGTTCTCCTGAAGAGAAGACATCCGCCCCTGCACCGACCTTGGCGAGTGCCCGTAGTACGGCAAGATTGCCATTTGCTTTTGCCGCAAAGAGTACCTGCACCTTCGGGTACCTGGCAAGAAGGGCCCTTTTGTAGTTCTGGTACTGCTCAACAATCCTGTCTTCGCTTGTCACATAAAGAGGCGTTCCATACTGTTGTGCGAGAGCGACACAGTCCTGTTCATTGATATGCAGGTGACCGTTTTTTATTGTAAGGTGGTGGGGGAGTTTCACAGGTCAAGCCTCCGCATCCTTTCCAGTGCCTCATTTATCCGTGCAACGGGCCGGGTAAGGGCAAACCTCACATACCCTTCGCCACCTGAGCCAAAACCGATGCCCGGGGTTGCCACGATACCGGCTTCGTTCAGCAGTTTTGCAGAAAATGCCATACAATCCTGTACCGGGAGCCAGACATAGAAGGTTGCTTTGGGTGAGGGCACATCAAAGCCCAGATCCTGCAACCCGGAAATGAGGACGTCCCGACGTTCCTGGTAGATCGTGCATGCCTCTTTCACACAGTCCTGTGGTCCGCGGAGTGCGGTGACTGCAGCCAGCTGTACTGCATTGAAGACGCCGGAGTCCACGTTGGTTTTGACCCGCCCGAGACCGGCGATGACATCTGCATTGCCCACTGCCATACCGACCCGCCAGCCGGTCATGTTATAGGTCTTTGAAAGCGAGTGCATCTCGACACCGACCTCGATGGCTCCTTTTGTCTCAAGGAATGACGGTGCGCGGTACCCGTCAAAGGCCACTTCGGAGTACGGGTTATCCGAAACCACGATAATAGTGTTGTCAGCGGCAAAGTCCGCGACCTCCCGGTAAAATTCCCGGGGAGCAATTGCGGCAGTCGGGTTGTTCGGGTAATTGATAAACATGAGTTTTGCGGATTTTGCAACTTTCTTTGGTATATTATCCAGCACCGGGAGGAAATTATTCTCGTGCAGGAGGGGCATTTCGTGCACTTTTCCCTCGGAGAACAGGGTACCGGTATAGTAGCCGGGATACCCGGGGCTCGGGGCGAGCACGTAGTCACCGGGGTTGACAAACGCTTCCCCGATATGGGTGATACCGTCCTTGGAGCCCATGAGGGCGAGCACTTCTCTGCCCGCATCGAGCTTAACGCCGAACCGCTGCCTGTACCAGTCAGCAACTGCGCTCCGGTATGCAGGCATACCTGCATAGGAAGGGTAGTGATGGTTTTCCGGGTTCTTAGCCGCTTTGCAGAGCGATGCCACAATATGGTCCGGGGTAGGAAGATCCGGGTCTCCAACCCCGAGATCGATGATATCAACACCTTTTCTTTGTTGTTCTGCTTTCATCTCGTCGATCCGGGCAAAAAGATACGGGGGGAGATGGCTCATGCGTGATGCGTACATAGGTAGTACCTGTAGGTGTCCGGATTTATTGTAATTATCGTCAAGTTTATGAGGAGTTTATTTCTTTGTCCTGTGTTCCTTATGCACAAACTGAATTAATGCTGATTCAGCTGTTTTATTATTGAATTATTGGACACCAGTCTATATTTACAGCATCCGGTCTGAATTTGAAGGCAACCTAAAGTACGCGGAGCGCAACCCCTAACGGCGGATAATTTCGCTATGTCTGCGTTAATAGGAATTAATTAGCCGAAATAATCTTTTAAGCGAAACAACCACATCCGATATTACTGCAATTACATGGCCATATATAGTCATAAAAAAATATCAACGATAATAAAATTAGGAATAAAATTAATAATTTTTTATGATGATTTTTAATCCAAATCAAAAATCTATTATCCTCAACAGTTGGGAAAAATACCGTTTTTTGCCATTTAATTACAATTTTTTGTAGCTTCAATAAAAGGAAATCTTTGAGAGGATCAAATAATTTTTTAATTCGATAAAGAATTTGAATTAATACAAAAAGAGCGCATATTCCTAAAATAAAACCAATTAGCACGATTATTAAACTGAATGCCGCATCTATCCAGAAATAATGGTAAAATATCGGATTTTTAAAATAATTATTAAATTGATTGAATAGAACAATACAACTTTGGATGCCCAAACTTATAATGAAAAAAATCGCCCAGAATATAATAATTAATGCCGGCAATCCAAAAATAACAATTTTTTCGATATTTAATTCATCTAATAATTTGAAACGGGTCAGTTTGTTAAATATCTCGTTTTTAGGGTCAAGACAATATTTTATTGTTTTTGTAATTAATAAAAAAGCAATTAACGCAATATAATATGTTCCTAAAATAACAACAGCTCCAGCAAAAACGAAGTTTGAAGCTGTAAAAGACTGGGGTACTGCAAGTAAAATAGGATTCGTTGCATAATATTGTCTTAAAATCGTTTCATTAATAATCGGCCACAATTCGAAGAGAGCTGAGATAGTTGGTTTTATTAGATATTCAAAAACAAAATAAAACACAGTTCCGATCACGCCAGAAATGAATAAAATTTCAACTCTAAAATTTTTTTGAATCTCCTCAATTCCAAATGAAAAAAATAAAAGAATAAGATATGCTAAAAAAGTCCAAATTAAAAGCGGTTCCAATTCAATAGGAATTAAATTCATTTATTTTAATTTGATGAAAGTCTAAAGATATAGTTTTTTGTGAGGGATTATTTTTCTGCTTTGCGGATATGAATACACCAACCATCTCTCCAATGTTTGCATTCAGTTTTAATGCAGGGTATTAGCGCAGTATTAAAATTCTTCGAGTCTTTCATTATCTCAAACATTGAATTTTTCTTGCAGCACCAATAAGATTCCATGATCTCCAGTCCTGCACTTATTTTAAAAAGAGGAAATACCAAAGACGATGCGAAACTGTCACGAAATGGAACTAAATTAGAATATCGTATAAATAACTTAATTATTGACACTTGATATTGATAATCGTATGAAGCCAATTTCGATTTGGGGTTATATTGCATTAGGGTACAATTTATTTTATTTTACTACTGTTAGTACTGTTCATCAAGTTCATGGTGAAGCGGCGGTCATTTCGACAATTGATCTTACATTATCGCAAATAAACGAATTTAATCTTAGGGTTACAAATAGTGCGACAGGAGAATTGAAACAATTTGTCGAAAAAATTAGAAAAACTCCACAAGATTATAATCTATCGAGGGAAGAAGTAATAGAATTAAAAGATATAATAAAAAATTTACATCCCGTATTAATGGCAGAAGCTAATGTAACGAATGCCTTTATTCTATCTGATAAACGAATTGATTTGGCTAAATTAATGGATAATGTTCCAGCGCTTTTCGCTAAAAATTCATTCGATAAGATGCCCGATATAGCAAAATTTGATTTTAAAGAAGCTGGAAAATGTATTGCTTTAGAACGGCCAACAGCAGCAGCATTTCATCTACTTCGTGGTACTGAATCAGTATTAAGATATTATTATGAATGTACAGTGAAACGAAATAGAATAAAAAATTTGAATTGGGGGCTTATTACTGACTCATTAAGAAATCAAAAAAAGCCACCGGCAGCTACCTTACTAAACAATTTAGATAATATTAGATCGAATTTTAGAAATCCAACTCAACATCCTGAAAAAACATATACCCTCGATGATGCTCAAGATTTATTTGGTTTATGTGAGGATGTTGTAAATCGAATGGTATCATTAATTTCAGTTCCGACCAAGACAGACTCCCCCTCCTCCATTAACGGTAGAAAAAAGGGATCATCTCCCTGATCTAATAATATGCCTTCCCTGCTGCATGAAATGAGGGCAATTGAATTGTACCAATGCCCTTTGAGGCGGCAATAGTGAGCAGCAGGCAGGAGATATAATCATCATGCCCCTGCTTTGCCTCATATGCCACGGATCCGGACGCTCTAACCTTACCCCCAAAGGACTCCAGCTGTTTTTTTAGTTCCCGTGCAGCTGGGATCTCATCATCGATTAAGACCCGATCCTGCTCCAGCAGGAGCGCTAATTTATGACAGTTATCCCGGTGAATGATTATGCTTATTAATCAGGAACTAAAAATGACCCCTATGGAGACGGGGGAAGAAATAATGGGAAGAAAACGGTTCTTAGGATTGTCCGTAATTTTAACCGGCGTGCAGGGTGAGAGTGTATGAGCCAGCCGGACGAGATTATTGTGGTCTTCTCTACTGCACCTCCGGACAAATCCGAATCTCTGGCAAAGATGCTCATTGACCAGCGGATTGTCGCCTGTGTCAATGTGGTGCCGGTGCGTTCGTACTACCGGTGGAAAGGAGAGTTTTGTGATGAACAGGAGCACCTGCTCATAGCAAAGACCACACGGGAAAACGCAGAAGAGGTAATCGCGGCAATAAAGAGCCAGCATCCCTCCGAAGTGCCGGAGGTTATTGTACTTCCGGTCATTGACGGTTATCCTCCCTACCTTGAGTGGGTGCACCAGGAGACGCTTTGATGCGTCTTAAACACCACCACGACATACAGGTCTGGAATGGCAAAACAGCAGAAAATAACGATGCAGCAGTGATCGGGAATCCGGCTCCGGATATCTTTTAGTGGCCGTCCGGTGACAGACATGGTTGCAGGCCACGACCAGCTTAAGGATGGCGGTGCCGGCTTTGTCATACCAGAAGGAATTGCCCGCTGATGCAGCAGGTATTACTCTCTGGCTCACCAAGGGTATTGTTTTACCATCTGCACTCACGGGGAACACATCGCAGGCGTATCGGACGGGTAATGCACAAGATTATTGCCTGTGGCCGAAATAATGGAATTAGTACAAAACCGCAGGAACTGGTCAATTTGTCAGGTGAACCAACAACTCCTTTGGGATCGGCGCTCCTCGTGCTCGGGTGCCCGCAGGTCCCGGTGCAGACAAGCATTGCGTTATATCTGATCAACCGGCTCAAAAAATCAGGCATCGTTCCGGTTGTTGCCGGCAACAAATCGGCAAATGCGCTTCTGGTTATTGCAGATCCTGACCGCCACTACCTTGGAGAGGTTATGGATCTTGACCGTGCGGTAGCGATGATTACTGAGAAGAAACGGGACTTTGACCGCTGCTTTGTTTTCATCCATAACGATGCCGGTATCAGCTATGCAGCGACCATGGGTGCAATCTCGAAGGCGAAGATCTTCACCCTTATTTATGGAGAGCATTTCGATGAGCTGGTAAAACAGGTTGACTTTCCCTGTACGATAATTGCGGCAAAAGCAGTGCATAACCCGATGCCGCTCAAAAAGGCGATCGATGAGGTGACACCGTGGGCTGCGTAGAATCGATGAACTATGAAATTCTCATGCGGGACGGGTCGTTCAAGGAATGCAGGGACTTTATTAAACAGCAGTATAAGGAGTACATCGATGTCCAGCCGGGTTTTAAGATCTTTGATATCCACCTTATCGGAGTCCCCCCCATTGCGATAGGACTTGACGCGGATTTTATCATTTTCCCGTATACAAAACCCTGCCACGGCACGTTTCTTCTCCGTGTGGAGGATACAGCAGAAGCTGCCCGTTTACGCGCATTGAAAAAGTGAGCCTGATGTGTATATTTCTGACAGATATCCGGCTGGTATAGAGTATCTCAAACGGATACGATCCGTATTGCCTTTCCAGTAAGTAATCAAGGCAGATCACAGGATCTTCCTCTCATAGTTACTGGGCACATTACATGCTATAGTATTTAGTAAATGAGACATGAATCACTAAACAATCAGAAGGGTTTTTTTTATGTCCGGCAAGGGAAAAGTACTCCTTATGGATGACGAGCAGATCATCCTTGATGTGACCCGTGATGTACTGAAATTTCTTGATTATGATGTCATGTTTGCCAGGGACGGCCTGGCCGCTATCGATCTCTACAAAAAAGAGAAGGCTGCGGGTGTTCCTTTTGATGTTGTCATCCTTGATCTTTCCGTTCCGTCCGGGCTTGGCGGAAAGGAAACGATTGAACAGCTCAGAAAAATTGATCCCGATGTAAGATCCGTGATATCAACCGGATATGCAAATGATCCTGCAGTCCAGGATTTTTCAAAATATGGTTTTGACGAAAAACTGACAAAACCCTATAAAATACATGACCTGAAGAATATTCTTGAACAGGTGATGAGAAAATGACGGGCAGACAAGTATCGGCACTCCCGTCTCTTCAGCCGGCGTTGTCTGAGTTTTTCGAACGGATTTTTTTATCGCCTCTTTGGCGGCTTTCCGCACATAATCATCGTCATCATCTTTTAACATTGTTAAAGGTTCAACCGCCCTTTTGTTGCCGATGTTTCCCAATGCATCAGCAGCACCCCAGCGGATATACCAGTCAGAATTTTTCAGTGAATCGATAAGAGAATCAACCGGTATACTGCTCCCCAGCTTTCCCAGTGCCCATAATGCAGGTACCTGGACGAATGAATCCGACTCTTTTAATGCGGTTCCAAGACACTTTGCCGCTCTTTTGTCGCCGATTTTACCGAGCGCATCAGCAGCACTCCACCGTACAAACCAGTCCTGATCGTTCACCGACTGGACAAGAGGTTCGACCGCACGTGTATCTTTAATTTCGCCGAGAGCCCATGCTGCCCGTGTTCTCACCCACCAGTGTTTGTCCTTAAGTGCGAGGATCAACGAGTCAACAGCCGGTTTTCCGATCATGGAAAGGGCAAGTGCCCCATGCCACTGAACGTCGCTGTCGCCTTCGCTGATAAGGGATAAGAGATGCGGTATTGACGGCTCACCGATTTCAGCAAGTATACGGGTGGCATGCCAGCGGACGTCAAAATCCTCTTCGTGCATTGCCCTGATTAGATGGGGTATCGCCTCCTTGCCAATTTTTGTCAGGGCAAGGGCAGCGAGCCAGCGAACATCCTGATCATGTTCTTTGAGGGCACGGATAAGAGGTTTTACTGCCGGTTCGCCAATTTCTCCGAGTGCCAATGCAGCCCGCCAGCGGACACCAAGGTTACGATGCCGGATCGCCTTTATCAGGCCATCCATGTCCATGCCACTTGTGGTATAAAAATTATATGCCTTTCTATCCGGATATACACTCACCTTATTCACAACTCCAGTCTGTTTACCGTCATGTAAGATTCTGATCGCCCTGTAATATCAGCAGTTGTAATGCCATGTCAGCCTGGTTTATATCAATACATTATCACTTATGAAAAAATTACGCCCATCCTGTACTATATACTGTGGACAGGAATATCGGGACACAATTTTTCTATGTCTGCATGAATATAATATGTTTTTTTTAATTGGCAAAGGATCGTTATACCAGTGAAAAGAGAGCATCAGCAACCTGCATGCCAACGTATTTACACCTTCAGAATTATCAGAACATACGGGAGGCCGTCATGAAAAATGTATCTGTGCTGATCGGAGGAAAAGCCGGTGATGGTATCAATAGTGCCGGGGCACTGGTTGCCCAGCTGCTCAATCATATCGGTTACAACATTTACCTGTATTTTGATTACCCCTCGCTTATCCGGGGCGGGCATAACTTTGCTATCATACGTGGTTCGGAACAGAGTATCGGGACCTGTTGGAAGACCCTTGATTTTTTACTGGCACTCAACAGGGAGACGCTGGAGCAGCACAGGGACAACTGTTCCAGCGATACCGCGATCATATTCAATGCGGATCTGGTGAAATCCGCCGGTCAGGGTATTCCGGTAAAAGAAATCCTGACTGACGAACACGCTCCCGCGATCATGGGGAACTCGGCAATTATCGGGGGGTTTGCAAAAGCGGCGGGAATTGAATGGGATGTCGTTGAGGGTGTTTTTAAAAGTTATATCCCCAAAGGAGTTGAACTTAACCTGAAGGTGGCAAAGAGAGCGTATAATCAATTAGAAACAGTGCACCCTGTCAGTAAAGGTTCAAGATCGCCCTGTCCCCTCCTCACGGGTAATGAAGCGATAGGACTCGGTATGGTGAACGGGGGGCTGGATGTCTATGTCTCGTATCCCATGACGCCTTCATCAAGCCTCCTCCATTTCCTTGCTGAGCAAAAAGAGAAGTTCGGCATTATGGTTGTACATCCGGAGAATGAGATTGCGGTAATCCTGATGGCACTCGGGCTTGCGTATACGGGTAAACGGTCGGCTGTCGGAACGTCAGGAGGGGGATTCTGCCTGATGACCGAAGGACTATCCCTTGCCGGAATGGCAGAATTACCCCTCACGCTTGTCGTTTCCCAGCGGACCGGCCCATCGACCGGCCTGCCTACCTATACGGGCCAGTCAGATCTTCATTTCGTCCTTCACGCCGGGCAGGGGGAATACCCGCGACTGATTGTTGCCCCCGGGGATGCGGTGGAAGCACTATACTGGTCAGCTGTTGCAATGAATATGGCATGGAAATTTCAGGTCCCCGCATTCATCCTGAGCGACAAAACCCTTTCTGAGGGGACATATAGTGTTGACCCTGCAGCAGTTTCCGATGTCCGGGGCGCGGATTCACCCCGATGGGCGGGGACTGCTCCTTATTTCCGTTACGCAGATGTGCCATCCGGTGTCTCACCGCTTGCTTTTCCCGGCACGAAAGATGCCGTAATCAAAGTGAACAGTTACGCACACGATGAAGCAGGTATTACTATCGAAGATGCACATACGGTCGGACAGATGACGGAAAAACGTCTCCGCAAGGGCGAACTGCTGACAGAGGAGATGCGGGGATACACCGGTGTCAATGTCTCCGGCATGCATGATGCCTCCACTGCGCTGTTCTGCTGGGGGTCCACTAAAGGGGTCTGCAACGAAATTGCAGCACTTCTCGGGCTGCGGGTTGTCCAGCCGGTGGTACTTTCACCGTTCCCCACGGAGCAGTTGAAAAAAGCAATTGCAGGGGTCAGGAGTTTGATCTCAGTAGAGGAGAATGCAACGGCACAACTTGCTGCACTCGCAGAGCGGCACGGGATCATAGCGGATGAAAAAATCCTGCGGTATGACGGGCGTCCTTTCCTTCCTGATGACCTGCTGGTAAAGGTAAAGGAGATGATGATATGACAGGACGCCAAATCATCACCGATGCGCAGAATACCTGGTGCCCGGGGTGTGGAAATTTCTCTATCCAGCATACCCTGAAAAATATCCTCACCGAAAGGGAGGAGGCGGGAAAGTCGCTTGATGATGTCGTATTAGTGTCCGGTATCGGCTGCCACGCAAAGATCGCCGATTATCTTAATATCAACAGTTTCTACTCGATACACGGGCGGACCATCCCGGTGGCAACCGCTATCAAACTTGGCAACCCGCGTCTTACCGTTATCTGCTGTTCCGGTGACGGGGACTCGTACGCCGAAGGGCTTGACCACCTGATCTTTGCTGCCAAACGTAATATTGACATAACGGTGATCATCCATGACAACCGGGTGTACGGCCTCACAACCGGGCAATATACCCCGACGTCACCGCTCGGGTTTAAAGGAAAATCCACCCCTTCAGGTACTGCAGAATATCCCTTCAACCCGGTCGAGTTGATGCTTGCGAGCGGGGCCAGCTACGTCGCACGCGGGTATACAAAGAATATGAATCTTTTACACAACCTGATATCGGAAGGCATAGCACACAGGGGGTTTGCGTTTATCGACGTACTCCAGATATGTGCCACGTTCTTTCCCGCTGCTGACTATTATACTCCGCGGGTATACGAACTATCAGATCATGACCGGACCAACTTTGAATCTGCATGCAAAAAGGCCCGGGAATGGGATTATAACAGTGACTCCCCGATCGCGCTTGGCACGTTTTTTCAGCGCTCGCTCCCTTGCTTTGACGATACCATGACTGTTCATGGCATTGAACCCAAAGATCGCCAACAAGCTGTCCGCGATCTTTTATTGACGAGGTCATGAGCCGAAACCAGCATTCATTTTGTTCAATTGAGATTAACAGTAAATACAACAAAATGGCGATACAAATTTTTTTGGCAGGATACCAGGTATCCGCGAAAGTAGAGGAATGCGAACAATCAGACTACCCCACCAGGTGTCCTTCGAGTGGCCCCGCAATTTCCTGAATTGCGTTCGGCAACGATCAGGTTGCTGGTGATTCCCTTTGCGATATACACAGCATGGTTACTTGAGATTTTCCTGCTTGAAGGGAGTGTGCATCTCTTCGAACATTTTGATCCACCGCAATTCCTCCTGTATACCTTTATTGCCTGCATTCTTACGGGTATTTTGGTCCCCCTGTTCTGCGTGCGGACAGCTTTTATCTCCGGTGCAGTCAATTTGTTCCAGATCGGGTTCCGTTCCCTCAGGCGCACTGTCGTGGCATGTACATTGACCGGCATTATCTGCTATATCGTCGTCATCTTTTTGAATCCCTTTGGAACTGACAGGTTCGCGTTCGCAAACGCTTTCTTACTCCTCCTGCCTGGTGCCATAGCATCAGTAATGATATGCTGGGTTCTTGTGGGGACTCACGTCCAGGCGTTTGTCCGCAGGGGAGGGATAGTAATTTCCATACTTGTCGGGATCATGGTGACGGCGGTGCTGTTCGGTATGACGACGTTTGCATACTTTCCCGCGGCATTCCGGCAGGATCCCTTTTTCTCGTCTGTCTTTATCGGGATTATTGCGGCAGTTTTTTTCTTTGCAGTCAGGGATATTTATTCAACAAGCCTGGTAGCGGGGGTATGCAGCGTTCTTACCATGGCAAACCGCATCTCTCCGCTGTATCTGCATAATGCTGTCGTGTTTGTCTGGATTAGTGCGGTTCTGGCGGTCAGTATTCTGATAGGCATCCACCTGTATCTTTCACGGAATTATGTGACCCTCAAGGTCCCCCGGAACTGAATCATGCATCCTTCTTCCTAAAGTGTCCGATCTTTGCCCGTGAATCAGGTAGCGGGAGGATATTTTTGATTCGTGCAAGGTATGATTTTAATGGCAGCAGGAATGGCAACTCCGGTCATGTTTCAGGGTAAATTTTTTCTGATAAAAAATCTTATACGCCCCCACATCGAAAGATACGATTATGACTGAAAATCTTCGGTATGGAATTCTTGTCAGCCTCTTTTTGATTTTTGGAGTGCTCATTGCCGGCTGTTCGAATCAGTCCCCCACGGTAACTCCGGTACCAACGACCACAGTACCGGTAAAATATGTTGCAGGAGATATAATAGCGAGGACGTCCACGTCGACAGATCAGGAGTTATATGTGATCATAAGTTATGACGTGTCGACTGACCAGTATACCCGGCAGTTGCTCTATAAAAACGCGGATGGTTCGTGGGGACATTTTGTCAACAACGAATCTGAAAAGGCAGAAAGGTCACTTGTTGAAAAAGTATATCCGGTGAAGATATCACATGTGCAAATTTCCGCCGTACCGGTTATTACGACGACTCCTTACACAACCGTTACTCCTACGCTTTCAGGAAGTGCGCCGTCGGTAACCGGGATAGCTCCCGTGTACGGTGGTAACAGTGTGGCTGTGGGCACAACGATTACCGGGAGCAACTTCCTGAGCGGTGCAACAGTAAAGTTGACACGGGCCGGATATCCGCCAATCTATGCAACCGGGGTATCAGTACCCTCTTCGTCCGAAATCGACTGCATCTTTAAATTCTCCAATGCTGACAAAGGAATTTATAACCTCGTGGTTACCAACCCTGGCGGCCAGTCGAGTACGAAGGAGGAAGCATTTACCATCGGCGACATGCCGCCCATCATTGGGGGAGTCAGCCCCAGCCAGGGCGCATTAAATGACACATTGTCGATGACGATCAATGGCCAGAACTTCAAAACTGCGGTAAAAGTCTCGTTTATTAAAAGTTCAACAGAAATTGTATGTGCCAGCCCGGTATCTACGGGTTCGACACAGATACTCTGTACGCTCGATCTCGATCCAAGCAATGGCGCCCAGGTGGGCGACTGGGATGTAACCGTTCTCAATATTGACGGCCAGCAGAACGGTACCTGGAACCAGAAATTCCACGTAACGAATTAAATCCAGACCCGATTCTTCTTTTTTAACCTTTTTTGGGTTCTTCAGGTTTTTAGACACCGATAATCCCATTCGTGCCCCTTGTTGCAATTATTAGCAATAACTATAGATTATGGTGAAACAAGTAGCGATGGTGTAGGTGCCACCGGCCAGATGAAGATGGTCTATGCCATTATCAAACGGCAGGATCTTCGCTCTGTCGTAAGGATAATCAGGCAGTTCCATCCGATTGCCTTTTATTCCGTAGATAAAGTAAAATCCGTACAGAGGGTGTGTTTCCCGAAAAACGGATGCAGGGTTCCGGTGTTTTTTCGTGGATTGGCTCCCTCCGTTTTTACCGGAAAGGAAAATAAACAGACAGGAAAGATTTTATGCCATTTTGTTATTCTTTAGTGGCACTTTGACCATCCAATAATTTTTTATGCCATTCCCATCTAACACTACGCAAGAGAATAATGAACGGAAAAAAGATTATCTATTTTGTTATAGCAGTTGGCATATGCCTGCTTGCAGGGTATATAGGCTCATATTATACAACTCCTGAAATACCCACATGGTATGCCGGTCTGCATAAACCCGATCTCACTCCCCCGTCATGGGTTTTTGGGCCGGTCTGGACAGTACTCTATATTCTTATGGGGTTCTCCCTTTACCTGATAATCCGGTCAGGTTTAAAGAACCCAGAAGTTAAAGTCGGTCTGGTCTTATTTATTTTTCAGCTCGTTGTGAGTATCGGATGGTCTTTTTTCTTTTTT
This sequence comes from Methanoregulaceae archaeon, assembly GCA_015660885.1. GTDB lineage: Archaea > Halobacteriota > Methanomicrobia > Methanomicrobiales > Methanospirillaceae > Methanoregula. The sequence goes on along the minus strand of JACTUB010000005.1, from coordinate 56,772 downwards.
GGTCTGCACTCGACGTTCTATGGTTTCCTGGCAATCGTTCTTTTCTGGACCATGTTGCTCTGTACTATTATTCAGGTAATCAGGTTCTCCATTGGAGCTGCATTGCTGCTCCTTCCCGTTCTGGTCTGGATATCCTTTGCCGGATACCTCAACTATGCAATTATGATGTTGAACCCCGCCAGTTTTGGAATTTCCTTCTAGGAACCCGTTTTTTTGGGATCCTGCCAGACCAATATCTTCTTTTTGTTCAAGGGTGACGATGTCATGCGGAGGTCGTATGCCAATTCAGCGTATTCATGTAGAAAATTTCAAGAGTTTTTCCGAACTGGACATTGAGCTGTCCCGGTTCCATGTGGTGATCGGTTCCAATGCAGCGGGAAAATCCAATTTTATCAGTATCTTCAAATTCCTGCGGGACATCACGATAAACGGGATCGTCAATGCAATTGCAATGCAGGGGGGGGCGGAATATCTTCAGAATACGAATATCGGGCCTTCCCGTGACCTTGTGATCAGGATTGTTTATCAACCCGATCAAAAGGTGGAGATCCTTGGGCAGGAATGCAAAGATACACCGCTTCTTGCCATACAATCATGCCAGTCGTCCTATGAATTTGCAATCAGGTTTGATAGCCACGGAGACGGATTCTCGATCACCCGGGACCGTCTCATCATCGGCTGCGAAGTGATGTCCTGCGACCGTAATGGCAAACGCCTGAGTAAAATAGAGAAAATCGGGCATGGCGAGATACAAGTGATGAGTGACAAGGGGGAATTGACATATGCAGTTGATCTTCCGGAGGGGTTTCCTCTCACTGAACAGGAGCTCATCCCGATCTATTTCCGCGGGAAACGCGTGCCGGAAAAGACATTGCTTCTTGAAACCCCTTATGCGTATCCCCTGCCCCATGTTGAAAAATTCTTTGACCACATTGCGGTGTACGATATCGATCCAAAACTTTTAAAAAAAGGAGTGGCAGTTACCGGGAAAAGGGACCTTGAGGAGGATGCAGGTAACCTTGTGCTTGTCCTGAAAAACATTATCGGAGATCCTGAAAAAAAGCGAAAATTTTCAAACCTGCTGCGGGATGTACTGCCGTTCGTCGACGATTTCTCTGTTGAAAAGTTCATGGACATTTCATTGATTCTCACCCTCCGTGAACGATATGCGAAAAATCATGATCTCCCTTCCACGTCCCTTTCGGATGGCACGATGACCATCTTTGCCCTTATTATTGTCCTCTATTTTGAAGACAAGCCGTTAATCATCATCGAAGAACCAGTTAGTCACATTCACCCGTTTTTGGTCGGCCGTGTCATTACCATGATGAAGGAGTCTTCAAAGAGAAAGCAGATCATGATTACCACCCATAGTACCGAGGTGGTGAAACATGCCTCGATCGAAGATCTCCTCCTCATTTCACGGGATACTGAAGGATTTTCGGTTGTTTCCCGTCCGGCTGATAAAGAGGAGGTCAGGACATTTCTTAAAAACGAGATCGGGATTGAGGAACTTTACATCCAGAACCTCCTTGGACTGTAAACATGAAAAAACACCTTTTCATCATGGTGGAGGGGGAAGATGATGTCCGGTTTTTCGGGCGTATTATCAAACCGCTTTTTGTTTCACGCTACGATTCCGTAGAAATTATCCCGTACGCGAGCATCAAGCGCACGAAAGTAAACAATTTTTTAAAGAGCGTCAGGCTCATGAAAAACGACTATATCTTTGTTGCGGATATTGATACAGAACGATCCGTGAGGGACAAAAAACAGATCCTTTACTATCACTTCAGTAATATTGAAGGAAGTAGTATCATTGTGGTAATCAAAGAGATCGAAAGCTGGTATTATGCCGGCCTGTCACGCGAATCCGCGCTGAATCTTGAGGTTCCTGACCTCTCCCTGACCGATGAGCTTACCAAGGAGGGTTTCAATCGCCTCATCCCTCATAAATATGATTCACGCATCGATTTTATGTTTGAGATCCTCAAGTACTTCTCCCTGGATTCGGCACGAATGAAAAACCATTCATTCCGGTTCTTTGCAGATCGGTACTATCTGGCAGACCCGATCCATGGACATAGAGATTAGTAATCACGACCTGTAACTTTTGGTAAAAAGAGTGCAGTATCGAAATGATTAATGCACTTCTCATGCTAGTTTGTTGCAACCAAAAATATCCGGAGGATATGATGGAAAAATTTTCCTGCACTATCGGTAGACACATACACCCAAAAAAGGGCGAATTCCCGCAAAATATACCCACGCGGAAGGGATTTTATTACCTGGCCGACGACAGGCAATGCCTGATCTGTGGTGCAGTAAAAAAAATTTCAACAAGGAGTTGCTGGTATTATGGTATCACGTGAAATTGCTCAGGGGATCCACTGGGTCGGAGCAACTGATTTTGACCGCAGGATCTTTGACGAGCTGATCCCCCTTCCGAATGGGACAAGTTATAATTCGTACCTGATCCGCGGCAGCGAGAAAACGGCACTAATCGACACTGTCGATCCCACCAAAGAGTTTGACCTGATCTCAAATATCGTCAAGCTGAATGTAGACCGTATCGACTATGTGATCGTTAATCACGCCGAACAGGACCATTCCGGGTCCCTCCTGATGATTCTGGAATTTTTCCCGGATGCGGTAGTGGTGACGAACGAGAAGTGTAAAGACCTTCTGGCCGCCCTTCTCCATCTGCAGGAAAACCGGGTCAGGGTCATCGGGGATAAAGAGACCCTCTCGCTCGGAGACCGCACACTCGAATTTTTTCTTACCCCCTGGACACACTGGCCTGAAACCCAGATCACGTACCTGCGAGAGGACAAAATCCTTTTTCCCTGCGATCTCTTTGGGTCGCATACAGGGACAAGCGATCTCTACGTGACTGACGAGTCGGAGATCTATCGTTCTGCAAAGAGGTATTATGCTGAGATCATGATGCCGTTCCGGAACAGCATCAAAGGATATGTGGAGATGGTAAAAAGACTCCCGCTCGAGATGATCGCACCGAGTCATGGACCCATCTACCGGCGTCCTCAGTTTATTCTCGACGCATATGCTGACTGGGTGTCGGACACCGTTAAAAACGAGGTTGTCATCGTATATGTCTCGATGCATGGAAGCACACAGAAAATGGTGGAGTATCTCACCGGGGCGTTGATCAGCCGCGGGATTACCGTCAAACCTTTTAACCTGACACATACGGATATAGGAGAGCTTGCCCTGTCACTTGTGGACACGGCGACGGTGGTTATTGCGACACCCACTGTTCTCTTTGGTCCCCATCCCCAGGTTGTGTCTGCTACATACCTTGCAAACATGCTCAAACCCAAGGTGCGGTTTGCATCAGTAATTGGATCCTACGGCTGGGGGGGTCAGGCAACCGAAATCATTGTAAAAATGCTCACCCATGTTAAAGTCGAGCTCATCGAACCCGTCATGGTCAAGGGTCTCCCGGACGAAATTACCTTAAAGGCGCTCGACCGGCTGGCAGACGCTATCTTACAGAAGCACAAGGGAATTAATATCGCTTAAAAAGGGGGACTGACTCCGGACAAAAGTGAAAGATTCAAAAAAGCCAGGAATAAACCGCTTTTTTAACAGGCAGGCAAACACTAATAGAGAACCAGCGGTAACCCATAAGTAATGCACCGTCTTGAGCATCTTTCCACGATTATTGCAGATGTCGGGGATATTTTTGCCTTAATTGCTCCACTGACTGTTCTACCCATTATCGTTGCAATAATTTTTTCCGAGTGGAACATGCTCCTTCCCATGGTGGCAGTCCCTGTTACGTTCTTCGTTCTTGGTATGTTTTTACGAAATCTTCCCCGCAGTAACCGGGGAATAAGGCTTTCCACTGCAATGTGTTCGGTGGCGCTTTTCTTGCTGACCTGTGCGATGGTGAGCGGTATCCCGTTCATGCTCGGGTTGCATATGGGATTTACCGATGCATTTTTTGAAGGAATGGCAGGATGGACAGGGACGGCGTTTTCGATGATCCGATCACTGGACACCGCTCCTCACGTGCTCCTTTTCTGGCGATCCTATATGCAGTGGATTGGGGGTATCGGTATCGTTGCAATTGTGATTGCATTGGCAAGCAGTACCGGGCTTTTCAGTTCAAAGATCTCCCGCACTGAAGGGCGGGATGAACCTTTGATGCCCACGGTAATTGCGACCGGGAGAGCACTCTGGAAGATATACCTGGTGCTCACTTTTCTTGCTGTCAGCCTTATCCTGTTCACCGGCCTCTCGTTATGGGAGTCGGTCAATCTTGCTTTTGCCGCAATATCAACCGGGGGATTCACCCTCCACGAGGGGGGTATTCTTTTTTATAATAACATTGTACTTGAACTTTTCCTGATCCCGATTATGATCGCCGGTGCTCTGCCGTTTAAACTCTATTATCTTATCGTGGAGAAGCGGCGCTTGAGCTTTTTTGGTGACGAACAGGTCAAACTGTTCTTTCTCTTTGCCGGTATCGGGGTTGCTGTAGTAACCTATGATCTGATTTTTTTTGGAAACTATGAATTCCTCACAGCACTCAATTACGGCCTTTTCATGACTATTTCGAGCCTGACAACCACCGGTTTCCAGACTATAAACCTGCACTCCCTGGCGAGCGTTACCCTGCTGTTCCTGACGTTGCTTACCTTTATTGGTGGTGCAGCCGGCAGTACTGCCGGTGGCGTCAAGTTAAACCGGGTCGCGCTAGCCTTCCGGGCGCTGCTCTGGTGGTTCCGGAGGCTCTTTGTCAGCGGAAAGGTGCTCCTTCCCTTCAAGATCGAAGGGAGAGTAATCCCCCGGGCAACTGCAGAACTCGAGGCTGCAAAGAACATGCTTATCATCATTCTTTCGGTCGTCACCATTTTCATCGCCGCACTTACGGTAATGCAGTTCCACCTGACAACATATTCCCTCACTGAAATATTCTTTGAAGTAGTGTCAGCCTTCTCTTCCTGCGGTGTCAGTACCGGATATGTTTCTCCGGATATGCCGGTAATCTCAAAGGGGATCTTTATCGTTGTTATGTGGGTGGGGCGACTTGAGGTAATTCCGGTTGTGATGCTCTTTATGGCATTGTTCGGAAAACCTGACTGAAATGTCAATTTTCCAAAAGAAAGGGATTCTCAACGCAACTTTACTTTTCTTGTTTAAGAGTTAATCCCAACTTAACGAAGTTTATTTATAAATGATCCACCAACTATGACATGTGGCAAAAAAGACCCAAACATATTACACAGTGGAGGAGTTTTGTAATAATGTCAACTGGTCAGAAGCAACAAAGAAGAATTACAAATATGCACTCCTGAATTACGCCCGTTTCCTATTCCCGGATTTAGATTCAAACAGGCACCATCCAGAAGCAGCACTGGCAGCATTAAACAAACGTGTTCGTTACAAGGCTGATCCGGCAAAAGATATCAGCGCTTATGCAAATTTTATGAAAGGTAAACCCCCTAAAACAATCGGGTTATATCTGACAGCAGTTCGTAGTTTTTACGGGTTAAATGGTCATGTGTTCAATAAACAGGAGCTCAAGCGCATAATTCCCAAAACCGGTGATGCCGAGACAAAACAGGGGGATCTGACAACTGAAATACTGCGAAAAATGGTAGGTGCTGCAGATATACGGGGAAGGGTTCTAATTATGCTACTGGCAAGCACTGCGTGTCGTATAGGTGAACTCTGCGACGTGACACTTGATGATGTTGATATGAATAGAAATCCTCCCAGTATCTACTTGAAAAAAGAATACACCAAAAATGGAAGGGCAAGAACTGTATTCATGACAGATGAGTGCAGAGAAGCTGTGTTAATCTGGTTGGGTGGGGAACGGATGAAATATCTGACAGCATCATATGAGCGCAATGAGGGATTGAACGACAAGTTTAGGGATAAGAATAGGTTGCCACCCAAAGAGGATCGTAGGTTGCTCGGTATCAGTACGTATGGGGCCCGAAATATTTGGTATAACACTTTGTCGCGGGTTATGGATAAGGACAAATTAAAACCTGATGAAAAGACACACATTCACCCTTTAACTCCGCATGTAGTCCGCAAGTGGTGGAGAGTTACTGCGAACCAAGGATTCCGGAATGAAGATATCGCACATTTGATTATGGGACATTGGAACAATGCATTAGATTTTGTTTATGCTAAAATGGGCGATGACGGTATCGGCAAAGAATTCTTGAAAGCACAATCTGCCTTAAGTCTCCTGACAAGTGAGAGTACAAAGGAACTACATCAGAATATCGGGAGACAAGCCGATAAGCTCCTCTCATTGGAACGAGAGAACAATGCGTTGAAAATACAGATCAAAAGCACGGAGACCCTGATAGAGGCGATGGAGAGGAGACAACGTATCTTGGCAGAAAAGGTTGACAAGAGAGAGGACAAAGCACACCTGATTGCCGATGGACTGAAGGATCTTTCCGATGACCAGATACACAGACTGCTGACGGCAATTGGGAAAATAAAACCCGACAGTTCACCAGCATATGGCCCTGCACCTTGGGAGGAAGATTAAACCTTTTTCTACTGTGGCCCGCGTCCATATTTGTTTGTAAAATCACTTTCACAAGATACTCTTCAAAGTTATTTTCCACTTTTCCTCAAGTCTATCCGTAAGATTCTACGCAAACTCTTCTGCATGTTCATTGCATTATCAATATACCGGGTTCTTATTTTTGGAAGTTCAGAGAAATCGAAAAAATTTTCTCGATAGGTGATATTAATAGGAACATTCTTTTTTATTATCCCAGTACAAAAATGGAAAAATGAGCGATTATCTGCAATCAAATATCTATTTTCATGTCAGCACTTCACATGGAGTATTGCAGCGTAAGAACGATTTTCGTTGGAGAGAAGATTCATGATCTCTGGTGTTGGCCGGATAACTGCCCTGAATTTTGCCAGGATCTTAAGGGCTTCAGTTGTGATGGGAAGATCATCAAATTGCCCGGTCCCGATATACACAATATCGGGTTTTTCTTTCTTAAGGAAGGCAAGCTCGCTATCGGCAAGAGGGGTATGCTTGAAGAAGCCCCGGGATTTCCGGGATTTTTTCTTGGATCGTTTCTCGATTGACAGGTCCCGGTGAACGATCACGTCGTGATCGTAACGGATGCCCTCAATCTCAATCCATCCGTAACATGTTCTCATTTTGAAATATACTATATGCTGATATTTTTAGCAACTTATATTTATATATATTGCTGAAAGAAATCAATAGTTAACTATAGTATATATTGGATTGCCACAAGACCTAGTTGCTCAATGCGCTAACATCTTACAAGAAATATATCGAGTTCATTTAATCCAGGAATCTCTTCGGTAGATTTTTCCATGCGATTGTCAATTAAGGGGCAATGTGAGATTTACCCACTGATTTTTATCGGTAATCAAACCATCCCTCCCTTTCAGATCAGACACTTTACCGGTAATCGGAGAACCAAAGATCTCAGGATGAACATTTAAAAAAAATAATCACTGGAGTTTCTCCAGTTGTTGGGCCTTTATTGTAATATTCTCCAGCGCTAAGTTGCTTTCGGCAAATGCTTTTGATCCCTGATCTTTTGCCAACATCGCATCCTGTCGGTATTTGTCATTCCAGTAGTTCGGATCATCCGTTCTTATATAAGCTTCCGCATTGTTCACATATTCGATCAAGTGTTGATGTGCATTACCCATGTCCAGCGTATAGATCTTCATGTATTGGGAAATCATATCAAGTGTCTCGATCGTACTGGTGGCTGAAGCCTTGTCATATTGGAGGGTTGCGGTTATTTGCTCGAAACGGCTAGTTGCGGCCGTCAGATTATCAATCCCTGATCCCAGCTGCTCAAGCAGCTGGTGATCTTTGGCAAGGTTCTCTCTGAGCAAAGCAACATTTGGTTGGTCTCGGGCAATTTCCGTGTTATAAGTTTTGATATCATTCCCGATTTGGCCGATGGTGCCTTGGACCTCCAGGTCAAAATTACGTTGCTGAGCAATCCAAGTATTATAACTCTGGATCGCTGCGGTTGTATTGTGCGTATCTGCGGTCCGCACTGACAGTGAGGTACAACCCGAGGTAAGAGAGAAAATGAGAAGAAAAACCAGTATAAATAGAGGAATCGATAATCTGTAATTCATCATATCTATATAGATACTGAACTTTCATCAATCTTTCTCTTTCTAATGTCGATAAAATTTCAAAAGTTTCCTTCTGCACCCATAATTTTTGATATGACCAAAGGGTTTTATTTATGATATAGATAGAATTCTTTAAGACTATAGAAATTAACCTTTATCTATGTATAAATCGGGTTTAGTGGCAAGTGTTCTCGTCATCCTGCTCCTTGGCACGAGCGGGTGTTCTCTTCTTTCAACCACCACCAAACCCGCAATGAATCAGGAGATATCGGGTGAAAATTCCCTTGTTGAGACACCAACACTTCCGGAACAGTACATTGCAACCCCTGCAGGAACGCCCAAAATCGGATCTGACGCGGTCGCAACCCCGACGTTTAATAAAAGTCTCCCCCTTATATCAACGGCACAAGGGACGACAATCAATGGGACGAATCTTACCGGAAATGCAACAAATTCCAGTAGCACTAATCTCATCGGATCAATTCCTGATGCTAGATTTACATCGAGTGTCGCGATGGGGTTTGCACCCCTCATGGTCCAGTTCACCGATTCTTCGCTGAATATGCCGACTTCTTGGTCCTGGGACTTTGGTGATGGCAGTTCTTCAACCCTGCAAAATCCGGGCCATATCTATTATTCCGGGGGGCTATATACAATCGGGTTCACTGCGGCAAACACGGCTGGATCAAGCTCCCTGAATGCCACTAATTACATTTCAGTATGCCAAGCAGGATTTTCTGTGATTCCGGATCAAGGGACTGCCCCTCTTACCGTCAACTTCACCGACAATAGTACCGGGTACCCACCGCCGACTGGATGGTACTGGGACTTCGGGGATATTGGGGCGGGTAATACTAGCAATCAACAGAATTGGACACATCAGTATGTGAAACCTGGTGTATACGATGTTAAGTTTAGGATATCGGGAAATGCAGGGACTACTTGGGTGAATCGAAGTGCTGCCGTGATAGTTTTATGATCTCTATGGCTGTTGGCAACTATTATTCGAAGAATAAACAATCTTGGGGAGATGCATTATGTCGTTCATGAACCGTATTGAGTCATTATTTGTGGATTATGTTGAAGATAACACCCCACCGGCACCTTCATTGATAGACCGGTACAAAACAATCTTTTCAAAACCCCCCAAACCGGATATCAATTCACTCGATTTCGAACCTGGGGAACTCGGGATACCCTCGCTCGAAGGCGCCCTGAAAGATGTCAACATTACCTATGTTGTCGATCCGCCATACCAGTATGTACATATCGAATTTTCACGGGTGGAGGGCGCAATGGTATACAGTGTAATCGAACCGCAGCTGAGCGCCGATGAGAAAGCTGCCCTCACTATCATCGAGAATGCGTTTGAGAAACTGGTGAGCACCAATGCTGAACTCATTGATGCGGAACAGCGGGAAAAATATCTACACGAAAGGTTCTATTCCCTCATCGACATCTTTGGCCTCCGGCTGATCGATACCCAGAAAGCACGGATGTATTTCCATCTCCGCAAACAGTATCTCGGCTACGACCGGATCGATACCCTTATGAAAGATAAATATATCGAGGATATCAGCTGCAACGGTTCGGATATCAATCTCTATGTTCAACATAGGACCTATGGGTCGATCCGCACGAATATAAAATTCGGCGAGGTCGAATTAAACAACTTCGTCCTGAAACTCGCTCAAATCAGCGGCCGTCACGTCTCCCTCCTCCAGCCAATCCGCGACTTGACACTGCCGGACGGCAGCCGTGCGAACATTACCCTTGGTGGGGAGGTGACGAGAAAAGGCTCCACCTTTACTATTCGTAAGTTCCGGGCATACCCGATCTCCTCCATCGAATTGATGGACTATGGGTCAATCGATGCGAAACAGCTGGCATTCTTATGGATCCTGATGGAATACAAACGCTCGATTCTCATCTCGGGAGGAACTGCAACCGGAAAGACCACGTTTCTGAACGTCCTGTGTAGTTTCATCCCACCGGAATACAAGATTGTGTCCATTGAGGACACTGCTGAACTGAACTTGATGCATCCCAACTGGATCCAGTCAATTACCAGGACAGGTTTCGGCACATCAGATGCGGGTAACGCCATGAGCGGGATTTCCGGTCTTAGCAGCGGTGGATCCGGATATTCTCCTGGTAATATATCTCTTTATGATCTTCTCGTTGCAGCACTCAGGCAGCGTCCTGAGTTTATCATTGTTGGGGAGGTCAGGGGTGGAGAAGCATTCACTCTCTTCCAGGCCATCGCCGTCGGCCATGCAGCGCTCGGGACTATCCATGCCGGCTCCATGGACGAGCTGCTTGCTCGCGTCGAGTCCAACCCGATGAACGTACCGCGAAGCCTATTATCGAACCTCGATCTAGTCATCTTCCCGATGCATATCAAAAAAGGCGAGCGGAGCATGAGGAAAATTTCAAACATTGTGGAGATCCTCGAACTCGATCGGGATTCCGGTGATTTAATAACGAATACGGTCTTCAAGTGGCTGCCGGATACAGACGTGTTCCAATGGCAGGGCCGGAGTTTTCTTTTCGACCGGATCCGGGACACTAACGGTGTCAGTAAGGAAACCCTCAATGAGGAACTGGAGCACAGAACGGACTTCATTCTCTGGATGCAGAGGAACAATATCCGGGAGTACGAAGCGGTTACCAGGATGGTACAGCTATATTACCAGGATAAGGAAGAAATCCTCGGCTGGATATATTTCGGGGTTCCGGTTGATGAAAACCGAATCAAAAGAATCTCCGGAGTGAAAAGCCTTGCGTGACAGAGCGACCACTTTAATGACGAAAGCAGTGTTAGGATCCAACGGGAGTACTAGGGAAATACTGGAGCAAGATCTGGCACCCACCGCTCATGTCAAGCCTCATGGATTATTGTCATGAAATCATAAGACAGGATGTGTAGGAAAATGAAGACAATTATCAGTTGGAATGTAAACGGGCTCCGGCAGCGTTGTGCGGAAAATAAATTTATGCCTATCTTCCAGCATAATCCGGAATTTGTCTGTATCCAGGAGACCAAGACACCCGAAGAAAAAATTCCCTCTCAGTTAAAAAAACTCTATGGTTACGAGATGTACTGTCCCCCAGTTGCACCCGGAAATTTTACCGAGACCCTTCTTTTTACCCGGAGGACTCCGGTATCGGTGCGGTATGGTTTTGGCATCCCTGTATTGGATGAGGAGGGACGTGTTATCATCGCGGATTTCGATACGTTCGTACTCATGAATATCTACTTCCCGCTTGGTGTTTCACCGGTCGACACCCTCGAGCACAAATTAGCCTTTTACGATGCATTTCTCACCAGCGCAGAACATCTCAATGACGAGAGACGTGGGGTTATCATCTGTGGGGATTTCAGCATAGCCCATACGTACAATGATGTCGAGAGCATGAAAAAACATGCGGATAGGCAGGTTGGGACCACGCAATTCGAGCGGGAGAAGATCGATTCACTCATCCACAAGGGTTATTCTGATGCGTTTCGAATCTTCCACCAAGAGAAGGGACATTACACTTGGTGGCCCAATGGGTTCCGGCTCAAGGAACGGCATATCGGAAGGCGGCTGGATTATTTCTTCGTGAATGAACCTGTACGACCATTCGTTATGGATGCAGAGATCCTTTCAGGTTTCGAAGGTTCGGACCACTGTCCTGTGATGCTGGAAGTGAATCTATAGGTTTTTAAAATGATTCTGAATTACCGGAGATTCTGGTGGAATCCCTTTTTTCAAACCAAGCAAACTATACCGTAAATGCATGCAATCCAGATTGAATGGTATGCATTTTCGGGATTAATCTACATTTATTCATCGATCCTGCTGAACATGTTGTGAACTTTATTTCCTCCGACCAATCGACCCGTCAACCACCCACTTTCTTGATATGAGAACAAAGAGGAGTTGTTGGAAAACGGCACTCATTATGTAGTATTCCAGACCATTACAGGAAATGGCTGAAAATTCCCATATATCACTTTCACAGTGCCGGAACCAGGACCTCCGTTTTTCAATACAATCGTGCTTGCCGTGCCGGTGGGATCGGTTTCCCCTACATAGTTACTTAGGGTCAGGTTCCCAGATGGGTTGTTATCGAAAATATAATTCACGACTTGATTGGGGATTCCCTTTCCATTGATATCCGTTATCGTGACATTGATTGTCGAGAGGGTCTGATTAAATAATGCGTTGAAATTCGCTGGGGGGACAAATTGCTCGCTGGGGGGAATTAATACATAATCCGAGCTCTTTTTCATGCCGCTGCTATCCCGCAGAGTAAGGTTCACACAAAACGGGCCCTCCGTTGGTGGCTGGTATATTAGGATCATCCCCGTTTTATGGATTTGAGGACTGAGGTTCGGCTGATCCAAACAGTTTCCCATGGGATCACTTACTGTTGTATTAGATGCATCTTGAATCGACCAACTCCAATCAAAGATCGTATTGTTGTTTGCGGCAAAAGATTGCGATCCGTCCAATACAAGCACCTCCCGACTGATACTTCCTGTATTCTGCGTGTCGGTATGGAACAGGATAACTGGTGTTGGGGGCTGGAACGATCTATCAAAAGAATTGTACAAGGAGGTCATCAGCCGGATCGTCACTTGATCGTTTGGCCCAATGTTTGGGGGAACTGAGAAGAAATCGTTTGTGAAGTTGATCCGGATCTTTTTTGCAGCACTTCCCGGCACAACCAGATTAGATGACGGATCCTGACTTGAGAAATTGTATGGTATATTATTAGGATTTGTGGGGTCGGCGAGAACTGTGAAGTTATGTGCATACACATCATTAATCGAGAAGCCAATCACACTCGAATCTGCGGTATTTAGGTTTGTAATGGAGAACGTGACCGAACTATAACTCTGGTTGCTCGTTGCATTCCCGGTAGTTGCGTTCACTGGAGGAAAAAACTGGTCCCAATCAGCTGGGTTGGATTTAAAAGTTACTCCGGTGATCATTATCTTTTCATTGTTTACCGCGGCAAGATGCGACTGACGGTTCATCTCATCTTTCTGCATCTGAGAGACCATAATCGCAAGGCCGGCAGCAGCGGTAACGGTGATGAGGATCAGGAGCAAAGTACCGATGATGACCGATACTCCCGAATCGTTCTGTATGCCAGCCATGATTTTCACCAGATAATATGTCCTGCACGAATATATTACTTGTTAAAGTAATCTATAGAATACTATATTTTTATCATAAATAACAATATTTCCTATTCAAGAATTCCAGCCGTTTTCCGACTGGTGGATACCTCAGGGATATAATCAGGTACAATTGCTGACCTTTTAGATGGTTAGTTCTTGATCGACCGCAGCGAGAAGATATAGGAGCCGAATCCGGAGAGGATACCGCCCATTACAATCAGAATGATAAGGAGCCCTATAATTACAAGGGAATTTTCTTGGCCCATAAAAAATCCTGGGACTACTGTGGCAGCACGCGCAGCAAGACTAAGGATATTGGCAATCCACATGATCTCGAGAATAATTCCGATAGTGATCCCTGTAATAATGCCGGGCATCAGTGCCTCTTTTCCCGTGTGTATAGTTTTGCTGTAGAGCCATGCAGAAAATATCCCGCCGATTTCAAATATCATGATAACGAGAAGGGGATAGGCTATCATCCATGCAAGGACAAGCGATGGATGCGTCTTAGAAAAATTTCCATCAGCAAAGTTTCTCAGGAGGATAGTATTGAGCAGGACCAGCAGTACCATCGCCTCGCCGCCAATGGCTCCCCCAATCAGACCCGACCGAATTATAAGGTTCATGCTAACTATCCAAGTTCTCTGCCTCACGGGCGGAGTATTCGGAAACACGAATCGTGTTTCTCAACCCTGCTCCGAAACCGAAAGAATGTTCATCCTTAGTAACTCTATTCTTTTACAACAATTTATAGATTTTTACAATAAATATAGAGAAGCGAATTGCTATGATCTCATTCACGGTAGAGCGTAACGATTGCGAGTGCCAGCAGAATGAATGCGATCAGGAAGAGAGCGTAGGATATTTGCGCGAGATCCGGCGCGTTGAGAATGACCACACATCCAATTATCGCCAGCAGGAACCCAACAAAGATCTGAATGAGAGGGCCGTTTAGATTAATCATGTTCGATGAGACATATCCCATGGTCATTACCATACCGAGACGCTTTCGAGTTCAATTGTATTCCATGAGCAAATTTATCTAACCATTTACAGATTTTTTGAAGAAGTAAACACTAATATAGAGATGAATCGGTATTATATAATTCTATATACCTCCAAAGAATAAAGATATATAAGCAATCGAAAATAGATTATACCTTCGATCGATATGAGTCTGGGTCCTTATATTTTGAGTAAACTGCCAGTATTGTGTTGTTTTGTCAGCGCGATATTTTTTTCGATAGCAGCGGGATTGGCTCGTATTTTCTTAATAACATTGATTTTTTTAATTCTTGCTGCGGTTTGTGTCCTTACCGGAATATATTTTATAAGGAAAAAATAATTTAAAAAAAAAATTGCCTGCATCACAATATCTAAAAGAAAAACAAGGAATATATTTTCCAGACTGCGATGATCCTGGTATTGCACGCCGGGGGAGCTTCGAAAAGGACAGTTATAGGTAAGAGAAGGCCGGGGGTCTCACACCCATGCAAACGATCCCCGGCTCTTTGATTATGAATCTGCTGCCGTTTTTCCTACTTGTTGTTGGTACAGGAAAACACAACCGCGGAAAATGCCATTCCGGGTTATTTAATCTGTTTTCTCAAAAGAATTTTTCCTTTATTATGGTCAATATTTCCTCATTTTTTATTTCTTTTGTAAAATGAGAAATAGCGACCTCTTTCCCCTTAAAGAAAAAAAGAATACGGAACTTCCTATTCGTGTTCTGTTGACAGACCTCACTTGCATTCTCCCACTGTTTTTGCACCAGAACCATTTCGCAATATAAATATCTCAACATGCAAATACCCAATGAAAGAATTTAGAGATCTCGTAAAACGTCAAAATCAGCCAATATCTGGCTTCAATGATACAATATGGAGAGATCACGGTGGGTTTACCTATAATTCGTAACTTGAAAAGATGGCTAATCATCGCCGTTATCGTCATCGTTGTCAGTGGTTTGGCGTTAACCCTTTGGACTGTTCAGCAAGAGGATAACCTCCAACGGTCAGATTTGCTCACAAAAACCCACCTTTTGCAAGCGGATATCAGCACAGCGTACGTGAAAGGGTTGACAGGATCTGATTCTGACATCGGATCACCGTACTATCAGATCTTAAAAAATCAATTGATAGAGACCCGATCAGAGGATCCGGAAATCCGGTTCTTATATCTTATGGGGCAGCGGTCTGATGGGACAGTCTTTTTTTACGTTGACTCAGAACCTCCGGAATCACCGGACTACTCGCCACCAGGCGAGGTTTATTCTGAAGCATCGGTGACCCTTTTGAATGCGTTTTCTTCAGGAAAGGATACGACTGAGGGGCCTACAACTGATCGCTGGGGCACATGGGTGAGCAGCATAGTTCCGGTCACCGATACAACGACAGGACAAGTTATTGCAGTCCTGGGAGCAGATGTTAATGCTCGGAACTGGAACATAGAGATTTTCAAGGCCAGTACACCTTCACTCATAGTAACGCTGCTGCTCGTGTTATTCCTCTTGATTTTTGTCTATTTTCAGCAGCGTAACGACCGGGAGCGACAAATCCTTACAGAGTCTGAGGCAACCATACGGGAGAGCGAAAGCCGGTACAGGACAGTATTTGAAAACACCGGCACCGCAATGCTTGTCATAGAAGAAGATACTACCATTAGTTTTGCCAATAAAGAGTTTTTCAAGCTGACTGGTTATTCCCAGGAGGATATTGACAAAGGGAAATCCTGGACTGAATTTATATTCAAAGATGATCTTGAAAAAATGATTGAACAGCACCGGACGCGACGAGAAGAACCGGAAAAAGCATTGAAACAATATGAGTTCCGGCTCATTACAAAATCGGGTGGAATCCGCAACATCCTGCTGACCATCGATATGTTGCCCAAGTCAAAGAGGAGCGTCGCGTCACTGATTGATATTACAGACCAGAAGGTAACTGAAACGTTACTGGAGCAATACGCTTCAGAGGTAACACGCTATGCGGATACCATTCGGCAAACCAACGATAAACTGAACCTCTTAAGCAGTGTAACACGGCACGACATTCTCAACCAAATCACGGTAATTCTCGGGTATCTCGAATTGACGAAAATGACATCTGATCAACCTTCCAACCAGGAATTTATCGATAAGGAAATTCAGGCTGCCCAAAATATCAAGACCCAGATTATGTTCACCAAAGATTACCAGGATATCGGGGCCCAGTCCCCGCAATGGTTCGATATCAAAAACCTCATTGTAGCCAATGCAGCACGTCTCCCCCTTTCGACGGTGAAACTATCCGTTCATCTCGATAATCTTGAGTTATATGCAGATCCTATGCTGGAGAAGGTCTTTTACACGCTTCTTGAAAACGCTCTCCGTCATGGAAAAACGATAACAACTATTGAATTCTCGTATCGTCCGCTTGAAGGAGGGGGACTTATGGTAACGTATCAGGACAATGGAGAAGGAATACCAGCAGAATATAAAGAAGCTATATTCGAACGTAAATATTTCAAGCATACAGGCTTTGGATTATTCCTTTCCCGGACAATTCTTGGTATTACTGGTATGACGATTCGAGAAAACGGAGAGCCGGGAAAAGGTGCCAGGTTTGAGATTATGGTACCTGAAGGAACTTTCAGGTTTACGAACATCAAATAATTTTCTATAGATTCTCAATATCTCTATGTTACGAAGTTTTTTAAAAAAGGATGCACCACTTTTCTGGTAAGCTTATAAGAGTCTGATGCCGTATTAACCTGCCCCGGACCGGATAATAAATCATGAACCTGATAGTCATCAAATATTGTCTATTGATCGGGGCGATTCTTACCAGCACCGCAGTTGTTACTGGTCCGCTCAACCCGCTGAATATATTCAGCGATCCCAAAAATGGGGAACTGGCTGCAGATTCGATCTATCAGTTCGGGTCCGATGTTTTCTATAAAGAAATTAACAAGTCAGGAAATGAATTTATGCAGAACAGCGTGGAGGGATATTCACAAGCACTTATCCCTACAGATAATATGGAAGAAAAATTCCGTGATCAGTGGAGCAAAGGAGTTAACCTGTTCCTCGCTGGTTATCAGAATAGTACAGGAGCTTTTTTTGAGCTTTCGGGTGTACCGCAGATGACCAGCACGAAAGAGAAAATGGCAGTTTGCACGAAATTTCAGACATCCCGAGAGGAGATGCTGCAGTCCCTCGATTACTTCACATCGGCCAAGGCGAGTGCAACACCTGGTTCATCGCAGGGTTTCTCCATCGGGATGGTCATCCCCCGTATCAGACAGATCAGCAGCGAGACAGAGGATGCCGAAATCACATGTATGCAAGCAGTACTCGCAGACCAGGAAAACAACCCGGAAGCATTTTCCCAGTATTTCAAAGAAACTGATAGTCATATTCGCGAAATCCAGCGGATTTTCCCAGAACTTGAGGTCGTAAGCGATGATTTCAAATCATAATGATAATCACTGCAGAACAGGCGAGAGGACCGGAACTAGATCTTGGCAACAGACATAAAATAGTATATTACGGAGTGAGATTGTGAAAAAAATTGATACCCAGAAAATTCTACTCGAAGAGAGTAACCTTAGCGATGAACAGTTTGAAGAACGCAATCTTTTGAATATTTTATCAGTAGGAATTTTTCTTGTCGGAGGCCCACTGTTTATTTACTTCGGGTTCTACCTTCTAACTTCGCCCTTAACAGTGAAATGGGGCGCCTTTTCAATAGCCATCGGTTTGCTCGTTATAGCTTTCGGATTTTCTCTCTGGCAGGATCGACAGGTACAGACCCTCCGGCGCCTCCAGATGAAGGAGACTGCTGAGATAAAGACCCTCTTGGAAAAGCTTCTAGACAATAGAAAATAATGTATCCCCACAGGGATCCTCCTTTTCTTATGCACGCTATTGTCGAAAACGTTCACAATTGTCTGATAAGAGGTCTATACGTGTGGTGTAAAGTGACATCGTGTCTATTCAAAAGTCTATATTACTTCAAAAAGATTAACCGTAGTGAAAAAGGAATATCGATATAATTATGGGATTCTTTCAAACTATTCGTTGTTTAATGGGATTTCACGAATGGGAGGAATTTTGTGATTTGAAAATAAGTGATGCGGGTAAGAACTGGGTTTTAAATTCGACACCCACAAGGAGAGAATGTAAATTCTGCCACAAAAGAGAGAGATTATGATTATGGATGATCCTACAAAACAATCGATTAACTCAAATTACTGAGAAAGAGGCCAAAAAATAATAAAACCAAAACGAAAACTTCCATCTCTGATTTGACTTGAATCGGTGCCTTACCAAACTTTATTATTCCATCAGTGTAGGTATCATGTACGGAAGATCCGAAATTCAGGACAAAGACTCAAATCCTCGGATCTTCCCCCCCCTTATGGCTAGGTTCACAATGCTTCATGATGCCAGATAAATAGCGAGCCTCGCCATGTGTTTCTGCTAGCAGATCTTACTGGCCATAAGGGTATTCTACCTCTTATAGACTCAAATGGGGTCAGGAAGACCCAAATGATTCCGATTAATCACCAAGACCGTCGAGATCATCTAATAATGTCAATTGTCGCGGTACTGTGTCGGTTATTTCATTTCTGATAATTGGGAAGTCCTTCATTCCCTGTTTTGTCTCAATATAATCTTTTAATGTCTTTTTTAATTTTGATTTTGACCCTTGTTTCTCTTTTAAATCTTTTTTAATTGCCTTTTCCACATTTTTTGGAGCGATTTCCAACGCGTATAGTCTTGTTCGTTCAATCTCAGAATATAACAAAATTCCATTGGCTATCTGATTAATACTTTCGTTAGTCCTTAACAAATCGATATCTGTTGGTAAATCGCGGGGATACGAATTTAGATTATAATAATAATAGCTATTAGGATCAAACAAGCGGTTTTTATGGAAGGCTTTCATCAATTTGTATTGATCTAATGTAATACCGAGATCCGATGCGTGTTTATAATCAGCTTTTTCCCCCTCAGACTTGAAACCGGGAGAATCATCATATCTGCCTTTATTAATGCCGATAAAATCTGCACCATTGAACTGAGTAAGAATATCTGACGCTAATACTTTTTCTGACTGAATGTTTGGGGTTATTTCTTTTTGTATATGGGTGTAATATAGCACTGGCATTAGAGATTTCATTTTTGTATTTATTCGTGTTCTAATCGCCCTAATATTAGCGATATAAGAATCATCACATTGATGGGCGAGAAAGTTTATCCATATGTTTGAATATTTTTTTTCAGCGTAGTGATCTAAGATTATTTCAACATGATCGACAGGGAGATCCAACTGTAGGGGAACAAATATGGGTTTTTTATTCCATTGTGAAAGGATATTTACGCATTCATCAACATGATTAATATATTCATTAATTCTCATGGTAGGTAATTTGTTATTTTCCAGTTTAATATCTGGAACAAGGACACACGCTTTTGATTTTGAATAAATGTAATTTAAAAGAAATGTGAAGCTAGTTTCATCAAATGCTTCGATATATCTTGTCTTTTCCTGCCCTTTTGTTTTATTAGTGATAGCTATTTGTTCATAGGGATTTTTTGGGAAAACTAAAGATAGTGTTGTAAATGAGAGGTTATCCCATAACTCCTGATCTATTCGAAAAAAAGATGTTAATTTTGAATTACGCTCATTTCCGCTGGCTTCAGTAAGAAGATATTTAAGATCACTCCATGAGTTGTATCCCTTTACGTATCGTCCATTTTCTACAATTTTTTCTTCAATACCAGATGTAAATTTCTCGAAATCGCCAAAGGACAATCTTTTTCCATGAAATATTTTAAACGGAGTCTCTACGGATCTATTTAGATTATCAAAAGTGATTTTCCGGACACAGTAATCTGGATGTTTTAAGATTGATGTTATTGGATCAACCGTTAAATGGGGATCATATTCTTCCATTTTTATTATCATCTTGTAATTGTGCTATCAGCGGGATAAGTATTGTGCTGTAGACCTTCTGATCTAAACTACATGGTCTCTTTTTCTTTTCAGAAATATTTTCATTATAAATTTCAAATGATTTTTTCATCTCTAAAAGAATTTCAAGTGTCCGTTGTGAGGACAAAGATTTGTCTATATAACAACAGTTTTTAATGAAACCTATAGTTCTGATTAATTTTTTTGCCAATGTATCAAAATTCTTTTTTGTGAATTTGTATGCAATTGAATCATCCAAAATCAGGTATTTCAAATTATAATGTTCATTCAAATGGTATGCAATTCCAATCGCTTCATACTCTCCATCATTTTCATGTTTTGGAGATCTGGTAAAAAATGGCCTTATTAACTCAAAAAAATTTTCCTCAATCATGAAAATTGAATTAGTGAATTCTTCACAATCCAACAGAGAAATCGGAAGTTCCTCCTTTATCTTGTTACCAATGAAAATCGGTTTCGAAACAACAATAAAAAGATGAGTCTGCGATAATACATTCAGTCATATTATGCGCCAATTGTAATTTCTTCGAATCGTTTATCGTCAATTAAGCCAATTATAAGAAGGTTTTTTGCGAGAGGTTTTTTCTTTCTCTCGATATCTTTGTATATTTTTGAAAATTCTGTATATTCAGGATAAGTAGAATATATCAATAGTAACAATTCTTCCGAGGATAGATTATCGTAGAGTTCTCTTACCATTTTTATTCCGGACAAAAGCGGTAATAGGGACTCTCTTTTTTTAGCATCGGAATAAAATTTTTTGTACTCAAGACGGCCAGTATCTGTTAATTCGACATATCCTCCGCCTAAATCATTGGAGTCAATTGGCGGACGGTATTCCCAGCAGTTATTTAAATAAAATGGATGGTGGATTATTTTTGCAATTTCCTCTGAATAGGGTCCTTTATAATGTTTGATGAAATTCAAATAATTGTGAATGTCTTGGTGAAAATTCCATAATAAGAATATCTCTTTTTCGAGATGTAAAACTGAGATCGGTCTATCGATAGCGCCAAGAATAAGTAAAACAAAGTTTTCGAGTGCTTTTAATCGATCAGCCATCTTTCCTCTTTATTGTAATTTTTTTCATTAATACTGGTGTGTTTTCATCAATCGAATCGGTTAGATCTTTTGGGTATGGGAATATCCCAACCTCTGTGTTTTCATCCCACCCAGTTAAGAGGATTACATCTTTTGGGATATTAATTCGATATTGATCTCCGTTCTTGGTAATTCTCGCCATATAGGGTGAAAGTGATAAGTACTAATTAAGTACTTTTATATGACTATTATAGTACTTTTTAAAAGAAAAAGTTTGTGTTCAAGATATTGCTGATTTTTCTTTCATGATCTGCATCGGAGTTTTGTACCCAAGTTTCTGGATCTCCCTCTCGTTGTTGAACCAGTTGCGGAACTCTTCAAGGCTTTCAGAAAGTCCCTTAGGAGTGATGTACCAGCGGTACGCGAACCACTCATCAAACAGAGTCTTAAACAATCTCTCGACCTTACCGTTCTGCCACGGGCAGCCCTTATCGGTCTTGTGGTGAAAGATCGTCCGGATTTTTAAACAGTCCTCAAAGACTTTTGAGACAAACTGTCCACCGTTATCAGTGTAAACCGTCCGTGGTTTCTTTCCACTATTGTTGATGATTGCTGAGTATAAGCAGTCAATAACCTCAACCGATGTACAGCCATCATAATTCTTTATTGCCAGAACTCTGCGAGTGCATACATCGATGATGGCAAAGATGTACTGTTGCGTGCCTTTAGCAATCCTCATAGGAGTCATGTCCATATGCCAGATCGCATCTGGCTCAGCAATCTCAATTCTCTCAGCAACAACCGGCTCTTTCTTCTCAACAATATCCTTCATCATCTGTGAGACGGTTACATGAGAAACTTCAACACCAATCTCTTTCTCAATCTGGTGAGCTATTCGGCGTGATCCGTAGAAAGGGAACTGTTCCAGGATTTCCTTTACCATGTGCTGGTTGAACTAAGTGTTCTTTACCTCACGGTGAAGAGGAGCGCGGGATTTATCAGCTATAATATCTCCCTTGCGGTATCGGCGTAACCATTTCTTAACGACAGAGATAGAGCAGTTCAGCTTGTCAGCAATCTCGCTCTGTTTGAATCCCTGTTCGTAAAGTCTGATCATCTGCTTTCGGAATTCAACAGCAAAACCGTTGTTGGTGTTCTTGTAGATGTTCTCATAGCGGAACAGATCAACAATTGGTACGGGAAAAACATTAATCCCAGCAGTGTTGTAATTTGAGTTGGGGAGAGTTGCTACATCCATCATTGTGACCTCCTCAAGAGCGGGTGTGTCTTCCCAGATTCCGACCCGCTCTTTGACATATCTATATTATGTATGCATTATGGCTATTTTGCATTGATAAAATATTTATAGAATAGCGATAAAGATTACATCATATGACATTAGAAGCCATGAAAATACAATCCAGCGCCTATGAGGTGCTTGAACGAATCGTTAAAGGTCGCGGAACGTCTGGAGGGGTGTATCTTCCTGTTTCCTGGGTTGGGAAACGTGTGAAAATTCTTCTTCTAGATCCGGTTGAAAATGAAAAAGAAAAATAAATTAAATAATTCTTTATCCTTAAACTTATTATTTTGTTCGGAAAATGTCGAAAATACCTTAGTTTCGTACCCCATTTTCAATTTCCGGCATTTTACGAGCGATTAGTACGAAAGTATTTATTCTCAGTGGTAATAATGGTTATAAGGAGTGTGGATTAAGCCCCACAAGCGCGGGCGAAACAAACCATGCGGTAGTGTTGAAAATGAAACAATCTAAAAAAATGGATGACTCAATGTCTTAAGACATCAAACAGTCAACCCAACACTTACTGTTTTGCTATCCTTAGACTTAGAGTTTTCGGTATCGAAGTACGAATACTCTAAATTAAACTGGACGGAATAAATGAAAGACTTTGAATTGGCGATCGTTATTATCGCCGTTATCGGAATTGTATTTGCAATCTTCTTTGTGATTGCAGGTTTTGGTTCAGTCGAATCATCGGTTGGTCATTTCCTAAAGGATACATTACAAGGAACGCCATTAGAACATCCAGCAGCATCAATTGAATCTGCTGGTAATGATTTAGCTAAGTCAGCTCAAGGTGCAATTGCATTCTTTACAGGAGTGCTTGTGATTCTTGGGCTACTGTATGTTGGAGCAAATTCAAAATCCTAATTTTTTGAGGTAAAACATGCCACAAAAACCAAGAGAAATTCAATTTGAGACGGAATACGATCCCAAATTTGAAGTCCGCTATGCTGAAAATATTATGGGATTTCTAGGTCCAGGTGGAGGGAGACTGGCTTTTTACGTTGACATTCCACAAATTGAAACCGGAAGCGTGTTGGAAGGACAACCCACGCCACCAGAACTCTCCGTAAAAACAATTAAACGGGTATATTTTATTGACATTCGAATGAGTGTTGACTCTTTTAAAGCAATTTCTACTTGGATGAGAAGCACTGTTGAAGCATATGATAAAGCGGTTCAATCTGGGACAAAAGCTTCGGAAGTCCCAACAGCAACTGGATATCAATAATTTTTGTAAGTCCCGCGATGCAAGACCTTTTTTAATTTTCATTTAAATTCCTCCAATGTAACAGAGTCTCCTAGTATTAACCCGAAGAAAGGGACACGATGTCATTTTACATCACATATACGTGCGATAATTCCGAACGAGATGAATAATATTTTTTAATTCTAGAATAACATCTTTTGACCTGAGACCATGGATATCTCACAGCGTATATATAGTCAATATTTATACATCTCACAGTAAGACAAATACCTGCAAGACGGTGACTCACGAGAGTAAATCATGGTAGAAAAATTTCATACGGAACTCCAAACCCTAAAACAGGAAATCCTTGAAATGGCATATCTGGGGCGCGACACACTGCGTACTGCAGTTGATGCACTCATAAGGCAGGATCCAGATCTCGCAGAGTCCGTAATTGCCGGACAAGAAAAGATTCACCTTTCTGAAGTCAGACTTGAAGAGCAGTGCTACCACCTAATCGCCCTCTACCAGTCAATGGCAAAGGATATGCGCACTATCGTTTGCATATTAAAGATCATTCAGATATCAACGCGTATAGGGCGGTATGGCATTGAGATTACGAAAATCGTGAAAGAAGTGTCGGATAAACCCCATCTTAACCACATGATAAGCATTCCATACATGACAGATCTCGTGATTGGCATGATTGACGATGCGATAGCGGTGTTTGAGTCTGATAATCTCAAAATGGTAGAGGGATTTTCAAGTAGGGATGATACCATTGATGCATTACGACATTCAATCTTCCGGGCAGGAATCACATACATGATAGAAGATCCAAAAAATATTTCGAGCTACACTTATTACATTATGATCGCCCGGTATCTCGAGCGTTGCGCCGATCATGCTTGTAAAATTGCAGAGAATGTCATTTATATGATTACCAGGAAGCGTATTGAGATCCACTGAACCAGTGGGGGGATTCATATGCCTGAGCAGAATATCGAACAATTAAAAAAGAGAGCCAAGTATTCAAAATACATCGCATTTTTTATGGTAGTTATTGGAATTCTTACTATTGGGAATTTAGTGGGTCAAATATTGATTGTATTAGGATTAATTGTTGCTTGTTTTTGGTATCTTACTCAAAATAAAATCGATCTGCAAAATTTAATTAATTGTATTCAACAGGAAAAAGAGTGAAGATATTTTTGGAATTTCTATCCCTTATCGATGAGAAAATAAAAAATCCCAAAATGTATCATAAAATTCTAAACTACGCAATATGGGGGTTAGATCCATCATATTACGGGGTTTGACACAATGATGTTTAGAGTACAGACAGAACCGCCCCCCAGAAGACTCATTTAGCAGGTTTTTCCTTTCTGCAGTGTTGTATTCTCCTCTACCAATACGTTGATGATTGTTTCAGAGATGTCTCCCGCATATTCTCCCGATCTCCGTATACTTTCAGAGATGTAATTTAAAGAAATGGCAATCATCGTATCCTGCTTGAGCACCATATTATTAATCTCTCCACAGATGTTTTCCAGTGCGTTGATCGATTCAATATTCCGGTTGGCATCTTTCATATCAGAGTTGAAAAAAGAGACAATACTTCGGTCGAAAATTTCAAGGGACATCACACTTGCTTTTTTTATAATATTGATGGTTTGTTTATCAAGATTCATCTCGATAATAGGAATGGCATGTTCTGCAATTCTCACCGCATGGTCCCCGATCCGCTCGATAATCCGGCTCAATATATAGTAATGCATTGCCATGTCCGGTGATATCCCCATCTTCCGGGACAAGGATGCATGGAGCATGATCGTATTGGTCTGGCGGGCGATCAGCCAGTTCAACCGGTCTGCATCGATGTCACGGGTGATTATATCTTCTGCAAGCGTCTTGTTGTGGGTATCAAGAGCTGTAATTGCATCCTTATGCATGTTTTTAACAATTACAAACATGCGCTTGATGGTATTCTCAAACGGCATCTCTACTGGATTGAGCAGGTCTTTTATCGTGATAACAGTCTCGGTTTCCTCAACGACTTCCTGGCCAATCGTCATCTGGGTGAAATCCCGGACAACTGATCGGACAAACGGGGGAAAACCCTTTTTTGTGTTAAGGCGGATAACATTGAAACCCATGATGTAAGTTCCAATTAAAAGACGGAATAAAAATGCCGGATCGGCATTGGTGCTGCAGTCAATCTCCTTGACCTGCTGGAGAATCTCTTCAGTGGTATTTTTAGTAATCAGGAGTGTTCCGTCAGTCTGAACGGTCATTCCCACCGGATCATTTTTCTTAATCTTCTGTTTTTCTGCCCATTCTTTAGGGAGTGTTACCACAAAGGAAGCTCCCCCGGTTATCTGCACTCGTCTAATCTCCATCTTATCACCTGATATCAATATATAACTGATATCACTATGTTACTCTATTTGTTTATTTCTTATATATATACTAGTATAGTTTATGGCGAAAAAACATTTAATAGCACGGGTAAAATGGATGATAGAACACCATGAATGCAAAAAGGAGTTCGTATTTACTAATCATCCTGAGCCTCGGGGATTACCTATATGATGGAAGATCCCAGGAACATCACCCGCTGCACCAACTATATCCTTGTCGCCCGTTACCTTGAACGCTGTGCTGATCACGCTTGCAAGATTGCAGAGAATGTTCAATACATGCATACCGGTGAGCGCATAGAGATCCACTGAACTGCGATGGAGAGAATATGGAAAAGAAGACTGTGTTATTTATCTGTTCATTCAATTCGGTAAGATCTCAGATTGCAGAAGGCCTTCTCAATGCCCGCTGTAAGAACCGCTACACCGCATTTTCAGCAGGTGTTGCGCCGGCAGGACCGAACCCGTATGCCATTGCGGTGATGAAAGAAGTAGGAATCGATATCTCCACACAGAAGTCCAAGAAACTGTCTCAATTCGCCGGCACCCGGTTCAATTACGTTATTACGATGTGCGACCGGGCGAAGCTGGCGGTGACAGGGTCCATCCCTAATGGAGAGATCAAGATTCATCGCGGATTTGTGAGCCCTTCAGAAATCCGTGAGAACAATGCGGAGATCCTCGCAGATTTCCGCACACTCCGGGACGATATCGATTCCTGGCTTACCGAAATCTTCCCGGATTGTCCTGCCCGGAGTGAAGGAAGCAAAGAGGATAAAAAATGACAGAGCATAACCGTGAAGAAATTGCTAAGAATGCTGGTAACCAGAAAGTTGAGGACTTGG
The DNA here is from genome assembly GCA_015660885.1 of Methanoregulaceae archaeon. Classification (GTDB taxonomy): domain Archaea; phylum Halobacteriota; class Methanomicrobia; order Methanomicrobiales; family Methanospirillaceae; genus Methanoregula. The sequence goes on along the minus strand of JACTUB010000005.1, from coordinate 29,661 downwards.
ACGAAAATCCCGTGTTCTGCTCATTTGTACCAACAATTCTGCCGATCCCAGATCACCAAAGGAATAGCTGACGCTATTCCGGCAGATCCAAGATTTTATCATTGTGTGGATTGACACGACATTCGTCCTCAAATACGGGAAAAAAACGTCGGCTTCTTGAGCCAGCGCCACTCAACAAAGTAGGTTTGAACGGAGCGTTCTTTTCATATCTATATGAACTATGTAAAATCTATATAGAAATTATTTTAAGTATATACTTACAGAATATAATTTGTACAAAGTTGGGCAGGACCCGGTATTGAGGTCCGGATGACCTGACAATGGAGATGGAGAATGGAAAACCAGCAAAAAGGAGGGCCGGCCCTGAAATTCAGAGAAATACCTTTGAATCGATGGAAGTCCAGTGACCGTGCATTGGAAGACTGCAGGAATCTTGTCCGGGTTCTCGCGAGAAAGACCGAAATCCTTTACTGGGAGTGCCGATTCGACCAGGACAAAGCCCGTCAGATCCGAACTATGGTATCCACCCTTGCAGACCTGACGGTGCTGGTAAACAGGCTCGATCAAGAGTACCGGAATACCATTCCGGATGTCCTCAGAGATTCCCGAGGATTTGCTTACAAGGCAGTGAGGTCCTGTGATCTTGATAGGATATGTGACAAGTGAGAATGGAAATTATGAGTTTTCCTGAAGAGAGAGAGATTCCACTACGTGCTGCGAGTATGCAACTGTCACGGGATCATTCTGAGATTGTGCCTATGCATCCGGATGATTTCGAGGCTCATCTTGCCTGGATTACGGCAAAACAGTTCGCTGAGAAGATGCTGGAAGAAAAGTTTGCCGAAAAACCCATGTACTCCTGGATTGTTGGATAATGGATTCGCACTTTGTGCGGGGAACGGAGAAAAAAAGAAAAAATCTGTGGGGGATTTGCTGTTTGCAAATCTGAAACGGTTTTCAAGAAGAGCGAGCTTCCTGATAAAATATAGTCTGCAAGTGATTACTATATATAGATTTTCCTATCTATGGCGTTACCGGCTTTGAGTTTTGAAGATTTGTTTGAAGCCTACAAACACTTTTGTTACATATTTGGTAAATCTTTTGACAAAAATCCGAACCGCGATATCATGAAACTCATCTATCAGGCAGACCTCGAAATGACCCCCGGGATGTTTACTTCCCTGTGGATTGTCACCTCAGTGCTGAGTGGCCTCCTGATGCTCATCCTTTCATCCCTTCTATTAGTCCTTCCGCAGAGCCCGGTGCACATTGAATCCCCGTTTATCTATATTCTTCTCATCACGCTCATCGGTGTCGGGGCCTCTGCTATCGGGTTTCCTTTCTACCTTCAGAATGAGATTGAGAATAAGAAACGTGATATCGACAAACAAATTCCGTATTCCCTTGCCTTCATGTCCATCCTTTCCAGTTCCGGAGCAACGCCGCTGGAGATCATCCGGAGAATCTCCCGTGAGGACTATGGCCAGATTTCAAAAGAGTTCCGCAAGGTTCTCTTCAAGGTAAATATCCTTGGAGAGGACATTGTTACGGCAATGAATGGCCTCGTACACAACACTCCTTCTGAACTGTTTCGGGATATCTGCGTTGATCTGACAAACATCATCTATGGTGGGGGGGGATTAAAGTCGTACCTGGAGACCAAGTCCAAGGAACTTATGTCGATACGTCGGCAGACCTATACGGAGTTTGTCGAGTCACTTGGCATTTTCGGTGAACTGTATCTCGGGGGAGTAGTCATGACCCTCACACTGGCAATCCTCGGTATTGTCATATCAGGATCTCTCGGAATCAGTTTCGGGTCCTTTAAGCCGAAAGATCTCTTCAACGCCCTTATATACCTCTTAATCCCGATTATCAACGTCGTTTTCTTACAGATGTTGTCAGTTAAATATTCCACCACTCCCTGATAGCCATGAACCCTAAAGACACACGCAGCCTATATACGCGGAAAAAAGAGGATCTCACCGAGTTGGCAGAGCGGATCCGGATCCTTTACAACCCGCGCCGGGAGTATTTTACTATCGCAGTACCGGTATTAATTGCGATTCTCCTAGTTCTTGGGGCATTTCTTGCCGGATATACGTTCCAGGGGACAGAGAAAGTACAACAAAGTGATAGTGCAAAACTACAGGCATTCCAGGAACTCGAGGCCCAGATCAATGCCGAAGGGAATGCGACAACACAGTCACACCCAACACAAAAGGAAGGGCAGAAGATGGGCCTCGATGAAATTATCGTCTTTGCAGTTATCATTGCCATTACCCCATATGCAATCGATATCACTCTCCAGAAGCGGGCAACACGATGTAAGGAAGAGTTCTACACAGAATTTCTCTTCAAACTCTCAGAACTTATGCGAGGGGGACTTGACCCAATCAAGTCTGTCAAGGAGCTTGCCAAGACTGACATGGGGATTCTCTCAGCCGATATACGGAACGCATCGACGTCGATGATGTATGGTAAGTCGTTTGAAGATTCCATGAAGTCCATGGCGAAGAATCTCCATTCCGAGTTGATCATTCGGTACACTACCTTAGTGGTCCAGGCATCGTATGCAGGAGGGTCCGTTGCAGACCTTATACTCAAGGCATCCGAAGATATGCGGAGCATCATCGGTATCGAACGGGAAAAAGAGGGGAACCTCTCGCAGTATGTAACAATCTTCTACTTTGCGCAAGGTATTATCTTCTTTATTATCTTCACCCTGACCACAAGTTTACTTCCCTTTGTCGACAAGCTGGGAACGTCGAGTCCTTTCGGGACGAACGAATTGGCAGGAGTCGACTTCGCCAGGGGATTTTTCCATCTGATCATCCTCAACTCTTTCTTCGGGGGTCTCATCATCGGGAAGATTGCTGAGGGAGATGCACGCCACGGGCTTAAACATGCCGCAATCCTGATGACAGCAGGGTACATTGCCTGTGCGTTGTTTATTCTTCCACCACCGGTAGCACCAGCTGCACAAGCAATCAACATCACTCCACTATCAGCCAATAGCTACGACGGCGTAGTTGGCCTCCCACTCAAAGATATGATCCAATTCAAACTAACCGACGCATCTAGTAATCCGGTAAATTCAACAACAGTACACTTCAGCATAATCCCTGGTGGTAATGTAACTCCCTCTTCAGACATATCTGACAAAAATGGTATTGTTGGTGTCAGAGTTATTCTTGGTGCTTCTCCTGGAAACTATGTTGTCGTTGCACAAACGAACGGCAACACCAGTAGAGTAAATATTGTCGCGAAATCGAGTTAAGGACTGTGTCGTGATCATGGTAGAAGAAAAAAGGTTAAAAAAAATAAAATGGCTTATAGCGGGATTGGTCCTGATCGCGCTTATTATAGGAAGTATTTACGTACTAAGCAACAAAATTCCCTTTGGAAAATCTTCTAGTCCGTTAACGGATCCAGAAAGGGGTATTCAAAATTGGATTGAAGCGGTGAACCAGAGAAATATAAATCGCGTGTACGATCTTGCTCCGGATGAAATAAAACAACAGAGAACCTTAGCTCAGTTTAAGGAAGACAATTTAAATAATACCTTCCTCCAGCCAGACCATTATTTTATAAATTATACGGTGATTGATAAAAAACAGAATGCAACATATGCCCAGATAATTGCTCAGATATTTCTGCACCAGCCGGCAGATCAGGGAACTCTCGGCTCGGAAGTGCCAATCCAATATAAATTTGCCCTCTATTATGAGCACGGTGAATGGAAATTATGGACCTTGAAATGGTAAAGAAAAGTTTTGCCTGAAATTCCGGTAGACCCCGGATGTACGAAAAATGTCACATACTAAAAACATACCTGAAAATTCTCCTTTGCGGGATGATGACATTAAGGATAGCATCTGGTTTGACATGCATCTCCACTCCAATTACTCGGCGGATTCCTCGGTACCGGTAAAAACCATTATAGAATGCTACCAGCACACTGGCATCCTGCCGCTGGTCTGCGACCACAATACTATTGCCGGATCTGAGTGTGTCTACGATATCCTCTGTAAAAACGATCACGATCTTCCCTATATACTGGCTGAGGAAATCATGACTTCCGATGGGGAAATAATCGGAGTCTTCCTGCAGGAAGAGATTCCTCCTTACATGAATGCAGAGGAGACACTCGATGCCATTCATGATCAGGGGGCGCTTTCGATCGTCCCCCATCCATTCTGCTCGTACAGGACGAACATCCTCAAAAAGGATGTCATGGACAATATGATCGATTGTCTTGATATCATTGAGGGGTACAACAGCCGAGTGCTGGATGACTGGGAGAATGCGATAGCGCTGGGCTATGCGGAGCGGCGCGGGAAACCAGTTTCTGCAGGATCAGATGCTCATACCTCATTCGAACTGGGCAGGACGTATGTCAGCATTGAACCCTTCTCAGATCCGAAAGGGCTTATAAAAGCGTTACCTAATGCATCAGTCCACTATAGCCACATGAACTCCGCGATCCATACTGTCACGCGGCTTGTGAAAGCGTGCCGGAAGATGGGGATACTTCAGTCACTGTAACGGTGAAAAAATAAGTGTGGGACAAAGCCAGAGGGTTGCAGGCCGGATTTAATAGACCTTTTCGGCTAACTATAGAGAGAACATATATGAATATAGGTACCCCTTTATTTCCAGTGGAAAACAAGTGTTATAAGTCTGGTTTCACGACTTGTTGATGGCTATTAAGAGAGAATCCATGGCTAGGCCATTAAGGGAAAATGAGATACGCGGGAGCATTGAATGAATGCGAATCAACCTTTTCCCGAGCAGCTTTCCAGATGAATATTAATCGGTTTTCAATTGAATTAATGCGGTTTTCAAACTATCTATCATCTTTTCTATAGAGCCGTAAAATTATTTCAAATAGAGATAGAAATAATATATACTTATATCAAAAATATAGACTTTAACAGACAAGATACCAATGCAAATGAAAATTTAACTAATATGCAAATGTAACAAAGTCGATGATGAATCCTTCCAGAAATCTTTCGTTTGAATAAATGACTTAAAATGACGGAGTAGAAATACTTAAAATAAGTCAGGCTTGATATGAGGGCATAATGGTTACAGGATATTGATGATGAATACGCACCTGCCAGTTGACAACCCTTCTTTCTTCATCAACCGTGAACTAAGCTGGATACGGTTCAACCGGCACGTACTAGATGAGGCACAGGATGAAAGCCACCCGTTACTGGAACGGGTGAAATTTCTTGCGATTTTTGCCAATAATCTCGATGAATATTTTATGATACGAGTTTCTGGGCTCCAGCGGCAGGTCAATAAAGGGGTATTGAAGTCACCTCCGGACGGTATGACTCCCTCCCAACAATTGGATGCTATACGGCAGATGCTTATTCCTGAACTCGATGCCCAGTCCGACATCTGGGACAAACAAATCCTGCCGCAGCTGGATGCTGCCGGTATCCACATCCACCTATATTCCGACCTTTCTGATGAACAAAAAAAATTTATGCACACGTTTTTTATTAACGAGGTCTTTCCGGTCTTAACGCCCCTTGCTTTTGACAGCGCTCATCCGTTTCCCTTTATCTCAAACCTCTCCCTCAATCTCGCCATCATTATCCGAGATTCCGCAAATAAAGAATATTTTGCACGGGTAAAGGTACCAACAAACCTTTTTTCTCGCCTCGTCCGTGTCCCAGAACTACCCGGAATCGGGCGGCTGGATGATTCTGAGGTGCACTTGGTTTATCTTGAAGAGCTGATAGCCGCACACCTTGACATGCTCTTCCCTGGTCTCGAGGTGGTTGCATCGTTCCCGTTCCGAATCACGAGAGATGCGGATTTGGAGATCGAAGTCGATGAAGCCTCGGACCTCCTGACCACTGTCGAGGAGATCATGGAACAGCGGGCAAAGGGAAAACCGGTACGTATCGAACTTGACTGTTCCATGCACGAAAATATCTGCCATATGCTTGAAAGGAAACTGGGTATCACTTCAGAGATGCTCTACCGTGTCCGCCACCCGGTCGGCATAGCAGATCTTATGCAACTCATGTCACTCGATCGCCAGGACCTCAAGGACACCCCTTTTCTCCCGTCAATACCTGCCGAACTTGCCGAGGGAAAGGACATTTTTTCTGCCATCAGACGTCAGGATATTCTACTCTATCATCCGTATGACAGTTTTACTCCTGTGATAAATTTTATCCGGCAGGCCGCTAATGATCCGGATGTACTAGCGATCAAGATTACCCTGTACCGTGTTGGATCTAATTCACCTATCGTTAACGCCCTTATGGAAGCCCGGGAAAACGGCAAGGACGTTGCGGCGCTTATTGAACTCAAGGCCCGTTTTGATGAGGAGAACAATATCGGCTGGGCGCGGGCACTCGAGCATGAAGGGGTTCACGTTGTTTACGGTGTTGTCGGCCTTAAAGTCCATGCAAAACTATGCATGGTCGTGCGACGGGAAAAAGACGGGATCCGCAGATATGTACATCTTGGCACCGGCAATTACAACGCCACAACAAGCCGTATCTATACAGATTTTGGTTTTTTTACCTGTGACCGCCAGATCGGTGAAGATGTTGCCAACTTATTCAATTTTCTTACAGGATATGCCCGGATTGAAAGATACATGAAACTACTTGTTGCGCCAGTAACACTTCGTAACGGGATCATTGATCGCATTGACCGGGAAATTATCAGGCACAACGAAAACGGAAACGGGCATCTCATTTTTAAGATGAATGCGCTGGTAGATCCATTGTGCATAGCTGCATTGTACCGTGCTTCACAGGTTGGTGTGAATGTCGAGCTGCAGGTCCGTGGTATCTGTTGCCTGCGTCCGGGTATTTCCGGCATCAGCGAGAATATCACTGTAAGTAGTATAGTGGGCCGGTTTTTGGAGCATGCTCGTATTTACTACTTCCATAATGGTGGCTCGGAAGAAGTTTTCTTGGGCAGTGCCGATCTCATGCCACGGAATCTTGACCGGCGAGTGGAAGTATTGTTTCCGGTGGAAAACCCATCACTACTTAAAACTATTGTATCTACGATTCTCCCGGTTCAACTGAAAGATACCGTCAAAGTTCGTTTGTTGAAAAGTGATGGTTCTTACGAACGCCGAAAACCATCAGATGACATGCCTCTCATGAATGCGCAAACTTGGCTGGTGGATCACCGGGGAATCTGGAATAATGACGTTAATTGATGAACTAAAACCGATACGAGCAGAATGCATTTTTGGTGTTCATCGACTTCTTCCTCTTCTTGATGCATTTTCAAAAGAGATTGAAGGCGTAAAAACTGCACAAGATAGCGAACATATCCATCGTATGCGTGTGGCATCACGGAGACTGCGTGCTGCACTCCCTCTGTTTGTTTCCTGTATTCCGGAAAAAAAATACCAGCATTGGATGCAGGGAATACAAACGATAACCCGTGCACTGGGAGATGCCCGGGATACAGATGTCCAGATTGCGTTCCTCATCAAAATCATAAAAAAGAGAGAAGCTGGACCGCAGCGAAATGACACGACTGATTCCACCCTCACTGGTTATAAGGGGGACGTGGAAACGATTCTCCTCTTGCAACTGCAGAAAAAACGCTCGAAACTCCAGACTGCGGTTGTGTCTGCTCTGGAAAAACTGGAAAATAGTGGTATTATTGATGAGATGAGAACTTTTTTTATTAATCAATTAAAGGGGGCTAAGAGAACCCGAAAAAAATCACCCCATTTTGGAATCCCCCCGGTTGCCGCCAACCGGATTTCCCGGCGCCTCAATGCACTACTCTCGTATGAAGATTGGGTGCATAATCCGGATGCTATTACAGAACATCATGCCACGCGTATTGTGGCAAAAAAACTCAGATACACAATGGAAGTGTATTCTCCACTCTATCGGCTTGGTCTTAAAAAATATCTTTTCCGGGTAAAAATGATACAGGAGATCCTCGGGGCCCTGCATGATTGCGATGTCTGGATTGATACAGTGATGATCATGCTTTTGAAGGAACGCTCGACATTCTACATAAAGAATTCTTCTAGAAATGCGCAAGTAAGTCGGGTGAGCGGTTACAAGCACTTTTTATCTGAAAGGGAGAAGGAGCGAAAACGTCTTTATAGGAGGTTCGTGAGATATTGGGATTCACTCGTGCGTGCAGGTATCTGGGATGATCTCCGAAAAGCCCTAGTATGCGGAAGAAAACGAAAATTCAGGTTCCTTATAGTTCCCCGCGAGGATAGTATCCGTTTCTCAGTAACCACTCTTGCCAATCAATTTCCGGAAGGGATAATGCATAGTCGTTCAGTGAATGCCCTTGCCCTCATGATTTTTGATGATCTTTCACAACTTCACCGGATGGGTGAACACGAGCGATTCCTTCTTGAATGCGCCTGCTCACTTCATGATATCGGCTGGAAATACGGGCATAAAGGACATTCGAAACGCAGTGCTGATATGATAGTATCTGATGAAAATCTTCTCTTGGACGTAAATGACCGGGGAATTATCGGGTTGGTTTCCCTTGCCCATCGTGGAAATGTCAGGATCGAATCGAATGGCTTGTTTTCACTGGCGTCATCAAAAGAACGCGACACTGTTATGAAGCTCGCATCTTTGATTCGTATTGCCGACGGTTTGGATTATCTCCATAAAGGATCAGTCAAATCCGTTCACTGCACGATAGGTCCTGATGAGATAGTTATTGAGATTTCAGCGATACAGGATGCATCTGCAGAGATGGAGCGTGCCCGTCTGAAAAGCGACCTCTTTTCCCGGGTATTTAATCGGGTACTGGTGATCCGGTGAAAATCAAAAAGGTCGGCCCGAATGGTCGTGTTGTATCATTTATCGATATCGGGACTAACTCTGTTCGTGTCCTCGTCGTGAGGCTGAATCCAAATCATTCGTACAGTATTCTCTCGCAACAAAAACAACAGGTACGGCTTGGGGAGGGAGAGTTTGAGGAAGAGGAGATCCTTCCTGAAGCAATTGAACGCTTGGTTATCGTGTGTAAAAAATTGACAGAACTCGCCAGGACTTTTAATACTGATGAATTTGTCGCTGTTGCAACATCCGCCATGCGTGAAGCAGCCAACCAGCAGGATATCCTGCACCTTCTAAGGCAGGAAGCCCTCTTGGATGTCCGTGTAATTTCCGGGCAGGAAGAAGCACGTCTTATTTACCTTGGTGTTTCAAGCGGATTTCATCTGGGGGACCAACAGGCATTTTTTATTGATATCGGTGGAGGAAGCACTGAAATTGCGGTTGGCGGTGGACAGAACTATCATTACCTTGAAAGTTTCAAACTCGGAGCTATCCGCCTGTCGAACCTCTATTTATTCGATAATGTCACCGAGCCGGTATTACAGGACAGGTATAAAAAAGTCCAGCAGCACGTTAAAGATGCTATTATCCATTCTGTCCGGAAGATTCGTCAACAACAACCTGATCTTGCTATCGGGAGTTCCGGAACTATCATGAACCTAGCGGAAATTGCACAAAAAACCCTTCACCAGAACGGAAATTCCGGAGAGAATGTTCTGCTCTACAAAGATTTGCGGAAAGTCATTGATCTGTTGTGTTCTCTTCCGCTTGAGCAGCGCAGGAAAATACCGGGCATGAATCCTGAACGTGCAGACATCATCATCGCCGGGGCAGCTATTCTTGATATGTTCATGAAAGAGCTATCCCTTGAATCCATCACCATTACCAGCCGGGGATTGCAGGACGGCCTTCTGGTCGATTATCTTTCGAGAATGGATGCATTCCCTCTCCTTGGTGAGCTCTCTCCCCGGCAGCGAAGTGTCCTGCAACTGGGAAGATCGTGTGGGATCAATGAGGTACATGCACGGACCGTGACAGCCCTCGTTCTGGAGTTATTTGACTCAGCCAAGTCGCTGAAACTCCATAATTTTGGTGAATGGGAACGCGAGCTGCTTGAATATGCTACCTTTCTCCATGATATTGGATCGTTTATATCCTACAACAATCATCACGCACATTCCTATTACATAATAAAAAATTCAGAACTTCTTGGTTTTGATCAAAACGAAGTCAATTTTATGGCCAACATTGCCCGGTTTCACCGAAAAAGAATCCCTAGGAAAAAAGATCCTGAAATTCTTGAGCTTGATCTACGCGAACGGGAAACCCTGCGAATACTCGCAACATTCATCCGCCTCGGAGAAAGTCTCGATCGGAGTCACGCGGCACTGATCCAACATGTGCGGTTCTCGAGCGCGGACAAGGACACGGTATCTCTTGAAATAGTGGCCCGTGGTGATTGCCAGCTGGAGATATGGGGAGTTGAAGCAGAGAAAAAAGCGTTTGAAAAAATTTTTAATAAAAAATTAGTACTGGAGAAAATCCAGATGAGTTAACCAGTATCCCAATTAACGCATAATTCCTAAAAGAATTACCCGTGCCGTTCGCGGGTATCGATGAGAAGACCTTCTTCATTGACCGTGAACGGGAGCATTTTGTCCCAAGGGAACGCCCCCCGCATCTTGGAGATGTTGATGTAATGCTTGAGCTTATCACCTTCCGGTACAATGGTGAATTCGATAACCCCATCAGCCATTGCCCGTACAAGGTTTTCATGGCGCTCAGGCAGGACACCCCGGTCTACCAGGATGAGGAACGTCGTACCGTTATGGCTGGCCAAAATCATCCGGAACATGAGGGTGTAGAGATCGGTGAACGAATATTCGGCAAAAAAGACTGAGAACGTGTCTATAATGATGAGTGGTATGTTCGGTTCGTAGATGAGCGAGATAATGTCCTGTGCACTGTTTTCCGGAGAAAGAGTGATCACACGGAGTTTTTCCGGTGCCTTCAGGCGCAGCTGCTCTATCTGTCGGTAGATCTCATCACGGTTCCGGAGCGTGAGATAATTGACGGCAATCCCCCTCTTTCCCTGTTCGGACGAAACCATTGATGCGAAAAGCGATTTGATGTTGCCGGAGTTCTCCGCAATACAGATAACACTCTTATCCGGAATGATATCCAGTCCATTTTCAAAATCCATTATATATCATGTGCTGAAAACTATGATAAATTATGCGACGCTCAATATATCCGGAGGCTAATCTATTTCCAAAAAATGCGATATATATATCATTAAACAAAATGATCGATAAAATATTAGTCGGTGTCAATTTTGAATTTAATTTCTGTAATATAACTTATTAATCCATTTAAGCAAAATAGGACTTTATATATACTAAAGAATTTACATAAAATATACCGTACGTCACTGGAATTTTCATAGAAATTAGCATTGAGAGGAATGATGGAAAAAAAACAGGGGATAGCCGAGATACTCTATCATGACTACCGTTTGATTGCAGCCTTGCCTGCAATCTGTGTTATTCTTGATTATGCGATGACATTTTTCCTTGCGGGGGACAGCTCGATGATCATTAACTGGGAGGCGAGTCCGCTGGTACGGTTCGCTGTCATCAATAACATTATGATCCTTTACCTCGTAGGAATCATCCTTTTTTACTTCGGTACTTCCTATGCAGTGTTACGAATTCTTTCCGGGACAGACTATTATAAATTCGGAGTTCTGCTGATAGTCACGCTGAGCATCACTCATGTTATCGGTGGCATGTCCTGGTATTTCCGGAACGCAACATACTCGAATGGGGTCATGATTATATCCATGATCTCAATTGTCATCTCATTTGTTGTATTCGGGTTTTCACTGATTCGGGAACGGTCATCTGCCTACAACTAAAAACCGGGTTTATGAATATAATTAGACCCAAAGCATCACGACTGAAGATGTTAAGTATCCTAAAAAAGATTCCGGTCGATTCCTCCATGCACGATACTTACCGCAAATGCAACCTCTCTATGATGATATATTGACGGAGATGCTGATGGACGTGTTGTTTGGTTGTGCCATGAGGCCCGTAAAATCAACCGGATTACACTACTATCTGCGCCTTCATAAGCCAAGCGAACCACAGATTGGGACTGGGCTGCCAATTCAGGAGTCTCCCTTGCCATATGGATGACCCCCAAACCATTTCGACCGAGATTTGATCGCAGGAAGATGGAAGAACTTTATTCATTCATCATCAGCACCCGGGCATGATTCGTTTCGGTCATACTTGTTATAACCGATATATGAACTAGCCGGAGGTCTCCATCCGATTTGGATAGTTCAACGGTCCGACCCCCACACCGAGCCAGGTACCTGAAGCATTACCGGGTTCAGCTGACTGTGTTGCCTTCCATCACGTCTTTTTCAGTGACGTTGATGTACTGGTTGGTCCCTTCAATGTGGTAAGATCCGCCTGTATGAACGTCATAGGGGTTTCCGGATATGGAGTACGGGACAACGAACTCTCCACCTTGGCTAACTTGGCTATATACAAACGTCCGTCCAGTATTGGTCGTAATGGGAACTTCGATAGTGCCATTGCCGGGGATGCGAGCTCCTTTGACGAACTCAAATATTTTAACGTATTTGATATCCCGCAGTGTGATTGCGGTCATCAATCCCGGCATCGTTGGTATCAATGCGTTGTTCGGTGATTCATGAACGAGCCGGTAATGTTCCAGTGCGGGAACGTTTGCCACTGTACTGTTAGGCAGAGCTGAAAATACGTTTGCATACATGCCGTGCTGCGGAACATCTACGCCGTCCCTGATAATGGGAGTATCATTGTGAGGTTGTGAAATGTTCAGTACCTGATTATTTGTAATTACCCGGGCATAGTCATTTATCCCACCAGATGTTTCACTGGTTCCCTTTATCTGTTGGATTGTGTACTGGATGTAATCTACCGTGCCCGGTGCCTGCAATGAACCATCAAAGTTATGGAGCCGGACTATCATTGTCCGGAAATAGGCATCGCTGTATGAATAGCCAACCAAAAATTTTGAGGGATTGTTTGCACTTGGCGCCTTAAATTGTGTTATATACGGGGAAAGGTCAACAGATTGGTTCTCCCAAAGCCCGAGATCCCCAAAATTACCGACGGCAAGATTTGAAGTTGTGATCACGTATTTTCCACCCAATGCCTTCAGGATATCATCTGCCTGTGACTCGTTCTGGCTCAGGAAGAATGCATAGGCCCCTAAGCTGCCACCGAGATGGTCCTGGAAGGGGTTGGTGATAGGAATGCGGTGCGAGAAGAAGGTGATCCAGTGTCCTGCGTCCCACATCGCCAGGATACCGTATGCTCCGGAGGGGTAGGAAAATGTTGAGGCATCGTACTGCTGGTAATAATCAACCCCTGGTGAGGGTGTGTTTAACTTCAACCAGTTCAATGATTCAATCCAGTCAGACGGTATTTCCCGTATTTCCCGGATGGCAGGGTTCAGACCGAAATTGGCATCGTTAAACACCGAAAGCACAACAAGTGCGATTGCCAAGATAAGCACGGCCCCAAAACAAAACTTTTTCAGGATGTCAGTGAAATTTTCCGAACTCATTAACGGTTTTTTTGATCTTTTGCTTATATTTGTATTAAGAGACTTCGATGGTTTGTTGGCGTGGCGTTTCCCATGTTCATTTTCAGATGTGCGATGAGGAAAAAACGGGTAAGCAAGTGTAAAAAGAGATAACTGATTCCCCTCAGTTTTCTTCCACGTAAAAGGTTCAGTGATGCAAATTGCGCTCATAAGAACGATATTGACAGTGGAAAAATAGAAAAACCGCTGGTATTGGACTGTTATCAGTATCATCAAAAGAGACCATATAAAGAGGAAAATCCATTCTATTTTCCTTTTTTTCACAATATGATACCCTAGCACCAGAAAACCTCCGGCCGTGAGGAAAAGGGCAAAGTTAAAATATAGCCAGGCAGAAGAAAAGCTTAAAGGAGCCGTATTCAGTACGCCGACACTATAAACTGAGGAACCGAAGAGAAGACTCTGGATCTGCTGGTTGATTGAATGAAAGGGAGGATAGATCTGAAGGATGGTAATTCCTGTCACCAGGAGGGCTACAAGAAAGATGAGGTATGGTTTGATCCGTTCCCGGAAGATGGCCGAGATACCGTGGAGTACGACAGTTTCTGCAATAAGCGCGAGGTTCACGAATACAAGACCGATCGTGTAACTAGCGACCGATAGTCCGGGCTGTTTGAATCCGAACAGACCAAGGAGAATCGTCGATACCAATAAGAAGAAGAGATTTAAAATCAGAGGGGTTTCAGACAGGCGGTTTGAGAGATGATCTACTATATTCTGGACGAGTGTAAAGATCGCAATAACTGTCAGGACTAACATGGTGGTCGTTGACGTGAGAAGCGCGAGGAAGTAGAGAACACCAGTGAGTGATGCCAAACCAACCGGCACGAGCATGGTTTTAATATTTTTCATGTCGGATATTGAACATTTTACCGAAACAAGATAGTATAGATATACCAGGAAAAAGAGCGACGTGAAAAGTGTTTCACCGATATGATGAACGACCACGCCGAAAATTGTATCAGTGAAATAAATGAACGATACAACAGAGACCAGCCCCGCAGCTACAATTCCTGCCTTCCAGTTCCATACCGTCTTTCCGATGAAGTACGTAACCGGGACCATAAGTGCAGCCATCAGTGGTGAGATCCAGCTTGAGGTATAGAGAATTGCATTATGCGTTGTTGCACCGGTGAGCAGACAGAGAACTGCAGTAATGAACGGAAAGAGCGGCCCCCAGTCAATAATCTTGCCGGTCGGAAATGCGGTCATCGGGTCGAACCAGTTGTACTGGGGAAAATGGTTCACCATAACTTCGACCTGTCTCAGAGTAAACCAGGTATCTCCGTCAACAGTGTATGGGAATGCCGTTTCTTTAATGAAAAATAGTGGAGTTATCCTGATGATAAGAGCCATAGCCATAAAAAAAAGAATGGCCAACACTATCCAGAAATGGTTCTCCCGTTTGATTTTTGATAAACGCATTATTAGTTTCCCAATTATCTATAGTATTGTTGAATATTCACAAGTATTGAATATATTTATTTTCTATAATATATTGATTGATTGATTTGAAAATCGATAACCAGATTGTGAGATATGGGTGAATGAAAAGCGGAATCTCTCTTTTAGCTTGGTGTCAACGGATTTTTTTTAAAGGTATATCTAATTAGGAGAGAATCTGATAAGAAGTACTGCCGGAAAACATTTCACCATCAGATTTAATTATTTTCACAAGAAATCTTTGCCTCATTGTAAACCATTTTCATTTCCCGCAGATTGTTCTGGATCTCATTTAGTTTTAGGGTAATATGCTATTTTAACACCTAAATAAAAATAGGATTTACGGAGTTAATAATGGCAAAAATTGCATGTCCAAATTGCAATCAAAAAAAGTTATACAAAATGAGAGATGGGAAGAGACGTTGTGCGCTATGTTGGTATGAGTTGATTCCCCACAAATTATCCCTTACGTTTTCATGAGATGAATGGAAGGAGATCATTCATAGGTTTCCCTTGGAACAAAGTTCGAATTCTATCGCCAAACAGACCGGGTTCGAGCAACGACGTGTTCTCAGAGCATTAACCAAGATTTGATTTGTGATGACAAAAGACATTACGGAGATTTTCTCTGGTACCGTGGAAGTGGATGAAACCTATGTCGGAGGTCAATGGAAAAACAGACGAAAGCTGGTCCGGGATGAAGGTACTAAACGAGGACGAGGGACCAAGAAACAAACGGTATTCGGGATCCTCTGTCGCAAAGGTACTGTCTGGGCCGAGATTGCCGATGACATTGAAGCGGGTACTTTTCAACCTCTCATCTCACAAAAAGTATCGAAGGGTTCTGTCATCTGTTCTGATACCTGGAAAGCTTACACCGGGATTGTTGCACTAGGATTCGTCCATCGTCTCATCAATCATGGGGAACGACAGTATTCTGACGGAAAAGGAAATCATATTAATGGGCTGGAAGGATTCTGGGGTTACCTGAAACGAAAACTTGCGTCGAAAGGAGGTATTCGTAAAGAGAGATTGCATCTCTTTTTAGGAGAATACGTTTGGAGATACAATCATCGATCGGATCCAGAAAGGATAAAAATGCGAAGACTCATTCAACTGTTAGAGAAAGTTTGGTGTTAAACTGGTAGTTTACCTTTAATTTTTATCCGATTTAGGGGAATACATTACTGTCTTTTGATCTATCGCTTTTCTGGATATTTCGTTTGCGAAAATAAAAACTAATGAGGAAGGGACTCTAGGACCTGCGTATCTGAAGTGCAGAAAACTAGTGTTCTGTCTTCTATAAATTGTTTCCGGACCGGAGAGGAATTTTTATTCTGGCCCAAGGCGACGACTCCGGGGAGAATGGAAAATGGCCTTATGATAGATAATTACCAAGAGTATTTTTTCATCTCCTCGGAAGGATCTCTTGGTATTTCCGGAATGCAATGTATTACCATGGCGTCATGATGACATCTGTGATCTCCATTATCACCTTCTTTAATGTCCGGTTTTTTCCCGCTCTAGGAAAGTGAAGTGGCATATCCCGAAGTATCCGATCTTTTTTGCATTCACTTTCATATCATATAATAACGATGAACTTGCATACAATCTGCGAGAAAGTTACAGTTTTTAGATTCTAGGCACCTAAGGATTCCTGAAGTCCATCACTATATGAGTCAGTTTGTCGGTCATACACGAAGTGGGGCAATCGGTAGTTCAATATCAGATGCTATGAATCAATAGTAAATAGAGATATATATAGAGAGAAATCAAAAAACATATATGATCCATTATACATAAGAATTGGTGGACGGGCTGACCGGGTGACCATGGATCTTACCGGAAAGGAACTCATAGTATGACACCTGATCAATTTTTTATGGACAACACTAGGATAGGAATCGGAGCGGTCATTTTGGCGGCCTGTTTAACCCTTTTAACCCTTGGGAGTGTATCTTTCTGGGGGAACACCGACTTCTTCCTGTCACCCACGATTGTAATTATCTTTTGTATAACTGTCTCCCTGATTGTCATTTTGATGCACATAACACCTTGATCAGGGAGTAACCTTCCTTTTTCCAAATCCAGCCTTGTCCTTCAGACAAGGAGACGCCCAATAAAAACGTTATTTGCATTTTATATATAGTGATATAGTAATTTGATTTAAATCTATATCAAAATCGTTAAAACTATATACACGCTCATCAATTATCTGATCGGTGAAATGACATCTGTGGGGGATGAATGACTTCACCGGAAAATCCGTTGCAAACTTAAAAAATCTAGAAATATCAGGAATTCTCTACAACCCTCTAAACTTATCAAACAGAATAAAGGTGAAAACACTATATGGCAAATCTGAAACACATGAACAATGATATGGCAGTTTCACCGATTGTCGCGACGCTCGTTCTTATCGTCGTCGCAGTCATCGGCGCTGTCGCAGTGGGAACGATCATGGGAACGTTCTCATCTGATGTATCGAAACAGGCAAACTCTGGCAATGCAGCAAGCCAGGCTCAGACTGAAATTCTCGTTGCCGGTTCCACTTCCGTGTACCCGACTTCAGTCAAGCTCGCAGCTGACTACGAGAACCAGCACCCGGGCATAAAAATTACCGTCCAACAGGGCGGCTCGGGCGCTGGTGTTACATCCGCAGCACTCGGCATCGCTGACATCGGTGCAACATCCACGATCCACTCAATTACCGATGCACAGACCGCAAACCCGTTAGACCAGCACTATCAGAACCTCCAGTACACCCAGATTGGAGGCTCCGCTGTCGTATGGTGTGCGAACTCGAATGCAGGTGTCACCGGTCCACTTACCGCAGCAATAGTTCTTGGCGCATACAACGATGCGAGCAATGCTACGGGCATTAGTACCGCATATACTACCGGGGGCGCTACCATTCCCGCAGGTACAATCATGGAGACCCGCGAATCAGGTTCAGGAACCATGGAGACCGCAGGAACATGGCTCAATGGTGGTACTGTAACCAAGTCCTTACCCGGTGTCATTAACCAAGGTAACGAAGGCATGCTCGCAACGCTCCAGTCCACAACTCATGCGTTTGGTTTCCTTGACTATGGATACACTGTTGGTGCAAGTGGTATTACTGCTTTTACTGTCAGTGACAATGGCGCTGGAAGCTTCCAGACCTATACCGCAAGTGCAACCAACATCAAGAACGGCCTGAAAGACCTGTTCCACGGCTTCAAGCAGGACACCACTGGTGGCAGCGCTGCCAAGAGCTACCCCCTTAACCTAGTCCGTGGGTATTACTACGTCACTGAAGGCACGCCCAGCTCAGTAGTGGCAGACTTCATCAATTTCGCCAAGACGCCATCGGCAGCAGCCCAGGATTTCGACACGACAAATTCGTTCGGTATCACTGAGTTCGCGTAAGCGAAATCCTCAATCAACTATTTTTTTGACCTTCATGAACGCAAAGCCTGACCTTCCCCGGTACCTCTTCCTCGCCGGTGCGCTAGCCTCAGCAGCGATCACATTAATCGCACTTGCATTCATAGTCTACACTGCTTTACCCGTCCTCCAGAAGGAAGGGCTGAACTTTATCTTCGGCACGGCCTGGAATTATGAGACCCAGCAATTCGGAATCTGGGCTTACCTAGTCAGTACCCTGATGCTGACCGCCGTTGCTATCGTAATCGCATTTCCGCTGGGGCTCGCGACAGCGATCTACCTTGCTGAATTCGCTCCCCCATGGCTCGATAACCTTCTCTCCACCCTCATCGGTCTACTTGTCGGTATACCTTCCGTCGTATTCGGCATCTTCGGGTTCTTCGTCCTGAGGAAAGTCTTCCAGGATACCATCGACCCGTTCATAGGGAACGTCCTCGGTTTTATCCCTCTCTTCCACCATTACCCGGGCAGCCATAACGGGACGAGTATCCTGCTCGCTGCCACGGTGCTTGCAATCATGATCCTCCCGACAATAGTCGCCCTCTCCCGGGAGTCGATGCGCGGAGTCCCATCCGAACTCCGGGAAGCTTCCTACGCTCTTGGCGCTACCGAGTGGGAGACTGTAAGCAGGGTGGTGGTCCCGACTGCGGTCGCCGGTATCACCACAGGGCTCATCCTCGGGGTGATGCGGGCGATGGGAGAGACGATGGCTGTCGTCATGCTGAGTGGAGGGATAAATAATGCCCCTGTCTCAGTGCTCGATGGCGGTATTTCGATGACATCTAAGATCCTCCTCGACATCGGGTATTATGTGATGATACCGGAAGGAAAGAGCGCTCTCTTTGGAATCGGGGCAGTCCTCTTCATAATGGAGATATGCTTTGTTGCCGTTATGCGCCTCGTGAGCACGCGTCTAAGACGGCGATATGAGGGAATTACATGAATTTCCGGCAAGCCAAAGGCCGTATCGTTACGATCCTCTGCGGAGCGGCCGCGCTGGCGGCAGCTGGAATGCTGATAGTGATCGTCGGTGATATCTTCCTCAAAGGAATTCCCTCACTCACACTCTCGTTTCTCCTTACTCCTGAAAATGCATCTAAGACCTTCGGCGACGGGATTGCGAATGCGATTGTCGGTAGTCTGATCCTCTCGATCGTAGCAACGCTTGTTGCAATCCCGTTTGCGGTCTGTACGGCAATCTACCTGCAACGATATGCAAAGGATACTCCGCTCACCCGGGGGGTCCGTTTCATGATCGAAGTTCTTTCTGGCACGCCCTCTATCGTGCTCGGGATCTTCGGTCTGCTGCTATTTGTCCTGTACCTAAGGCCCTTCACCGGAGGGCTTTCATTGTTCGCCGCATCAATCGCATTAGCAACCCTGATCCTGCCGGTCATTGAGCGGGCTACCGAAGACGCTATTGAGCGCGTGCCAAAGGATTACGAGGAGGGTAGCTATGCGCTCGGCGCAACAAAATGGGACACAATCAGGGGGATCACGGTGCCGACAGCATTCTCAGGACTTGTCACTGGCGCAATTCTCGGATTCGGACGGGCAGCTGAAGAGTCCGCTGTCGTTATCGCAACGACAGGATACTCGCAGTGGATCCCTGAATTTAAGATCGTACCTAATGCCAATTATTTCCTTGGCTACAAAATTTACCCTCTCAACGATCTCGTTGGTACGATGCCGGTTTCCATCTATAATGCCTATGAGAATTCCAACGTCTATCCCATAAGCTCCGCGTTTGCCACGGCTTTCGTCCTGATAATGATGGTACTTATGATAAACCTAAGCGCTAAACTTATTCTATCTAGTAACAGCCAAAAACTATCCAGAAAAAAGGCAATTCCAATGTCAGATTTCATAAAAAATTTATTAACAGGTCGGAATAACGCTAGTGTTCCAGCTGCTCTCAAAGTAGGGACCAAGACCGAAAAAAGTTCAACAATTGTATTGCCAGATAATGAAAAAAACTCAGAATCACTTATTTGGATAAAAACACCAAATCCTACAATGACGATACGAGAAGAGATAATCCCGCTAATACTTCCTGAAATATCTCATCAAAAAAATATCCAGAATTCATCACCGCCTGCCGAATTGAAGGAGAAGATAATGTCACTCATATCACGTTTCAGAAAGGACTTTGGATCGGGAGCTGCAAAATCAGTGAATGATGTCGGATCTGGAGCCGCTACCCCTCCTTCATCAACTAAAAGATTCCTCTGCGCCCTCCTCCCATTTGCAATCCCAGCTATCCTGCTCCTCCTCATCGCATTCCTCAGTGGAACCCCACCACTCCATTCTATACTAGGCCTGGCGAGCCCATCCAATGCCGGCCTCTTTGCAAAAGGACTGTCTCTCATTGTGGTAGTAGTCGGGACAATCTTCGGGCTTCTCCTCGGCAGAAAGGCAAGGGCACTCAAGGGAAAAACCAGCCGAGCCGGGAGTTTTGGAGTTGCAGCCGGGGTCTGCCTGCTCTTAGTCGCCGGTATTATCTGTTCTTCAGCTGCATCCGGGCTCTTCAATACGGGGGGAAAACCAGTATCGAAGGATACTACTGACAAAAAAGCACAACTTGCTGCACTGATGGCCCAATACGAAGAAGCAAATGGGGGGTCGTCTCCTTCGGGAAGCGATACTTCTGCCGCTTCATCATCCGCTCCTTCACGACAAGGAACATTCGTGAATACTTCCAGTGGCGTCGTCATTCCCATCAAGGATGCTCTCTCCATCGGCGAATCCTACCAGTACGGCGATGCAACCCGCACCTGCAACGTAAAGGTGTACGATTACAAGGTGCTCCCTTTCTATTTCTGGTGGTTTATTGATTACAACCGTTTCATCTACCAGATTCCCTCGGCCGGGAACTCGTACCTTGTGGTGTTCATCAGGATAGAGAATACCGGTACAAATAGTGCCATTGTTCCCTCGGCAGATTTAATTCAGATCACCAACAACGGTAATTCTTACACCCACGAACCGTACTTCAACACTTCAGTGCTCAGTGATTACCAGATCCAGTATTACTCCAATCACTTTGACAAGCTCCCTTACCAGTGGATCCGGGAACTCGGGCAGGATAAGCGGGACTATGCATTTCTGACCGGTTACAATATCTTCGGCGGATGGACTAACGCAACAACAACAGCAACGGTCATCGCAACTTCGACCGCGACCGATTCCATAACAAGCACAAACTCGAGTTCAGCTAACAATGGCCAGGGATTTTTCATAAAACCTGGTGCGAGCAACGCGATTGACGGTTATCTCATCTTTGAAGTCCCGTATGACGTAGTGAAGAAAGATCTCGACAAGACTTATGTCGGGATTTCATTCAATGCAAATAGTGGGACGAGATGGCACCTTGGACAGGTCTCGGCTTAAGAGGGAACCAGCTAAGCGTGAAGGGCGAAGATCACTGATATCTCTATATTCTCTATTCAAAAGATATATTTGGAGAAATCTACTATGATATATGCGAACATTACGACGGGCAGGAAGAAAGTCTGATAAGTGCTTTCTGTCAGTAAGATTAGCAGCAGTACTCTCATAATAAGAGTAATTCAGATCTGATGTGAAACCAGGTTTTTATCTTATGCCCGAAACTCCCCAGATCCGGAAACGGAGAAAATTTAAAAAGAAGCGGGTCGCTGTTGCCCTCATCCTCGTCGCTGTTGTTATTCTTCTGGCAGTAGGGTGGTACTTCCTCCACATCGTACCGGGCCCAGGGTCACTTATGCACTTCTTCGAGTCAAAAGCAACCGCCGCCACTTCAGTATCGTTGTCTGGGGGACGTGACCCTGTCAATCTTCTCATGAACAAACCTCTTGTTGCTGATTTCAGTTCAGCACCGGAGGGGCAGTACTCGCCTCTCACTATACGTTTTCTCGATCAGAGCCGGGGGGTGCCTGAAAGCTGGGAGTGGGATTTTGGCGATAACACAAGTTCATCCCTCCAACATCCCGTACACCAGTATGCTTTGTCCGGGGTCTATAATGTCTCCCTTACGGTTACTCGTAGCGACGGGTCGAAGAGGACCGTGATTCGATCCGATATCCTTGGCGCTGAACAACCCCCGTCCCATAAAGTTCTTATCGATACCTTACGCGAGGGACAGATCAGTAAGGGCTCAGAAGTCAGCTTCATTTCAGCAGATGCAAACTCATCCGTAATAATTGATGGTAAATCATATCCGCTCGCGGAAGGTTCGGTTGTCAAGATGCGGACTGGATCAGATGTTGGTGGGAGCATGAATATCAGGGCAGGCCGGCTGGTCAGTTTTGCATTTCCTGATGTGACACTTTTTGTCAATGGCACCCAGGTTGCCCATGGCGAATCCGGGGACTGTAACCTTCCCTCATACCACTATTTCCAGGTCAACCTGACATACGCTGTCAGACCCACAAAAGGCGATGTTCGCCAGATTGTCGTTGACGGCAACAGAATACGGGCGGGTTTTGAAAACTCCCAGATCCTCATCACCTACCATTCCGGGGCATTCGGTGAAGATCTCACCCTCAATTCAAACCCGGCCTATTTTGAAGGGACCGCGACTTCTTTTACGATCAGTGACACTGTTGTAGCCAGCTTCGAACCCGGCCCGGGTTTCACGGGACCTGCACCTTTAACCGTCTCGTTCCGGGACACCTCTGCTGGATCCCCCGGCAAGTGGCTCTGGGACTTTGGCGACCAGAGTCAATCGGATGAACAGAATCCTTCGCATGTTTATTCGATACCAGGAGCATATACGGTCACTCTTACGGCAAGCAAGGGAGACCAGAAAGATACGATAATCAGGAAAACCGCGGTCATTGCAAGCCCCCCCCGGGTCATTGCAAATTTTACAGCTACACCCCTATCAGGACCGGCCCCCTTGACAGTTAGGTTCACTGATGAATCGATCAATGCACCTTCCTCATGGGTATGGACATTCGGGCCGATCTCAGTTCCCCTCAACTCTTCTGAACAGAACCCGGTTGTCATCTATACCGATCCCGGGACCTATCCGGTCTCCCTGACCTCCGGTAATGTGTATGGCAGTAACGACATTACCTGCCCGGACTATATCACCGTTACCGAACCTTTCCGTATCCCCGACAAGTCAATCCTGGTCAAGACGGGCAAGCGTGGGTACATTGAGAAGGACTCTGTAATGGAATTCTTAGTACAGAATTCATTGGCATCGATCAGTATTAACGGCGGGAATCGCGAGCTGAAACAGGGTTCTGTGGTCCGGCTCGTTGCCATGAGCAACCAGCAGGGGGAGATCTATATAGACCGGAATGAGATTCTCAAATTCAGTTTCCCGGACATGGCATTGTATGTTAACGGCGATCTCGTGGCGGTGGGTGCAATTGATAGTATCTACGTCCCATCATATTCTGACTTTAAGACCACACTCAGCTATTATCTTGTGCCCGATTCGGCATACACATACATCGCCATTAGTGGATACGATGTTCTGGGCGATTTCGACAATGCATGGATCCGTATCTCCAACCTCGGGATGAACGCTGGCGGGAGCCTGAGTCTGACCAGCTCGTCCAATTCTACATTAATTGATGGCGCAATGAACGAGACCGTCCACGACTGGGTGATCAAGACCTGACATTTTTCACGTATGAGAAACAGCATTATGACAAATCTGGCAACATCAAGTTATAGACTATAGGAGAAAACAATTCAACCAATGGCAAAGAGATCTCGTCTTCCCCTGATTATAATCGGTGGCATCATCCTTCTCGTGATAATCGTAGCAGCAGTATTCCTCCTGAATCCCTCATCGCAACCGGTAAAAATTCAGGTTCCGGTGATCACTCTTCCGCCGACTGGTTCCGTGGCCCCGCCAGCACCTCAGGCCCCGTCCTGCACCATTGCGATCAATGGCCAGAAGGTACCGCCCTCCTCGATTGAACTTTCGGTTATGGCCAATAACTGTTTTGCTGGGGATATTACGGAACTCAGAGTCTCTGTCAATGGGGTGCAGAAAGGGATGCTTGATGTAAGCCCGGGTGCAAATGGGATCTTTGCCGGCACCTTAGGTACCAATTCTGTTACTGTCGTAGCAAAATTCGCAAATGGTGCTGAGAAAATAGTATACATGGGTACGATAGCGTAAATTTTGTTTTTATGGAAGATTCAGGCAGTTAATATTTCTATTGCCCTATCTCACATGGTTTGGTATGTTTATATATGACAATATCACAAAGTCTCAGGGTTTTTATAATGATTAAAAATAACAAAATTCTGTGCAGTTAAAGAATGAATGAACAAGCTAGAACCTTACGTTAAGATTGTGCAATTACTCGTAAAAGTTATGTCACCGTACCCTACGTGTAATTCAGTATTTTATATGACGAGTGTGTTGCATTCCGACTTATTCGCAAAACGCTCGCAACAGCGCGCACGGGGCTTCTCGAAACCAGCTTATCACCCAACCTGCGCTCATCTTTTCCTTTGTATCATCTGGAAGGGTGTTTTGCCCAAGTTCCTGGGTAACGTTGAATTAATTTGGTAAATAAATGTAACGACCTGACACAACTGTATAATCACTTCTTCTGATAGGTCAGCATCCCCCGCTGTGTCAACCATTCTTTCATCGCTTTTAGGAATCTGATTGCACCTAGAGCAGTCCCACGGAAGCTCTGTTTTCCGTCAGGGTTGATTTTGGGGTCGTACAACACCCAGAGGTTGTCCGTTACCCGCTTGAATGTATAGCCAGTCTCGTTGCACAGGACGTATATCTGATTGTGTTGCGGACCATCGGTTTTCAAAAAAGCGATAGCGTCCCTAGCAGCGGTAAAGGAATATTCTGTATTCAGCTCATCATAGAGCAGCCAATAGTTCCTGATCCTCTTGTAAGTGAACCCCGTCATGACACACAAAGTATTCAATTCTTCCCATATTTCTCGGTAACAACCCCGCGGCCGACTATTGATTACCCGTAGCTTGGCACGGGTCTCCTCACTGGCCTTCTTGCCGAGCCTAGCATTCCGTCGTCCTTCAGATGGTTTCCGTGATTTGGCAACTTCAAACTGCGTTATTCCATCTTTGTCAATGCCTTTCATGCTGCATTGATACTACAAAGGTTTTCTTTATATACATAACTTCTGAAAATAACTACTACTGGATTATGATCAATTCAGGCTTTCTTTCTCGATAAATCACGAACCTCTGTGACACACTTCTTTTTTCATTAAAACAGCCTCCCAAGATCCTAATTATACATGGGAGTGGCGAAGTACCCGATAGATTCCTGCACCGTCATTATGATTGCAATGAGATGCAATCTGCTGCCTGTTACTAATACTACTTCCTTTTTTACATATCATCAATTTCAATTCGTAGTTTTCAGTACAAGATCTATGTGCAGGTGCTAGTGCTGAATCCTGTGTCAATTAATTCTGTTGGCAGAAATGGATTGATCTCAATGAATTGTATAAGCGATGTGATTTGAACAAAAGAGACTACCCTCTCAGTGATAAAATTGAACAGCTTCTAATTTCGTAGTACACGTACACTCCGAAGAAGCTAACCGGAAGGCAATGAGCAGTCAATCGGAATATATCAGTTATCCAGGCCAGACTATGAAAAATGGACATTACCGAAATCGAAAAGAAGAAAGAAGCAACTTTCCAGCTCGACCTGATTCAAAAATTACGAGACTTTGTCCGACGATGGAGGTAATAATAGTTCCGTTACATTCGCGGTGAATTTCAATGTAAATTGATGAACCTAATCTCATAAATTACCCTATTTGAATTTATCCAATCAATCGCCGAAGCATCAGAACCTATCTTTTTTATTATTCACGGGGATTCGGGATATTGGTATTTAGGATCTTATTCCAGTGTTCCGGCGGATATACCTGGTAATTTATCAGGATTTCCGGCACGATCGTTCCACGGCACAAACCGAGTCCCCTCCATTCGAATACCTTGAACAATCTTCTCTTCATTCTGGTCGGATCCTCCCACAGTTACAGCAATGACATCAACAACATTCGCAAGTGGTCCTGCACGCACTTTCGGTGCAAGGATTTCCTGAACCTGGAAGATCCCTGCGGAATTTGACATCAGGATCCTAAGTTCTATCGGTTTTGTCGTTCCCCTGCGTATCTCAACCCGCTCGATTGAAAGAGCGGATACCGTGTGTATAGTGATACTCCCAGCATCGAACGTTGCACGTCCCCTTCCCTTTGTCATATCTGTTGAGTCTCCAATACACACCAGTGCTCCCTCAATTGTTATCGGCCGGGGGGTTCCATGGTGGGTATATATCGCTGAAAGAATGAATGAACGGATAATCGTACGTTTTTCCGGGTGATCATAGATCTCTGAAAGGAGGCGGTCGAGAATCGGAAGAGCGAACGATACTCCCAAACTAGAATGATCCTCCCGATGCACCATAGTGCCGAGATCATGGCAGAGCATCGCTGAAAGGATAATCAGTGCTGCATCATCCTCATCGCCGTAGTTTTCTGCGATAACGTCAGGGCGTACGCCAGTTCCGGTGAGCAGGTCAAGCATCGTGAGTGCAGATGCGGTGGCAACCACGGCATGTGTCTCGCCATGATCATTCATCCCGAGCTTGTGTACTGCAACGAAATTTGCCATCTGCCAGCAAGCCTTTATCTCGCTGTCCTGTGTAATCAGTTCCCACATTTTTTTTGCACGTGGTTTATCGTCAAGACGGCGCTCAATAGTATCAAAAGCATAACGCTCCAGATCAGAATCCGGTTTAAACACAACTTTCTTCATCTTTCCTCCAAAGTTTACTGTCTAGTTGATCCTATTCACAGTTGTTCTCAATGTCGAATATTTATACGTCCCGTAGATGTAACAAAACAGGCACAGTGATTCTGATATATCTGTGGTTGATGACACCGGTTCTGTTGTGTCTGTGGTTGGCCAGAAAATTTTAACGACGGGAAATATGGGTTATCAACTGTATTGCAAACAGTACCGAGCAATGCACTTCGGCTTGAGTATTTTCACCGTGTCTAGCTACACTGCTATACGTTAGATTTTCGTTTTTAATAATTGAATATCAGCACGTTATGTGTACCCAGGCAGGTCACCGGTTGCCACGGTGAACCTGGGACTGAGCAATTGGGCAAAGTCTACAATGGAAAATTTAGTGAATTATTGATAAACAGATTATTTTACAATAGTTAATCATGATAGACTGATTCCATACTCATCCAATTTTCTCATATGTCTCGTTAAATAAAGCACGTTCCTATAAAATTAGATAGGATAACTTTCAATTCCTTTCCTTTAATTAGAATTAAAGGAAGCTTTGATCAACTGTTCTGCCATCATTGGTTGTTTGAGGATTTTTCTCCTCGATCGATTTTGGATTTCAGCGGAAGACTAATCTGCCCTTCAAAAGACTTATGAGGGGATTGCGCGTATTTGGATCACATCCCAATTTGGGGTGAATTTCATGAAAAAAAGTTGGAACGAAGCGGATTCCAATCAGGCAACGGGAAGCTCTATAGCAGCATTTCAACTCTGATCGGCTAAAGAAAAAGATTCTCCCCGCATTTAATCAGTTTGGATCAGAGGTGCGGATTTCCGGCATTGGTTCTACGTTAGACTATTGATATTGAAATCATAATAACTTTACAGCAGATTTTTTTTGGAGTATGGAATGGATCCGATTCTGCAGTATGCAATCTTTTTTTTCACTGGAATCCTGACCGGGACTGCCTCCGGGCTCTTTGGTGTCGGGGGTGGATTCCTGATGACGCCGGTCCAGTTCTGGCTTTATATCAATAATGGTATGGACGGCACTCTTGCCACCAGGCTTGCCTTCGGAACTTCCCTTGCTGTGATGATCCCAACAATGATCAGCGGGACTTTAGCACACCACCGTCACGGGGCGGTGAACTGGCAAGCAGCAGTCCCATTAGGTTGTGCTGCAATCCTTGGCGGCCTTGCCGGGGGAACGCTCGCCGCTCATCTTCCGGGCATCATCCTTCGGACTTTCTTCGCATCCTTGATTATTCTTATTGCCTTCCGTATGGTCTGGCATTTGCAGGGCTGCCAAGTCTGCGAACCCCACGGATCAAACAGGGACTATATCATCGTCGGGTTTTTCGTTGGGATCGTTTCCGGCCTTGCCGGAATCGGCGGGGGTATTCTTCTGGTACCAATTCTTGTAATCCTTTTAGGCTATCCCATACACTCTGCGGTCGGCACCTCGTCCGCTTGCCTAATTTTCTCGTCGACAGGTGCCGTTACTGCATACATCATCAACGGGCTCGGTATCGAGACTTTGCCACCATATTCGATCGGCTACGTGAATCTTGCAACATTCGTAATCCTTTGTATCACCACTATTCCTATGGCACGTTTCGGTGTGCGGTGTGCACATGGATGTTCAGGCCGGAATTTACAGATCGTTTTTGCCGGCATTCTAATCCTGATTGGAGGGATGATGCTCTTAAGTAAATGAAGTTGGTCTTGTAATAATATATAGCCTGAAAAGAATATATATATAAACGTCCTATTTTTCTATATATAATTAAAGATAATCTCTGACAGGAATAAGGTGAAAAATATGTGTGGCGATGGTAAGGAGAGTTTCCAACAACCAAACAGGGACACCCAGACAGGATCAGAACTCTATGGGATCATTATAGAGCTCCTCGGCAAAAAGAGAGAAGAGAAACCAGATACAACGGTGACTGAAATTGGATGAATATGATCATCCATTAAATTGATGGCACACATGGAGCCATGAATTATTGTCGTATCAAACTGGATCTATAACTAGTGCAATCCTGATTGAGTAAAGGAGATTCAAAATGAGACGAAGATGATTTTATGACTAAAAATAATGAATTAGATATGATGACATCAGATGGGGTGTGTATTTTAACTGGGGAATTTAAGCGATGTAACGGAAATTGTAATTTGTGTAACATTTACATCGATACAATAATTGATATTAAAAAACGGAGAGCATCCGGTGAGAAGATATGGTACTGAATAATGATTCTGTCCAAATTGTAATAGACACCTTGTGCCCCTTATGTGGAGCGATTCAACGGATTGCTAACTAAGCGAAGGGTGAAAGTTTATTGTGGGAATTGTCCTGCAACATTTTGGACAACAAAAAAGGAATGTAAAATGATGTTACCCGGGCTAAGTAGAAATCCTTAGTAATGGATCCGGATAAAGACCGCGAGAATAATTTTCGAGATGTCGTAGAAGATTGATTTTGAGTTCTTTGATCTTAGCATGGAATCTCCGTGCTTCCAGTATTTCTCTCTTTAAAAGAG